>JBBRBG010000020.1:0-68173 GCA_038206055.1 Haliangiales bacterium
GCGGAACCTGACCCCGCGCTTGACCGCGAATGCCGCAGCACGCCGGCGTTCGTACGGTTCCCAAGGATCGTCCACGGATGCCTGCATCTCGGTGATCGGCAGCCAGCCGTTGTGCTCCACGACCTCGATCAGCGCCTCGCACGCCGAGTGGAGCAGCTTCGGAATGTCGTATGCCACCGCTCCAAGGTCGAGCTGGCGCCGTTCGTAAGGAATCATGGTGCGTCAACCTTGAGGCCCATGGCCTCGTGGATGGTCATCCCCAGCTTCTCGGAGCCCGTGGGCAAGTACTGATAGATGCCGCCGTCTGCTCCCAGGTAGAGCACCCGGAAGTTGTTTCGCAACTTCGCGTCCACCAGCCGTCCATATTCACGCGCAGCCACCTTCTCGACATCCGTGTCGCCCTTCGGCAGGAACAGATAGTCGTGCCCGATGAGTGCGCCAATGCGATCGTTGCAAGCGCGCGTGAGGGTTGAAGGGTGGCTCCTCAGACTGGAAAACTCCGCACCTCGCAGTTTTTTTGGTTTCGGCGCCACGTGGCGGGACCTGTCATCGAACATGGTGATCGTTCACCGCATGGCCCCGTGCTCTCTGCGGTTGCGCGGAGTTACCGGCTGGCCCGCAACGTGCGTTCCCTCTCCCGACATGAAGCTCTTCGCGGCCTGCCTGCTCCTGTCCGTCGCCGCCACCGCGTGCGTGGATGACCGTCCCGTCGTCTTCGGCACGGTGCAGCTGACAGGCGGTATCGGGCTGTGCGTCGATGAGGACGGCGACCCCGCCCACGCCACGATCAGCGTCTACACTCCCGCGCACGAGCTCGTCCTTGACGAGGACATCGCGTGCCCCGACGGTGGCTTCGCGGTGCCCGTCGACCCCGGGACGTACACGATCACGATCAGCTCGGTCAGCCAGGATCCGGTGTTCGGTGTGTACTGGCCGGAGGACAGCCAATCGTTCGACGTGACGATCGATGCTTCTAGCGTCGACCTCGGCGCGATCCGGTTGTCGGTCGATTGAAGCGCGCTACAGCGCGAAGCCGAGGTAGCCGCTGAGCTGCTTCTTGTCCTTGCTCGCCAACACGCGCAGCGGCATCGCGATCCGGGTCGCCCCGGTGGTGACGCGCAACTCGAGGAAGCGGCCCGACTTGAGCGCGCCCGCGAACCGCTTCTCGACGAGCACGGGCTCCTCCTTGAGCTCGTGCTCCTTGGTGCCCGCCGGGCTGCAGATCGCGCGATGGAGGATCTTGCCGTCATCGCTGATGCGATCGATGCGGTTCGTCGCCTTGCAGTTGTAGAGCTGCCCGACCCACGTCTCCTTCTTGAACGTCACCTTGATCATGTCGTCCTTGCCCGGGGCGACGGCGGCGACTACGGCCTGCGTCTCCTTGGACGGCGGCGGTGACACGTTGAGCCGCACGGTCGGCGCACCGCGCTGCGGCGTCATGTCGCGCACGCCATCGATGTCGTCGGCGTTCGCCTGCCCTCGCGGCGATTTGCCCAGGTCGGGATGAAGCTCGCGAACCGGGCGCCCCGACCTGCGCGCCGTCGCGGCGCATGACGACCAAGCGCCGGGGCCGACGTTGTAGCAAAGCGGTCGGCGCTGCTCATCGCTTCCGCATCTGGTTGTTGCAGTACATCGAGTCGCCGCGCGTGCAGGTGAGATCGACGAGCAACAGGTTCACCGGCAGCTCGCCGTACTGGTACCAGGTGATCTGATAGCGGACCGTCAGCGCGGGGCCGTTCTCGCGGTGCCGGCAGTGATTCTGATCCTGCGTCTCGAACTCCAAGATCAGCTGGTCGCCCTCCTGGCGAACGGTTCCCTCCTCGTTGATCACCGAGACACAGCCGTAGGTGCCGCGGTCCGTGTAGAGCGCAACACCCGACGCACGGATCACCCGTCCATCCGGGAAGAACGTGAACTGATGGTTCGTCCCGATCCACTTGCCATCGCCCTGCTGCAGCCACGGCAACAAGTTCGCGGTCGTGTGCGGCTGACCGGGGCGCATGACTTCATCTGCCGGCGCGGGCTCCGCTCGTGCCACCTGCGTCGGGCCACGGCACGCGTCGACCTCGGCGCTGCACTGCGCCTGCATGCAGTCGCCACCCTGTCCTTCGCAGTGACTCGAGCTGCACTGCATCATCGCCGTGACCTGCGCCTGGGCGTTCGCATCGCTCGTCCCGAGACAGGTCTGGATGCAGGCACCGTCCTCCCCGCAACCCGAGAAGCATGCGAGCAGTTGCGTGCACGAGGACGGGGACTGCTGCTGCGCCGAGGGTCCTTGCGCGATCCCCGACGGTTGGCCCGCGATCGGGGTGCATCCGGCAGCCAGTAGAACCACCAACCACATCATCTTGCGCATGGAGACCAGGAGCGGGCTCCCGCGATCCGTCGCACGACAATCGTACGGGCCCCAAAACCGGGTGCCGGAGCGACCTGCAAACGAACGTAACGACTCGCACATTCAGAACCCGTCGAAGCGCCGCCTTCAGCTACGTGCTCAAGGTCCAGTGCGCCGACACCGGCACGACCGGGATCCGCGAGGCGACGCTCCTCGATCGCCATCTCGCGGACGGCGGCTCGCTGGATCCCGCGACGTGGGCGATGGCATCTGCGCGGATCACTCGCGGTTGCCGGGGACATCGCGAAGCTGCCGGGCTTCGCGTTGCCGGAGAGCTAGTTGCCGTCGCTCGTGCCCCACTGGTAGTCGAGGTCCGCGATGCGCTCGAGGAGCGTCGTGAGCGGCTCGCGTCCGCCCGTCAACACGCGCTCGAGATCGGCGGTGCCCGCATGATAGGCAGCGAGCCCAGCGTCGTCCGCGACGTGGAACACGAGCCGCCCGACGCCCGCGAGCCGCGCGGCGAGGATCTGGAGCAGCGTCATCGCGCGACGGTTGCCGCCGAAGGCGCCACAACCCCAGAAGCCGGTGCGGACCTCGACGAGCGCGGTGGGCCATACCCTGCGTGACTCGCCAAGGGCAGCGGCGAAGCCGGTGTATGCGGTGACGAGGATGTTTTCGATCTGCGCGGGCCAGTAGGGCCCGCGACCGCCCATCGGTGCTGCGATCGCGATCAGGTTCGTGCGCGTCGGTGGATCCAGCACGCGCACGGCGGCGCGGACCACCGTCGCGGAAGCCTCGGCGAAGCGATTTCCGTAGAGGCCGTAGACGCGGCCCGCGTCGAGGTTCGGCTCGGTGGCGATCGCGCAGCGCCGCTCCACGCCGAGGACAAGCACGGGTGTCGGCGCGAGCCCCTCCTCCGTGCGCGCATCGGCAGCGAGGGCCTCGCGCACGGAACCGAGGAGCGGATGCTCGGCGCATTGCAGCTCGTCCTGCGCGAGGAGCCGCGACCCGTAGGCTACGAACAGTTGCGGGTCAGCGAAGTTGACGTGCCATACGCCGTCGCTCGGCGCCTGGTAGTCGAAGTAGCCCGGCCGGGCCACGAGCTCCGTCGCGGCGAGGTCGACACGGGTCGGGAGAGTGGCGGCTGCCCACCGCGTCACCTCGATCGTGCCCTGATGCCGCGAGCTCGGCGGGCACGCCAGATCGAACACGAGGCGCTTGTGCGGATGCTTGAGGATCGGCGGGTGAGTGGTGACCAGGGTCGCGGACGCGTACGCGCATCGCAGCAGGCACTGCATATCCTCTTACATAGTGTACGTAAGACACCTTGTCAAGGTCACCAACACCGTCGCCGCCCGCTACACGAGCGAAGTCCGCACGTTAGGTATTCTCGGATTTCTTTGCGACGAGGTCGGGCGCGGCGCTCCTACCGCTGCCATGAACATCTCTTCGATGATCTCCGCAGGCGTCCTGCTCGCGACGCTCGCCACCGCCACGCCCGCCCACGCCACCGAATGGTGGGACAACGGCACTTCCCAGTTCGCGGCGGGCCCCGGCTGCGCGCAAGGCCCGCAGATGATGTCGGAGTCCTGGGTCGGCTACTACAACAACGACGCTCCGGCGCCGAAGACCGGCTACGTCAACTACGTCCACGTCGTTGCCAAGAACGTCGGATGCACGGCCGACGCTGTTTCGATCGAGGCCTTCCTACCCTTCGGGGCCAGCGTCGCGGTCACTGCGTCGATGCCGGTCTCGTGCGTGGTCGACAAGGTCGGCGGCGGTGTGACCCCATTCCAGGCACCCGACTGCCAGCAGCAATTCGCGATCGGTCCGAACGGCGGCCTCGTGTTCATCTACAACGCACAGGGACGCGTCCCGACGACCCTTGCCTCGAAGTGGTACCTCGAGCTCTACATCCCTGTGGTCTACAACGCCCCGCTCGCCGGAATGGCGGGAGGGCTCACGCACAGCATGGGAGCGAGAGTGGACAGCACCTTCAACCAGCCGGGATTCCAGATGGTGCCGACGAAGCCCGTGACGATCGGGTACGAGGCGCAATTTCAATCCCACCTGACGACCAACATCACGTCGACCACCGCGAAGACCAACTTCTCGCTGATGAGCTACTTCGCGACCGGGGAGACGAACGTCGAGTTTGGAACGACGTCAGCGTTCGGAACGTCGACGCCCACGATCCCTATCGCGAATACCGCGCCGGGTTTTACCGTGTTCCAAAACCTCGTCGGTCTCTCGCCAAACACGATCTACTACTGGCGCACGCGCTTCGTGAAGACCGGCGGTGGCACGTACTACGGTCCGCCGCAGCAGTTCACGACGGCACCGATCGCGCTGTCCGTTCGACTCGCTGGCAACGGCAGCGGGCGCGTCTTCAGCAACTGGACCCCGGGCATCGACTGCGGCGAGGGCAATACGATGTGCAACGCCAACATTCCGTACGGAGCGACGGTCACACTGACTCCGAACACGAGCTTGCCGTACGCGTTTACGGGCTGGAGTGGCGCATGCACCGGCACCGGCGTGTGTAAGGTCTACATGACCGCAGACACGTCCGTGACTGCGACGTTCGACATCTATCGCCCCACGACGCCACTGCCCGACCCGACGCCTCGGCGCTAGACTGCCAACTCACGGACGGCGCAGGTACTTCGTCTTCGGCGCGCCGCCGACGACCACGGTCGCCGCGATCGAGTTGCCCTCGCACGACATCGTGATCTTGCCGGCGTAGCCCTGGTCGACGTCCTTGAACCGGCACGCGTAGGTGCCCGTGAACGTCGAACCGTCGACGCAGCTCACGAGCGGGCCGGTGCAATCGCCGAGGCCGCTGACGAACGAGATCGTGCCGCACCGCGTGCCCCCGCCGATGGTCACGCGGACATCGGAGCCGACCCACTGACCGCGGCACGTGGTGCCCCCGGCGGGCGGCTTCGTCGTCATCGGAGCGAGCCGCGTGACGCCGGCCATGCTCTCGGGATCCCGTGGCGGGCGTGGCACCGTGCGCGCCATCCCGGCATCGACCGGCGCCGCGACGGCGACCACCGCCGCATCGACGGGCACCAAGGCGATCGCCGGTGCATCGGGGGGCGCATCGGGCACCGCCGCGTCGGCGAGCACAGCGACCGGCGTTGCCTTCGCACGCGCGTCGGCGGTCGCCTCTTCGGCTGCGATCCGCGCTTCGTCCGCGCGGCTCGCATAGACGTGCACTGCACCGGCGGCGAGCGCCACGCCGCCGAGTGCGAGCGCCGTGAACAGCGGCCACCGGCGCTGCGATGGTGCGCGCATCGCGACCGGCCCCGAGGCCATCACGCCCGCCACGGCGATCACCTTGCCGCCGGTGAGCGCGGCGGAGAACTCGCGGCACGATGCGAATCGCTTCTCGGGCGAGGTCTCGAGCGCCTTGCGGATCGCGGCGCAGATGCGGGCGGGCAGCTTCGGATCGGCGAGGCGCTCCGGCGGCTCGTAGGTGCCGTGGACGATCTTCTCCATGATGTCGAAGTCGCTGTCGCCCTCGAACGGCACGCGCCCCGTGGCGAGCTCGTAGAACATCGCGCCGAGCGAGAAGATGTCGGAGCGCGTGGTGACGTCCTTCGCCTTGCGAATCTGCTCGGGGCTGATGTAACCGAGCGTGCCCATCCGCGCCTCGTGGTGCGTGTGCTTCTTCGCGACCGGGCCACTGGTGTCGGTGACCTTCGCGATCCCGAAGTCGGTGATCGCGGGGACCAGGCGGCCGTCCGTCTTCCGGAGGAGCACGTTGGCGGGCTTGATGTCGCGATGGATGATGCCGGCGTCGTGGGCGTGGCCGATCGCATCGAGGATCGGCACGGCGAGCGCGAGGAAGTCATCGGCGTTGCATGGGGTCTTGCGGCGCTCGATGAAGGCCTCGAGGTTGCCGCCCTCGACGAGCTCCATCACGAGCGCCGCGGCGTCGGCGGTGGCCACGATGTTCGTGACCTTGACGATGTTCGGATGCTGCAGGTGCTTCGCCTGGATCTTCGCCTCGTCGAGGAACCGCCGCCGCGCCTCGGCGTTGGTGCGAAATTCGGCGTCGAGGACCTTGAGCGCATGCAGCGTGTCGAGCACGGCGTGGCGCGCGCGATAGACCTTCGCCATGCCGCCGCCGCCGATCTCGGCCTCGATGACGTACTCGCCGAGCTGCTGGCCGGCGTTCATCAGTCCTTCTCCGGACAGCCGTCATCGTCCTGCACGCTGTCCCAGTCCTCGGGCTCTTCCGGGCACTTGTCCTTCGCATTCGGGATCTTGTCGTGGTCCGCGTCCGTGCCGGGACAACCGTCGCCATCGGCGCCGTCCTCGCGCATGTTCGGGCAGCGATCGACGTTGTCCTTGATGCCGTCTCCGTCCTTGTCGCCGCCGGCGGGCAGCACCGTCACGAGCGTCGGCGCAGCGTCTGGCTCCGGGCAACCGTCGTCATCGGCAACGCCGTCGAGATCCTCGGCCTCCGTGGGGCACTTGTCGTCCTCGTCGGGGATGCCGTCCTTGTCGGTGTCGAGCTGGGCGGTCGTGCCGGCGAGCACCGCACGCGCACTCGCGATGCCGGGGCAACCCGATGGATCGGGCGCGCCTTGCTTGTCGGCCTTCACGCTCGGGCACTGATCGTCGACGTCGGGGATGCCGTCGCCGTCATTGTCCCAGTCGGGGCAGCCGTCGGTGTCCTTGAAGCCGTCGAAGTCCTCGGCCTTGTCGGGGCACAGATCGGCGGAGTCGGGGACGCCGTCGTGATCCGCATCGCCGACCCACGTCGGCGCAACGGGCGTCTTGCCGGCCTTGCCGCAGCCGACGAGCACGAGCGCGAAGAGCAGCGCGCGGATCACAGGTTCTTGTCCTGGATCGGCCGCCACACGAGCATGCCGCCGTAGTTCCAGGCGCGATCGCCGCCCGGCTCGTAGCCCAGGTGACCTTCGAGATGGAACTTGGTGAACACCGAGCTCAGATCGCCGAGGAACGGCAGCGGCATCCACAGCCGACCACCGCCCAGGTGGAAGTGCCGCTTCTCGTTGAGCGCGGGATCACCGGTGCCGCCGAGCGCGAGGAAGTTGAGCCGGGCTTCGATGCCGAGCGTTGCCACGGTGCCGAGCGGGACGCGCAGCACGAGCGGCATGTGAAAGCTGTTCTGTTCGGGCTTCTTGTAGCCGTCGGGCGCGTCGGCCGGGCTCTGACTGATCGAGTTCGCCAGGTAGCCGAGGCCAAAGCCGATGACACCGAGCTTCTTCAGCGGCTTCATCAGGATGTAGTCCATGCCCCAGCCGCCCACGTTGCCGCCGAGCGCCGACGACTCGAAGTGGAAGCTGAACTCGTAGATGCTCCCCTTGTCCTTGTTCGGGATGCGGAACACCGTGCCCATGCCGTGCTGGCGATCACCGCGCGCGAGCGGCGTGGTTCCAACATCGAACCAGAAGTCCCACGTGGGCCCGAGGAGCGTCTGCGTGGCCCACGTGGAGCTCTGGACCCGACCCCACAGCGCGGTGCCATCGCTGCTGTTGCCGTCGAGGTTGCTGCGATAGACGAGCCGCCCGCCGAACGTCAGCTCCTGCGGCGAGTCCTTCGTGTACGTGGCGTAGCCTTCGAGCGCGAGGGCGCGCAACGCCGGCACCGCATCGCCGAGGAACGGGATCGGACCGTAGAGGCGCGCCGTGATCGGGCTGTAGTGCTGCTCCATCGGGAGCGGAGCCCTGTCGTTCGTCAGCGCGAGCAGATTGAGTCGCATCTCGAGGCTGCCGATGTACCCGGCCGCGATCGGCGTGCGCACGATGATCGGCACGTGCACACTGCGCTCGGTCGCGGTCATCGTTGGATCAACGGCGTCCGGTATCTCGTCCTTGCGGTAGCCGATGCCGATGCCGACCACGAGGGGCGCCTTCGCGACCGCGGCGACCACGAAGTCGGTGCCATAGCCGTTCGCGTCGCCCCCGAGACTCGCGGACTCGAAGAAGCCCGAGAGCTCGTAGGTCGCCCTGCCCGTCTTGCTGGGAAACCGCAGCGAGCCGCCGGCGCCGGTCGACATCGCCCGCTTCTCGAGCGAGTGACTGCCGAGCCCGTACCAGAAGTCGAGTGCCTTGTACTTTGGCGACGCATCCGAGTCATCGAGCACGACCGGCAGGTCATCCGGCGGCGGCACCGCGATCGCCGCGAGCCGCGGATAGGTGTCGAGCTTCGAGGTGCCATTCCACACCTCGTCGAGGAGCCGCACGTCGTTCATGCCGTAGCGCGTACCGAGCAGGGTGACCGCCATCGGATCCCACGTGCCCACCACCTGACGCGCGAGCACGAGCTGCTCTTCCTGCGCTTGCTCCGTGCCGGACTTCGCCGCCGTGAGGTACGCGGTCGCATCGCCGGAGGTCCGCTTGACCTCGGCGATCAGCTCGAGCCCTTCAGGATCGCTATCCGCACCGAGCCTGCGCGCCACGAGATAGTGAAACGCCGCCGACGCGGGGAAGGTCTTCTCGAGCTGGTGCATCTTGCCGAGGTGAAACGCGATGCCGCTGGTCTTCAGCGCCTGCGCCCGCACGCGCAGCACGTGGTTCGGCGGCAGTGGCTTCACGAGGTACTCTGCGAACAGCTGCGCGCGCAGATAGAACCGCCGCTTGCGCAGCGTCTCGATCTCCTCCCACGCCATTGCCGCGGAGTCGCCCATCGAGCGCAGCACCTGCGCATCGGTCTCCGGGTTCGAGAGCTCCTGCGAGTCCTTGATCGCGATCAGCTGCGCATGCGCCTGCTGGAAGTCGCCGCGATCGTACTTCCCCCACGCGTCCTGCAACAGCGCGCGCGCCTTCTCGGTCGTCACCCGCCGGCGCTCGGCCTCGAGACCGACGACCTTGCCGGTCTTGTCGAGCTCCTTCGCCTTGAGGTAGTCGGCGATGGCGAGGTCGATGTGCCCCTCGGCGTATCGCTCGCGCGCCTTGTTGCGGTACTCGACGGCGCGCTTGTTCGGCCCGATACACCCGACCAGGAGGATGGCGCCGAGCATCATCGTCGTGAGCGCCCTCATGGATCGAAGCAATCTACCGACGATACGCGTTGAGGTAAGCACGAGGGTCTGTGCCCTGCCATCAGATCCTCGCGCGGTGCCGCGTGCGGATGACATCACACGTCGCACCATCGTTGCCGTGTCGTCGTTTGCCGATTACAACCGCACCGGCTCCAATACGTTGAAATTACAAAGAAAGCGTGGCCGCACTCGCGACCGCGCCGCACGTTCATCGAACGGACCCGATGGTCCATGAGGATTCAGACGATGAAGAAGCTCAGCACGATGCTCGCAATGCTCGCGATGACGACAGCTCTCTGCGCTACCGGTTGCGGTAGCAAAGGTAAGGACGAGAAGAAGGTCGACCCAGTCGCAAAGCCGACGGAGGAACCAGCCAAGCCCACGGAAGGCAAGCCGACGGAGGTCAAGCCGGTGGCCGCGGGTGACCTCCCCGCAGAGTGCGCGGACTACAAGGCCGCAATCGACGCCCTGGCAAAGTGCGAACAACTCCCGCAGGCGACGCGCGACGCACTCAAGCAGTCGTACGATCAGACCTCGGCCGCGTGGGCGACCATCCCTGCCGAGGGCAAGGCCGCGCTCGGGACCGCCTGCAAGTCGGCCGCGGATGCCGTCAAGCAGTCGGCTGCTGCATGTAACTGACCCCTACGGGCACTCGACGGAGATCGCGAGGGAGTTGTTGTCCTCGCGGCACTCGAGGTTGGTGCCGGTGGAGTTGCCGCGGTCGTCGACGACGACAACACCGTCGCCAGTCGGGCCCGTCCACTGGCAGCTCGCGGTGGTGCAGAGGCCGGGGAAGATGCGTTCCGTGGTGGTTGCCACACAGCGCAGCTCCGGCGGATTGCCCGCCGCGTAGATCGCGATCGGAATCCCGACGCCGACGGGCTCGGTGCCACGGTTGCACACCTCGGCCGTGATCGTGGGACCTCCCGCGCCGCACGCGACCTTCGCGCGCTTGACGGTCAGGTCGGGGACCGCACCGGCGGTGACGCCGTCGCCCGGGGCGTTCTGCCGGAAGTTGTTGAGCCCAGGCTGCTTCCAGTTCTGCAGCCACTGGCTCGTGCGCGGCACCTTGCCCGTGCCGTCGATGTTCGTCACCGAGTAGGCGTGCTGGTTCCAGATCGAGCGCGTGTTCACCCACCGATCGACGGTATCGGCGAGCACGCGCACGCCGGTGGCGGCCGCACCCGCGGGATGCGAGGCGCGACACACCTTGCCACCGGCCGCAGGCCCGGCCGCAGGATCGCGACATACGAAGCCATCGCCGCCGCAGTCGGCATCCGCGCCGCAGCGACAGCGGCCGAGGGGATCGGTCGCCGCGTCGCGCTTGCATGGCGCGGCGCTCGGACAATCGGAGTCGTCGAAGCACTGCACGCCGTCGAAGATAGGATCGAGCAACGGGCACGTGACGGTGCAGTTCGAGTTCGACGTGCTCACGATCTCCGCGTTGAAGTCCGCGTCGGTGTCCACGACGAGCGGGTTCTCGTACCAGGTGCACGAGGTGCGGTAGCGCGAGTACAGCACCTTGCCGCTGATGCCGTCGTAGACGCGGGTGAAGCACTCGTCGCCGTAGACGACCTCGGCGCGCCCATCGCCATCGAAGTCGAACACGCTCGAGCCGGTGGTATTCGACGAGTAGTCCTGCGACTGCGCGACCCATGCGATGCCATCGGTACGAAGCGACGGGCATGTCGCGGCGGTCGGCGTGCCTCTGCAGTCGAGATCGAACACGTGGTACGCGCTCGCACCGGCCGACGCGAACTCGACGCGGCCATCGCCGTCGAAGTCTGCGATCGTCGGTGGTCCACCGATTCCGATCTGCGGCACGCCGGCAACCGATGCGAGCGCGACGAGGTTCGCGCTGAACACCTCTCGCCCGTAGATGTTGTAGACCTTCGCGATCCCGTTGTAGATGACCGCGATCTCGGCGACGCCGTCGAGCGTCGCGCGATCGTCGGTGCCGGTCTGCGGGTACGTGCCGAAGTCCGCGACCGCGACGTGCCCGTTGACGCCCGGCAGCGCGGTCTTCGCCGTCCAGTGCCGGTTGATCTTGTCCCAGCCGTAGATCTCGCTACCCGAGATGAGGTCGGGGCTGCCGTCGTTGTCGACGTCCGCGATCACCGGGATGTAGCCGACGCCGGTCGAGTCCACCGTCGATGCGATCGATTCATCGATCGTGTTGCCCATCGCGTCGTAGACGGCGCCGTAGAAGATGATCTCCGGGATGCCGTCGTCGTCGAGGTCGTGGACGCTCGGGCCCGCCCAGTCACACAGGTTGTCGGCGAACTGCGACGTCGTCTGCCACAGCACCTCCCACCCGGTGGGCTTCAGCGTGAACGCCACGAGGCCGCCGATCGTCCGCGCCGCGATGATCTCCGGCGTGCCATCGATGCCGCCGATGTCGGCGATCGCCACGCTTGCCGAGGCGATCACCGAGGGGCTCGAGAGCGTCGCCTGCTGCGCGCAGGTGCGACCATCGATCACGCGGATCACGCCGAAGTACTGCGTCGGTGCGGTGCCGATGCACGACTCGCCGCCACCGTCGGTGAAGTTGTAGGAGGTGAAGACGATCGAGGGGACCGAGAACTCGCCCTGCTTGTAGAACGTGGCGACCATCGGCGTGGCGAGCACGTTGACGTGCCCCGGGAACGGATCGCCGGCGGGCGGCGCCAGCCACTCGCACTGCGCCGCCGGGAAGAACACGCCGGGCACCGGATCGCGCTTGCAGGCGGGATCGCTGCCACCGCCGGGTCCCACACCCCACGGGATGCACTCGCCGTGCGTCGTGTCGCAGTACGTATCGCCGGTGCAGTCCGCGCTCGTCGTGCAGGGCTGCGGGTCGGGCACGCAGGCATCGTAGCGACACACCTCGCCGGCGACGCACGGCACGTCGGGCGTGCACGCCTCGGCGTCGGGACCATTGCCGAGCTTACTGTTGCAGTCGCACGCGGGTGCGAGCCCGAACGCGACGACGACGGCGAGTGATCCGAGCCAGCGCATGCATCGATGGTACTGCGCTCTCGTCGGGGATGGGGTGTTACATGCAGCCCTTGGCGAGCGGGTTCTTCTTGCACTCGTCGGAGATGTTGATCACCTTGTTCCGATTGATCTTGTCGATGCGCGCCTGTTCGATGGCGCGCTGGCGCTTGATCTCGGCTTCCTCCATCCGCAGCCGATCGAGGTTTTGCTTCGCAGCGGCGCGTGCAGCGACTCCGTCGGCGGCAATCACTTGATCCATTGCCTTGTCGACGCGCTTGCTCAGCTCCGCGAGCTGCACGTCCATCTGGTTCATCTGCTCGAGCGCCACGTCCCGCTCGCGGCGCGCGTCGGCCGCCTGTGCCAGCGCGATTCGCTCCTGCGCGTTCGCAGCCTCCGCCTGTTGAAGGCGCCCGATGCCGAACCAGGTCAGCGCGCCGGCCGCGAGCACCGCGCCGATCGTGACCGCGACCATCCAGGTCGGCCGCTTCTTCGCGACCTCCTGCCGGCGCAGGTCGAGCTCCTGCACCGTGCGCTCCTGCTCGAGGGCCGCCGCCAGCCGCGCGCGCTCGGTGGCCTCGACCGCCTCGACGTGCATGCGCGCCTGCCGCTCGGCCTGCTCGCGCTCGCGTGCGATCCGGATCTCCTCGGTGCGCTCGGCGACGACCTTGGCCTCGGCGGCGTCCTTCGCCCGCTGCTCGGCCTCGATCAGGGCGCGCTTGCGGCCCTCGACCTCCGCCGTGATCGCCGCGCGCTCCGACGCGATGCGTTCCTGCTCGATCTCACGGAGCTCCGCGAGGGAGGTCATCAACGAACCGTCAAATCGTGGCTGCATGAGCGATCAGACACGGCGTCTGCGGCGCGATTGCAGGCCCCAAACGAACAAGGGCGGCACCTGCGTGCCGCCCAAGGACTCCGACCGAACGCGTGTCGGCTAGGTGCAGCCCTTGGCCAGCGGGTTCGCTTCGCACTCCTTCGAGACCTTGAAGCCCTTCTTGCGCTCGGCGCGCGCGGCGGCAGCCTTTGCTTCCGCGATGCGCTGCTCCATCTCGTACTTCTCGCGGCGGAGCGCCTCGAGCTTGCCCTTGGCGGCGGAGCGATCCGCGTCGGTCTGCGCGGCGACGACGCCGTCGACCGCGGCACCGAGCTTCTGATCGAGATCCTGGAGGTCCTTCGCGAGCCGCTCGACCTTCTCCTGCGCATCGGCCGCGGACTTCTTGGCCACGTCGGCCTCCATCTGCGCGGCCTTCTCGTTCTCCTTCGACTTCTCGGACTCGTTCATGCGCTGGATCGCGAAGAACACGAGGCCCACGGCCGCGACAAGCGCGATACCGGTGACGACGAGCATCCACGTCGGGCGCTTCTTGGCGATGTCGGCGCGGCGCAGCTCCATCTCCTGCTGGAGACGCTGTTGCTCGAGCGCCGCCTGCTGGCGCTGGCGCTCGGCGGCCTCGGCCGACTCGACGCGCATACGCGCCTCGCGCTCGGCGTTCTCGCGCGCCGTCTCGATCTGGAGCTGGGCATCCCGCTCGGCGCGAATCCGCGCATCCTCGGCGTCACGCTGGGCGCGGTCGCTGGCCTCTTTGGCCATGCGGCGCTCCTCCTCGGCGGAGCGAACGGCGTGCTCTTCTTCCTGGACTCGGTTCTCCTCGATCTGCCGGAGCTCCCGGAGAGAGAACAACACCGAATTTTCACGCTTCTCGGACTGGGCCATGGAACGTCCTTCGTACGGGGGGCTCACCACCCGGACCCTCCGATCATTATCACGCAGGATCTCCCACGGCAACGCGATGTTGTGCCTGGGAACCCGTTGCGATACACCCCGCCCCTCGATGGGCTATGTCGATCTCCACAGCCACGTGTTGTACGGCTTGGACGACGGCGCTCCCGACCAGTCCACAGCAGTTGCGATGCTGGACGGGCTCGCGGCACTGGGCATCACCGAGCAGTGCGTTACCCCCCATCAGAAGGCCGCTCAGTATCTGCCCGACTGGGACCGGATCGAGCAAACCCTCGCGCAACTCGAGATGGTTCGGAAGCCGTCGCACCCATCCCTCCGGCTCGGGGCCGAGAACATGTGGGATGATGTATTCTACCAGCGAGCAGCCGACGACACGATCCCGCACTATCGAGGGACGTCCGCGTTCCTGGTCGAGATCCCACCCGCGCTCATGCCGGTTGGGATGGCCGATCGGCTCTTCAAGTTCAGGATGGCCGGCAAGCTCCCCGTGCTCGCGCACCCCGAGCGCTACCACGCGCTGTGGGACAACGATGACCTCGCACGCACGCTCCGGGTCTCGTGCGCGTTCGTGGTGGATCTCGGCGCGGTCGCCGGCTTCCATGGCAAGCGGGAGTCCAAGGCCGCGCGGCACCTGCTCGAGTGCGGGCTCGCGACCGCGGTTGCCACCGATGCGCACCAGATCGGCGACCTCCAGCAAGCCGCCGCCGGGCTCGCGTGGATCGACAAGAAGCTCGGCCATGCGGCCGTCACGCGCCTGTTCGATCACGCCCCGAACGCGATCCTCGCGGGCGACCTACCGGACTGAATCATGAAGCTCGCGATCAATCTGACGCTCTCGCTCGGCATGCTCGCCTTGTGCCTGTGGCTCGTGTGGCCGGGCGCGCCCGAACGCCACGAGCTGGCCGAAGCGTTCCAGCGCCTCGAGTGGAGCTCGTTCGGCCCGTACCTCGCCGCATACCTCGGGCTGCAGCTCGTCGTCCACGTGTGCCGCTCGCTGCGCTGGAACCACCTGCTTGCGCCGCTCGGCGTTCGGGTGCCCGCTGGCCCGTTGCTCGCGATCTCGAGCGTCGGCTTCATGATGATCCTCGCGCTGCCGGCGCGGCTCGGCGAGTTCGTGCGCCCCGGTCTGATGCGAGCGCGACACGTGTCTGCTTCGGCGGCGCTCGGCACCGTCGCAGTCGAGCGCATCGTCGACGGCCTCCTGATCTCCCTGCTCGTGTTCGGCACGTTCTTCGCGCTGCGTGGACCCGATGCGCCCGGGTGGATGATGCCTACCGCGTACACCGCGCTCGGCGTGTTCTCGGCCGCGCTCGTGTTCCTCCTGTTCGCGATGTGGCGGCCGGAGCGTACGGTCGGCTTCTGTATTCGCATGTCACTGCTGCCCCGGATCTCGCCGCGGGTGGCGCTGACGATCGAGGCCAAGGTGCTCGACATGATCCGCGGCTTCGCGGCGCTGAGGGACGGCAAGCAGCTCGCGATGTTCCTCGCGTGGAGCCTGGTGTACTGGGTCGCGAATGCGATCGGCGTGTGGCTGCTCGCGCTCGCCTTCGGTCTTCCCCTATCGCTGGTCGGCGGCTTCGCGGTGATGGGGCTCGTCGCGGTCGGGATCTCGCTGCCGAACTCACCGGGCCTGGTCGGGCAGTTCCAGTGGTTCACGCTGCTCGGGCTATCGCTGTACCTGCCGGCCGTGATGGACAAGACGAGCGACATTCACGCGCAGGCGCTGGCGTACGCGATCACCCAGCACCTTCTCCAGGTAAGCTGGTACGTCGGCATGGGCGCGCTCGCTCTGCTGTCGCCCTGGGTGTCGCTCGCCGACCTTCGCGCATCGCGGAAGCACGGCTCGGAGGGCATCGTGCCCCCCGAGGACAAGAAACTGGCCCCTGCGGACGCCGGCGGCGACGATCCGTCCGATGCGCCGGCCCCTGGCTAGCCTCCTCCTCGTCGCCGCTCTCTCCACGACCGCGCTCGCGCGCTCGGAGAAGACGCTCGCGTATACCCGCGACGCCGTGTGGCCCGCGGCCGTGCGGTTCCTCGTGGTCGACGAGCACCTCAAGATCACGGACAAGGATCCCGACGCGGGCTACGTGCTGTTCGAGATCAAGGAGGAAGGCCACACCTTCCGCGGCTCGCTCGAGGTGATGACGGTCGTGCGCGACAAGCGGACCAGCGTGAGGTTCGTATTGCAGATCGAGGACCGTCCCGACTGGATGGAGGTCAGCATGCTGAACCGCCTCGAGCGCAAGCTGCGCGCGGAGCTCGGTTCGCCCTCGCCGGCTCCAACGGATCAGAAGCCGCCGCCCGAGCCACCGCCGAAGGACCCGCCGAAGCCCGACGAGGGCGGCCCTCCGATCTCGAAGACGCCGTAGGACGCATCTCGCCCGCTTGGGCTAGGCTACCGGCCATGGCCGTCGTCGATCTGCGCTCCGACACCGTTACCCGTCCGACGAAGGCGATGCGCCAGGCGATGGCCGACGCAGAGGTCGGCGACGACGTCTACGGAGAGGATCCGACCGTGAAGGCCCTCGAGGAGCGCGTCGCGGCGCTGATCGGCACGGAGGCGGCGCTGTTCGTTCCCAGCGGGACGATGGCGAACCAGCTCGCGCTCAAGGCGCATACGCGACCGGGTGACGAGATCATCATCGGCAAGGACGCGCACTGCTGGCGCCACGAGTCCGGCGCTCTCGCCGCACTCGCTGGTGCGCAGACGCAGGCGATGGCCGACTACCGGTTCTCCGCGGCGGAGGTCAAGGCGGCGTTCAAGCACGACGACCCATACATGGCGCCGACGCGCGTGGTGACCGTCGAGAACACCCACAACATGGGCGGCGGCATCGTGTGGGACCGCGCCCAGCTCGCCGAGGTCACCCACCAGGCGCACGCGCTGGGCATGATCACGCACCTCGACGGAGCGCGGCTGTGGAACGCGGCGGTCGCGAGCGGAGCGACCGAGGCGGAGCTCGCCGCCGGCTTCGATTCCGTCAGTGTGTGTCTGTCGAAGGGGCTCGGCGCCCCGGTGGGCTCGCTCGTCTGTGGCTCGCGCGAGCTGATCAAGCGCTGCCACCGGCTGCGCAAGATGCACGGCGGTGGCATGCGGCAGGCCGGGATCCTCGCCGCCGGCGGGCTGTACGCGGTGGAGAATCATCGCGCGCGGCTCGGCGAGGATCACGCGAACGCGAAGGCGCTGGCCGAAATGCTCGTCGGCGCGAAGAACATCACCGTGGATCTTTCGACCGTGCATACGAACATCGTGATGATCGACATCATCCACGGCGCGGCCGAAGCCGTGACCCGCGTCGCGCGCGAGGACGGCGTGCTGCTTGGCACCGCGAGCCCGCATCGGATCCGCGCGGTGACGCATCTCGATGTCGACCGCGAAGGCGTGATCCGTGCGGCGAAGATCATCGCCGAGATCGCGGCCACGCTGGCCTGAATGCGCGGACTGCTCGTCCTTGTGGCTGCGTGCTCGGCACCGGCGACGCTCTCCGAGCTGTCCACGGCCGAACGCCGCGCCGATAGCGGAGACACCGACGGAGCGATCGCCGCGTATCACGAGGCGCAGGCGAAGTGCGGCCAGCTCAGGCCCCCGCGCCGCGCGAAGGCGACGTGCGCCGACGCGCTCCTCGGCGAGGGCGAAGTCCTCGAGCACGCCGGGCGCACGCAGCAGGCGATCGACGCGTACCTCGCGATCCCCGCGCGCGTTCCCGAAGACATCACGACGAGCGCGACCGCCGTCGAGCGCGCCGGAGAGCTCCAGCTTCGCGCGGGCGCGATCGTCCCTGCGTGGACGTCACTGTGGCGCGTGGTCACGGACTGGCCGAGCGAACCCGCCGCGGTCGATGCGCTGCGCCGCGTGCTCGAGGATGGCCGCGGGCGTGATCCGCGCGCGCTCGCCGATCAGATGGAGAAGCTCCTCACTCCGCTGGCCAAGACCGCGCTAGCGGACAACCTGGTGTGGTCGCTCGCCGATCTCAGCGAGCACGAGCTCTCCAATGCCGCCGCCGCACGCGCGCTCTACGACCGCATCCCGGTCGACTATCCGAAGAGCGGACTGCGCGACGACGCCCGCTGGAACGGCGCGCGGATCTCGCGCGCGATGGGCGATCCGGAGGGCGCCGTGAAGCGGCTGCGCGGCCTGACCGCGACGCGCGACGTCGCGTGGATCAGCGGATCGTACTTCTCGATCTGGCTCGACGACGCGCAGCTCCTGCTCGGCCGCGTGCTGCGCGACGACCTCCACGATCTACCGGGCGCGATCAAGGCGTTCGAGACGCTGCCCAAGGACTACCCCGCGTCGATCCTCAAGGACGATGCGCTGTTCGAGCTCGCCGTCACCCAGCACGCCGCCGGCAACCAGGCCAAGGCGTGCGCTGCGATCGCAAAGCTCGGGAAGGAATCGCCCGACTCGAAGTACCGGGCTCGACGCGCGGAGGCCGGGTGTGAGTAAGCCGGCGATCACCCTGTCCGGTGTCTACAAGCGCTACGAGCACCACATGGTGCTCGACGGCGTGTCGCTCGAGCTCGCCGTCGGTGGGAAGCTCGGCCTGATCGGGCCTGCCGCGTCGGGGAAGAGCGTGATCGCGAAGCTCGTGTGCGGGCTCGAGGAGCCGGACCGCGGCGAGATCCACGTGCTCGGGCAGGACGTCGTCGGCAAGCGCGAGGTCCAGCTCGGGCCGCTGCGCCGGCGGATCGGCATGCTGTTCCAGAACTACGCGCTGTTCGATTTCCTCACGGTCGAGCGCAACGTCGCATTCCCGCTCGAGCAGCGGGGTGGGTTCGATCACGCCGTGATCGCGACGCGGGTCGCCGACCGACTGAGAGCTGTGGGCCTCGCGGGGAGCGAGCGGAAGCTCACCGCCGAGCTCTCGGGCGGCATGAAGAAGCGCGTCGGAATCGCGCGCGCGACCGTCGCGGACGCCGAGCTCGTGATCTACGACGAGCCAACCGCCGGCCTCGATCCGGTGACCACGCAGAAGATCTACGACCTGCTCGCCGCGGACCAGGCGCGCACCAAGGCGACCGTGCTCGCGATCTCCAGCGACGTGACCGCGCTCGCGCAGTTCGTCGACGAGATCGCGTTCCTGTACCACGGCAAGATCATCTACCGCGGTCCCGCCGCGACGATCGCAGACGCCGACGATCCGCTGGTCCGGCAGTTCGTCCGCGGCGAGCTCGAGGGCCCTCTCGAGGACATGCCGCAGGCGGACCCCGTATGATCGGCGGTCGTGCGATCGAGAGCCTCGGCGCCGGCGCGCTGCGCGTCACGCAGGAGATCGGCGGCATCATCGTCCTCACGGGCCAGGTGCTGCGCGCGCTCGTGCCACCGCGGATCGATCGGCGCGAGCTCGTCAAGAACCTCTACAAGATGGGCAACCGCTCGGTGCCGATCGTCATGCTCACCGCGTTCTTCGCCGGCGGCTTGATGATGCTGCAGACCGGGCCGTTCGTGAAGAAGCTCGGCGCCACCTCGCTCGCGGGCTGGGGTGCGGGCTACGCGGTGCTCCGCGAGATCGGGCCGATCCTCATCGGGCTGATGTTCTCGGGGCGGGTCGGCGCGAACAACACGGCCGAGCTCGCGACGATGACCGTCACCGAGCAGCTCGATGGACTACGCGCCCTCGCGATCGATCCCGTGCGCTACCTCGTGGTGCCGCGCGTGATCTCGATGATCGTGATGCTGGTCGCGCTGACCATCCTCGGCGACCTTGTCGCGCTGCTCGGCGCGAGCCTCGTCGGGCGCGGGATGCTCGGCATCGACTGGTCGACGATGTACTACTCGTTCGCCGACAACCTCCGGCCGTACGACTTTCTGCACGGCGTGTACAAGTCGATCGGATTCGGAGGCGCGATCGCCGTGACCTCCTGCTACTTCGGGGTCACCGTGCGCGGCGGCGCCGTCGGCGTCGGCAAGGCGGTCAACTCGGCGGTCGTCGCGGCGGCCGTCTCGATCATGCTGCTCGACTTCGTTCTCACCTACATGACCGGCTAGCCATGAGCTTCTTCACGAGACGCATCGAACGGATCGGGGCCGCTGGGGTCCTGGCCGGTCACGTCGCGGTCGAGCTGTGGCGCGTGTACGTGGGCACGATCGCGGGCCTGTTCCGACGCGGCAAGAACCGCCCCACGGGTGAGCTCGCGCGCCAGTTGCACGCGATCGGCAACCGCAGCCTGATCTTCATCATCGTGACCCTGGGCTTCATCGGCATGGTGATGACGTACCAGGCGTGCCAGCAGCTCTCGCGCGTCACCGGCGACTACTCGCAGATCGGGCCGCAGTACCTGCGGCTCATCATCAGCGACTTCGGCCCCACGCTCACCGCATTGATGCTCGCCACGCGCGTCGGCGCGGGCATCGCCGCCGAGATCGGGTCGATGAAGGTCACCGAGCAGATCGATGCACTCCGCATGAGCGGCGTCCTGCCGATCGACTACCTGATCGTCCCGCGGTTCATCGCGTCGCTGATCATGACGCTGATGCTCTCCGTGCTCGGCGCGACGGTGATGTTCGCCGCCGGCGGCCTGACCGCGCAGTACTCGTTCGGCGTCAACCCACATCTATTTTTCGACATGTCGCTGATCCGCCCGCGCCACCTCATCGTCTTCATCATCAAGGCCACGTCCTATGGCGCCGCGATCCCGGTCGTCGCCGGGTTCTGCGGCCTGCGCGCGCGGGGGAGCTCCGAGGGCGTGGGCTGGGCCACCACCGCCGCCGTGATCGGCAGCTCGTTCGCCGTCATCGTGCTCGATTTCGTGATCTCCGCGGCGGCGCTGTTCCTGACGGATGGTGATCTATGACGGCGTTCGTCGAGTGGAAGAACGTCTCGAAGGCGTTCGCGGGCAAGCCCGTCCTCACCGGCATGAGCCTGGCCGTCAACAAGGGCGAGATCATGTTCATCATCGGCACCTCCGGCGTCGGAAAGAGCGTGACGATCAAGCATCTGATCGGCTTACTCCGCATCGATGCGGGCGAGGTCTGGTTCGATGGGAAGCGCGTCGACCAGCTCCCCGAACAAGCGTTCGTTCCGATCCGCAAGCGCATCGGGATGGTGTTCCAGTCCTCGACCCTGTTCGACTCGATGACCCTGGTCGAGAACGTCGCCCTGCCCCTCCGCAAGCACCAGAGCCTGTCCCACGCCGAGGCGCTCGAGGAGGCGCGGCGACGGCTCGAGCAGGTCCACATGACCAGGCACGCCGACCGCTATCCTGCGGAGCTCTCCGACGGCATGCGCAAGCGGGCCGCGATCGCCCGCACCCTCGCGCTCGATCCTGAGGTCGTGCTGTTCGACGAGCCCACCACCGGCCTCGATCCCGTTTCGGGGCGCCGCATCGATCGCCTGATCCGGGAGCTCACCGACAAGCTCGGCGTCACTGCGATCGTCGTCTCGCACGACCCGGTCTCGATCTTCGCCGTCGCCGATCGAGTCGCGTTTCTCTACCAGGGCATCGTCCACGTCGTGGCCACACCCGCCGAGCTCCGTGCCTCCACCGATCCGATCGTCCAGCAGTTCATCTGCGGCCAGTCTTCGGGCCCGATGGAGACGCCCGGGTTCTGACGGTCAGGCGAGCTCCTTGACCATCGCCATCGCCTCGACGATGTGCTTTCCGACCCGGAGCTGCGAGTCGGTCACGTGCCGCACGAGCCCGCTGCGATCGATCACGAACGTGATCCGCATGTCGAGCCCGAGGAACTTGCCGACGCCGAACGCGTCGCGCGCGGCGCCAGCGTGGTCGTACAGCAGCTTGAACGGGATGCGGTGCTCGGCGATGAACTCCTTGCGCACCTCGGGTGTCCCCGAGCTGATGCCGATCACGTCGGCGCCCGCCGCGAGGAACGTCTCGTAGGCGTCGCGAAACCCGCACGCCTGCTTCGTGCAGCCGGGCGACTGGTCCTTCGGATAGAAGTAGAGCACCAGGGTCTTGGCGCCGACCAGGCCGCGCAGCTTGACGGGCGCGCCGTCGGAGCCGGGGAGCGAGAGGTCAGGGATCGGCGTGCCGGGCTGGAGGGGGCGCGTCATGGTCAGTCCTTCGGCTTGAAGAGAATGCGCCAGGCGCGGCGCTTCATGATCTTGCCGAGCTCCTTCGCATCCTCGGGGAACTCGGGATCCTTCATCAGCCGGCCCATCGAACCCTCGCCGCGTGCGAGCCGGGCGTTGATGTCGTCGAGCTTTGCGAGCAGCGGATCGACCTTGTCGATCGCGACGCGCGCCTGCGCGAGGATCGCATCGAGCTTGGCCGATGGGTTCTGTTCGGCCATGGTGCCTCCGATGCGCGCGACGTCCCCGGCGAGCACGGCGACAAGCGGCTGGAGCTTGTCGACCGCGGTGCGCGCCTGCGCGAGCGTCTGGCGCGCGCTGGTGATGGTGGCGCGGACGTGCGCGAGGCCGGCGTCGCCACCGAGCCCGACGTCGTAGGTCTGCTTCGCCTCGGCGACGAGGCCGCGGACCTCGACGGCGAGCGCGAACGCGGCGAGCCTGGGATTGCTGGTGGCGATGCTGTCGAGATTCGTGCCCAGTGCGAGAAGCTGCGTGCGCAGCTCGGCCATCTCGGGGCCGGCGTCCTTGATGAACTCGCGCACGATACCCGTGTTCGTCCAGATCCGCTGGAGGACGTTGTCGATGCTCGGCGGATCGGCGGCGCGGAGCTCGGCGCCTTCGCGGATCGGCGGACCGGGCTCGGCGCCGTGCTTGCCGGGTGCGACCTCGAGGTACTTCTCCGAGAGCGGGCCGCGCGATGACACGAAGACCACGGCGTCCGCGGGCACTTTCCAGAGCTGATCGCCATCGATCGCCACGACCGCGACGATGCCAACGCCGTCACCCAGCACGTCGCTCTGGCCGTGCAGCACGTTCTCGACGGATTCGATGTAGCCGATGCGCTGCCCGCCGACGACCAGGCTCGCCTTCTCGCGCAGGCCGGCGCCGTGGCCGAGATAGACCTTGATGTGCGCGCGCGAGCCGAGCTCGATGCGGTGATAGACGAACACGAAGAATGCGACCGCGGCCACGGCCACGACGAGGGTGATCGCACCGACCTTGCGGGTCAGGCCGGCGTCCTGCGCGAGCAAGCTCAAGGATCGCCTCGCATGCTCCGCAAACGTCTCATTCCTTCCAGAAGAACTTCCACGGATTGCGCTTGAGGTCGCGGATCAG
This sequence comes from Haliangiales bacterium, assembly GCA_038206055.1. GTDB lineage: Bacteria > Myxococcota_A > Polyangia > Haliangiales > Haliangiaceae > JABFXX01. Next base: position 23,220 of record JBBRBG010000020.1, read on the forward strand.
CTCGCGGATGTCCGAGTACAGCTCGTCACGCGAGAGCAACGCGCCGATGGTGCCTTTTCCCGCGCGCATGTCGACGACGATTCCGTTCGTGTTGTCGAGCAGCGTGGCCGCTCGCCCCGCCGCTGCACCCGCACTGTCGAGCGCCTTGTCGACCGACTTCAGGCGCTGGTCGGTGACGAGGCCAGTCACGCGCGTGGCATCGGTCATGAATGCCGAGGCGGTCGGCGTCAGGGTGGTGAGCGAGGTCCGGACCGCACCCATCATGCCGTCGGCGCTGGACAGTAGATTCGCGATCGGGCGGCCATCGCCGAGGCCCGCATTGACCTTCGCGAGCGTGGTCTTACCCTCGGCCGCCAGCCCGCCCGCGGAAGCGATCAGGTCCCCGATGCCCTGGCGGTTGTCGACGAGGAGCTTGTTGATCTCGGCGATCGCGCTCGCGCTGTTCGAGAGCAGATGCTTGATCGCTTCGCGGTCATCGCGCAGCACGGTGGCGACTCCGTCGAGCACCTCGTAAAGGCGCGCGACCACGAGGTCGGTGCGCGGCGGACTGTGGACGTAGTGCTCGTCGTGGATGATCGCATTCGCCGCGATCGGGGGCTTGTTCCAGTCCTTGCCCGGGACGATCTCGAGGTACTGCTCGCCGAGCACGCCGGCGGTGTTGATGAAGAACTCGGCGTCGCTGCGGATCGAGTCGCTGACGCGATCCTCGACCCACGCCGTGACGCGGACCTGCACGCGCTGCTTGATCTCCGGATCGATCGCGCCGCCGATGAACTCGATCTTCTTCACCTTGCCGACCTTGATGCCGGAGACCTTCACCGGCGCGCCGGGCTGCAAGCTCCCGATGTAGTCGTAGTCGAGCCGGATCTCGAAGCCCGAGCGCAGCGAGAAGTTGCCGAGGATGAAGACGAAGCCGACGAGGATCGCTGTCGAGATCAGGATCAGCAGGCCGACCTTGAACTCCAGACCACGTTCGCGCATGGGCGGAGCGTAACCCCGAAAAACAGAAACGGCCCGAAGCGGAAGGCTTCGGGCCGCGATTGGCCGAGGGAGGGGCTACTTACTGCCAGCCGCCGCCGCCGCCCTGCTGACCACCGCCGCCTTGCGGCGGGTAGCCACCACCGCCACCTTGCGGCGGGTAGCCACCACCACTGCCCTGCGGCGGGTAGCCTCCGCCCTGCGGCGGGTAACCACCACCCTGCGGGGGATAGCCTCCGCCCTGCGGCGGGTAGCCACCGCCACCGGCGGGCGGCTGCGGCGGCTGACCGCCACCCTTCTTGCCGCCGAACATCGCCATCGCTTCCTCGTACGCAGCAGGCGCCGCCATCATGAGGACGCCGAAGTACGCGATGATCGGAAGGAGGCCGTGCGCGAGGATGAGGATCGCGCTGATGCCCGCGTGCAGGTGCACGAGGAGTGCGAGCGCGATGATCACCTGCTGCACGGGGAGCCACGCGAGCAGCACCGCAGCGATCATCGGAGCGAGAGCATCCACGGCCTGCAGCGCAGGCGGCAGCTTCTTCGGTGGGATCACGAACACGATGCAGAACACACCGAGGATGAGCACCAGCACGAAGATCAGGTTGTGGATGATGATCAGCGCCGGGAAGTGGCCGAAGCTGAACGCGACACCGAGGAAGCTGAACAGGGTCGGAATGAGGCAGCCCGCGCCGACGGCGATGATGATGCGCGCCGTCTGATCCTGCGGCTGCGCGATACGCGCGAGCAGGCCGAACATCAGCGTCGAATAGCCGAGGATGTACAGACCGCCACCAGGCATGCCGCCGCCGCCGCCGCCCATCGCGCCCATGCCCATGTTCGAGATGAAGATGCCCGCATACGCGACGCCGAACGGGATCCACTGCAGGACAACGGGCGGAACCTTCGCGCGCATGTCGGCCGGAGCCGCCGTGAGCAGGAGGTACAGACCGCCGGCGATGATCGGCCAGATGAAGCCGCCGAAGCCGCCGACCGACCACGCGAAGATCATCGGGCTGATGCTGTACGGCACCAGGACCGACGCGATCAGCGCGACACCCGCGATGAACAGCATCTTCTTCTGGAAGCCACCATCCCGCAGCTGCGAGACGGGGAAGCCGAAGATCGTTCCCGGCGCCGAGCCCGGCAGCTTGCGCGCGATGTCGTCGAGCGGTCCCGGCAGATCCTGCTGCGGAGCGCCGAAGCCCGGCTGCGCCTGCGGGTATCCACCACCGGCAGGCGCACCGTACGGATTCGCCTGCGGTTGCGGCTGGCCGTACGGATTCGCCTGCGGTTGCGGCTGGCCGTACGGGTTCGCCTGCGGTGCCTGCTGGCCGAAGCCGCCGGGAGCCGGCTGGGGCTGACCGTAGGGGTTCGCCTGCTGCGGCGGGGGCTGGCCGTAGGCCGGATTCGGTTGACCCTGCTGCGGCGGCTGGCCGTACCCACCCGGAGCGGGCTGCTGCGGCTGACCGTACGGGTTGGCCTGCTGCGGCGGCGGCTGACCATAACCAGCCGGCTGCTGCTGCGGCTGGCCGTACGGATTCGGCTGCTGCTGCGGCTGGCCGAAGCCGCCCGGCGCTGGTTGCGGCTGACCGTACGCCGGGTTCGGTTGACCCTGCTGCGGCGGCTGACCATAGCCACCCGGCTGCTGTCCGGGTTGCGGACCGGCGGGGGGGTAGCCTGGCTGCTGCGGCTGGCCGAAGCCCTGCTGCGGCGGTGGCTGCTGGCCGAACCCCTGCTGCGGCGGAGGCGCGAATCCGCCCTGCTGCGGCGGCGTTCCCGGACGACCCGGCTGCTGCGGACCGGCAGGCGCGGGTCCGCGACCCGGCACCATGGGTGCTGCAACACCGAACATCGTCTTCGCGGGCTGCGCGCCCGGATTGCCTTGCTGCATCGGCGGCATCGGCCGACCACACGTTCCGCACGCCGGCGCGTTCATCAGCACTGCGGCGCCGCAGTACGGACACGGCCTAGTTGGAGTCGCCATTCGGGATCCCCTGTCCTTTCGAGCGTGAACGGTAACGCACGCTTCCCTCGGGACGCAACGAAGTGAGGACGTTTTGCCTGCCACCGATCGGGCGGGTGTCCGTGGTAGAAACGTGCGTGGCGCGCCGGCTTCCCGGACACGAAGGCGTGCGGGGCGAAGCGGTCGAGGTCAGGATCGCAGGCTCCGCTGTGCGAGCCTATGGCGACGAGAGCCTCGCCGCGGCGACCCTGGCGTGTGGCGGGAAGATCCTGTCGCGCTCGCTCAAGTACCACCGACCACGAACGTTCTTCTGCTTCGAAGGCCACTGCAGCGGCTGCCTGGTCCGCATCGGCGGTGTTCCCAACCTTCGCGCTTGTCAGGCGCCCTGCAGCGCAGGCGCCGAGGTCGAGGGCCAGAACGCGTTCCCCTCGGCCGAGATAGATCTCCTCGGTGCGGTCGATTTCCTGTTCTCGCGCGGGATGGATCACCACACGCTGATGACTGGCTCGTCGATGCTGAACAAGCTCGCGAACAAGGTCGTCCGTCAACTGTCGGGCCTCGGCAAGCTGCCGGACGCCGCCGCGACGGAGCTGCCGGAGGTGCATCGCTTCGATGTCGACGTCTGCGTGATCGGCGGCGGTCCCGCCGGCCTCGCGGCTGCGACGACGACGGCGCGCGGCGGACGCTCGACCGTGCTCGTCGATGATCAGCTGCGCCCGGGTGGCAGCCTGCGCACGGATCCGCGGCTCGGGCGGCAGATCGCGGAGACGCGGTGGGGCGAGGCCGTGCAGGCCGGCGTCACGGTGCTCGCGCGCTCGACGGCGATCGGCTTCTTTCCCGAGGACGACGGCGGCGTACTCGCGGTGTCCGCGCCCGAGCGTCTACACCGGATCTACGCGCGGCAATGGATCTGGGCGACCGGTGGCTACGTCGTCAATCTACCGTTCCCGGACAACGATCGTCCGGGCGTGATCGCCGCGCGCGCCGTCGGCCGTTTGCTCGTCGATCACGGCATCCTCGCCGGCGACAAGATCTGCATCGTCGAGGGACCCGATCTCGAGAGCGATGTCGTCGCGCTCGCGGACGCGCTGTCCGCCGCGGGAGCCGACGTCACGCGTGTCCCGCTGGCGGACGTGTCCGGCACCCGCGGTCGCGGCTGGACATCCGCGGTCGATACCAAGCGCGGCAGGCTCGACTGCGATCTGATCGCCGTCGCTGCCACGCCGGCGCCCGCGTCCGAGGGCCCACGCCAACAAGGTTGCACCGTCGTGCTCGACGAGGCGGCGGGCGGCTTCCGTGTTGTCACGAACGAGCTCGGCCAGACCACCGCGGCGAATGTGTGGGCGTGCGGCGATGTCACCGGCTACCGCGGAGCGGCCGCGTCCGCCGTGGATGGCGCGCGGGTCGCGCAGAACTTGCTCGGGGCGAGGCGCTGATGCCGGGCAAGATCGTGCTGTGTCGATGCGAGGACGTCACGCTGAGTGACATCGAGCATTCGGTGTCGCGCGGCTACAAGGACATCGAGGAGGTCAAGCGCTACACGGGCTTTGGTACCGGGCCGTGTCAGGGCAAGGAGTGCCTCGCGGTCGTCGCGCTGCAGCTCGCACGGATCACGCAGCAGCACCCGAGCGGCATCCCGGCGTTCACGTCCCGCCCTCCCATCGCGCCGACGCCGCTCAAGCTCCTCGCGAAGGATCCCGGCGCGCACCGGTTCCCCGACGATCTCGGCGACGACGAAGGAGAAGCGTAGGTGCAGGGGGCGATCGACGACGAGGAGGACGAGACTCGCGCCGACGTCTCCGGCGAGATCCGGTTGCCGGCCACGCTCGAAGGCACGAACGGTCCCGTCCCCGAGAGCGCCGAGATCGCGATCGTCGGCGGCGGCGTGATCGGGCTCGCGATCGCGTACTACCTCGCGAAGCTCGGGCTCCACGACGTGGTCGTGCTCGAGCGCGGCTATCTCGCCGAGGGTGCGTCGGGCCGCAATGGCGGCGGCGTGCGCCAGCAGTGGTCGACAGAGATCAACATCCGGCTCATGCAGGAGTCCGTCGAGCTGTGCCGGCGGTTCGCCGTCGACCTCGGTGTCAACGTGTGGTTCCGCCAGGGCGGCTACCTGTTCCTCGCGCGCAATGCGCAGGAGGTCGCGCGGCTCGAGAAGAACATCGCGCTGCAGAATCGCTGCGGGGTGGCCACGCGGATGCTCGAGCCGAAGGCGGCACTCGATATCGTCCCCGAGCTCAACCTCTCCGGTATCGTCGGGGCGTCGTATAACCCGAGCGACGGCATCCTGTTCCCGTGGCCGTTCCTGTGGGGCTACGCGCGGCAGGCCGCAGCGTATGGCGTGCGGATCTTCACGCAGACGCCGGTCGGCGGTCTCGAGCCGATGGCCGGCGGCGGCTACATCGTGCACACACCGCGCGGTGCGGTGCGCGCGCGCCGCGTGGTCAATGCGACCGGTGCGTGGTCACCCAAGCTCGCGGCGCTGATCGGCGTGCAGGTGCCGACCTGGCCGATCCGCCACGAAATCTGCTCGAGCGAGCCGCTGAAGCCATTCCTGAGACCGATGGTCAGCGAGCTCGCGAGCGGCCTGTACTGCAGCCAGTCGATGCGCGGTGAGATCGTCGGCGGGGTGTCGCTGCCGGGCCACGGCTCGACGTACGCGATGGGCTCCACGCTGGAGTTCCTCGCCACCTATGCCAGGCGCCTCGTGCGCCTGATGCCCGTGCTCGGCGACATCAAGATCCTCCGCCAGTGGGCCGGCCCATACGACCAATCCCCCGACGGCAACCCCATCCTCGGGCCGGCGCCGGGCCATCCCGACTTCTTCCTCGCATGCGGCTTCGTCGGCCACGGCTTCATGATGGCTCCGATCATCGGCAAGCTCTATGCGGAGTGGCTGACTGGTGGAGAGCCTCACGAGATCTTCGCGCGGTCGCAACTCGCGCGGTTCGCGGACGGTAGCGGCGCCCAGCATGCGAAGGAAGACTTCAACATCGGGTAACCTCTCGGCTCGATGGTGGACGACCGGTCGGGAACCGAGAGCCTGCGGCTCGTCTGCTTCGAGCTACGCGGTCAGGAGCTGGCGCTGCCGATCGGCGACGTCCGCGAGACGCTGCCGGTGCAACCCGTGACGCGCGTGTTTCTCACGCCTGCGTGCCTCGCCGGAGTATTCAGCCTGCGCGGCGAGATCGTGCCGGTGATCGATCTCGGCGTGCTGCTCGGCATGCCGCGCACCGACGTCGGCGAGGACTCGAAGATCGTCGTCATCGAGCACGCGGCAGGGACCGCCGGCGTGATCGTCGACCGGCTGCGCGACCTGCGCACCATCGATCAGGCGCTCGAGCTGCCGCCGAACAATCTTCCGAGCGAGGTCGCGGCGCTGCTCGCCGGCATCGCGGCAACCTCGACCGGCACGGTGCGCGTCCTCGACGCGAAGGCCGTGCTCACCGCTGAACCCCTGCGCGAGATCGCGGAAACGTCTGACGAAGGTAGGCTCGCATGAGCAGCAAGAAACAGCTGCGGTTCCCGATGTTCCTGAAGTTCCTGTTCGCGTGCTTGTTGCTCGCGGGGCTTCTGTTGTTCGGTGGGACCCTCGTCGTCAAGCAGAAGTCGCAGTTCGCGAACCGTGGTGCCTTCCTCGTGAAGCACCTCCGCCGCTACGAGTTCTTTCAGGATCGCACCGGACGCGGACTCTCGGCCACCACGGAGATCGTTGCCGGAGAGAACAATCTCCGCGAAGCACTCGCCAAGGCGGCAGGCCTCGCCGTCGACGCGAACGACGTGGACCTACCGGGGACCTCGCAGAGCCTGCTCGATCGCATCTCTGGTACGAACGGGATCCGTCCGGACGTGTTCATCGTCTTCAACGCGGCCGGCAAGATGTTGTGGGCACCGCCGAAGTCACCGATCAGCGCGGCTCAGATGGCGTCGATCGCCGCCGTGGAGAAGGCGCGGGGCGGCGGCATGTTCGCGCATCAGCTCCAGGTCGTCGACAACGTCGCGTATCAGGTATCGGCGATGCCGGTCCACGCCCTTGGCACGGAGCAAACCGTCGGCGGCGTCATGATCGGCGTGAAGCTCCAGCGAATGGTCGACGAATATTCGGACCAGACGGATGACGATCCCACGCTCCGCTACCGTCCCGTCTTGATCGACGGGCTGACGCTGCTCGCGTCCGCAATCCCCGGCGATCCCGGGGAGACCACTCGAGCGCTGCAGCCTGACAAGCTGGCCAAGGTCACCGTCGGCGACGACACGCGAGAGGTGATCCGGCTGAAGGACAATGACTATGACTTCTACTGCGAGCCGGCCGACGGCTACAAGAACGGCGACCCCGGCACCGTCGGCAAGCTGTGCATCACGCGCAGCCGTGCCCACGTCATCGACCCCGCGAGCTCGCTGCCGTGGCTCGAGATCGGTGTCGGCATCGGATTGTCGCTGCTGATCGCGTCGGGCCTCGCATTCTGGGTGACGCGCCCGATCAAGCAGATGGTCGAGCAGTCGCGCGCCCTGCTCGCCGGCGACACGGATCTGACGCAGCGGATCGTCGTCAACTCGCGCGACGAGACGGCGGACCTCGCCGACAACATCAACCAGGTATTCGCGCGCGTGCAGACGCTCGCGAGCGGCGTGCAATCGGCCGCGTTCCAGGTCGGCGCATCGAGCGCCGAGATCAGCGCTGCATCGCGCGAGATGCTCGGCGGCCTCAAGGATCAGACGTTGAAGATCGAGAGCTCGACCACCGCGGTCACGGAGCTCTCGGCATCGATCCAGACGGTCGCGGGCAACGCGGCGCAGGCGACCGATGTGGCGGAGCAATCGACCACCGCGGTCAACGCCGCCGTATCGCGCATGACGCAGATCCAGGTCTCCGTCGACGATGCGGCCGAGAAGATGCGCGAGCTCGCCGAGAGCTCGAAGCGGATCGGCAACATCGTCGAGGTGATCCGACAGATCAGCGAGCAGACCTCGATGCTCGCGCTCAACGCCTCGATCGAAGCGGCGCATGCCGGCGAGCAAGGCCGCGGCTTCGCGGTCGTCGCCGACGAGGTGTCGTCGCTCGCGCGGCGCGTGGGCCAGTCCGCGAAGGACATCGAGGCACTGATCCAGACGGTGAAGGAACAGACGCAGGCGGCGATCACGTCGATGGAGCACGGCGCACGCGAGGTCGGGAACGGCTCTGCGCTCGTCACGTCCACGTTGACCGGTCTCGGTCAGCTGATCTCCGTCGTCAAGGAGACCGCGACGGCTGTTCAGGAGCAGGCGATGGTCTCCGACGAGATCGCGCGCAACATGGACGCGGTCCGCCATATCGCGACCGAGGTGCTCTCGGGCTCGGAGGAATCGGTGGTCCAGGCGGAGAAGCTGCACGAGCTCGCCTTCGAGCTCGAGGAATCGATCGGTGGCTTCAACCTCGATGGCAGCAAGCTGGGCAACACGGCCGCCAAGCGCGTCGAGGGCATCGCGAAGCGCGCCCTCCCCGCTGCATCGCGTACGACGCGTGCGAAGCCACGCCTCGAGGAGCACGACTGACGCGTGCCACTCGCGCCCGACATCCTCGCCGGCGTCGCGCGCCGGCTCGCCGAGCACGCGGGGCTCCAGCTCCCGGCGTGGGTCGTCGACGCGCGAACCACTGCCCGGATCGCGGCGCTCGCGCTCACGCCCGATGCGTATCTGGACCTGATCGAGAGCGGTCGTGGCCACGCGGAGCTCGGCACGCTCGTCGAGACAGTGCGGGTCGGCGAGAGCAGCTTGTTCCGCCACAAGCCGCAGATCGCCGCGCTGCTGGATCTGGTTGTTCCTGTGCTGCGGGCCCGTGCAAGGCGAACCGTGCGCGTCTGGAGCGCGGGCTGCGCCTCGGGTGAGGAGCCGTACACGCTCGCGATCGTGCTCGCGCACGCCCTGCCCGACCACGCGATCGAGATCCACGCGACGGACATGAGCGCCGAGGCGATCGAGGTCGCGGAGCGCGGCGAGTATCCGCTCGAGGATCTCGAGGACGTGCCGTTCGAGTGGCACGACGCATTCGAGGTGGACGGCGACGTGATCCGCGTGCGCCCCGCGCTGAGGCGACTGGTCACGTTCGAGCGCGCAAACCTGCTCGACGTCGCCGCCCCGCGCGGCTGCGACATGGTGTGGTGCCGCAACGTACTCATCTACTTCTCGCCGGAGGGGCGCAAGCGCGCGCTCGATCGGCTGCTCGGCGCCACGCTGCCCGGCGGGTTCGTGTTCGTGGGATACAGCGAGTCGCTGCGCGATCTCGACGAGCTCGAGGCACAGCGCTCGGGCGATGCGGTGGTCTACGTGCGGCGCGAGGGCGGAAGCGATCGCAGGACGCCGGTGCCCGAACTGCGGCGCCCCCCGCAGAGCAGCCCGGCGATCGTGATCCCGCCGGCGGCGCCGGTTACCGCGCGCACCGAGGACGTCCTCGTGCTCGCGGGCACGCCGCAAGCGCCGGTGCTGACCACGCAGATCGGCGAGCGGCTCGCGATCGGCGGGTTGCGGCGGTTGGTCATCGATCTCGATCCCGCCGACCTCCTGCACGATGACCTCGCGCCGGTGCTGCGCCGAGCTTGCGCTGCAGCGCGCGCGGCAGGCATCGAGATCGCGCTGCAGACCACGCGCCCGGGTGCGCGGCGCTGGCTGTCGCGCCACGGGCTCGCCGAGGATCCGCGATGAGCGGCGAGGCGTTATGGACCCAGTTCGTCGCGGCCGGCCTCGCCGACGCGACCACGCTGGCCGATGCCGTCGGAAATGCGGAGCGGCTCGGCTCGCTCGCGCACCTCGCGTTCCGCATCGGCCTGTCGAGCATGTTGATCGGCGCCGACGATGTCGGGGTCCTCGCGCTCGCGATCGAGCGTGCGCTGGACCGCGACAACACTGCGGGCACCGAGCCCGTGACCTCGGCCGTCGCCCTGCTGCACGCCGCGTTCGTACAGCTCGCGAACGCGGACAAATCCGGTGCGCGCGTCGAGGGACTCGGGCTCGCCGAGCACGCGAGTGCGCTTGAAACGACTGGCTCGGGGCCGGTGCGCGCGCCGCGCGTCTTCGTGCCGCCGCCGCAGAGTGGCCCCACCGCCGCCCTTGCCGCTCCGGGTACGGCGAGCTTCGTGTGGACGCCCGCGGTCGACGACGACATGATCGATCTGTTCTTCGACGAGGCCACCGAGCGAGTCGAGGCACTCGCGGGAAAGCTCGTCGACATGGAGCGCCGGCCCGATGACGCCGAGCTACTCCGCGACGTGTTCCGCGACATGCACACGGTGAAGGGCAGCTCGGCGATGGTCGGGCTGTCGCCCGTCAACCAGCTCGCGCACGCCGCCGAGGATCTCGTCGGTCAGATCCGCGACTCGGGCCGCGCGGCCGACGGCGCCGTGGTGGATGCCCTCCTCTCCGCGCTCGATGGGCTGCGCGACATGATCGCCCAGGCCCGCAGTCGCGTGCCCATCACGGTGGATCCGGCACCGATCGTCGCCCGCCTGCGCAACCCCGGCGCGCCGGTGACGGCTGCGCCACGCGCCTCCGCTGGGCCCGCCGCCACGCCGACCGCCTCGCACGCCGGCGCCGAGGCGCGCGCCACGATCCGCGTCGACTTCGACAAGCTCGACCGCCTGATGAACCTCGTCGGCGAGCTCGTGCTCGGCCGCGATGGCCTCCGCGGCGCAGTGTCGTCGCTCGGCTCGATCACCACCGAGCTCGCCGCGGATCGCGGGGTCGCACGGAAGGTCCACTCCGCGCGCAGCACGAGCGGTGGCTCACTTCAGAAGGGGCTCGACCATCTCGGCGAGGAGCTATCGCGCGTGGAGCGGGTCCTCGCCGAGGTCACGGTGGACCTCGATCGCGGCACGGATCGCCTCGATGCGATCTCCGACGAGTTGCGCGAGCAGGTGATGCGCCTGCGGATGGTCCCGGTCGCCGGTGTGTTCCGCAAGCACGTGCGCACCGTGCGCGACCTCGCGGCGAACCTCGGCAAGCGCGCGCGGCTCGATCTGATCGGCGACGAGACCGAGCTCGACAAGCTGCTCGTCGAAGCCGTGGACGAGCCCCTCATGCACCTCGTCCGCAACGCCGTCGACCATGGGATCGAGCCCCCTGATGCGCGCGCCGCCGCCGGCAAACCGCTCGAGGGCGTGATCACCCTCGCCGCCGCCCATCGCGGCAACCAGGTCGAGATCCGGGTCAGCGACGACGGCAAAGGCCTCGATCCCGCGAAGCTCAAGGCGAAGGCAATCGAGAAGGGCGTGATCAGCGTAGCCGAAGCCGAGGCCATGGAGGATCGCACCGCTCGCGAGCTGATCTTCCGCGCGGGCTTCTCCACCGCCGCGCAGGTCAGCGAGGTCTCCGGACGCGGTGTCGGCATGGACGTCGTGCGCCAGACCATCGTCACGCGTCTCAAGGGAACGATCGAGGTCGAGTCCACCCCCGGCCAAGGAAGCGCGTTCGTGTTGAAGCTCCCACTCACCCTCGCGATCATCCAGGTCGTCGTCGCGCGCGCGGGCGGCGAGACCTTCGCCATTCCGCTCGATATGGTGCAGCGCGTCCTGACGATCAAGGCGTCGGAGGTCGAGATGATCGGCGAGCGCGAGGTCTGCGTGGTCCGCGGAAAGCACGTGCCGCTGATCCGCCTCGAGCAAGTGCTCGAGCTCGACGACGGTGCCGATGCTGCCGAGCTCCATCTGGTGCTCGTCGACCACGGCGGCCACTTCTACGCACTCGTCTGCGATCAGTTGATCGGCAAGCGAGAGATCGTGATCAAGTCGCTCGGCCCGCTGCTCGCCGGCGCGAAGTGCGTTGCCGGCGCCACCCTGCTCGCCGATCGCGTGGCGTTGATCCTCGACGTGCCCGCGATCATCGCGCGCGGCCTCGCGCAGCCCGGCGGCGCGCGGCGAGTGCGCCCGGCCGTGGTCGCCGGCGGCACCGGATCGCACGTGCTCCTCGTCGAGGACTCCGACATCGTGCGCGAGGCTCTTCGCCGTCTGCTCGTGGATGCGGGCTACGTGGTCACGGTGGCGGTCGATGGCCAGCACGGGCTCGAGCTCGCGCGATCGCGCCGGTTCGACCTGATCTCCACGGATGTGATGATGCCGCGCATGGACGGCTACGAGCTGACGCGCGCGTTGCGTGCGACGCCCGAGTACGCCGAGACGCCGATCATCATGGTCACGAGCATGGGCGAACGCATCGACCGGGTGCGCGGCTTCGATGCCGGGGTCGACGAGTACATCACGAAGCCGCACGACCGCACGCTGATGCTCAAGGTGGTCCGCAAGCTCCTCGGGCACACGGCACCGGCCGACGAGGGAGACGCCACGTGAACATCGTGATCGTCTCCGACGAGCCCGTGCTGGCCGCGCTCGCGCGCCGGCCGCTCGAGCCACTCGGCCACACGGTGACGGCCGTGACCTCGGTCGCCGAGCTCGAGGCGCGCCTCGACGAGCTCGCACCACGGGCAGCTCTCCTGCCCCGCCGCCTGCCCGATCGATCGCTCGCGGACACCGTGGCGATGTTGCGCGCCGGCAGCGAGCCGACCGCCGCCATCGTGCTCGGCCTCGCCGCCGCCGACCGTGCGATCGCACGCGATGTCGATGCCGATGGGTTCCTGCTGGTGCCGTTCTCCGACGCCGAGGTTCTCGACGTGTTCGGCGCCACCACGCGCGCGAAGCGCCTGATCATCGTTGCGGACGACTCGGCGATGATCCACCGCCACACGGTGCCGATCCTCGAGGACGATGGCTACGAGGTGCTGTCGGCGTACGACGGGGAGGAGGCGGTCGCGCTCGCTCGCGCGAAGCAGCCGGATCTCGTGATCACCGACATCGAGATGCCGAAGCTCGATGGCTACGGCGTGTGCAAGGCGCTCAAGGGCGATCCGAACATGGCGCACGTGCCGGTCCTCATGTGCAGCTCGCTTGGTCAGGCCGCCGATCTCGAGCGCGGCTTCGACGCGGGCGCCGACGACTACCTCGTGAAGCCGGTGATCCCCGAGGAGCTCTCGACTCGCGTGCGTGCGCTCGTGCAGGGTTCGCTCCCGGCGTCGCGCGAGCGCGTGCTCGTCGTCGACGATTCGCCGGCGCAGCGCCACTACGTCGCGGACTGCCTGTCCCGCCAGGGGTTCATGGTGACCACCGCGGAGAACGGTAAGATCGCGCTCGAGAAGGCGCAGACGCTGCGGCCCGCGCTGATCGTCAGCGACTACGAGATGCCCGTGATGACCGGCTTCGAGCTCGTCCACGCGCTGCGTCGCGATCCCGAGCTGCGCCAGATCCCCGTGATCATGCTGACCGCACGCGACTCGAAGCGCGACATGGCGCAGATGCGCGCGGCCGGTGCGTCGGCGTACCTCGTGAAGCCGTTCTCGCAGGACAAGTGCCTCGCGCTCGTCGAACGCACGCTCGCCGAGCGCCGGCTGATCGCCTACAAGGAAGCGTCGTCATTGTTCATCTCCGAGGGGGCACGTGCCGCCGCCGAGGACCGCGCCCTGCGCGGCGAGACACTCGCGTTCCGCGCCGACGAGTGCAACGTCGCGGTGATGTTCTCCGATCTCGTTGGGTTCACGCCGATGTCGGTCAACCTCACGCCGTCGGAGCTGATCACGCTCCTCAACGACTACTTCGACGTCATGTGTCCGATCGTCAAGCAGCACAACGGCGACATCGACAAGTTCATCGGCGACGCGATCATGGCGATCTACGACGAGGTCCGCGGGGCGCCCCCACCAGCCGTGCGCGCCGTGCGTGCGGCGCTCGCGATGCAGGCCGCGATGCCGTTCTTCAACCAGGGCCGATCGATCAACCTCGCGATGCGGATCGGCATCAACACCGGGCCCGTGGTGCGCGGCGATCTCGGATCGCGTGTGGTGCGGCGTGACTACACCGTGATCGGCGACACCGTGAACCAGGCGAATCGCTACGAGGCGAAGTGCCCGCCCAACGAAGTTCTGGTCTCGGCGTCGACGCGCGCTGTGCTCGGCGCTCGCGCGAACGTGCGCGAGCTGACCGGCCTGCAGCTCAAAGGGGTATCCACACCGGTCACGGGTTACGTCGTCGAGTCTCTCGCGGAGGAAGTGGAATGAAGAAGATCCGCGTGCTCATCGTCGACGATTCGTTGTTCATGCGCGCCGCGATCGCGAAGACCTTGACCACGGCGGGCTTCGAGGTGGTGGGCCAGGCGAAGGATGGCAACGACGGGCTCGCGCAGATCGCGAAGCTCAAGCCCGATGTCGTGACGATGGACTTCAACATGCCGGGCATGAACGGCGCCGATACGGTGCGCGCGGTGATGCAGGCGCGCCCCACGCCCGTCGTGATGTTCTCCGCGCACACCAAGCAGGGCGCGAAGGAGACGTTCGACGCGCTCGCTGCAGGCGCGGTCGACTTCGTCACGAAGCCCGCCGGCGAGGTCTCCGTGGACATCTCGAAGATCGCCGAGGATCTGATCGCGAAGGTCACTGCGGCTGCGAGTGCGAAGCCGCGCGCTGCGTCGCTGACCGCGCCCGTCCGCAACTCCGGGACGATCAACGCGATGCGCACGCCGTTGCCGCTCGGGGCGCCGCGCCTCTGCGTGATCGCGGTGTCCACCGGCGGCCCGGCCGCACTCTCCGAGGTCGTCCCCGCCCTGCCCGGCGAGCTCAAGCTCGCGGTCGTCATCGTCCAGCACATGCCCGCCGGGTTCACCGCCGCGCTCGCCGAGCGGCTCGACGCGACGAGCCGGGTCAACGTGCGGGAGGCGGTCAACGGCGACCGCCCGATGCCGGGCGCCGTGCTGATCGCGCCGGGCGACCGCCACCTCGAGTTCGACGAGCGCGGGTTCGTCGTGCTCAAGGACGGCCCGATGGTCAACGGGTGCCGCCCCGCCGCCGATATCACGATGATCTCCGCGGCGAAGGTCTACGAGCGCCGCGCGCTCGGCGTGGTAATGACCGGCATGGGCAAGGACGGCACTGCCGGAGCACTCGCGATCAAGCGCGGCGGCGGTAAGACGCTCGCGCAGGATCAGGCTACGAGCGTGATCTACGGCATGCCCAAGGCGGCGGTCGACGCGGGCGCCATCGACGAGGTGTGCGCGCTCGGCGACATCGCCGCCTGGCTTCGCTACGCCTGAGGCACCCGTGCTACACCCATGCCGGTGTCGATCCTCGCCTCGTCCTCGATCGGGTTCATCGGTGCCGGCAACATGGCCGAGGCGCTGATCCGCGGCCTGGTCCGCGGCGGCCACGTTGCGGCAGATCGGATCAAGGCGTCGGGCCCGCGCCGCGAGCGGCTCGACGAGCTCGCGAAGGCCTACGCGATCGAGGTGACCGCCGATAACCGCGAGGTCGCGCGCGGCGCACAGATCGTCGTGCTCTCGGTCAAGCCGCAGATCATGGACAAGGTCCTGCGCGAGGTCGGCGACCAGTTGAAGCCCGGCACGCTCGTGATCTCGATCGCCGCCGGTGTGGACACCGAGGCCATCGAGACCGCGGTCGCCGATGGAGTGCGCGTCGTGCGCGCGATGCCGAACACCTGCGCGCTCGTCGGGGCGGCCGCCACCGCGATCTCCGGCGGCAAGCACGCGAACCCGGATGACCTCGCCACCGCGAAGGCGATGTTCGATGCCGTGGGCATCACCGTGGTGCTCGACGAGATCCACCTCGATGCCGTCACCGGCCTGTCGGGCTCGGGTCCCGCGTACATCTTCCTGATCCTCGAAGCGCTCGCCGATGCCGGGGTGAAGGTCGGCCTGTCGCGCCGCAATGCGCAGCGCCTCGCTGCGCAGACGGTGATGGGCTCCGCGAAGATGCTGCTCGAGACCGACGAGCACGTCGGCCACCTGAAGGACATGGTGACCTCGCCCGGCGGCACGGCGATCGCGGGCCTCCACACGCTCGAGGAGGGCGGCCTCCGCACCACGCTGATCAACGCGGTCGAGACCGCGACCAAGCGCGCGCGCGAGCTCGGGCGCGGCGGCAAGTGAGGATCACGGAGGCCGACGGCGCGGTCACGTTCGACGTGCTCGTGCAGCCCCGCGCTTCCCGCGCGAAGGTCGGCCCGATCCACGATGGACGCCTGAAGCTCGCCGTCACCGCCCCGCCCGTCGACGGCGAGGCGAACGCCGCCGTGATCGAGCTACTCGCGAAGTCGGTCGGCGTCGCGCGCGGAGCGATCGAGGTGGTCGCTGGTGCGTCGTCACGCCGCAAGACCGTGCGGATCGCCGGCGTTGCCCGCGCGACGATCGAGGCGCTCGTCGCATGAAGAGGCTCGCCGTCACGGCCCTGCTGGTCGCCGCCGCGTGCAACGGCCAGAGCGCCACGATCAACCTCGATCTGACCACCGCGCCCGGTTCGACGCTCCTCGCGAGCGTGACCCATCTCCGGCTGTCGCTCATCGAACACGACGTGGTCGTGGACACGATGCAGAACGCGAGCGGCGGCTTCGATCTCTCGATCTCGCTGACCGCAGCGGGCGATGGCGATCAGCTCGTACTCGAGGGCTTCGACGCCGGTGAGAACCTGATCGCGACCGGCTCGTCGCCGCCGTTTCTGCTCGGCCCCACCGAGGCGCACATCGTGATCTACGTGGCAGCGCCGATGTCGATCGGCGCTGGGCCGGTGAAGCTCGCACCCGCGCGGACCGGGATCTCGGGTGTGCTCCTCCCCTACGGCGCGCTGTTTGCCGGGGGACGCGACGCGAGCGGCGCTCCGAGCGATGCGGTCTCCGTCTACAACGACTACGACCACACGCTCGCCGTCGCGATGGCGAACCCGATCAAGCGTACGGACTTCGCGATTGCCGCCACCGCACTCAATGGGGTGTTGCTCATCGGCGGGACCGGCGCCGACGGCAATCCGGTGACCACCGTGCAGCTCTTCGACACCACCGTCCAGCCGGCGGGCGCGTACACCACGGTCGGCGAGCAGCCGGCATTTGCGCGTGCCGGCGAGATCGCCGTCCCGATCGGTAGCGACCACTTCCTTCTCACGGGGAGCCCGCCTGCGGAGTACGTCGGCGGCCAGCTCGCCGCGCGCTCCGACATCGCGTTCCTCCCGAACCTCGGCGCGACGACCGTTCCAAGCGATGGCATCCGGACCTCGGTGTTCGTCGGTGACACCGGGGTGATCCGCTTTCGCGCGGACCACTTCGACATGCTCGCCACCACCGGCCGCTCACGCGCAGCGATCACCGACCTACCGGCCACCGGCAAGCTCGTGATCGCAGGCGGTGGGACGGCCACGGTGCCGACCACAGACGTCCTGCTCGTCGATCCGTCGACCGGGGCGGTCGAGGTCCACGCCAACGCGCTCGTCACACCGCGGTTCTCGCCCGCGATCGCCGCGACCGCACGCTACGTCGTGGTCGCCGGGGGTACCGACGCCGCCGACGTGCCGGTCGCGACCGCGGAGATCCTCGATGGCACCACGCTGGCGCCGATCGCTGTACTCCCCATCGCCGCACGCGCGAAGCCGTTGGCGTTCCGCCTGTCGAACGGCCAGGTGCTGATCGCGGGAGGTTCGCCCGCGACGGATCTGATGGAGCTGTTCACGCCTCCGCCGCCGTAAGGGCTTGCTACTGCGGGGTGACGAGCTGGAACTCGACGCGCCGGTTCTTCGAACGCGCAGAGGTCAGCTTGCCGCCCTTGAGACCGGCGGGATCCTCGATGGGCTTTGTGTCGCCGTAGCCCTTCGCGGTGATCCGGGCTGCCTCGACGCCCTTCGTCGCGAAGTACGCGCGGACGCTCTCGGCGCGCGCCTGCGATAGCTCGAGGTTGTCGGCGTACTTGCCGCCCTTCTTGATCGGCGAGTCGTCGGTGTGACCCTGGATCTCGAGCTTGAGATCCTTGTACTCGAGCAGCACGACCACGGCCTTGTCGAGCGCCTTGTTCGACGCCGGCAGCAGATCCGCCGAGTTGACCTTGAAGTTGATGCCCTTGATGACCCCGGTGAACTGCTTGATGTTCGCAGGCAGCTCGTCGGGGCAACCATCGTCGTCCTGGAAACCGTTCTTGGTCTCCGGCTGATTGATGCACTTGTCAGCCGCATCGAGAATGCCGTCGCCATCGTTATCGGGATCCGGGCAGCCGTCCTCGTCCTGGAAGCCGTCCTTGTCCTCCGCCTCCATCGGGCACTTGTCGACCGCGTCGAGGATGCGATCCTGATCGTTGTCGGGCTCGGGGCAGCCGTCGTCATCCTGGAAGCCGTCCTTGTCCTCGGCCTCCATCGGGCACTTGTCGGAGACATCGAGGATGCCGTCGCCATCGTTATCAGGCTCGGGGCAGCCGTCCTCGTCCTGGAACGCGTCCTTGTCCTCGGGGTCGGTGGGGCACTGGTCGGCGGCACCACGGATGCCATCGCGATCCGGGTCGTCGTCGACCTTCGGCTCCTTCTGGCGGGTCGGCGTGGAGTCCTTCGTGCCGATGCGGCCGACCGTGAACAGACCGCGGTACGCCGGGATGCCGACCGCGGTGGTCAAGCCGACGCCGCCACCGGCGCCGAGCACCCAGCCGCCGGTGCGATAGCGCACGCCGGCGAGGAGCTCGAGCGGCGGATCGGTGGAGGCCATCTGCTTGCGCAGCTCCTTGCCGAACGCCAGCTCGCCCATGACCTTGAAGTCCTTCGTGACGGGAACGTGCGCGCCCGCGCGCGCCTGGAACTCGGAGCCGACCGCAACGGTCGCGAAGTCATTCTTCGGGCGGAACAGCATGCTGACGTCGGTCGCGAGCGTGACCGCCTCGAGCGAGTACGCCGCGAGCAAGTGGAGGTCCGCGCCCACGCCGCCATCGCTCGTGAAGTCCTTCTGGCTACCGATCGGCAGGATCAAGTTGCCCTCGGCGCCCAGGTTCGCTCCCAGGCCCTTGTCGCCGAGCAGCGAGACCGACGCACCCACGCGTCCGTCGCCGACCGCCGTGGTGCCTGCATCGAACGACATGTTGTTCGACGTGCCCGCTGAAGAGTTCTGGTTCAGGGTGATCGGGAGATCAGCGCGGACCTGGAACCGTCCCGTGAGGCCGAGCGCGAGGTCGAGGTGCGCGGCTAGGACGTTGCTGACCACATCGAGGTCGTTCGCCGTGCCCGACGACGACTTCAGCACGAACGGCCGGTCCGAGTAGTCGAGGGTGATCATCGCCGAGTACTGCATGTTGTCGAGCACCGTCGGGAGCGACATCGACAGACCATCGTCCACCGATGGCGGCGAGGAGAACCGATCGACGACGAAGCCATCGACATCCGCGCGCGCGGCCATCGGGATCATCACGAGCAACGCGACGAGCAGCGCGGTACCGCCCTTGCCCCGGCGCTTGCGACGACCGAGGAACAGCGCACCGAGGACGAGGAGCATCGAGGCGGCACCGCCGGAGCCCGACACGTTGTTCTGGCACGCGCCGCCCTCGGCGACCGCCTTGCCGAGCGAGCAGTCGCGCAAGCAGCCGAAGTACGGATCGAGGCCGTTCGAGGCACCGAGGTCGCACTCCTCGCCGATGTCCAGCACGTTGTCACCGCAGCTCGAA
The DNA here is from genome assembly GCA_038206055.1 of Haliangiales bacterium. Taxonomy (GTDB): domain Bacteria; phylum Myxococcota_A; class Polyangia; order Haliangiales; family Haliangiaceae; genus JABFXX01. Next base: position 42,643 of record JBBRBG010000020.1, read on the forward strand.
CGATGGCAGTTCGTCCGACAGCCATCGGGCTGCGTGTTCGAGTTCATCATGCCGTTGTCGCATTCCTCGCCGGCAGCGGCGTTCAGCACGCCATCGCCGCACAGCACGTTCGTGCAGTCACTGTCGCAGCCCGAGGTCGACATCCCGCCGGAGTCGCAGACCTCCATGCCGTTGATGATGCCGTCGCCGCACACGCCCATCGTGCAGGTCGGCGAGCACGCGTCGTTGCCGGTCGTGTTGCCGTCGTCGCACATCTCGACACCGGCCTGGATGTGGCCATCGCCGCACTTCGCGATCTTGCAGCGGATCGCCGGGTCGATGATGCAGCCGTCGGTGTTGTCCGTGTTGCCGTCGTCGCACTCTTCGACGCCCGCGCGCACGAAGCCGTCGCCGCAGCGCGGCTGGAGGCACGTGTTGAGGCAACCGTCGGTGTTGCTCGTATTCATGTCGTCGCACTGCTCGCCGAGCTGGACCACGCCGTCGCCACAGGTCGCGAGCGAGCAGATATTCGTGCACGCGTCGGCGTTGTTCGTGTTGCCGTCATCGCAGGCCTCGACGCCCGTGCGCACGAAGCCATCGCCGCAGGTCGCGAGCTGGCAGGTCGAACCCACGCAGCCGTCGCTGTTGTTCGTGTTGCCGTCGTCGCATTGTTCGACGCCCGCGCGAACGATGCCGTCGCCGCACACCGGAGTCTTGCAAGCGTTCGTGCAGCCATCCGTGTTGGTCTGGTTGCCGTCGTCGCAGTCCTCGCCGCCTTGACGGAAGCCATCGCCGCACGCCGCGAGCTGGCAAGTATTGGTGCAGGCGTCGTTGCTGCTGGTGTTGCCGTCGTCGCACTGCTCGCCAGGCTGGGTGAAGCCGTCGCCGCAGCGCGCCACCTGGCACAGGTTGGTGCAGCCGTCGCTGTTGTTCGTGTTGCCGTCGTCGCACAGCTCGGTGGCCGGGTTCACGAAGCCATCGCCGCAGCGGTTGCTCTGGCAGCTATTGAGGCACGCGTCGTTGTTGTTGATGTTCTGGTCATCGCACTGCTCGCCCGCCTGGACCACGCCATCGCCACACGTCGGGAGGCCGCACGAGTTCGTGCAGCCATCGCTGTTGTTGGAGTTGCCGTCGTCGCACGACTCGACGCCGGCGTGCACGTACGTGTCACCGCACACCGCGACCTTGCACAGCTTGTTCGCGACCGTATCGATGATGCAGTCGTCGGTGTTGTTCGTGTTGCCGTCGTCGCACTGCTCGCCCGCCTGGACCACGCCGTCGCCGCACCGGGGGGAGGTGCAGGCATTCGTGCAGCCGTCGTAGTTGATCGTGTTGCCATCGTCGCAACCCTCGACGCCGACCTGCGTGACGCCGTCGCCGCAGCGGGCGGTCGTACACACGTTGGTGCAGGCGTCGCCGCCGTTCGTGTTGCCGTCGTCGCACTGCTCGTTACCGTTGACGATGCCATCGCCGCAGCGAGGAAGGGTGCAGCCGTTCGTGCAGTCGTCGTTGTTGATCTGGTTCAGGTCATCGCACTGCTCGATGCCAGCCTCGACGACACCGTCGCCGCATCGCGCGATCTGGCAGAGGTGCGTGCAGGCATCGGTCGCGATCGTGTTGCCGTCATCGCACTCCTCGCCGGGGTCGATGATTCCGTTGCCGCACTCGATGTTGCTCTCGCAGCGGTTGCTGCAGCCGTCGTTGTCGATCCGGTTGTGGTCGTCGCACTGTTCGAACGGATTTCCGCAACCCTTACCCGAGCACACGAACCCGTTGGGGTCGTTGCTGTTGATGTTGAAGTTGATGTTGAAATGCAGGAACAGCTGGCCGTCACCGCACCACGCGTTGATGCACTCCTTGAACGGACCGATGTTCCCCGAGCCTGCATTTGAGAAGCCGTTGGTGCAGGTGTCGTTGAGGTCCGAGTTTCCGTCGTCACATTCCTCGAGAGGACCGGCACCAGAGCCGATCCAGCCGCTGTCGATGTAGTGCTGCCAGCCGTCACCGCAGTCCGCCCATTGGCAGGTGGCGGAGAGACAGTCACCGTTGTTGTTGTTCGACTGGCCAAGATCACAACCCTCGAGAGGGCCGGCCTCACCAGACCCGATGTGGCCCTGGGTCGAGGTGTGCACGAAACCGTCGCTGCAGCGAGCCCACTCGCAGAACGACGTACAGTCGCCATCGTTTCGATTCGAGCCGCTGCCGAGGTCGCACTCCTCGTTGCACTCGGTCACGCCGTCACCGCAGAACGAGGAGCAGCTGCTACCGCTGCCGCCATGCGCGACGTTGGATGCCCCGTCGTCTTTGCCGTTCGAGCAAGCCACGAACGCCCCGACCAGCGCTCCGCACAAAACGACACAGACCCTCAGCACAGGTGCACGCATGGAAAGACCCCCACCCCACACTCCCATAATCCGGGGTCAAATGTCGGGAGCACGACCGCGAGATCAGCTCTGCCCAGGACGATACCAATCACCTCGGTGGGAGTGCGAAGGTCGTCACGCGCTCGAGGAGCGCGACCAGATCCGCCAGCCCGTGCGACTCGAGCGACGACAGCACGATCGCGCCGTCGTCGTGCGCGAGGGCCCAGCGCTTTGCCGCAACGATCGGAATCCCTGCACGCACCCCGTGCTCGATCTCGATCGCGGGCGCGCGATCTCCAGACCACCGCTGGATCGCACCCGCGCGCGTGACCGCATGAATGGTGCCCGCCTCGTCGAACGCGATGGATACCGCCGCGGCGCCGAGCTGCGCGCTGACCGACTTCCCCACGCCTGCTGCCGTGAGCTCGGTGCGGACCAGCGCGTTGTCGCGGCCCGCCGATGCGATCCACCGCCCGTTATCGTCGAACGCGAGCGCGCTGACGGCGCCGGTGTGCCGCGTGACCAGCATCGCGGCCGGATCCACCGCGCCGCCGCGCACCGCCCACATCATCACCGCCCCGTCGTTGCTCCCGCTCACCAGGAATCCGCCGCGCGGAGAGAATTCGACGAAGTGGGTATCGCCGCCGATCCCTCCCTCGAGCACCGGCTGCGCGACGAACGCCTCGCCCTGGCGATGCCAGACGCGGATCACCCGATCCTGCCCGCCCGACGCGAGCAGCGTACCGGTGGGATCGAACGCGATGACCTCCGTGCCCCCAGGATTGCCCTCGACGGCCGGGAGCGGCGTGCCGTCGAGCGCGAACATCACGATCGGCCCCGCGGAGGTCGCGATGGCGACACGGTCCGCCGAGATCGCGATCGACTTCACGATCCCCTCGAGCTTGTGCGTTGCGGGCACCGGCGTGAACCAGAACGTCAGCGCCCCCTCGGCCGTTCCCGTGATCACCGTGCCGTTCGCGATCGCGATCTCGGTGACCCGCCCATCGACATGACCAACCACCGCGCGGTGGCCATCGGCGAGCGTCCACGCGGAGACCGTGCCGACCGCATCCACGGCGACCAGACGGCTGCCGTCAAGCGAGGACGCCATCCGCGTCACGGGAGCATCGGGCTCGAGCACCGTCGCCGGGACCCCACCGAGATCCCAGCGCCGCACCGCGCCGTCGCTATCCGACGACAGCAGCACGAGCCCCTCGCGCGCGAACGCGAGGTGACGGATCCGCCCGTCGTGGCCGTGGAGGGTCAGCGTACGCGCGCCGCTGCGATCGCGGATCACGAGCGAGCCATCGTCGCCGCCGGCCGCGATCCAGGTACCGTCGGGTGAGATCGCGAGGCTGCGCACCTGGGCGTGGTGCAGGCCGAGCGTCTCGATCTTCGCGCCCTCGACGCGCGTCACCGCGCCGCCGACGCCGCCGAGCACGACCCAGGCACCGTGCGCCGCGAACATCGCGCGCTTCGTCTTCAGCTGCGTCGCGACGGTGCGCTCCGGCACGAGCGCACCGGCGGTGACCGTCCAGGTCCGCACCACGCCCTCGACGTCGACCGAGATCATGCGGTCGCCGTCGCTCCACGCGGTGACGATATCGGTGCCGGTGGTGGTGGCGCGCCGCGCGCGGGTGGCCACCGTCCACATCCAGATGTTGCCCGCGTGATCGCCCGCGATCACCTCGCGGCCGCTCTCGGAGAACGTCACCGCGCCGATCGCGGAGGTCCCGGTCTCGAGCTTGGTCCCGGGTCCCTTCCCCTTCGGCCACAGCAGGACGGTTCCGTGGTCGTCGCCGGTCACGAGCCACGCGCCATCCGGCGACCACGCGACGGCCTGCACGTCGCCCATGTGGCCCGGCAACGTCGCGACCGGTGAGCCATCACGCCGCACCACGCGCAGATCGCCGTCGTCGCCACCGATCGCGATCAGCGAGCCATCAAGCGTGGGCCGCGCGAGGTGCACGCGGCCATGCGGCGCGGTGTGGATGATGCGGCCGGCGAGCGGTTTCCCCTCCCAGACGATCGCCCTGCCGTCGTAACCGCCGGTGACGAACCCGCCGCCCGCCAGCGGCTCGACCCAGTGGACCTCGTCGACGTGACCGCGCACCACATCGGTCGCCACTCCGCGCGCGAGCGCCTCGTCGGCGATCGTCCACGCAGTCCCCGGATCCACGTCGCGCGCGGTCAACGTCTTCAACCAGCCGAGCGCCTCCGTCGGATCGCGGGCAAGCGCACCGCGCGCCTGACGTAACGTGAGCTGGTTCGTGCGGCTCTCGAGATCTGTGCGTGCGACCTCCGCGGTCTGCCGCGCCGCATCCGCGCTTCGCCGCGCCGTGCGCGCTTCGAGCCACAGCCCAGTGACCACGATGCCGAACGTCGCCGCGGCGATCACCGACGCTGCGATCCCCGCGGCGACCAGCGGCCGGCGACGCACGTAGCGACGCACCCGCTCCACGGTACCTGGCGTGCGCACCGAGACCGGAAGACCATCGAGAAAGCGCCGCACGTCCTCGGCGAGCGCGGCCACGGACTGATATCGCTCACTCGGTTCCTTCGCGAGGGTCTTCCCGGTGATCGCCTCGAGGTCGCCGCGGAGCAGCAGATCGCGCTTGCCAAGCGGAACCGGTGGATCTTCGGTGATCACCACGGTCACCGCCGGCAGCGGCAAGCCGCGCACACCGTACGGCATGTCGCCGCACGCGAGCTCGTAGAGGATGACGCCGAGCGTGTAGACGTCGGAGCGTGCATCGACCTCATCGGGGCGGAGCCGCGCCTGCTCGGGGCTCATGTACAGCGGCGTGCCGATGAGCTCGCCCGCACGCGTCGCACCCGGCGTGCTGCCATCGTCACCGGCGAGCCGCGCGACGCCGAAATCCAGCACGACGACGCGATCGCCAGCCCGCACCATCACGTTGCTCGGCTTGAGATCGCGGTGGATCACACCCTTCAGGTGCGCGTGATGGACCGCATCGCACATCTGCACGAACAGCCGCAGCTTGCGCACGAGCGACAACGTCTTCGCCGCCGTCTCGAGGGTCTCGCCGTCGACGTGCTCCATCACGAGGTACGGATGGCCATCCGCCTCGCCGGCCTCGAGCACGCGCGCGATGCTCGGATGATCGAGGCGCGCCATGATCTGCGCCTCGGTCTTGAACCGCATCAGCGCGTTCCCCGAGCGCGCATGCAGCACCTTGATCGCGACGCGGCGCTGCGGATCGTCCTGCTCGCCGTCGTACACGGTGCCCATGCCGCCTTCGCCGAGCACGTCGCGCAGGCGATAGCCCGGGATGGTCAGCGCTTTCACCGGGTCGCGCCGCTGGGGCTTGTCGTCGACCGTGGGGAGCAGGCCCGCGGTGTGAATGCCGGGGCTCACCGCCGCATCCGCCTCGAGCAGCGACGCGAGCTCGTCGGCGATCACGTGATCGTCCGCGCGCACCTTCGCGAGGAACGCCGCGCGCGCGTCGCCTGCGAGCTCGATCGCCTCGGCGAACAGCTCGGTCAGCCGCTCGTGGTTCGCCGCGGCGCTCATCACTCGGTCGGCGCCAGCTCCCGCGTCAGCCACGCGCGAGCGAGCCGCCATTCAGCGGCCACGGTCCGCTCCGAGACCTCGAGTGCCTCGGCCACCTCGACGACCGACATTCCGACCAGGCAGCGCAGCTCGACGATCCGCGCCTGGCGCGGGCTCAATGCCTCGAGCTTGGTCAGCGCGTCATCGATCGCGAGCACGTCGACGTTGCGATCGTCATCCGCGAGACCCGAGAGCGTGACCTGGACACGTTCGGGGCCGCCGCGCTTCGCCGCTCTCCGCCGCCGTGCGCGGTCGGCGAGGATCTGGCGCATCGCGAGCGCAGCGATCGCGTAGAAGTGCCTGCGGTCGCGCGCCTCTACCGGTGACGTCACCAACTTGAGGTAGAGCTCGTGCACGAGCCCCCTCGGTTCGAGCGACGCCGCCGGGTTGACGTAGGCGCGGGCGATCGCCTCGAGCTCCTTGTAGACGAGCGGAAGCAGCGCATCGCGTGCTGCGGCGTCACCTCCGTGCATCCGATCGAGCAGCGCGGTGATCCCCCCCGAGGCCATGCGCGGAGTATACGTCGTAGAACTTCTCCCCGGCGAGGCGGCGCACGACCAGCGGATGGACGATCAGCGGCACGTTCGGGCGTGTCCCGTGACCGAGCTTGCACACCCCCGTGACGGCGAGCGGCGCGCCGGAATCGATCTCGGCCGCGATCGTGGCGCGGTCTGTGTTGAGGAGGGCTGCCAGCAGCCGCTCCTCCACGATCGCGCGGCCGGTGAACCCGATCATCTTGTAGAGCTGCGCGAAGTCGCCCCACAGCGCCGGCGCGGCCGACAGTACGAGGATCGCCGTCGCAACGCCGGAGAATCCGCACTGCCGCGCGAGTGCCACGTGCGGCGCCTTGGCGTCGTAGCGGAGGAAGCGGTCGAGGTCGCCGGAGGCCGTACCACCGGCAGCGATCAGCGCATCGAGCATCGCGCCCGGCGTCGTCCCGATGCGGCCGCTCGCTGTACCCGCCGCCAGCGCGACGCGACAGTTGCCGAGCACCCACGCCCGCATGTCAGCGAGGTAGCGATCGAGCGCAGCGAGCGTCAGCCCGCCGACCGCGACGGTGGTGACGATCCGGTCCTGTCGCGAGTGCTGCATACCAGACCCACGCAGAGCGACGCCAAACCCTGCAGTCGGCGCTAACCGCACGCAGTCGCTATGGTTTCGTTGGCGGTAGCTCGGCCAGTGCGGTCTCCTCGTCGCCGGAGATCGTCAGCACCGTGTCGGGCGGCGCCGGGCCGCTACCGTAGGGCTGGAGCATCACGCCGAGGAGCGCCGACAGCGCCGATGCATCGGGGAACCGGCGGTTGGGGTCCTTCTCGAGGCAGCGCGCGAGCACCATGTCGACCTCGGGCGAAAGATCCGCGCGTACGGTGGATGCCGCATCGGGCACGACCTGCACGTGCGCGCCGACGAGATCGCCGTAGGTGCGCGCGCGCCAGAATGGATGCTTGCCGGTCGCGAGCAGGTAGCCGAGGGCGCCGATCGCATAGAGATCGCTGCGCGCATCGATCGGGCGCGACATCAGCTGCTCCGGCGACATGAACTCGACGGCACCCACCGTCTCGCCAACGGGTGAGAGATCGATCCGCGCGGGGAGCAGCTTCGCGAGCCCGAAGTCGAGGACCTTCACGATCTCGCGATTGCCCGGGCGCTGCTCGAGGAGAATGGTCTCGGGCTTGATGTTTCTGTGGACCACGCCGAGGGCGTGCGCTTCACCGAGCGAGTCGCATAACCCGACGAGGATCCGCAGTACGCGCGGCCACTCGAACGGACCTTCGCGGCGGAACACCTCGGCGAGGCTCTTGCCGGGCGAGATCTCCATGCCGATGTACAGCGTTCCGTCGGCGTCCCGATCGAACTCGTAGGTCGTGACGGTGTGTGGCGAGCGCAGGCGGCACAGCACCTCGCCTTCGCGGCGGAACCTCTCGACGAGCGTCGGGTCGTGCTGCGAGTCGTGTGGCAGCAACTTGATCGCCAGCTTGCGCCCGAGGCCGACTTGCTCGGCCGCGTACACCATGCCGATCGAGCCCTCGCCGATCCGCTCGCGCAGCGTGTAGCGACCTCCGATCACGCGGCCAATGTTGGGATCGTCGATGGCCGTGCCGCAGGCTCCGCAGAACCTCGCCGTGACCTCGAGCTGCTCGCCGCAGCGCTGGCAGCGGATCTTCATTCCGGAGGCCAGCCTAGCGCAGTTCGTGCGATCGGGTGCACAGCTCGCGCAATCGGCGTCACGCACGCGATTGTGCTCGATCGTCGACGACAGCCGGTAGTAGCGTCGCGACCGATGAGGGGAACACCGATCGCGATGATCGCGCTGGCTTTTGCGTGCGGCTGCGGGCCCGGCGAGCGTCGCCCGGGCGGCAACGGCGGACCGGATGGCGGCGCCGGCGATGGCCCAGGTGGCGCGAACGAGTGCGCGGATGGCACCGAGCTGATCTACACGATCGATCAGCTCAACGGAAAGCTCTCGCAGTTCGCACCGACCACGAAGCAGTTCCACGACCTCGGCTCGCTGAGCTGCCCGTCGATGCTCGGCGCGACGCCGTTCTCGATGAGCGTGGATCGCACCGGCATCGCCTGGGTGCTCTACAACTCCGGCGAGCTGTTCAAGGTCGCGATCTCCGGCCTGCAGTGCACGAAGAGCACGTGGGCCTCGCCGAACGGCCTCAAGGTGTTCGGCATGGGGTTCTCCACCGATCAGGCCGGCGGCTCCGCCGAGGCGCTGTACGTCGGCGGCGGCGCATCGCAGACCGCGACGTCGTTCATGATCGCGAAGGTCGACACCACGACGATGACCGCGACCGTGCTCGGCAACCAGCCGATCCTCCCGGAGATGACCGGCACCGGCGGAGCGGAGCTGTGGGGCTTCATGCCCGATGCGACCACCGCGCGCGTCGTGAAGTTCGACAAGGCCACGGCGACCGTCTCGAAGACCTTCATGGAGCCGACGCTGGCGGGCGCGATGGCCGGCTACGCGTTCGCGCACTGGGGCGGCAACTACTGGGTGTTCCTCCAGCGCACCGGTGAGACCTCGAGCACCGTGTACGAGGTCGACGGCATGACCGGCACGATCAAGAGCACCACCCCGGCGCCGGGGCGGACGATCGTCGGTGCGGGCGTCTCGACCTGCGCGCCGACCGTGATCCTCTAGTCCGTCATGCGCGGCGAGGGCGGCATGCTCGCCACGTGGATCGTCTGGGTGGGGAACGCGAACGCCGTACCCGCGCGCTCGACGACCTCCATGATCGCGACGAGGTTTTCTTCGCGGATCGCGCGGAAGTCCTGGTAGTCAGACGTCTGGAACCAGCAAACGATCTCGAGGTCGAGCGACGAGGCACCGAAGCCCATGAACCGCACCACCATGTCGTTCGGCCAGATCTTCGGATGCTTGCGCAGCGTCTGCTCGATCCCATCGCGCACCGTACGGAGCTGGCTCGCGGTGGTGCCGTAGGTCAGGCCGATGATGGTCGCGAACCGACATCGATCACGCATGGCAAACGTCTCGATTTTCATGTCGGCAAGCCGACCATTCGGCAGGGTGACGATCGTGCGATCCAGCGTGCGAACGCGGGTCGAGCGAAGCCCGACCGCCTCCACGGTTCCGACCAGATCGGCCTCGACCCGCACGAAGTCGCCCTCGCGCAGCGGCTGATCGACACCGAGGGCGAAGGCACCGAACAGGTTCTCGACGGTCTTCTGCGCGCCGAACGCGATCGCGATGCCACCGATGCCGAGGCCCGCGAGCAGGCTTCCGATCGGCAGGCCGATCGCGCCGAGAAAGCTGACCGCCGCGATGATCACGACCACGACCTTGAGGGTGCGGCCGATCACCGACAGCAACGCACGTGATGCCGGCCTGCGCTGTGCCCAGTTCGCCGTGCCCGCATGGGACATCAGCACGTCGATCGCGCGCAGCACTCCCCACACCACGGCGAACGCGAGCACCGCGAGCAGCACCTCGGTGATCGAGGTCGCGCGCCCCGGTGGCAGCTCGATCAGCGGCATCGCGAGCCGGTACACGGCGAGCGCGCCGAGCAGGCGCAGTGGACCGGCGAGCTTGACCATCAGCTCGTCATCGAGCTTCGTCTTCGTGCGCGCGACCACGCGGCTCAGCGACCAGTTCAAGATCCTCACCGCGATGCGCCCGATCAAGATCGCGAGCACGACGTTCGCCAGCACGACGATCCACTGCCACCAGGCGAGGTCCCATGGACCGAGGTTGAGGAGAGGCTCCGGGATCCATCGCGACAAGCTCATGGCGGCGACTATAGCGGTCGGCCGAGCACACCCGCGTAGAGGATGCGGTCCGTGCGCGGCACCTGGAGCGCACGGGCGATCGGGCGCTCGAAGAACCCACCGAGCGGGATCGTGCACAGCTTCGCCGCGTGCGCCGTGACGAGCCGACCACGCGGCAACCCGGCAGCGCTGTCGCGTGCGCCTCGAGCGCCGTACCGTCGACGAGTACACGCTCCTCGTACAGGCGGCGCAATGCGACCTGGGCATCCGCGCTCTGCGCCGCCGGCACCTCCGCCACGACCGGCTCGAGCGTGCGCGTGCCGTCGCACCGCGCGATCGCGTCGCGCAGCCAGCTCGGACCGCCGCCGGCATCGAGCCGGTAGCGCACGTCCTCACCGGCGACCAGCCAGACGATGCCCTCGGCGACCACACACGTGAAGTGCGGCGCGAGGCGCGGCCTCATTTCTGGAACATCGCGAAGATCACGCGCCGCCGAGAAGCGTCCCGAGTACGGAGAACAGCGTGATCTTCCCGAGGTGTCGCAGCCGCTCGCTCTGGCCGGGGCGCTTCGAGGTCAGCGTGATCACCAGCGCGCTGATCGATGCAGCGAGCTGCACGGCCGGCACGAGGATCGCGTACAGGATGAACATGCCGAGCAGCTTGTCGTCACCGGAGAGCTCGACCGCGAGGATCATCATCAGGATGATCGAGCCCACGAGAAACGACATCCAGTACTCGCGGTGACCGAGTACTTCGGCTCGGTCGGCGCACCGCCGATGGTGGCAACCGGCGGTTCGAAAGCCGGTCCGATCGGTGGCCGCGCCGCGGCGGCCCCGATCAGGCTACCGACGGTGTGAAAGCAGCAACAGCAGCACGAGCAGCAGCCGCCTGCCGCGGCCGCCACCGGCATGGTGGCCGTCCGCTCGGGCGGCAGGCGCTCGATCGTGATCCCCATGGGCCGATCATACGCTACCGGCTCATGGCACGGAGCGGCAGGGTCAGTTCACGGTGATCGAGCCGACGAAGCCGTGGTTCGAGCACAGGAAGTTGAACGTGCCCGCGACTGTGAACTTGAGGCACGCCGTCTTGCTGAAGCCGACGACAAGGCCCCGATCGGAGTGCGAGAGCGAGTTCGGCTTCACGTCGTGCGTGAACGACGTGGTGAACTGCACGACCTGACCGACGGTGATCGTCGTGGCCATGGGCGCGTAACTGTTCGTCTGCTCCGACGTGGTGACCGTCGCGTTCGGGGTGATGCCCGTGCACGACACCTCCATCACCGTGGCCGCGGCCGGCGAATCGATGGGCACCGACGAATCGAGCGGACCGCTGCCACCGTCATCGCCACACGCCGCGAGCAGGAGCGAGATCGCGATCAGCCTGTACGTCATGCCGCAGAGTCTAGCGCAACCTCATCGCAGCCAGGACTCGACCGTCTCGAGCACCTGCGGTACGCCGATCGGTGCGCCGCCTCGTTCGGCGAGCACGTACGGCTGCGCGATGCGAAGCCCATCATTCTCGCCGCGCCGGCTGACCCGGCAGTATGCGGCGTCGTAGCGCACCCCCGCGACATGGAGATAACCGTCGTACACGTATGCGCAGGCATCCACGCTCTCGGCGAGGAGACGCGACTTGTTGGCCGCAGAGACCTCGGCGTCCGTCGCCGTGGCGGCCTCCGACATGGAGGTCATGAAGCGGAACACCCGCCAACCGAGATCGTCGTACCAGAACAGGAACGGGATGAACGTGGTCCCGGGCACGACCGAGTCGACCGCGTGACGCAGGGCTCGCTTCGCGATGGCGAGCAACAGTGGATCGGCGACCAGCACGCTTTCCGGAGCAGGATACACCGCCGGTGTCGCCGCTGAGATCCCTGGTCACCACGCCGACGACAGCGACAGCATCCCGCCACCGCTCGTCGGCGTCACCGCGACCTCGGAGCCCGACGATCTCGAGCTGCCGCCCGTCGCCCACCGGATCACGGCGACCGTGATCAGCGCGGCGCCCGCACCTGCGACGCCGTAGGCAAGCGTTCGCTCGAGCTTGGCGCGATCGGTGAATTTCTCGTGATCATCGAGAGTCCTCGCATGATCAGCGTCATCGAGTGCCCCGTTCGATGCGACGTACAGGCCGGCGCCGACACCGAGGCCGAGCATGCCTCCGGCGAACAACACCGTGGAGAGCCGATCGCTCTTCGGCACCTCGCGCACCACCGTCTTGGTCACGATCTGCGGCGCCGCGGGCTCGACCTTCTCGGTAGGTACCTCGACCTTGGGCTCGACCTTTACCGGCTGCGAATCTTCCGGCGGGCACGCGGCGAGGTTCGTCTGGACGGCCTTGATCGTCGGCAGATCGTTTGCCGTCTCGAGCAAGTGACGGTAGTGGAGGATCGCCTCGTGGCAGTGGCCGCCGAGCCGCTCCGCCTGAGCCTGCGCGAACAGCGCGTCGGGTTTCGGATCGAGCGCGTACGATGCGGCAAGCGTCGCTGCCGCATCGTCGTACATCTTGGCCGTGTATTCGTCGACACCCTTCTTGAACAGGTCGCGCGCCTTGCGCGCGTCGTCCGCGGAGGCGTCACGACCGATCAGCGAGATCGCGATCAGCTCGGCGGCGGCAAGAAGGGCGAGTTTGGATCCCATGTGGGGTCTTTCGGTTTGTCAGGCTTCTTCGGCTTGATCGGAGGCTTCACCGGGGGCTTGACCAGCGGCTTCGCCACCGGTTTGTCGGGAGGCTTCGCCACCGGCTTGTCAGCAGGCTTCACCACCGGCTTCGCGACAGGCTCCGCCACTGGACTGTCGGGAGGCTGCGCCACGGGCTTCGCGACGGGCGCCGCGATCGGCTTCGTGACTGGAGTCTCGGGCGACTTCGCGACCGCGGTCTCGGTGGGCTGCTCCGTCGGAGTCGCCGGAGGCTCCCCGCGAGGCACTGGCTCGGCGGTCTTCGCTGGCGTCTTGTCACCGCTATAGACGAGGAACCCGGCGACCCCACCGATCGCGACGGCCAGGATCGCAGCGAGCGCGAGCAGGGTCTTGCTGCGCGACGGCCGGAGCTGCGGATAGACCGGCGGGCGCGTGTCGGCCTCTGGCTCCGTCGTCGGCTGGCCCCCCGCAGGCATCTGGGCGGAGATCGGCGGCGAGACCGCCGGCATCTCCTGCGAAAGCGGCAACAGACCAGGGAACGCCGACGGCGGCGTCACGAGCTCGGACCGCTGGCTCTGCGAGGTGATCGACTCCGCGACGTACTGCGCGAGCGAGGCGCCTTCGAGCTGCGCGCTCTCCCATGCGGTGATCCGATCCTCGAAGATCGTCCGCATATACTTGCCGAGCGGCTTCGGCGACACCCACAGTCGATGCTGCGCGAGGAAAGGATCGAGATCGTGGAGCATGTCCTCCGCGGTCTGGTAGCGATCCGCCTGCTTCATCGCCAGCAGCTTCATCACGATCGCCTCGAGCTCCGGCGGATAATCGCGCATCAGCGACGATGGCGTCGGAGCGCCCTTGTGGACGATCTGATCCATTACCTCGAAGTCGCTCTCGCCTCGGAACGGCCGGCGCCCCACGGTCAGCTCGAACGCGACCACACCGAGAGAGAACAGGTCGCTGCGCCGATCGAGCTCGGATCCGCGGCACTGCTCGGGCGACATGTACGGGATCTTTCCCTTGAGCGTGCCGACCTGCGTCTTGTGGGTCCGGCTCGACGCGCGCGCGATACCGAAATCGAGCAGCTTGATCGCACCATCGTAGCTGACGATCACGTTACTCGCCGACACATCGCGATGCACGAGTCCGATCGACTTGCCATCGTTGCCACGCTTCTCGTGAGCGTAGTCGAGCGCCGACGCGGTCCCATGGATGATCGCGAGCGAGATCGCCAGCGGCACGGTCTCGTCTCGCTTCCGCGCCGTCATCCGGATGTTCCGAACATCCTGGCCGTGCACGTACTCCATCGCGAAGAACGGCGTGCCCTCGGCCTCGCCGACATCGTAGACGTCCGCGATGTTCGGATGCTGCAGCGTCGCCGCCAGCCGCGCCTCGTCGAGGAACATCTGCACGAACGTCGGATCCTCGGCGACGTTCGGCAGGATCCGCTTGATCACGACGAGCTTCTCGAACCCGGCAGCGCCGCGCGACCGTGCGAGATAGATCTCCGCCATCCCGCCGGTGGCGATCTTGCGCAGGATCTCGTACTTGCCGAGCGTGGTGCCGCGCGGGAGATCGTAGATCGGTTGCGGCAGCGCGCTCACGGGCAGGTTACCCCGGTGAGCGGCGCGGCGATCCCGCGGTTCTGCCTCTGTCCGTCGCCGAACTCACCATCGCGTCCGCGTCCCCAGCACAGCCACGTGCCTGCGGTGGTGTGAGCACATGCCCGCGGGAACCTCGCGATCAGGCGATCGACGTCCTCCAGCTTGCGCGCGCCATCGTCGGTCTTGCGCAGCACCTGGCTTGGAACCGCCGCGCCGGTTCCCGTACCGGTCTGTCCGTTGAGGCTGTCGCCCCAGCACTGCACTGTCTTGTCCTGCATGAGGGCGCAGCTCATGGGACCACCGAGCACGACCTTGGCCACGCCGGTCAGCGGAGGCCCACCGATCGCGGTCAGCACCTTGACTGGCACCCTCTCGGGGCTGCCGTTGAAAGAGCCGCCGAGGCCGTTGCCGATCGAGCCGTGGTAGTTCGCGCCGGAGCACGATACCGTCGAGTCCGCGTCGAGCATGCACACGTGATTCACGCCGCTCGCGATGGACGTCGAGCGCCCCGCCATGAACGGGACCAGATGGGCCATCGTCTGGTTGTCGCCGAACTGCCCATCGTTGTCGGAGCCCCAGCACCACACCTGATCGCCGGCCTTGATCACGCAGTTATGGTCGCCGCCGGAGATCAGCTCCGTGGCTCCGGTGAACGGGATGCCACCGGCGGTCTCGAGCACACGGCTTGCGAAGTTCCGCGCGTTCGGCAGGATCGTGCCATCACCGAGCTCGCCGCTCGAGTTGCGGCCCCAGCACCACACATCGCCGTTGGTGTCGCGTCCGCACGTGTGGCTGTAGCCCGAGTCGAGCTGCACGATGTTCGCGAGCGGCTCGCCATTCTGCTTGACGACGCGAACGGGAGTGATCGAGTCCATCGGCATGGCGGCGCCATTTCCGAGCTGGCCCTGGTTGCCGCGCCCCCAGCACCAGACGTTGCCGTTGGAACGCACCGCGCACGTGAACTCGTAGCCGCCGCGCAGGTACGTCACGTCGGTCATCGGCATCCCGTTCTCGACGACCTGGACCGGCGTCGCCACCGGCGTCATCGCGGCCATGCCATTGCCAAGCTCGCCGGTGCCGTTCGTACCGGAGCACCAGATCGTGTGGTCGTACTTGAGCTGGCACACGTAGCGATGACCGATCGCCACATCCGTCACGCACTGCTGGCAAGTGCCGCTGTGGCAGAAGGTCCCATCACCGCATGCGGGCTCCCCTGTGCAGCAGACCTGCCCAGACGCGCCGCACGCGGGCGCTAGACATGCTCCACCGAGGCCGTCGCCGGCATTCGGCTCGAACCGCCGTCCCCCCTCGCAGCTGGTATCGGCAAAGCTGCAGAACCCCTCGGGCTCGCAGAATCCGGCCTCGCCACCGAGCACGCACTGATCGCTCGAGCTGCAGTTGTACGGCGATCGATTCGCACAGCCGACGAAGACGGCCGCCAACAGCACCAACACGCGTGCCCCTCGCACCCGGACCAGGGTACCACGGGGTTCCATCGGCCGATGGAAGGCACCGTGTGCGACTAGTAGGTCATGGACCTCCTCGCCGACGTTCAGAACATGTGGCCGAAGTTCACGTAGACGCCCGAACCCTCGGGGCTCTTCCCGTACTCGAACGTACCGAGCGTGGCGAGGTTCCACGAGAACCGGAACGCACCACCAAACGATGGTCGCCAGCCGTGCACGCCCATGTCTCCGACGCTATCGAAGGCGTGCCCCACGTCGGCGAACGGCACGAGGATGAACGCCAGCTTCTGCCGCCAGATCGTGGTGCGCGCGAAGGTCCAGCGGATCTCCGCCGACGCGGCACTCATCACGTGGTCGACGTAGCGGCTCTGCCTGTAGCCGCGGATCGTGCGGTGACCGCCGAGGCCCGTCCGTGGATCCTCGGTGAACGGCATCACGTCCATGCCGTAGAACGGCGTCCCCGAGCTCTGGATCTGGGTGAGCACGCGACCCGCGAGCACGAGGTCCGCCCGTTCGGGAAACGGGCTGTAGAAGCCGCGGACGGCGAACAGGCCGCGCACATAGTTGAACTCGGAGCCGAGCGCCACCGATCCGATCTCGACGGAGATGTCCGCGTACACGCCCGAGTTCGGATCGGGCTCGAAGTCGCGCGTGTCGTACGCGAGGCCGAGGCGAAACACGTTGTCGCGCCCGCCTTGGCAGCCGACGAGAACCTCGCGATCGCAGTCCGTACGGAGCCGCGTGGTCGCTTCGATCGCATCGCCGACGCGGGTGCCCGTGTAGTCCTTGATCCGCGCGTACGAGAACCCCACGCCGCCGAGGACGCGCACCGTACGATCGAGATACGAGCGCTCGCCCGTGAGGATCATCGCCGGCCGCAGTAGATCGTACTGATCGTACTTCGCGTAGGTCTCACCACCGACGACCTGGCGCTGCGCGGCCGCGTAGTCCGAGTAGTGATCGAACGTGCCCGAGGCGCCGGGAAACTGGAGCGGGCCGCGGCCGGCGTCGTCGAAGCCGAAGTAGTTCGAGTTGATGTTGCGCGCCAGGATCAGCTGCGCGCGGATGCGGAAGTCACGGTTCGCCACCTGCGGCGCGTCGACGTCCAGCCAGTGGTACTGCAGCCCATCGGTGCTCGCGAAGACGTTGAGGAACGTGCGCAGGAGATAGGGCGTGCGCGCGAACCGCGGATCATCGCGGTGACCGTTCCAGTAGTAGTAGACGCGCGCCCCGGCGCCGTAGCCGAAGTCCACGCTGTACGCGGCGAGCGGCACGGCCGTGATGTAGCCCCCTTCGTTCTTGCGCTTGAGGTCCGCCTCCGACAGCCGCTGGTCGGCGCCGGCGACGCTCGCCACCACGACGAGACCGAGCGCGAGCAGACGCCACATCGAGCACGAGCGTATACTGCGCCCGTGTCGAGCGAGAGCGGCGACGTGCGCCGAACGCGCGGGAGCCTGCGGCTGTTGTTGTTCCTCGCGCGGAAGAGCCTGTTCTCCAGCAAGCTCACCGTGGTCCTGCTGACCGTCGCGGTGGCAGCGGGCGCCGGCATCCAGATCGCGAACACTGCGAACCTCGACGCTTTCCACGTCGTCCTGCTCGAGGAGGGTCTGACCCATGGCGCGGGCGACATTCGCGTCGAGCCCGTGGACGGCTCTACGTTTCATGATGGCGATGGCGTCGCGGCCAAGCTGCGGACCCTCCCCGGCGTGCGCGCGACGGTACCGATCCTGATCTATCCGGGCGCGGTCGGCTTCAAGAACCGCTTCCTCGGCGCACCGATCTATGCGCTCGGGCTCACCGACGCGCCGCCGTTTCACGTCTCGCAGGGTGCGGCGCTCGCCCCGGGCGACAGCGAGGGCATCGTGCTTGGAGCGTCGATCGCGAAGCGGTTGCGTATCGGGGTCGGCGAGAAGGTCGAGCTGCGCGTGATCTTCGGTGCCGCAGGCGTGGCGGTCGACGAGGAGAACATCGGCCGTTACACGATGACCGTGCGCGGCGTGGTCTCCGGTAGCGCGGGCGCATACCGGTTCGCGTTCGTCGATCGCGCGTTCCTCGGCAAGGAAGCCGGTGAGCCCACGGCGGCTTCGGGGATCCTCGTGCACCTGTTCGATCACGAGGCCGCGACGCGGATCGCCGAGGATATTCCGCGCGTGATCCCCGGCGCGGATGCCGTCGGCTGGCGCGAGGACGATCCGTACCTGACGAACTATCTCAGCGCGAACGATCGGATCAGCTCGGTCTCGTACGGCATGGTGATCGCCGCCGTCTCGATCCCGATGTGGGCCCTGCTCTATATCCACGTGCTCAAGCGGCGCCGCGAGATCGGCATCCTCGCCGCGCTCGGGTTCGGCCGGCGCGAGGTGTTCTTGATCTACCTGCTGCAGGCGCTGGTCGTCGTCGCGATCGGGTGCGCGATCGGCGCGCTGATCGGCGTCGTGCTGATCCAGTACTTCCAGGCGAATCCGCTGTTCGAGTGGGAGACGATGGTGGTCAAGCCGGTGATGACGCTCGGTGCGTTCCTGGGCCCGGCTCTCGTGATCACGGTGACCGCACTGATCGCCGGGAGCTATCCTGCGTGGCGCGCGGCGCGCACTGATCCAGCGCAGGTGCTGCGGAGGCTCGAGTGATCGTCGAGGTCGAGGACATTCACCGCACGTTCGGCGGCCGCGAGGTCGTCGCCGGCATCTCGCTGGCAATCGCGGAGGGCGAGTCGGTCGCGCTGATGGGCCCGAGCGGCTGCGGCAAGACCACGCTGCTGCAGATGATCGGACTGCTCGATCGCCCCGATCGCGGCGCGGTGCGGATCGGCAGCGTGGACACCTGGGCGCAGAGCCAGGCGATTCGCGCCGAGCTGCGACTGTCGCGGATCGGCTTCGTGTTCCAGCACTCGAACCTCCTCGGTCACCTGACCGCGCGCGAGAACGTCGCGCTGCCGGCGTGGCGCGCGGGTGGAACTCGCGCCGCTGCGCTCGCGCGCGCGGACGAGCTGCTCGACAAGGTTGGCCTCACCGCCCGGAGGACCGGCAAGGCGAGCGAGCTCTCGATCGGCGAGGCCCAGCGCGTCGCCGTGATCCGCGCAATGGTCAACCGCCCCCGCCTGGTCCTCGCCGACGAGCCGACGGGCAGCCTCGATGCCGAGGCCACGGCGGCCGTCCTGGCGCTCCTGCTTGCAACGGAGGGCGCAGCGGTGCTCCTCGTCACGCACGATCCCGAAGTTGCCGCCCGGGCAGGTCGCACGCTGCGCATGCGGGATGGCAAGCTCACCTCGTGACCGACCGCATGCTCCGCACCACCACGTCGCTGTGCGGCGTGTGCAAGCAGGCAACGCCGGCCGAGGTGTGGCGTGTCGCCGAGCGCGTGGTCATGCGCAAGGTCTGTGCCGCGCACGGCGCCAGCGAGGTCATGGTGTCGGCGAGCGCGGACTGGTACGAGTCCGTGATCGACCAGGCCCCGGTGCTCGCGAGACCCGAGGCGCGAAATCCGGTCGCGCAGGGCTGCCCGTTCGATTGCGGGCCGTGCACGAGCCACGAGCAGCAGGCGCAGCTGCCGATCGTCCCGATCACGAGCGCGTGCAACCTCGACTGCCCGATCTGCTACACGCACAACAAGAACGAGGGCGCGTTCCACATGACGGAGGCGCAGCTGTCCGCGATCCTCCAGCACCTGCGCGTTGCTGATCCCGAGCGGCGGATCATCAACCTCACCGGCGGTGAGCCCACGCAGCATCCGCAGTTCGAGCGGATCGTCGAGCGCTGCGTCGAGGAAGGCATCCACCGCATCACCGTATCCACGCACGGCCTCCGCTTCCTCAAGGAGGAGCGGCTCCTCGAGCGGCTCGCGAAGCTCGGCGCGCGGATCGTGCTGTCGTTCGATTCGTTCAAGCCGCAGACGAACCAGCAGATGCTCGGCGGCAACTTCCTCGAGGGCAAGCTGCGCGTGCTCGAGCTGCTCGAGAAGTACCAGGTCGAGACCACGCTGCTCCCCGTGCTCGCGCGCGGGGTCAACGACGACGAGGTTGGCGCGTTCGTGAAGCTCGCGCTCGAGAAGGACTTCATCCGCTCCGTCGAGCTGCACACGATGACGTTCACCGGCCACAACGGCCAGTCGTTCGCGCGCACCGGCCGCTACACCACCTTCGAGGTGCTCTCCGACCTCGAGGCGCAGACCGGTGGCTTGCTGAAGGTCTCGGACTTCGTGCCGTCGCCCGCCGCGCACCCGCTCTGCTACAGCGTCACCTACGTGCTCAAGCTCGACAACGGCCGCTGGCTCCCGTTCCCGCGGTTCATGCCCGGCAGCGATCTGCGCGAGCTCCTCGCCGGCATGCTCTACCTCGAGCCCACGCTCGCGATGGAGGAGAAGCTCGGCGACGTGGTCAACCGGCTGTGGGCCGGGGAGATCGAGTGCAGTGAGCAGGAGCTCGTTCTCGCGCGCTTGCGCCGCCTGACCGAGACGGTGTTCGAGCGCGATCTCGGCGCGAAGGAGCGCCTTCGCCGCGCCGAGGCCAGCGCGAAGGCGGTCTACATCCACGCGCACATGGACGAGGAAACATTCGACACGGACCGGATCCGACAGTGCTGCGTCGGCATTCGCGAGCCCGATGGCACGAACATCCCGTCGTGTGCCTACAACATCCTGTATCGCGATCGCGACGCGCGGTTCTCCGCCACGCCCGCGGCGCCTCTGATCACGCTCGGCCGTGGCCGCGCGTAAAAGGCGCTGGCCGTGGGTGCTGCTGCTGGTCGCGCTCGGCGCGCTCGGCGTGTACCTCGGCGCGCCCGAGAGCGGCAGCCTGCGCGCCGCAGTGCACCGGCTCGGTGATGCGCCGGTCACGACCGTCCTGATCGTTGTCGGTGGCGCCCTCGGCCTCGTCGCGACGGAGGCCGTGCGGATCTCGGTGATCGGCCGGCTCGTCGGTGCGGTGGTAGCGCCGCGCGATGCGTGGGATGCCGCGGTGGCGAACCACCTGATGACCGCGATCACGCCGCAGGTCGGGCTCGGCGAACCGACGGTGGCCTATCTGCTCAACAAGCGCGGCATCGCGTGGGACGCCGCCGTCGCGATCCCGTTCATCAAGTTCACGACCAGCCTCGCGCTCGTGTTCCTGCTCGGCTCGGGCCTCGTGCTCGCCGGCTACGGACCACCCGTGGATCGATGGATCGCGGCGTCGGGGCTCGCGCTGTTCCTCGCGATCGCGGCGGTGACCATGCTCGTGCTCGTGGTGTGTGCGCGCCCTGCCCTGGCGCGGCGCTGGATCGACGGGCTGCGCGGGTGGTTCGCGCGGCGGCGGATGTTCGCCGGCGAGGTGTGGCAAGCACGGATCGGGAGCGCGGCCGATGTGGCGACGCGGATGATCGATCGGCTCGACCGGGTGCGGCGCACCACGTGGCGAGGCGCGGCGATCCTGGGCGCGATCCACCTCCTGTACTACGCGTCGTACGTGGCCCCGCTCGTGGGGCTCGCGCTCGTTCTCGGGAATCCACCGATCGTGGCGCTCGTGCTCCGGTCGCTGATCTACCTGTGCTTCGTGTTTGCCATGCCCACGCCGGGTGGCGCGGGGCCGAGCGAGGCGGCCGCCGGGCTGTTCTTTGCCGACCTCGTGGCACCGGCAGATGCCATTGTCGTGGTCGTCGTGTTTCGCGCCGCCACCTTCTATCTGCAGCTCGCGCTCGGTATCGTCTACCTGCCGCTGATGACCATGCTCGGAAAGCGCCCATGAGCTCGCTCGCGCTCGTTGCCTGGATCGCGGCCGGCGTCATGTTCGGCGCGTTCATCCTCGAGGCGCTGATCAGCTACTTCCTCCTGCGCCACGAGTACTACGCGATCGGCGACACGTTCCTCAACGTCGGCATCACGATCGGCTACGTGCTTGCGCGGATCGGCATCGGCGCGTTCGTCGCGGTCGTCCTGCTCGCCATCTACCAGGTCACACCGCTGCGCTGGTCGATGACCTCGTGGTGGCACTGGGCCGTTCTGTTCCTCCTCAACGACTTCTTCTATTACTGGTCGCATCGCGCGAGTCACGTGTTCCCATTCATGTGGGCCTCGCACGCGGTGCACCACAACTCGCCGCGGATGAATCTATCGACCGGCCTGCGGAACTCGTGGGTCGGCGGCATCATCGACTGGGTGTTCTTCGTGCCGCCGGTCCTCCTCGGCTTCCATCCACTCGCGCTGGGCGCGGTCGCCGCGGTCAGCAGCACGTGGGACTTCCTCACGCACACGCCCTACGTGAAGAAGCTGCGCTGGTTCGATGGCTGGGCAAACACGCCGGCGAACCACCGCGTGCACCACGCGCGGAATCCGCAGTACGTCGACAAGAACCTCGGCGGCGCCCTG
This sequence comes from Haliangiales bacterium, assembly GCA_038206055.1. GTDB lineage: Bacteria > Myxococcota_A > Polyangia > Haliangiales > Haliangiaceae > JABFXX01. Next base: position 64,837 of record JBBRBG010000020.1, read on the forward strand.
ATCATCTGGGACCGGGTGTTCGGCACCTACGAGCCAGAGGTCGAGACGCCGGTCTACGGGATCGATCCTATGCCGAAGCGTCCGAATAACCCGTTCTATCTCGAGCTCTACCTCTGGGCCGAGCTGCTAGTGCGTAGCTTGCCAGGCAGAGCGCGGTCGTCACGGCCACGATCGCGATGAACTTCAGGATGCCCGGCACGGCCAGGGGCGCGACGAGGATCTGGAGCGCGACCACGATCGGGACGTGCGCGATATAGAACCAGTACGACGAGTCCGACGCGAGCCGCAGGAGCCGATGCGGGCGGCCGTACCGCACGCACAGCCCGAGGAATCCAACCATCATGCAGATCGCGAACAGCGCGCTGGCGGCACTCGCGTAGAGCGGTGCGTGCTCGATCGCTTCGAGCCCGCGGTACAGCGTGGCAATCACGATGGCGAGGAAGACGGGTGCGATCGCGAGCGCGCGCCACGCGTAACGGCCGTACCGCGCGAGCTCCTCCGGCCGGGCGTGCACGATCCATCCCCACGCGAAGTAGCCGCCCATGTAGATCGCGATCGGCACGTCGGGGACAAAGCCGAGCGGCGTATCCGTGTGCAGCGAGCGCAGTGCGGCGAGCACACCGAAGGTGACGAGCGCCGGCACCGCGAGCACGCCGAACCCCGCGGGAATGCGGAGCTTGGTGGCGCGCGCGATCCGCGCGATCACCACCGCTGCGAACGAGAGCCACAGCAAGTAGTACAGGAACCACAGATGCCCGAGGACGATCGGCAGCTCCGAGCTCTGCAGCTTCGGGATGTTATCGGCGACGCCCGGGCGCGCCACGACCTCGCGGCCCCAGTCCCACTCCCACCCGAGGACGAGCGAGCACGGCACGAGCGCGATCGCGAGCGGGATCAGGATCCGGACCACCCGATGGCGCAGGTAGCCGCGGAGGCCGCCGGCATCGAGCACGGCGCGTGAGAAGTATCCGGAGAGCCAGAAGAACGTCGGCATCGCGAACGCGCGGACGATCCACACGTAGAGGTCGACCCCGAGGTGCTGCGAGCGGTCCTGAACGGCCCAGCCGATCGGCGTGACCATGAACGAGAGCGCGGTATGCGTCGCCACGACGAACACCATCGCGACCGCACGGGCGGCATCGAGGGCATCGTTGCGCGCCATCAGCGAGCGACCGCGTCGGCGATGATCGCGCCGAGCATGTGGAATTCGAGATAGGCGCGTGCCGCGTCGAGCGCCCCGGAGAGCGGAGCGGTCACCTCGTCGAGGCGGACCTCGCCGACGCCGCCGATCGTCCGAAACCCCAGCGTCTGGCCGGCGCGCAGGCCGCCTTTCGCGACGGGCGCGAGCAGCGGCACATCGGCGAGCTGGAACAGCACGAGGTCGCGTTGCACGAGCTCGGGCAACCAGCGCTCCGTCAGTGCTTCGACGGAGAGCTCCCAGCTGCCCTCGCACAGCATCTCGGCGAGTGAGCCGCGCGCGATCAGCGGCGCGTTACTCGAAGCGAGCGATGTGATGCGCGCGCGTACGAGCATCAGGCCGCGGCCGAGCGCGCCGATGCCGATCGAGCAATCGACGACGCGATAGCCCGCGGTCGCCGGGTCCTGACGCACGCCCGTGAGGTGGTCGCGCGTCGTGGTCAATGCGCCGGAGAGCCGGCGCGACAGCGGGTTGTGGCTGGCGACAGAGGCCAGGCGCCTGAGGTCGACAAGGACCGTACGCCGATCGCCGTCGACAGCCACGATCTCGAACGGCTCGTACGCGATCTTGGTGCGCGGCAGCTTCGCGGGCTCGTGGGTGTGAAGATCGATCGCGAACACGTGCCCGGTCTTCGTGATCTCCGCGTGGATGGTGAACGGCGTGGCGCGCCCCGCCCCGTCGATGCCCTGGGCGAGCCATACGAGGTCGACGAGGACCGTCTTCGGCGCGCAGTCCCGATCGTCGTGGATCGTGATGCGGCCGGCCGAGCGATCGACCGTCACCTCGGTCGCTGGATCGTCGACCACGAGTCGATTACTCGCATCGGCCGCACGCGCGCCCACGCCGGCAAGCGGGCACGTCACGAGGCCCGACAGGAACGTCACGCACGGGCCGCGAACAGCCGTGTCCGGCGTCCGACAATGGGGTCCGACCCCATTACCGGACACCTCAGATGCCTCCGTTGGCCGAGATGACCTTGCCCTGGATGTACGTGTTCTCGAGGGCGAGCCACGCGATCACCTTCGCCGCCTCGTCGGCCTTGCCCGGCCGGCGCAGCGCCGAGAAGGTCTCGAAGTCCTTGCGCCGGCGCGCCGCGAGGTTCGTCGACAGCCCGCCATCGAGCGGACCGAGCGCCACGAGGTTGACGCGGATGTCCTGGCGGCCCACCTCGTGCGCCGTGGCCATCACGAGGGCGGAGAGCGCTCCCTGACTCGCCGCGAAGTGCACCGGCAGCGGCAGTGACTGAGCGCGGTCGAGCCCACCGACGAGCACCACGTCGCAGCGCTTTCCCCGCTTCGCCACCCACTGGCACGCCAGAAACGCGGACTGCACGTTCACCGCCATCGCCTGCTGGTACGACGCGAAGTCGATCTCCGGCAATGCGAGCCCACCGCTCACGCCCGCGCAGTGGATCACCACGTCGGCAGGCTCCTGCGCGTCGAGCATGGCTGTCGTCGCCGCCGCGTCGGCGAGGTCGACCTGAACCGCCGTGTGGCCGAGCTCGAGCGCGAGCATCTTCGCCTTGTCCTCGGAGCGAAAGTACGTGAACGCGGCGACAACGCTGCGCCGCGCGAGCTCCCGCAGGACCGCGGTGCCCACGTGGCCGGTACCGCCGAACACGAACGCGCGTTTCACGTCAGGTTGCACAGGTACTCCAGCTCCTCGTCGACGGCGGTGGTGAACGCGTCGAGGGTCGCTTCCTCGATCGTGAACCGCGGCAGCACGCGCAGGATGCGCCAGTCGTGCCCGCACGCGAAGCAGTAGAAGCCGCGCTTGTAGAGGCGGTGGCAGAGCAGCACGCCGATGGTCGGCTGATCGTTGAGCGCATCGATCCCGAAATGCTCGAACGACAGCCATGGATGATCGGACGGCTTGAGCTCGATGCCGACCAGCAGCCCGGCGCCTTTGACCTGCGTGAACAGCTCGTGGCGCGCAAGTGTGGCGGCGAGCTTCGCGCGGAACGCGTTGCCCACGCGGCCGACGCGCGCGATCAGCTCGGGCGTCAGGAGATCGAGTGCCGCGAGTGCAGCCACGCAGCACAGCGCGCTACCGCCGAACGTGGTGTTGTGCGCCTCGGCAGAGGCGTAGTGCAGGCCGTACGCACGCTCGAACAGCTCGTCGCGCGTCAGCATCGCCGAG
>JBBRBG010000021.1:0-66272 GCA_038206055.1 Haliangiales bacterium
CTGCAGGCGTCGCGCACGGGGCGACCCGCGGCGAGCGTGGTCCTGCTGATCAACCTCGGCATCGCGATCCTGTTCACGCGTCTTGCGAGCCCGTTCGTCCTGACGCCGCTGATGATCTGCTGCGCGCTCGTCGCGATGACGCCGATCGCATGGATCAACCAGCGCACGTGGGTCACGGTCGCGTGGACGTTCGTCGCCGTGATGAGTCCGATCATCCTCGAGTGGGTCGGCTTCTTGCCGAAGACCTGGGGAGTCGGCGAGGGCGCGATGGTCGTCGTCTCCGACTTCGTCCGTACGCACGGCCACCTCGACGAGATCGCGCTCGTGTTCGGAAACCTCCTGTTCACGATGGTCGTCGCCATGATGCTGCTGACAATCAACCGCGAGCGTCGCGCGAATCAGCGCCAGTTGTTCGTGCAGGCCTGGCATCTGCGGCAATTGCTACCGAGCGTGAAGCGCGCCTGGGCGACGCGACCGCACCTGTGAGTTACGATGGCGTCGATGGTCGATGACTCCGACGCTACCGACGAGACCCTGAGACAGGCGCCGACGATGAAGGGTGTGGGTGCGAAGGAGGACGTCGGCGTGGCCGAGACGGTCGCGCATACGCCGGCGCCGGGAGGGTCTCCCGCGCTGACCACGCGCCCGATGGGCGAGCGGTCGGGGCGCACGAGCCTGCCTCCCGAGCTCTCGACCGAGCGCTACACGCTCGGCAAGATGCTCGGGCAGGGCGGCATGGGCGAGGTCGTGCTCGCCATCGACGAGAACATTGGACGCGAGGTCGCCGTGAAGCGGATCCGCGCCGCGGCACCATCGGCCGACGAGCTGTCGCGGTTCATGCGCGAGGCGCGCGTGCAGGGCAGGCTGCAGCACCCCGCGGTGGTGCCGGTCCATGACCTCGCGTTCGATCAGAGCGGCAAGCCGTACTTCGTGATGAAGCGCCTGCAGGGCACCACGATGCAGGAGCTGCTCGAGCGCCTGAAGAAGGGATCCGAGGACGAGGTCACCACGCGGCGGCGTCTGCTCCGCGCGTTCGCCGATGTCTGCCTCGCGGTCGAGTTCGCACACTCGGCCGGCATCATTCACCGGGACCTCAAGCCGGCGAACATCATGCTCGGCGACTTCGGAGAGGTCTACGTGCTCGACTGGGGCGTCGCGCGCGCCGTCGCTGATCCGGAGAGCGACAGTGTGAAGTCGGGCCAGCACGACCTCTCGCTCGACAGCGGTGAGACCCGCGCAGGTACCGTGCTCGGCACCCCTGCGTACATGGCGCCCGAGCAGCTCGCGGGCGATCGCGCGGGGCCGGCCGCCGATATCTATGCACTCGGCTGCATCCTCTACGAGATCGCGTCGTCGTCGCCGCTCCACACGGGACGTCGCAGCCTGACCGCAATCCTGAAGCCGCTCGATGCGAAGCCGTCGTCGAAGCGTCCCGACTCGCCACCCGAGCTCGATGCGATCTGCGAGCGCGCAACCCAGCTCGAGCCTGCGAAGCGGTTCTCTTCCGCGCGCGCTCTCGGTGATGTGGTGCAGGCGTTCCTCGATGGCGACCGCGATCTCGCCGTGCGTCGCGAGCTCGCGCTGCACCACATCTCGACCGCGAAAGCGGCGCTCGCCCGCGGCACCGACGAGGCCAGCCGCATCGATGCGATGCGCGCCGCCGGCCGCGCCCTCGCGCTGGATCCCACGGCATCGGAGGCCGCAGACCTCGTGACGCGGCTGATCCTCGAGCCGCCGAAGGAGACGCCCGCCGAGGTCGAGGCGACGGTCGCCCGACTCGACACCGAGAGTGCCCGCACGCAGGGCCGCCTCGCCGCGTACTCGATGATCGGCTACCTCGCGTTCGTGCCGCTGCTACTGTGGACCGGCGTGCGCGACATGACGTACGTGGTCGCGTTCGCCGCGCTCGCGATCGTCAGCGGCGTCCAGGTCTACGCGCTGAGTCACAAGACCAAGATCGCCACGGGCGGCATCTATCTCAACGCGCTGATCAACGCCGGTCTGATCGCGATCGTGTGCCGGCTCGTCGGCCCGTTCATCATCGCGCCGACGCTGGTGACCACCACGCTGATGGCGTATGCGGCGCACCCCTCGTTCGGCAGCATCCGGATCGTGTCGGCGATCCTCGCGGGCGCGGTCGCGGTGCCGTGGTTCCTCGAAGCGATCGGCGTACTCGAGTCGACGTACCGGTTCGTCAACGGCGAGCTGATCCTGTCGTCGCCCGTGGTCACGTTCAGCGCGGCGCCCGTGCAGGTCGCGTTCGCGGCGCTGCTGTTCCTGCTGGTCGCGGTGGTCGCCCTCCTCACCCGGGTGCTCGCCGTGCGCCAGCGCGATGCGACCCGCAAGGTCGAGCTCCAGGCCTGGCACCTTCGGCAGCTCGTCCCGACCACGCCGGTCGGCTGAGAGCGATACTGGGGGCATGGGTGGGAACGACATCTCGCACAGCGACACGGCCGTCAGCGCGACCGAGCCACGTGCGTCCGATCAGGGCGCGCTCCGCGGCACGACCTCGTATCAGCTCGGCGAGGTGATCGGGCGCGGCGGCATGGGCGAGGTGGTCCTCGCGCACGACGAGACGATCGGCCGTGACGTCGCACTCAAGCGGCTGCGCGGCGACGCCCCGAGCAAGGAGCTCGTGGAGCGGTTCCTGCGCGAGGCGAAGATCCAGGCGCGGCTCGACCACCCGGCGATCTGCCCCGTCCACGAGCTCGGCCACGACTCGGAGGGCCGCCCGTTCTTCACGATGAAGCGGGTCACCGGTACCACGATGACCGCGTTGCTGGATGGTGGCTCGGCGACGCTGCAGCGGCTGCTGCGCGCGCTCGTCGACGTCTGCCTCGCGGTCGAGCTCGCCCACACGCGACGCGTGGTGCACCGCGATCTCAAGCCGTCGAACATCATGCTCGGCGATTACGGCGAGGTCTACGTGCTCGACTGGGGGGTCGCGCGAGTGCTCACCGAGACGGACGGGCCGGCGATGACCGATGTCCAGTCGCTCGATGGCGAGACGAAGGTCGGCTCGCTGCTGGGCACCCCCGGCTACATGGCGCCGGAGCAGGCGCTCGGCGAGCCTGTCGGTACCTCGGCGGATCTTTACGCACTCGGCGCGATCCTGTTCGAGATTCTTGCCGGCCAGACACTCCATCCGCGCGGCCACGGCGCGCTCGCGAGCACGCTCGATGGCGGCGATCCGTCGCCCGCGCGGCGCGCGCCAGACCGCGACATCGCGCCCGAGCTCGATGCCGCGTGCATCGCCGCACTCGCCGTCGATCCGCGCACGCGACCCACGGCACGCAGCCTCGCGAACATGATCCAGGCGTACCTCGACGGTGACCGGGACCACGAGCGCCGCGTACTCCACGCAGCCGAGCTGGTGACCGAGGCGCGCGCAGCCAGCACGGCCGGCGAGCAGGCGAGGGCGCTCAACGCCGCGGGCCGCGCCGTCGCGTTCGATCCGACCTCGAGCGACGCTTCGAATCTGATCATCGAGCTGCTCGTCGATACCGGGCAACCGCCCCCCGCGGACCTCTCCGCAGTGCTCGACGCCGAAGAAGCCCACGAGATGAGGCTCCGCAGCCGGCGCGCGCTCGGACCTTACGCGTCGCTGTTCATGCTCGTGCCGATCATCCCGTGGCTGCACGTCACCTCGTGGGCGACGCTGGTCGTGCTCTACGCCGCGATCTCGTTGGGCATCTTCATGGTGTGGCTCAACACGCAGCGCACTGTCTCCGTCGCGCTCACGCTCGGTGCCCACCTGCTGGTCGCGATCCTGTTCACGCGCCTGGCCGGGCCGTTTCTGATCACGCCCGTGTTCATCTGCGCGATCCTGCTCTCGGCGACCACGCTCCCAAGTCTGATCGATCGCCCGTTGACGGTCGTGACCTGGACGCTTCTCGCGGCGGCGACGCCGCTGGTGCTCGAAGCATTCGGCGTGCTCGCGCCGTCGTGGGCGCTCGGCTCCGAGGGGCTGGTGTCGTTCGGAACGATCTTCGAGATTGGCCACACGTTCGACAAGGTCGTGCTCGTGACCGGCAACGTGATGGCGGTGCTCGTGATCGGCTGGTTCGCGCGCTCGATCGGCCGCGATCGCCGGGACGCGCAGCGCCTCGTCACGGTGCAGCTCTGGCGGTTCCACCAGTTGTTGCCGCGCGCCAACCGCGCCGCCAGCGGAGCGTGATACGGTCCTCGCAATGGCCCCTCCTCCGAAGAAGCAGCTCCGCTGGGGCCGCATATTTGGTGTGCTGATCGTGTTCGGCGGAATCATCGCCGGCGTGATCGTGCTCGTCACGCGCTAGGCCGCCAAGGCCGCCGGCGCTGCCGCCGAGGGTCTGCGCTGCCGCCAAGGCGCTGCGTGTTCGCACGCCGGCACTTCCGTGCGGTTCGCGCGCCGGCACTTCGGTGCGGGTTATGGCCGCCAAGCCGCCAAGAGCGCTAAGGAAGATTGAGTCCCGTCGCGAGTGCTCGCGCGATCGCGACTGCTCTGCCGTCGTTCGTCGAGAGCTCGCGCGCGCCTTCGCGCGCTCGCACATGCCCGGTCTACGTGTCACCCATGTGCCCGGTCTGCACCCTGCACCCACCATCTGCTATGGGCGAGCGCGCGAAAGCGCGCGCGAGCGCTCGGCGAAACGACTGCACAGCGTTGGCGTTCTCCGCGCGAGCTCGCGACGGGACCTCCTCTTCCTTGGCGCTCTTGGCGGCTTGGCGGCCATGACCAACACGGGAGTGCCGGCGCGCGAACCGCACGGAAGTGCCGGCTAGTGGTGGCGGCCATGGCGGCGATGGCGGCGATGGCGGCGGCGCAGCCATGGCGGCGAGGCGGGTCAGCCTGGCGGCAGAGGATCGTCTTTGTCGCGGAACAGGCGCATGCGCACGCGCTCGTGCTGGCGCGCCTTGTACGCTTCGTGGCTCGAGGCGCCGGATTCGTTGCGCTGAGCCGACTCCTTGTCGGCGATCTGGAACTCGGTGAGCACGAAAACCACGTGCCCGATATCAGGCGGCGTCTCCGCGCGCGGTAGCAGGCGCTCGATGCGGAGGGGCAGGTCGGCGACGAAGTTGACGATGCGGTACTCGGGGCCGGAGAACTCGTTGTAGGGCACGGCGGTGGTCTGCCGCGTGCGACCGGACTCGTGGCCCTCCTGCTTCTCCTCCTGCCGGCGCAGCAGCGCGACCAGGTCGACGAGCTGGTTCACCGACTCGCCGGGCACAACGTAGTTGAACGGGATCAGCTGCCGCGTCAGCGTGGCGAGCATCGGTACCAGGTCCTCGGCGGTCGGCACGATCAGGCGGAACCGCAGCTTGTCGTAGATGTTGGCGGCGAGCGTGGACCGCTTCGCGAGCAGCTTCGTGATCTGCGAGTCGAGGGGTTTACGGCTCCACTCCCACTCGGAGAGCGGCGCACCGGCGGCGCGCAGCTGCTCGACGACCTGCCTCACCTTCAGCTCGATCTCGCGGAAGATGATCTCGTCGGAGACCGACATCTTGAGCAGCGCCTGCCGCCCGTTGATGTGGTGGATGATGTGCATCACCTTGAGGACCACGCACGCCCACTTCTGGTGCGGGCCGTGGCTCGAGGCAACGAGGAACAGGTCGCGAGCGGGGAGGTCGGCGGCGACCTCGTCGGGAATGGCCATCGCGAACGACCGCGACAGATAGTCCACGGACTCGCCGCGGAGGTCCTCGAGCCGCTCGAGCTCGTCGTCCGACTCGGGGTCGAACTCGTTGAGGCGGAGGAAGCGATCGACCTCCGAGTGGTCGATGAAGCTCAGCCGGTGCCAGTCGATGACCGACTCACCGCGAAGCAGGAGGCGCACCGCCTCGACATCCGCGAGCGTGAGCTCCTCGGCCCCCGGGGGCCGCGCCATGCGCGGCAGGACGGTGCTGACCACCCGTCCAGTCTATGCTTGCCGGCCGGGCTTTGTCAGGCGCAACGTCGCGGTGAAAAGGCTGAGGACCCCAAGTCCCGCGATCACGTTTCCGATGACGGCCAGCATGTACGACCTCTACTTCCACTGAAACGCGGCACGTTGCCGCCTTGTTCCGCACAAAGACGCGAACAAATGATCGCCTCGCCCTCTACCGCGAGTCCACTTATTGCCTCGCGGGCTCGGCAGACTATTTCGGGATCTACTCCCGCGCGACGTTTCAGGTAGGCTCGCGCGCGTATGCGGTTCGAGTGTGGGCAGTGCGGTGCAGCGCTGGAGTTCTTCCGCGTGCGCACCGAGGTCTGCCCGTACTGCGCGAGCCCGAGCTTCCTCGAGCGCCCGGCGTCGTCGGTCCACCCGGATCCCACGTTCTGTCTCGCGTTCACGGGCGACGCGGCGTGGGCCAAGACGCGCCTCCAGCGGTGGATCGGCCGGCGCATGATCATCGCCGATCCGGCCCTCCGGCACGCCACCGTCGAGGAGCTCCGCGGCGTTTACCTCCCGGCCTACCTCTACTCGGCGGTCGCACGGACCGACTACACCGCGTCGATCGGCGAGCACTACAAGGAGACCGAGACCTACACGAAGACGCACGACGATGGGACCAAGACCACCGAGACGCGGGAGGTCACCCGCACCGAGTACCGCCCGCTCTCGGGGGAACACCTCGGCTACATCACCGATGTCGTGGTCAGTGCCTCGATCGGCCTTGACCACGCCACGTTCGCACGCCTCCAGCCGTTCGAGCTCAGGCAGCTCCGGCGGTACAGCCCCACGCTCGTCTCGGGCTGGATCCAGGAGGAGTTCTCGCGCGCCGCCGACGAGTGCATGCGCGTCTCGCGAAGCGATGCTGTCGACGACGTGGGCGATCAACTCAGATCGTTCATGCCGGGCGATAGCCATGCTGACCTCCACTGGTCGACGCGCGTGGAGTGGGAGTCGCTCGATCCGGTGCTCGTGCCGGTGTGGGTGTTCGCGGTGCGCTACCGCGGCGATCGCGCTCCCATACGGGTGGTGATCAATGGCCAGACCGGCGCGATTGCCGGCAAGGTGCCGCTGTCCTGGTGGAAGGTCACGCTGCTCGCGCTCGCCGCCGCCGCCGTCCTGCTCGCGATCGCTCTCCTGGTGCTCCATTTCCGGGAGCCGCCGCCGTGACTGTCGACGAATGCACCCGCTGCCACGGTCAGCTCGAGCACGGTGACCTGCGCTGTGCCGTCTGCGCTCTGCCGGTCGAGGCCCTGGAGGCGGTCGAGCGCACGACCCGCGCGCAGGTGCTTCGCTGCATGGAGTGCAACGCCGCGGTCGCGTTCTCGGTTGCGGCGCAGGCGCCGCGCTGCGCGTTCTGCGGCGCGACGATGGCGATCGAACAGCTCGTCGACCCGCTCGAGGTCGCCGAGGCGCGGATCCCGTTCTCGGTCGATCGCGACACCGCCGCGAGGGCGCTGCGCGGCTGGCTCGGCAAGCGCGGGTTCTTCGCGCCGAAGACCCTCCGCGACGAGGCCGTGCTCGAAACGCTGACGCCGCTGTGCTGGGCGGGCTGGGTGTGCAGCGCGCAGGCGACGGTGGCCTGGGCCGCCGACTCCGACCAGGGTTCGAAGCGCTCCGCGTGGGCACCGCACGCCGGCCAGATCCCGATGCGGTTCGAGGCGATCGTCGTGCCGGCCTCGCGCGGCCTCTCGCTCGACGAGTGCAAGCTGCTCGTCCCGTACTACGACCTCCGTCGCGCGGTCCCGGTGGCGAGTGAAGCCATCCCGGGCGAGGAACCCGCGATGATCGAGAGCTTCGATGCGCAGCGCTCGGCCGCGCGCCGGCATGTCCAGCGCTCGATCGAGGCGACCGCGAAGACGCGCGTCGAACCGCACATCCCGGGACGACGGTTCCGCAACGTCCATGTCGCGTGCTTGCTGCAGGGGCAGACCACGGAGCGCGTCGCGCTGCCCGCGTGGGTGCTCGCGTATCGCTATCGCGGCCGGCCGTACCGCGCGATCGTCCACGGCCAGCGGCCCGAGATGGTGTTCGGCCGCTCGCCCGTCGACTGGGCAAAGGTTGCAACGCTGGTCGCCAGCGTGCTCGCGGGGATCGCGGTCGTCGTGGCGCTCGTCCTCGCCTACCGCTAGCGCTTGCGCAGCAGATTGCGCGACGACCACCAGCTCCACACCAGCAACCCACCGGCGATCCGCGCGGTCCACCAACCCCACGCCGCGCGCGGATCCTCGCCACGGCCCTCGAGGATCACGGCGAGCGCTGCGCCCGCGATGCCGATGCCCGCGAAGATGAACTGATGGCCGAGCCGGTACATGAGCTGTGCCGGCGCCTCGATGTTCTTGAACTTCAGCTGCAGCTCGCCGGAGTGCGCGGCGCGCATGAACTTCCGGATCTCGGCGGGTAGCGCCGTCACCGACATCACGAGGTCCTTCGACGTCTCGACGAGCAACTGCGACCAATCGCCTTCCTCGCCGAGCACGAAGCGCTCGAGGTACGGGCGGATCACCGTCATCGGATTCAGCGTGGGATCGAGCTCGGTGCACAGGCCCATGAGCAGCAGCAGCGTGCGCTCGAGGACGATGATCTCCTTCGGAACGTGGAAGTTCTCGGACAGCTCGCGCAGCGAGATATCCATCTTCCGTAGATCCGCGACGCTCTCGAGCCCCTTCTGCGGATCGAACTTGATGTCCTTCAGGTTGAGCGACTCGAGCGAGATGTTCTCCTGGAACTTCTCGTGGAAGTACTCGATGACCTGCTCGAACATCTGCTCGTTCGCGCCGCGCGCGACGAAGCCCATCTGCTTCATCGCGCCGACGATCTTGCGGGTGTCACGTGTGAGCGCACCCTGGATCAGCTCGATGATTCCCTGGCGGATGTTCGCGGGGATCTCGGCGACCGCGCCGAAGTCGAGGAACACGATCGTTGGTGGTGCATCGGGGGTCTCGGACGGACGGACGAGCAAATTTCCGGGGTGCGGATCGGCGTGATAGACGCCGTCGGTGAAGATCTGCTGGCAGTAGATCTCCACGACCTGGCGCGCGAGCTGGCCACGATCGAGGCCGAGCTTCTTCACGGCCACCTTGTCGGTGATCTTGCAGCCGGGCTCGAAGTGGGTGACGAGCACGCGCGCGGTCGACAGTTCGTCGACGACCGTCGGGAAGGCGACGTCGGTGCGGCCTTCGAAGTTCGCGGCGATGGTGCGCGTGTTCTCCGCCTCGGCGCGGTAGTCGAGCTCCTCGAGGATGATCGAGCGGATCTCGCGGTACAGCTCGTCGAGCCCCTGGTACGGGATGAACCAGCCGATGATCCGGAAGATCCGGCGGAGGGTGAGGAGATCGCGGCGCACGACCTCCTCGATGTCGGGGTACTGAACCTTGACCGCGACCTTCTGGCCGTCCTCGAGGCGCGCGATGTGGACCTGGCCGATCGAGGCCGACGCGATCGGCCGGGTCTCGAACTGTGCGAACACCTCGCCGGGCTTCCTGCCGAGCTCCTCGTGGATGCGCGCCTCGATGTCGGCGTACGGTCGCGGCGGCACGGCGTCTTGAAGTCCCTCGAGCTCTTTGCGGAACTCCTCCGGGAGGAAGTTCGTCATGATGCTGATCAGCTGGCCGACCTTGATGAACAGGCCCTGCAGCTCGATGATCGTGCGCTCGATCCGCCGCGCGTTGCGCAGGTGCACTTCGCGCAGCGCGTGCTCGGCCCAGGTCGGCGAGTGGAACCGCGCGCGGAACCGGAGCCACAGGTAGCTCCAGATCACCTTCCACGTGGTCCAGTACGCGCGCCAGCTGCGGATCCTGAGCGGAGGCCGGCGCGCCTCCTTCTCGGTCTGGTAGCGGCGCGATTCGTGTGCGAGCGCGGTCACTGAATCGCCGGCGGAGATCACGCCGAGCGGTTGTGAGTCGGTGACGCGCGGGGGAGCGTGGTCATCGTCCTCCTCCTTCCTGCGCGCGGGCTCCGCCATCTGGGGAGGATACCTTGATCCCGCGGCAGATCGGGGGTACCCCAGATGTATGGCCACCGACGAGGAAGATGCGCCCGCCCCGCGATCGGAGCGCGAGCGCGCACCCTCGCCCCGTGAGGAGCCGGATTCCCTGCCCGAGACGATTCGCCAGCGTCTCGAGCACCTCGTGCCCGAGCTGGTGAAGAAGACGTTTGCGGCCGGGATGGGCGCGGTGTTCTCCACGGAGGAGGGGATCCGCAAGCTCGCCCGCGAGAACCTGCCGGACGCGGTCGGCTACATCGCGTCGTCGGCCGATGGCGCCAAGGACAAGGTGTTCGAGGTGATCGCGCGCGAGACGCGCGAGTTCCTCGGGACCCTCAACCTGACCGAGGAGATCGCGAAGATCCTCACGACCCTCTCGTTCGAGATCAAGACCGAGATCCGGTTCATCCCGAACAGCGAGAAGTTCACGGGCGCGGAGCCCGATGTGAAGGCGTCGGTGCGGCTCAAGCGCAACGACAAGCCCGTAGAAGACAAGGACAAGGACAAGGACGACAAGGACAACCGCGATAGCCGGTCGCGCCTGCGGTTCTGGCGCCGCGACGACGGCGAAGGTGACGGCGGCGACACGACCGACAAGTAAGGCGCGCGGGCGGGAGCGGGGGTGTTAGAATTTTCGCGATGGGCCGGATGTCATCCGTCCTCCCGGGCTTCGTCCTGGGTGGGCTCGTGGGCTGTGCACAGCTCGCGGGGATCGATGACACGACCGGCGCGGTGTCGCCCGACGTCGTGAGCCTGCAGCTCGAGAAGATCTCGATCGGTGCCACCGTCGCGCGCACGCCGATGGATCTGACCGGCCTCACCGCCGAGTACCTCGTCCTCGACGACGCAGAACCCGATGGCATCCAGCATGTCCCTGCCGACCTGTGGGTGCCCGATACGTGGTCCGCGGCGCTTCCCGACGGCACGCCGGCGATCCGGTTCCAGACCCCCGACTATCCGGAGCCAGTGGCCAAGCTCTGGGACTTCCCGCTTCGCAATCTGATCGGTCTCTACGGCCGCATGGAGCACGTGAACCCCGAGCCGGCGCCGATGGGCGCGACGCTCACGCTGCGCGCGACCCTGCCTACTCCGTTCGCTGCGACCGAGTCGTTCCAGCTCTACACGCTCGGCTCGTGGAACGTGCGCGGCTTCGGGGGGCCCGAGGTCCCGGCGGTCGGCGCGCTGGCGTTCGGGCCCGTGGCGTTCCCGTTCAGCTCGGTCTCGAGCATCACCGGGCGGCCGCTCGAGAAGATCACGACCGCCGACGCCGTGATGTTCCTGCGCTACATCGGCAACCGGCTCACCGGTGTGATGGAAGCGACGCCGTTCGATCAGACGGGCGCCGATAGCATCATGGGATCCGTGACCGCGGTCGCCGCGAACCAGACCTTGTCCATCACGGTGGGTCCGCCGGCGGTGGTCGCGCAGCGGTTCGCGCCCGCGCGGCCCGCCATGCCCGCGCTGGCCATGGCCTGGTACCTCCACGCGGCGCCGGGCTACGAGGTCGCGAACGACAACGGCCCGCTGCTCCACGCTGCCTCGGTGCTGATGGCCGACACGGGCATGATCAGCGCGGCCTACGGTAACCCGTTCGTCGCGAAGGGCTGGCCAACCCTCCTGACCTGGACCGCCACCGCGACGCGCACGTACACGCCGGCGGTGCAGATGCTGCCGATCGATCTGCACGCAGGGCTCTATCAGCTCGCCGAGCCGACCGCCGGGATGGTGCTCGATCTACCGGCCGGCCTCCCGGAGGTGATCACCATCGATGGCAAGCCGCTGTCGACCGATGGGCTCTCGATCGCGAAGCCGACGAAACCGGTCAAGGTCACGTACGTCGCGGGGATCACGAACAACACGCTCTACCAGCTGGCGGTCTACGAGATCGTGCCGAACATGGGCGCGACGGCGCTGGTCCAGAAGATCGTGCTGAGCGCCACGGGGACCAAGGCGGAGTTCACGCTGCCGCCGGACCTGTTCGTCGCCGGCCATCTCTACAGCCTGCGGGCGCACTGCATCCAGGGCGGCTATCCCGACATCGCGATCGGCGATCTGCGGCGGCGCACGCTGCCCCAGGCGGTCGGTTACCTCGACAGTGGCGTGTTCACGGTGACCCCGTGAAGCGCGTCGCTGTGGTGATCGCGCTCGTGGCCTTTGGCACCGCGCACGCCGACAAGGCCGACGCGCTGTTCAAGAAGGCGAAGAAGCAGCTCGCCGAGAAGCGCTATCCGGAAGCGTGCGCGACGTTCGAGCAGGTCGACAAGCTCGATCCGGGTATCGGCGCGAAGCTCAACGTCGGCAAGTGCTACGAGGAGTGGGGCAAGCTCGCGCTCGCGTACCGCTGGTACACCGACGCAGAGACCATGGCCGCCTCCGCGAATGACGACCGTGCGGCGAAGATCCACGCGCTCGCCGACGAGCTCGATGTCAACGTCCCGCGAATCACGCTCAAGGTCCCCGACGGCGCCGACCCCGACATCGTCGAGACCGTGACCCTCGATGGCAAGCCGGTCTCGCCGGCGGTGTACGGCGTCGAGCAACGCGTCGATCCGGGTGCGCACGTCATCGAATTCACCGTCCTTGGCAAGGCGAGGAAGAAGGTCGTGCCCGTCGAGCGCGGTGGTAGCTCCGAGATCTCGCTCGATATTCCGAAGGGGAAGGGCACGGGGAAGAAGGGCGATGGCTGGAAGACGAAGAAGCCCGACCCGAACGGTGAGCCGAAGCCCGATCCCGAGGCGCCGATCGGCGCGACGCCGCCGGCGCCGGGCCGCAATCAGCGAATCGCGGGCATCGTCGTCGGCGCGAGTGGCGTCGTCGCGGTCGGCATCGCGGGCGTCGTCACGCTGTCCGCACGTAGCAAGTACAAGGACGCATTGTCCGCGCACTGCATGGGCTCGACCAAGATGTGCGACGACGCGGGCCTCGACGCGACGCACGCAGCAAAACACACCGCAAACATCGCGACCGTCGTGACCATCATCGGCAGCGCCGCGGTGATCGGCGGCGTCGTGCTCTACCTCACCGCGCCCAAGGGCGGTCACGCCGACGAGCACGCCCTGCGCATCACGCCCGTCGTGGGCACCGACGGCGCCGCGGTGATCCTCGGCGGTTCCTTCTAGCTGGTAATGGGGTCGGACCCCATTGTCGGACAACCAGCTCGAGGCTAGTGCCGCGAGTCGAAGAGGTCGCCCTTCCTGGGCGTCGTCTTCGTTGTGGTCTTGGGCTCGGTCTTCGTCGTCGGGGTCGCGGCCTTCGTGACGGTCTTCGTGGTCGGCATTGCGGTCTTCGTCGTCGGGGTCGCGGTCTTCGCGACGGTCTTCGTCGTCGGCGTCGACGGCGCCGCCTTCGTCGTTGCGACGGTCTTCGCCGTTGGCACGACAATCTTCGGCGTAGGCGTAGGCGTAGGCGTAGGCGTAGGCGTAGGCGTAGGCGTAGGCGTAGGCGACGTAGCTGCGGCGGTCGACGGTGCGGTGACGGCCGGTGCGGCAACGCTGGGCGGAGGCACAGTTGGCGCCACGACCGCCGGGACGGGCGGCGTCGCGGCAGCCGCGGCAGGCGCGGTCGCCGGCATGTGTACCGTCGGTCCCTCCGACGAAGAAGCCGACGGCTCCTCCGCCGCCGAGCGTCCTCGCAGCGAGCTGGCGATATATCCCCCCGCAGCGGCGAGGATCACGAGCGACATCGCGCCCGCGATCAGCCATCCCTTGCTGCCCTTTGTCCTCAGGGTGACTTGCCCGTGACCTTGCGACAGGCTCGTCGACGACGGCGGCCATGATCTCGGTGTGAGCTGCGCGGGCGACAGCGGCACCGGCGCGGTCAATCCGCCGCCCGCCGCGAGCGGCGAGCCTTGCTGGCCGCCGAAGCCCTGGCCGTGGCCGGAGTTGCGCTGCGAGAGGATCCTCGTCGTGCGCTGAGAGATCTGCGCCGCGGTGACCGGATCGCTCGCGAACGGCGCGAGAGAGCGGGCGAGCTCGCCGACATCCTGGGGTCGCAGCTTCGGATCCTTCTCGAGGCACCGGAAGATGACCTCACCGAGGCCCGCCGGTAGCGGCACGTGGAGCGGGTTCGGCGGCTCGGCGCCAACCTTGAGCACGAGCTCGGCATAGGAATCGCCCGAGAACGGCGGGCGACCCTGGAGGAGCTGGTACATCACGACGCCCATCGACCAGATGTCGCTGCGCGCGTCGGCCTGCTTGCCGCTCTTCATCTGCTCGGGCGCCATGTAGCTCGGCGTTCCGATCACGGTCTGCGTGCCGGTCAGCTCCTCGAAGTTGACGGGGGTCTTCGAGATCCCGAAGTCGAGGATCTTGAGGAGCATCGACCCATCGGGACGCTTCGTGATGAAGTAGTTCGAGGGCTTGATGTCGCGATGGACGATGCCCATCGCGTGCGCCTCCGACATGCCCTCGCAGGCCTGGAGCATGAGGTCGACGACGATGTTCGGGGTCTGCGGACCGTGGTGCCGGAGGATCTGGTTGAGGTCGTTGCCCTCCAGGTACTCCATCACCATGAACGGCGTGCCGTCGGGCATGGTGCCGACGTCGATCACGCGCGCGATGTGCTCGTTCTTGAGCCGGACCGTCGCCTGCGCCTCCCGGAGGAAGCGCGCGACCGTCGACGGGCTCTCCGTCATCTGCGGCAGCAGAATCTTGATCGCGACATGCTGCTGGAGGTACTGGTGCGACGCGCGAACGACGCGCCCCATACCGCCCGTACCGAGGACCTCGTCGACCCGGTACTTGCCCAGCAGGACCGTGCCGGGATTCAGCTCCACACCTGCGATATTAGCAGGTTACTTCATGCACTCGGGCATGAGTTTCGTGTACTCGTCGACGATCGTCTTGTTCTGCGTCTTGCAGGTGTCGCGCAGCTGATTGACGAGGTCCTTCGGGGCCTCACCGACGCCGCCCGCATCGTCCATCATCTTGAGCGCGTCCTTCATCGTCTTGCCTGCCTCGGCAACGGACTTTCGGGATTCGGCGGGCAGCTTTTCGCACTTCGCGATCTTGTCGGCGGTGGCGACGAGCTCGTCGCACTCGGCGATGCGCTGCTTCGTGCAGCCGGTGACCAGACCGCCAACTACCACGCACACGAGGAGCAGCTTGTTCATAGATAGCTCAACCAGTGGTCGTGCTTGGTGTCGGCACCCTTGACGACCGAGAAGAAGGATTCCTGAAGGCGACGGGTTACGGGCCCGGCCTCGCCACGACCGATCTTACGGTGATCGATGTCGCGAACGGGGGTGATCTCGGCCGCCGTTCCGGTCAAGAACACCTCGTCGGCCGTGTAGAGCTCGTCACGCGCGACGGGCTCCTCTCGCACATCCACTCCTTGATCCCGGAGAAGCTGGATCGTGGTGTCACGCGTGATGCCGGCGAGAATCGCGCCGGAGGTCGGTGGCGTGCGGACGATGTCCTTCTTGACGACGAAGATGTTCTCGCCGGTTCCCTCGGCGACGTAGCCCTGCGGATCGAGCATCAGCGCTTCCTCGAAGCCGCTCTTGATCGCCATGCGCTTCGCGAGCACCGACGACACGTACTGGCCGCAGATCTTGCCCTTGTTCATCACCGCGTTCGAGTTCGAGCGGGTGAATCCAGAGATCATGCACTTGATGCCCTTCTTCAGGCCATCATCCCCGAGGTACGCGCCCCACTCGTAGCAAGCGACCATGGTGCGGACCGGCGGCTCGAGCGAGCCGAGGCCGAGTGCGCCGTAGCCAAGATAGACCAGCGGGCGCAGGTAGCACGACGTCATCTTGTTCGAGCGCACCACATCGAGGCACGCCGTCATGAGCTGGTCGCGCGTGTACGGCACGTCCATCGTGCAGATCAGGGAGGAATCGAGCAGCCGCTCGATGTGCTCGCGCAGCCGGAAGATCGCGGTGCGTCCATCCGCGCGCTGATACGCCCGGATGCCCTCGAACGCGCCGACGCCATAATGCATCGTGTGCGCGAGCAAGTGCTCGGTCGCGTTATCCCAGGGGACGAGCGCGCCGTCGATCCAGATCGTGTCGAGCTTCTTGATGCCCATGTGGTGTTCGTACCAACGCACGAGTGGGATCACAAGGCACAGCGCGCCGACGATCTCCACGTACACAGTGCGTGACGCAGCACGCCGTGTGTAGATGGCTACGCACCGAGGAGACGCAGGTACGCGCCTCGGATATCGTGCTGCCAGCGCTCCACGTGCTCGAGGAGCACGGCGCCGTCGGGAAATCCCGATCGCCTGGCGAGCTTGTCGAGCTCGTCACGTGCCTCTGGCAAGCGATGGATCGGCTGATCGTTGACCACGCGAAGCCTGTGTTCGATCTTGCGCAGGAACCGATATCCCTGATCGAGTAGCTCGATCTCACGCGCAGGCGCGATGCCAAGTGTTGCCGCAGCGCGAAGTGCGACCTCGGTGGCGGTTGTGCGCATCTCGGGGTGTGCATGCCCGTGGACGAGCTGCAGGTACTGGGCGGCGAACTCGACATCCATGACGCCGCCCGCGCCGGTCTTCAGATCATCGACCGCGCCGAGCTCGCGCTCGATCTTGTCGCGCATCTTCATGATCTCGTCGGCGACCACACGCGGCCATTCGAGCGGCGTGCCGTAGACGGTCTCGGCGGCGACCCGCTCGACCTCCGCGCCGAGCGCGCGATCACCCGCGACCGCGCGCAGCTTCGTCAGTGCCTGCCGCTCCCACAGCCGCGCGTCCTCCTGATGATAGCGACGCCACCCCGCGAGCGACGTGACGAGCAGGCCCTGGCTGCCCAGGGGCCGCAGGCGCGTGTCGACCTCGTAGAGCCGCCCGCGCGCCGTGCGCTGGCGGAGTGCACCAAGCAGGCGCTGGGCGCAGCGGCTGAGCCACTCGACGGCGGCTCCGTCGTCGGTGTCGTCATCGGCGCCCGTGTACACGAACACCACGTCGAGGTCCGCGGCGTAGCCGAGCTCGCGCCCGCCGAGCTTGCCGAGCGCGAGCACGGCGAGCCGCGCACCTGCGGGGGGCGGACCGTAGCGCACGGTGAGCGAAGCCAGGACGATTGCCAGCGCGCGGCCGAGGCACGCCTCCGCGATCGCCGTGAGCTCGCGGCACACCTCGAGCGCATCGAACGCGCCCGCGAAGTCGGCCAGCCCGACGCGCAGCACGTGTCCGTTCTTGACCTCGGCGACCGCGCTCCACACCGCCTCGGGATCCTCCCGATCCACCGTGGCGACACGCGCATCGAGGTCCGCGGTGATCTGGTCCACGGTGCGCGCCGGTGGCGTGACGCCGAGCTGGACCAGGAGATCGATCAGCTCCGGCGTATCGATCAGCGTGCGCGCGAGGTACGCGCTGGCGCCGAACAACGAGCCGACCAGGCGCACGATCGCCGGGTTCTCGTCGAGGAGTCGCCACACGCTCCACGCGGCACCGCGCCGGGAGATCAGATCGCCGAGGAAGCGTAGCGCCTGATCCGGATCCGCCGAGGTCGCGATCTCGTTGAGCAGCGCACCGCCGAGGCGCGCCGTTCGGTCGGTGGCGCCGGGCGACAGCGGCGAGCCGGGGTTGCGTCGCGCACGCGCGAGCTCTGCGCGCGCCGCGGTGACATCGCGAAACCCGAGACGCGTCAGCGCGGCCGTCTCCTCGTCCTCGGTCAGCTCGCCGCGGAGGATCGCAGTGACATCCTCGCTCTCGTCGGCCGGATCGCCGAGCGTCGCGAACAGCCGCGACACGTTGCCCGTGTGCTTCACGAGATCGATCGCGAACGCCACGTCTGATGCGTAGCCGAGCCGGCGCGCGAGGCGCAGGCGCGCGTCATCATCCTCGGGAACGGTCTGCGTCTGCAGCCCCGCGTCGAGCTGCAGCACATGCTCGGCATGGCGCATCCAGCGATACGCGCGCCACAGCACGACGTGCTCGTCGTCGCTGACCAGACCTGCGAACAGCAGCGCATCGAGGGCCGCGAGCGTGCCGCGGTGGCGGAGCTGGGGCCGCTTGCCGGCGTGGATCAGCTGCAGCGCCTGCACGAAGAACTCGATCTCGCGGATGCCGCCTTCGCCGTTCTTCAGATCATACCCTGCCTGCTCGTCGCCTCGTCCCGGCCCGCGGCGGGGTCGCACGAGCTCGCGCTTGATCCGGCGGTTGAGATCGCGGACGTCATCGATCACGGTCGCAGAGATCAACCGCGGGAACACGAAGGGGCGCAGCGTGGCCATCACCTCGGCGCCGAGCGCCGGATCTCCCGCGCACGGGCGCGCCTTGATCCACGCCTGGCGCTCCCACGGTCGGCCGAACGTCTCGTAGTAGCGCTCCATCTGCGCGAGCGAGTTTGCGATCGCGCCCTTCGCGCCTTCGGGGCGCAGCCGCAGGTCGACGCGGAACACGGTGTCGCCCTCGGTGACCTCCGACATCGCCGAGGTCACCTGCGTGCAGAGCTTCGCGAAGTACTCGTGCAGCGACAGACCGCCGACCTCGCCCTGGTCGGACGAGTAGACGTAGATGACATCGACGTCGGAGGAGAAGTTCAGCTCCTCGCCGCCGAGCTTGCCCATGCCGATCACGGAGAGCACGGCATCTCGCTCGACACCGACGTCATCGGTGTAGCGAGGAGCGCCGTAGCGGGCGCGCAGCTCGGCATCGTGGAACGAGATCGCGGCGTCGAAGCAGGCGTCCGCGAGGCGCGCCAGCTCGCGGCCAACCTCGGTATCCAGCCCAAGCTCGATCTCGCGAAACCCCAGGCGGACCAGCTCGTCGGCGCGGACCCGGCGCAACGCCGCGCGCAAGCTATCGCTGGTGGTGGCTCGGGCGACCACCTGTGTGACCTCCTCGACCAGCACGGCCCGCGGCTTTTCCATCCGCAGATATGGGTCGGCGGCCACCCTGACCAGGCGGTGAGGGTCCCGGGTGAGCAGTGTGGCCAGGTACGGAGCTGCCTGACAGGCGAGGGTGGTCACCTGGCGGGCGGCATCGTCCAACCTGTCGAGATCCAGGCCCATCTGCGCGGCGGCCTCGAACAGGCGCTCCGCACGCCGCAGCGCATCCCCCTCATCCGGCGCACCGCGCGCGAGATCGACGGGGGCCCACACGCCCGACAGCATAGCTTGACAGACTCCCGGGCCCGTCTTACCCAAGGTCCCGATTCTTCACGCCATGCGAGATCTGTACGAAGTCCTAGGAGTCGAGAAGCAGGCGAGCGCCGGTGATCTCAAGAAGGCTTATTACAAGCTCGCCAAGGCGTACCACCCGGACCACAACCCGGGAGACAAAGCGGCCGAGGACAAGTTCAAGGAAGCCGCGAACGCGTACCAGATCCTCTGCGACGACGATCAGCGCGCACGCTACGACCGCTTCGGCTTCGACGGCCTGCGCGGCGGAGCCGGCAACAACGGCGCCGCGGGCTTCGGCAATGTCGAGGACATCTTCTCCGCGTTCGGCGATCTGTTCGGCGACTTCTTCGGCGGCCAGCGCGGCCAGCGCGGCCGACAGACGCCGCGCGGCGCCGACCTCCGGATCGATCTCGGGCTGACGTTCCCCGAGGCCGTGTGGGGCGCCACCAAGGACGTGAAGGTCAGCCGGCAGATCGCATGCGGCTCGTGCAACGCGACCGGCGCCAAGCCGGGGAGCAAGCCCGAGGTCTGCGCGACGTGCCAGGGCAAGGGGCAGGTCGTGCACTCGCAAGGTTTCTTCATGGTGCAGACCACGTGTCCGCACTGCCGCGGTGCGGGCAAGGCGATCAAGGATCCGTGCGAGGACTGTCGCGGGCGCGGCACCACGGGCGAGAGCTCCACGCTCTCCGTCACCGTTCCCGCCGGCGTCGACGATGGTCAGACGCTGCGCCTCGCGAACAAAGGCGAGACCGCGCCGGGCGGCACCACCGGTCACCTCTATGTCGTGCTGCACGTGCAGGGCGACGAGCGGTTCCGCCGCGAGGGCGATGACGTGCTGACCGAGATGCCGGTCAGCTTCGTCAAGGCGGCGCTTGGCGGCGAGCTCGAGATCTTCACGCTCGACGATAATTGCAATGGCGTTGCGACCATCGAGCTCAAGCCGGGCACGCAGCCGGGCGACGTGTTCGTGCGGCGCGGCCAGGGCATCCCGCGCGTCGGTGAGGCCGGCCGCGGCGATCACGTCGTGCAGTTCAAGGTCGAGATTCCGAAGAAGCTGTCGGGCAAGCAGGAGTCGCTGCTGCGCGAGCTTGCGACCGAGCTCGGCGAGGACGTCGGCGCCAAGCGCGGGCTCCTCGGCCGCAAGAAGTAGCCGCTCAGCGCGGCGGAACGTCCAGCTTGATCTCGACGCGCCGGTTCGCGAGCCGACCCTTCGGCTTGTCGTTCTCGGCGACCGGATCCTCGGCGCCCTTGCCAAGGACGGTGACCCGCGGCCCCGCGATGCCGATGCCGACGAGGGCCTGCTTCACGGACTCCGCGCGCGCGATCGACAGGTCCATGGCGAGCTGTTCGAAGTCGGGTGGCGGCGCATCCTTACCCGTGGCGGCGAACTGCTTCGCCTCGACGTTATCGGTGTGACCGATCAGCACGACCTTGATCGACGGGTTGTCGGTCATGGTCTTCGCGATCTTCTTGAGGCTCGTCATCGCCGACTCGCGCACCGCGGTCTCGCCCTCTGCGTAGAGTAGGCCCTCGACGGTGCCCTTCAGGGCCTCGACCTCGGGCGGTAGCGTATCGGGGCAGCCGTCATCGTCATCGAAACCGTTGTACGTCTCGGGCACGTTCGGACAGCGGTCCGCGATGTCGAGCACCTTGTCGAGGTCGTTGTCGATGTCGGGGCAGCCGTCGAGATCTTCGAAACCGTCGGCGTCTTCCTCGCGGTCGGGGCACAGGTCCTTGCCGTCGGGGATTCCGTCGTGATCGCGGTCGGAGACCATATCGGGCGGTAGCTGCTCCGTCGCCTTCGCGCGAGGTTCGCCGATCTTGATCTCGATGCCGACGGAGAAGTCGAGCTCCACGGCGATGTAGCGATCGATGCCGGGCAACAGCGACGCCCGGGCATCGAGGCGCACGCCGAACCGCTTGCCGGTATCGAACCGCACGCCACCACCGAGGTAGCCATCGCCAAGGATGCTGCTGTCGAACGTCTTGCGCGCCGACGACAGGGCGATCGGTGCGCCCCCGCCGACGACGAGGAACGGCTGAAGCCTGCGGCCGGGGAGCAGCTCGAACCGCAACTGCACGCGCGGGTTCAGCCAGAACACGTTGGTGGCGGGTGCGGTGCTACCGCCCATCGCGCGCGTGTCCTTGGTGCCGGTCGGCGCCATGCCGAGCTCGAGCTCGGGGACGAGCCACGGGAGGAACGGGCGCGCGACGCGGAGCCCGAGCTCGATGCCGTTGTCGAGCGTGGGATGCGCCGGGGCATCCGCGATGTAACCGAGCCGAGAGTCGTCGCTGAACACGCGCGGGCCGAAGAACAGGCCGAGCTGCGTGGAATCCGCGGCCGCCACCCCTGTGCCGAGGATGATCGTCGCGAGGGCGATCCGGGTGGCTCGGTGCATCGCGCGAAAGTATACGCCACGCTCAGGGCGTGGTGGCGCTGGCCCTGAAGGACTCTGCCCGGCGTGCCCGCAGGATCTAGAGCACCTTCTGCAACTCGTCGCTCGGAGTGTTCGCGGTGCAGACGTGGTACTGGACGTGAAGCACACCCTTCTCGAGCGTGAACACGTGCGACGGCCGCGCGGCGCTGACCGGGCCAACGCGTGGATGCCCGACGACGGCGGCGAGCTTGCGCTGGACCGAACCACGCAGGATCGCCGAGTCACCGCACGTGCTCGCGAGCTGGCGGAGCGAGTCGCCGATCTGCGACACGGGGCAGCCGTAGACGTTGTCGCGCGAGCGGCCTTCGAAGTCGGCGTCGTGGAGGGACAGGTAGTCGGTCCAGGCCACCGAGACGTGGAACGCCGGAACACCGCACTTCGCGCGGACGAGCTCCTCGATGGTCGCGAGCTCGGCCTCGGTTTTCACGACGGCGTTCTGCTCGGCCACGCTCGTTCCGAACCCGGCTTGCTCTCCGGCGGGCGGCGGCGTGTTCGCGGGCCCCGGTGGTGGAGCGTAATAGCTGGTCGCTGCGTGACCGCTGGTCTCGTCGGTGCCGGAGGGGCTCATGGGGCCGGTCGGGCCGGTCGGGCCCGTACCCGTACCGGCGGAGAACTGACCCGTGCAGGAGGCGAGGAGCGCGAGCAGGAGGGGCGGGATGATGGTCATGCCCCGATAACCACGGCACCTCCCCGCCGTCGCACGAAATCGTCAGGGGCCGGTCAATCGCGCCAGCTGACGCTTGCTGGGCCGTGCTCCGCGGTCGCGTTGGTGATGGTCTCGAGCCACGCGGGGACCTCGGAGGCCTGTTCGGGGAGCTGCAACTGCCACACCCCGAGTCGGTCGCGCGCGAGCTGCTGAACGACCCGCGATGCGTCGCGGGACAGTTGTGCCGTGTCGGATCGGACGCCCGCTCCGAGTGGCCAGCGCATGCCGGTCGCGAGGTCGACCACATCGGCCTGGTCGGGGCCCGGTGCGAGCACGAGCTGAGCTTTCGCCGCAACGGACATCAACCTCGTACCCGCCGGGAGCACGCTGACGACATGGTCCTGCCGCGCGAGATCGACGGCGTAGCCTGCCTGATCCACGGTGATCACGAGGGCGAGCTCAGCGCTGATCGAGTGGACCGATGCGACGGGCGCGGGAAGGGTTGCCTGATGGATACGTCGACCGTCGGCGAACCAGATGCTGATCTCGGCTCCATCGTAGATCACCATCCGCCCGTCGTTCATCAGCTCCACTGCGAGCTCGCCCGTGCGGTCGCTGCCCAGGGAGAGCGTGGAGCTGATTCCTCCTGCGAAGTCTCGCCGCCAGATGAAGCCGTCGGCGAACTGGACCATCGCCCACGTGGCCGCCCATCCGATGTAGACAGGCTCGGAGGCATGCTCGGCGAGGACGCTCACGGTGCGTGTCGCGAGGTCGGTGACGACGATCTGGCCGGCCGCGTTGGCGGCGAGGACGCGCGACTCGGGGAGCATGAGCGCGATGGCTGTGGGGGTGTCGAGCGTGATCGGAGCCGGGTCGCCGCGGTGGAACACGTGCGCTCGTTGGTCGTGCACGACGAGCAACCGATCTGGATCCGGCCCCGTGGTGAGGACCGCCATCACGTCGGTGATTCCGGGAAGCGGCGTCGACCGGCCGGTCGCGAGATCGATCCACATCCAAGGAGCTTCCATCGCTCGGATGACCACCTCGTCGCGATCGAGCGCGTCGAACCCGTGCATTTCCGGCACCTCGATCGAGCGCGGCAGCAACAGGTCGAGATCCCAGATCATCAAGCGGCCGTTCCCTGCCGCCAGCACGAAGTGACCGTGTGGCGACGTGGCGATGTGGAGGAAGCTCACGATCGGTGAATGAAGATGGAGCTCGCGCTCGTCGGCCATCACCAGCAGCTCGCCCGCGCCTTCCATGGAGACCAAGACATCGCGGCGTGCGAGCGCGAGCCGGAGGAGACCACCGCCCGGACCGCGATAGCGCGTCGCAGAAGGCCGATGTTCCATGATCCCGCGCGGGCTAGTCCCGATATAGAACCTCCGGTCGCCGGAGCGGACAATGCCCATCGGAACCTTCGTCGGGAAGCTCTGCACGATCCTCGGAACGCCATCGAGGGAGACGTCGACGACCGCGTCACCGATGACCGCCGAGAGCGCGGGACTCTCGGAATCCCACGCGACGTCTCCGACGCGTCCGTCGCCGATCGGAGACACGCGCTCGGTCGCGAGCTCGACCACGTACAGCCTGTCGACGGCAAGGACTGCCACCCACCGTTGATCGGGCGATACGGAGAGGTTCCAGGGCTTACCGGCGAAGGGGATCCGGTGCGGGGGCGCGAGGCCAACGTCTGTGCGCCACAACGCTCCCTCTTGATCGATCCAGATCACATCCGTTGCCGTCGCGACCGCCTGTTCGATGGCAGCGTTCGGGACCACTTCGGCCGACGTTCCCGCAGCGATGTCGAGCGACCGGAGCTCGTCGTCGCGGTAGGAGATGATGCGCGCGTTGCCGGCGAACGTGGCGTGCGTGTTCGCCCCGGATCCGACCAGCACGCGCGTGGCATGCGTCGGGAGGTCGTAGATGCGGAGCGATCCGTCGGTGCCGGCGGTGAGCGCCGAGGTGCCATCCGGGCTGATCTCCAGCGACGTCACTCTCACCGGCGCCGGTAGCCCCCACGCTGCGCCCGCCGTTCGCGCCGCCGCGCCTATATCTCGCGCGGCGCGCCAGTGGAGCGGCGACGCCGCGAGCGGTTTGACCATGGCCACGGCACCGGTGGGATTGGTGTCGACCAGGACCCGTGCCTGCGCGAGCAGCAACTCGTCGGCGCGCTCGGTCGCACGCTCGCGCGCCAGGTCGGCGGCGTCTCGCTCGTCGATCGCGGCCGCGAGCGCCACGTTCGTGCGCGCATGGGCCTCGAGGACGCGGGCGATCGAGATCCCGATGACGACCGCGACTACCAGGGTCGCCGCCGCTACCACGCCGACGGCGATCCGGTTGCGCCGCACGAAGCGGATGAAGCGCTCGCGCCGCGTGTAGTGGTGGCATGCGACGAGCTGACCCGTCAGGAACCGCTGCAGGTCTGCCACGAGCTCGCCGGCGTTCGGATACCGGACGCGATCGTCATACGCGAGTGCCTTGTCGACGATCGCCGCGAGGGCGGGCGGCACACCGCTGACCAGCTCGACGACGGGCTGAGGAGGGCCCTTCGCCGCGGCGCCCATCATCTCCGTCCCCGACGTACCCGCATGCGGCGGCCGGCGCGCGAGCACGTAGTACAGCGTGGCGCCGAGAGCGTAGACGTCGCTCCGCTCGTCGACCGGCTCGCCCCGGAGCTGTTCGGGAGACATGAAACCCGGGGTGCCGAACACCGTTCCGACCCGCGTGCGGAGCGAGTCTCCGGCGTCGGTCATCGAGGTGGATGGGCTGTCGTCATCGGGCTCGTCGATCACCTTCGCGAGCCCCCAGTCGATCACCACCGTCTCGCCGAGATCTCCCACCAGGATGTTCGAGGGCTTGAGGTCGCGATGGACGATGCCGCGCTGGTGGGCGTGTGCGATGGCGTTCGCAGCGGCCACGACGTGCGGGAGGAGCGCGAGCCGCTGGTCGACGGCATCCGCGGCCGCGACGAGGTCCTCGAGCGGTTGCCCCGAGACCTTTCGCATGACGTAGAACGGCGATCCGTCGGCGGAGAATCCCGTGTCGTAGATCGGCACGATCGATGGATGTTCGAGACGCGCGGTGAGCCGGATTTCCCGCGCGAATCGGCGCAACGCCTCGGGATCGGTCGTGAGGGCTTCCTTGACCGCGACCTTGCGTCCGAGCACCGTGTCGGTCGCCTCGACGACGCGGCCCATGCCGCCGCGCGCGATCTCCTCGTGGTCGAGGTAGCGCGGACTGGCGCTCGGACCCGCGGGCTTCGGCGATCCGGGCTTTCCGGATCCCGAGCGCGGCTTCTCGTTCACGGTCGGCCGCGCCAGCGCTGCCACGGCTACCAGCTCGCGACACGAATCGCACGTATCGAGGTGCGTGGTTGCGATCGTTCGCTCCTCGTTCGAGATCGCCCCGCCGATCAGCGCGGCGATCTTCTGGTCGCCGAGGCACGCGCTCATGCGGGCCTCGACGACAGGATCCTCTCCAGGCTGAGCTCGAGCTGCGACTCGACGAGTGGTACCAGGTCGCCGATCTCGTGGTCTGGGACGCGCAGGCGCACGTGAAGCGCTCGACGAACGGCGCGTGTGAGCTCCTGGCGCGCCGCGACCACCCAGCGCGCTGCCGTCGCGCGATGGACACCGTAGATCGCACCGATCCGGTCCACCCCGAGGCCCTTGACGATCGCGAGGCCGAGCAGGCTGCGCTGGCGCGCGGGCAGCTCGCCGATCGCCTCCGCGAACGCGCCCTTGAACGCCGCGCGGTGCTGGGCCTTGAGATGGGCGAGCGCGGGATCATCGGCGACCATCGCCACGTCTTCGAGATCCTCGATCCGGCCCTGGAGGCGGTTGCGGTCCTTCAGGAGGTTCAGCCCGATCCGAAGCGCCGCGACGCGAACGAGGCCACCGAGCTGGCCACGGCCGGCGTACGACACGATGCGCGGCACGCACCCGGCCTCGGCGACGAACAGCCGGACGCGGAGGCGTTGTGCGACCTCCGAGATCTCGCCGTGCCCCAGCGCGAGGCGCGCGAGTGCGGCGGGGATCACGGCGAAGTAGCGCGCTTCGAACGCGGCGAGCGCCGCGGGCTCCGCGAGCGCGCACGCGCAGGCCAGGTACAGCTCGCCGGAGTCGAGCTCGTGCAGCGCATCCTCGCCCTCGAGACGCTCGGCGAGGAGTGGCCGAACCGCCTCCGCATCGATCACGAGCGTGGGCAGGGCGGCGGCTCCCTCCCGGAGCACGCGCTCGACCTCGGTCGCTAGCATTCGTCATCTTCGCACGGTCGCCGACGCGCGAGCTGCCGAGCTTACATCCCCCTTACACACTGCCATGGCACCATGAAGGCGTGCGCATCCTCGTGGTCGAAGACGAAGCCGCCCTTCGCGATGGCATCGTCGATCTCCTGACCGCCGATGGTCACGCGGTGACTGCGGCGAGCGACGGTGTGATGGGCCTCGAGGCCGGTCTGCGCGATCCGTTCGACGTGGTGGTGCTCGACCTGATGATGCCGCGGCTCGACGGCATGGAGGTGTGCCGGCGCCTTCGCGCGGCGCGCCCCGGCACGCCGATCCTGATGCTCACGGCGCGCGGCTCCGAGGACGACAAGGTCCGCGGTCTGATGGAAGGCGCCGATGACTACGTGACCAAGCCGTTCTCCGCCCGCGAGCTGCTCGCGCGCGTGCGCGTGCTCGGCCGGCGTACGCCGCAGGGCGAGTCGCTCGACGAGGTCGCGGTCGATGGCGCGACGATCGATCTCGCGCGCATGGTGGTGGTGCGCGGCGACGTGAGGACCACGCTGACGCCGCGCGAGGTCGGCATCGTGCGCTGGCTGTTCCGTCATCAGGAGCGCGTCGTCACGCGCGCGGAGCTGCTCGAGCAGGTGTTCGGACAGCGCGGTGACCTGCAGACGCGCGCCGTGGACATGGCGATCGCCGTGCTGCGCAAGAAGCTCGAGCTCGATCCGGCGAAGCCGACGTTGATCGTCTCCGTCAAGGGCGCGGGCTACGCGTGGAGGTTGCCGCGATGAAGGTCGCGCGCACGTGGTACGCGGCGGGCCTGCTGTCGGCGGCGCTCGCGGTGCTCCTGATCGCGTGGTTCATCTCGGGCTGGGCCGACGTTCGTGCGCGGCAGTACACCGCGGAAGTCGCGCCGCAGCACGAGGCCGAGACGCGCGGCGCCGAGCTGGCGCACGAGCTGCGCGCGGAGCTCGCGCAGCTGATGACGCGGGAGGTGGAGCGCCCGTACTTCCACTACCAGAACCTGATGCACGACCCGCGCTCGACCGGCAGCGTCGGCGTCACGCCGTCGCCGCTCGCGAGCGTACCGACCGAGGGCCTCGTGCTCGGCTACTTCCAGATCGACGAGCTGGGCCGGGCGACCACGCCGACGATCAACGACGAGGTCCCCGAGCTGTCGGAGCCAAGGACGCTCGCCGGCAACCAGCGCTTTCGCTCCGAGGTGGTGAAGAGCCTCGCGCGGCTCGCGCCGCCGAAGACCGAGCGCGTGATCGTGGCGGAGGTCGCGCCCGTGAAGCGCACGCCGCCGCGCCCGACGCCGCCGCGCCAGGAGGTCATCAAGCCGCAGACCGATAGCGTCGGCGAGACGGCGCAGCAGACCGAAGCGCAGGTGTTTCACATCGACGAGAACAGCTACGTCCAGAACTGGAACTCGAACACCATCTATCAGCAGTACCGCAACGCGCCCGGCCTCCGCCGCGATGGCTCGGGGAATCTCGAGAGCGTGCCGGTGAAGGGTACCGACGCGCCGGGCACGGCGACGCCCGCGAACGTGACGACGAACCTGACGACGGCGACCGACGCCGTGGACCCGCCTCCGACGACCGTGGCGCCGCCGAAGCCGCGCCCGCGCCCGGTCGTGCGCGCGCCCGATCCGGTGCTGCCGCCGAAGGCGGTCACGATCACCGTGGCGCCGCTCGAGTGGCGCACGCTGACCTTCAACGGCGCGCCGGCGCTGCTCGCGGTGCGCGATGTCGCGACCCCCGATGGCACGTTCGCGCAGGGGTTCGTGGTGGATCGCAGCGCGTTGACCTCGTGGCTCGCCTCACGCGCGGGCGCCACCGTCGCCGAGCTCGTGGCCGGCGACAACAACGCGACCGAAGTGGCACCGGGATGGCACGTCGCGACCACCGCGAATCCGCGTGCGCTCGCCGAGGCGGCCCGCAGCGCCGCGCACCTCGCGATGTCGTTCCTGCTGCGGTTCATCCTGCTCGGCGTGATCGCCGCGCTCGCCGCCGGCCTGGTCGTCATGCTCGTCGCGCGCGCCGAGCGGCTCGCCCGCGAGCGCAGCCAGTTCGCCGCCGCCGCCGCCCACGAGCTGCGCACGCCGCTCGCCGGCCTCCAGCTCTACGGCGACATGATCGCCGATGGCCTCGGCGATCCGCAGAAGACGCGCGACTACGCGAAGCGAATGAGCGAGGAGGCCTCGCGCCTCGGCCGGGTGGTGTCCAACGTCCTCGGGTTCTCGCAGCTCGAGCGCGGCAACCTGTCCGTCGACCCGAGCGTGGGCTCGCTCGATGCGGAGCTACGGTCGCTCGCCGAGCGCGCCGAGCCCGCGCTCGATCGCGCCGGCGCCGCGCTCGCGCTCGACGTCACGCCCGAGCTGACGGCGAAGTTCGATCGCGATGCCCTCGCGCGGATCGTCGGCAACCTGCTCGACAACGCGGAGAAGTACGGACGCGAGTCCGAGGACCGCACGATCGAGATCGCAGCGCGTGCCGCCGGCGATGCGATCGAGGTGGTGATCTCCGATCACGGCCCCGGTGTCACCGACAAGACACGCACGAAGCTGTTCCAGCCGTTCGCGCGCGGCGTCAACGCCGATGGCCCGGCCGGTCTCGGCCTGGGGCTCGCCCTCTCGAAGTCTCTCGCGCGCGCGATGGGCGGCGACCTCGACTACCGCCCGGGCTCCTCGGGCGGCGCTGCGTTCGTGCTCCGCCTGCCGCGCGCCTGATGTCGGGGTGATGTCGGCCTCGCTGCGAGCGAGCCGTACAACGGATGAACGACGCGCCGTCCCGTCGTCCTACCCGAGGAGCCTCGCATGAAACTCACAACGCTCGCGTTCGCGCTCACCAGCCTCGCCGCCGCCACCGCATCCGCCGACGAGGCGCTCACCGCCGCCGCGCGTCCGCAGAAGACGCTCGGCGTCGACGCGATGGCGGTCCTCCCCGTGGGCGACTACGCGAACGCGGCGACCCTCGGCCTCGGCATCCTCGGCCGCTTCGAGGCACCCGCCGGCCCCGGCTTCCTCACCGGGCGCGCGGGCGTGATCTTCCACGCGATGAAGACGACCGCCGACGCGAGCCTGACGTTCGTGCCGATCTACGCGGGCTATCGCTATCCGCTCGGCACCAGCGGCGCGTACGTCGCGGGCGAGCTCGGCGTGACCCTCGCGTTCGGCACCGTGCAGACGTCACTCGGAAGAATGTCGGCATCCGATCGCGACATCGGATTCTCGTTGATGGCCGGCTGGCGCAAGAGGGCACTCGACTTCCGCGCCGGCCTGTTCACGCCCAATGCGGGCGACGCGGTCGGACTGATCGCCTCTGCGGGCTACGACTTCGCGGCGTTCTAGAGCGTGGTGCTCCGACCGCCTTGCTACTTGTAGTCGTTCTTCCACTCGCGGATGGCGGCGAACACGCTGACCGGATCGCCGGAGGCACCACGCGCGCGTGCGGCGTCCACCACTTTCGGCTCGGAAGCCCGCAGAAACGGGTTGGTCGCGACCTCCTCGCCCATCGTCGATGGCACCGAGGGCGTGGTCATGTTGCTTGAACGGTTCGTCACGGCGGCATTGTCGGGTTCGACCGCGGCCGCGAACTTGAGGTTCGACGCCGTGTACTCGTGACCGCAGTAGACCTTCGTGTCAGCGGGCAACGCTGCGAGCCGCATGAGCGACGTGTGCATCATCTCCGCGTCGCCCTCGAACACGCGGCCGCAACCGCCGCAGAACAGGGTGTCGCCGGTGAACGCGCACCCCTCGACCACGAAGGTCACGGCGCCGAGCGTGTGACCGGGGTTGTGGATCACCTTGGCGCGCAGCGTGCCGAACGACACGTCGTCGCCGTCCTCGACCGTGCGCGTGATGTGCTTCACCTTGTCCGCGTCGGCGGTACCGATCACGACCTCGATACCGGGATGCGCGGCGACGAGATCCGCGATGCCACCGGTGTGGTCCCAGTGGTGATGCGTGGCCCAGATCGCTCCGAGCGTGAGGTTGTTCGCCGCGAGCGCGGCCTCGATCGGTGCGGCCTCACTGGGATCGACGCAGACGGCGCGATCTCCATCGACCAGGAGGTACGCGAAGTTGTCCTTGAGACACGGCACGGCGACGACTTGCATGGGCGCGTTCTATCATGCCGCCCATGCATGCGATCGTGCTCCGCGCCCACGGTGGTCCCGAGGTCCTCGAGTCTGCGGATCTTCCGCTCCCGGAGCCCGGCCCCGGTCAGGTTCGCGTGAGGGTCGCCGCGGTCGCGCTCAATCACCTCGATCTGTGGGTCAGGAAGGGCGGGCCCGCGTTCAAGCTCCACTTCCCGCACATCCTCGGCGCAGACATCGTCGGTACCGTCGACGCGGTTGGCCCGGGCGCCACCGCCGTGATCGGCACGAAGGTGTGCGTGCAGCCCGGCCTGTCGTGCGGCACCTGTGCGCAGTGCCTCGGGGGTCACGACAACCTGTGTCGCTACTACAAGATCCTCGGCGAGCACGTGAGCGGCGGCTACTGCGAGGCGATCTGCGTGCCGGAGGTCAACCTCGCGCCGTATCCCGAGCGCCTCGACTGGGCGCACGCCGCATCCTCGATCCTGCCGTTCCTCACGGCGTGGCAGATGGTCGTGCACAAGGCGCGCGTCGCGCCCGGGGACACCGTGCTCGTCCACGGCGCAGGCTCGGGGATCGGCGTCGCCGCGATCCAGATCGCCAAGCTCTACGGCGCTCGTGTGATCGCGACCGCGAGCACCGACGACAAGCTCGCGCGCGCGAAGGCGCTCGGCGCGGACGTGCTCGTCAACTACGCGAGCGGCGACTTTGTCGCGGAGTGTCGCGCGCAGACCGGCAAGCGCGGCGTCGATGCGGTGATCGAGCACGTCGGCGGCGAGGTGTTCGCGGCCTCGCTGCGTGCGGTGCGCGCCGGCGGCCGGATCGTCACGTGCGGCGCGACCGCGGGGTTCCATCCCGCGATCGATCTGCGCCACATCTTCTTCCGCCAGGTCGAGGTGCTCGGATCGACGATGGGGAGCAAGGCGGATCTACTCGCGGTCCTCGGTCACGTCGCCGCGGGCCGGCTCGAACCGGTCGTGCATCAGGTCCTCCCGCTGGCCCGCGCCGCGGAAGCGCATCAGATCCTCGAGAACCGCGAGGCGTTCGGCAAGGTCGTGCTGCAGCCCTGAAAAGGTCGTAGTGCTTGCGATCCCATGACGCGTTCGGTCGTACGATGGGGGTGATGAGTCAGCCGCCACCAGGGTCGATGGGGGCGCCGTTCGTCGGCGAGGCCCTCAAGTTCTTGAAGGACCCGTTCACGTTCACGATGTCGCGCACCAAGCAGCACGGCAACGTCTGGAAGACGAAGATCCTCTCCGACACCGTGGTGTTCTTCGCCGGGCCGAAGGCGTTCTCGTTCTTCATGGACGAAGCGAACTTCACGCGCGAGAACGGCTCGCCGAAGTTTCTGCAGAACCTCCTGCACCCCGATGCGGTGCCATTCCTCGACGGCGAGCGCCACAAGAAGCGCAAGCGCCTGCTGCTCACCGCGTTCACCGATCAGGCGATGGACAGCTACCTGCCCGGGATGTTCCAGGTCATCCAGCGGTTCGTGGACAAGTGGGTCGCCGCGGGCGAGACCCCGATCGCCGGCGACCTCTCGCAGCTCGGGTTCGATATCGCGGACGTGCTGTTCGCCGCGAGCGATCCGGCGACCAGTAACGCCGCCGGCGCGAACGATTTCTCGATCATGAACAAGGGCACGTTCGCACCGCCGGTGAATCTGTTCTTCACCGCGTACGGCAAGGCGATCAAGGCCCGCGACCGGCTTCGCACATATCTCAAGACGCAGATCGCCGCGAAGGATGGTGCTGGTACGGCGCTCGGCGTGCTGAAGGGCGCGCGGGGCCCCGGCGGCGAGAAGCTGTCGACCGAGGAGCTCGAGATCGAGATGCTCCACTTCTTCTTCGCGGCCCACGGCGGCATCACCGCGGCGTTCGCATGGATCCTCACCGTGCTCGGCCAGCATCCCGAGCTCGCCGCGAAGCTGCGCCTCGAAGCGGATGCAAAGCTCACGGCCGGCGCGGTGCCCACGCTGCCGCAGGTGCGTTCGCTCGATCTCGCGCGCTCGGCGTCGCGCGAGGTGCTCCGCGCGTATCCGATCGCGCCTGTGACGTTCATCGGCGTCGCGAAGACGGATCTCGAGCTCGATGGCTACGCGATCCGCGCCGGATGGAAGGGCGCCGGCGCGATCTGGGCGACGCTGCAGGATGGGACGACGTTCCAGGATCCGGCGACGTACAAGGGCGAGCGCCTCGGCGACGCCGCGCACGCTGGGTTGCCGAAGAGCGCGTTCGTACCGCAGGGCGGCGGGGCGCCGGATGGTCATCGCTGCGCGGGCGAAGCGCTGATCCAGTTGCTGATGCCCGCGTTCTTTGGCTGGTTCGTGAAGAACTACGATCTCACGTATCCCGCGCAGGACGCGTCGCCGGGCGGCGGTGGCCTCGGGCCCCTCCCCAAAGGCGGGGTACGCGTGAAGATCACGAAGCGCTAGACTGGACCATGCTCTCAGGAACCATGCCGAGGAAGGCCAAGGGCCGCGTGGCCCCGGCGCCGCGTCTCGCTCCCGCGGCGCAAGCCGTAGCCGATGATGTCGCGGTGCTGCCGACCGTCACCGTGCAGGCGCACTGGGAGATCGGATCGCAGACCAAGGTCAACGGCACCGACTTCTACGTCGGCGAGCACGAGCTCGGCCACATTCACCTCGATGGCGAAGCGCACATACCGCTGGGCCGCGCGCTCGCGGACGTCGTGATCGCCGCGAAGCTCGCCCGGCGCTTCCCGTATTCGCGCGACTTCGTGGTGGTCGATACCGACGAGCGCGAGGACGCCCTCTGGATGTTCCGCCTGCGGCGCGACCAGATCGACGGCGCGAGCGAGGCGGACCTGCGTGTCAGGGTAGGCAGCCGAGCAGCGCGTCGTACGCCGTCGTCGTGAAGCCGGGGAGCGGGCGGCGGATCGCATCGGGCTGACCGGGGACCTGCGGTGCGATCAGCGTATCGATCAGCTTCGCGAGCGAGCCGTCCACGTCGACCTTGCACTTGAACGTCTGCGCCGTGACATCGAGCAGACCGCCGTGCGCGGGCGTGACGTGGTAGCTGCCGCCGAACGTCCACATGCAGGTCTTCACGTTGCCGGTCGACTTCGTCACCGCGCAGCTGAAGTCCATTGCCTGGAGGTCGCCGTAGTCGCTGCCGCAGAACGTGTCGCCACACACGCGATCGAAACCGGCGACGAGCGCCGTGGTCGCCGCGTGCCAGCGGTCCATGCCGGCCGACGTCTTGTAGTAGTCGCGCGCCGAGATGTACTTCTCGGTGCCCGTCGTCGAGAACGTGCCGGGCATCGCGCCGATCGGGTGATCGAAGCAGTCGCCGAGCTGCGCGCCGATCGTGGTCGATCCGGACGGCGCACCCGGCAGCGGCATGCGCAGCTTGTCGGTGGCGGTGGACAGGAGCTTCTCGAGCTTCACCGCGGTGGTCTTCATCTTGATCGAGCACTTGAACACCGGCGCGTCGACGACGAGGGCGGCGTTGCGCGTATCGACATCGACCTGCGATGCGGCGAACGTCCACACGCAGTCCTTCACGTTACCGGCCTTGCTGGTCACCGAGCACGCGAACGTCAGCGGTACCAGGTTCGACCAGTCGCCTTCGCAGTAGGTGTCGCCGCACTCCTGGTTGAACTGAGCGTTGAGCGCGTGGATCGTGTCGTACCACTGGCCCTGATCCGTCTTCTCGAAGTCGAGGATGTCGACGTACGTGGTCGAGGCATCCTGCTCCGTGGATTGAGAGTCATCGGAGCCGCCCTGGGCAAGGCAGCCGGTGAGCGCCAGGGCGATCGAAGCGCAAGCGAAGGACTTCATGAGGGGGGCGTTCTAACAGAGCTGCCAGTGGGGTCAACCGGCAATCCTGCAACACGCCAACCATTTGAAATTGTTCGCTTATCGATGGGTCTCGAACAGGTCGCCATCGCGCTCGAACCACATGTAGAGATCGTCCGCGGAGGGGTTCGGCGCGGCTTCGCGACCGAGCGCGGTGTTGAGCTCGGTGATCGCAGTCGGCGCCGGGTAGTTGTTGCCGACCTTGCGGCTGACGTAGAGGTCGCGCGGATTCTTCGCGTGGAGGTACACATCGCCGGCGGCGTTGATCCCCGGCGACGAGGCGCTGGGGCCCCACGCGGTGCCGGTGCTGATCGGCGTGCTCCATCCACTGGCCGTGGAGGGACGGGTCGATCTCAGCAGCGTGCCCCCGCGGGAGACGAACGCCGTGAGGCCATCCGGCGAGATCGCGACGTCGCCCTCATCGGCCGTCGGATCGCTGAGGACCGACTCGATCGCCGGCGCTTGCCACGCGCCCCCCGAGAACACCGAGCGATACACGTCGTGGCTCCCCGGCATCAGGCGGTCCGACGTGAAGTAGATCGCCGTCCCGTTGCCGGTGAGCTCCGGCGAGGTCTCCTCGTCCGCCGAGTTGAGCGCCGCCAGCGGCTGGACGGTGAACGCGGCCGCCTTCGTCGCACGCACGCCGATGTACAGGTCGCCGCTACGCTCGAACACGATCGTGAGCTGGTCCGGAGACATGCAGGGATCGCTCTCGGAAGCGCCCGTGTTGACGCCGGGAATCTGGGTCGGGGTCAGCCACACCGGCGAGATGAACGCATCGAGGGGTGGCCCGTCGATCGCCGAATCGATCGAGCCGTCATCAGGGGGCATCGGAACGTCGATCGCGGCGTCATCCTCTCCCGGCGGATGGCTCAGACACGCACCGGCATAGCAGTGTTGACCCTCGGGGCACGCACCACTGTTGCTGCACGCCGCGCCTTCGTGGACCGACGGGCTATAGCAGCCGGCGGCGACGGTCAGGACGAGGAGCGCGCGCGACACCTTCCCAGCGTATCACTCGTCGTCGCCGGCGAGGTAACGATCGATCGCCCCTCGGTCCGCGAGGTCGAGGACACCTTCACTGCTGAGATCGCACAGGATCAGGCGGTGCGCGGTCCCGAGCCGGTGGAGGAGGTCCGCGATCGCTGCGGTCCCGTGGGTCAGGTTGATCTGCGTCACGAGGCCATCCTTCGCGCAGCCGTAGACCACATCCCAGTACGGCTCGGTCGAGCAGCGAAACGCGAAGCCATTGGTGACGTGCTCGACGTGGCTCGAGTAGCCGGTGGTGACCTCGGTGCACGCGAACGTGTTTGGACCGAGCGCGGCGCGGAGGGCGGGGAGCGTGATGCGCCGGACCGTGATGTCGATCGGCGGCGGCGGTACGACCATCATGTCGGTCCACCCGATGCCATTGGGTGCACGGTGCGCTTCGCCGAACGCGTGGACCTCGGATGCGACGCGCGTGCGATCGACGCGATTCTCCTCGGGCTCGAGCGAGACGCGACCCCAGTCGTCCTCGTGAATGTAGAACCGCTCGCCGCTCACCGGAACGGTTGATCCTGACCGCGGGCGGGCAGGAGTGATGGCGCGGCGCGCAGGTGCGCATCGATCGAGCGCGCGAGCTCGCGGCCCTCGGCGATCGCCCACACGATCAGCGAGGCACCGCGGTGCGCATCGCCGGCGGCGTACACTCCGGGAACACTGGTCGCGTAGTGCGCGTCGACCGCGATGTTGCCGCGCGGATCGAGTGCGACGCCGAGCTGCTGGAGATGGGTGGTCTCGGGCCCGATGAACCCGAGCGCGAGGATCAGGGTATCGATCGGCATCCGGATCTCCGTCCCGGGCGTATCGAGGCGCTCGCCGACGAGGGCGGTCAGCCGGCCGGCGTCGCCCTCGAGGCGCGTGGTGCGGAACGCGAACGTGCGCTCGCCGCCTTCGTCCTGCGAGCTCGAGGTGCGGAACACGAGCGGCCACGCCGGCCACGGGTTCGTAGCGCCGCGCTCGGTGGGCGGTGCGGGCATCAGCTCGATCTGCGTGACCTCGGTAGCGCCCTGGCGGAGCGCGGTGCCGAGGCAATCGGAGCCGGTATCACCGCCGCCGAGGATGACCACGCGCTGGCCGCGCACGTCGTACGGCGTGGTGGCACGCTCGCCGCCGACCACCTGGTTCTGCGCGGTCAGGTAGTCCATCGCGATGATCACACCGGCGAGGTCACGGCCGGCGACGTCGAGGTCGCGTGGGCGCATCGCACCGGTCGCGATCACCACCGCGTCGTGATCGGCACGCAGTTGCGTCCAGGTGGGATCTTCGCCGACGCGTACACCGCAGCGGAATTCGATGCCCTCCGCCTCGAGGATCGCGAGGCGGCGATCGATCACCGACTTCTCCATCTTGAAGTCGGGGATACCGTAGCGGAGCAGGCCGCCGGGGCGCGTCGCGGCCTCGAACACGATCGCGGTGTGACCCGCGCGGTTGAGCTGGTTCGCCGCGGCCAGGCCGGCGGGGCCCGAGCCGACGATCGCGATCCGCTTGCCGGTGCGCACGCGTGGCGGCTGCGGGACGATCCATCCGGCGCCGAACGCGTGCTCGGCGATCGCCTTCTCGATCGCCTCGATCGTCACGGGCGCGTTG
Source organism: Haliangiales bacterium (assembly GCA_038206055.1). Classification (GTDB taxonomy): domain Bacteria; phylum Myxococcota_A; class Polyangia; order Haliangiales; family Haliangiaceae; genus JABFXX01. The sequence goes on from JBBRBG010000021.1 coordinate 36,824, forward strand.
TCGATGCCGAGCACGCACGAGCCTTCGCACGGTGCCGGGCATAGCCGGCCGGTGAACTCGGGGAAGTCGTTGGTCGCGGCGAGCCGCTTGTGTGCGTCGCGCCAGCGCTCCTTGAACACGAGGTCCGAGAAGTCGGGGATCGGGTTGCCGAGCGGGCAGCCCTGCGTGCAGAACGGAACGCCGCAGTCCATGCAGCGACCGGCCTGCGCCCGGATCACGTCTTCCTCGAGCGGGCCCTGCGTGCCCTCGACCTCGCGCCAGTCCTTCACGCGGTCCGCGGCGGGCCGCTTCTTTGGCACGAGTCGCTGCCACTCGATGAAGCCGGTGGGCTTCCCCATTACACCTTGCCTCCGCCGACGAGCGTGAGGCCCGCGGGCCGGCGAGCCGCCGCGCGGCGCGCCTGCAGCACGCGCTTGTAGTCGGTAGGCATCACCTTCACGAACCGCGCGACCAGGTGCTCCCAGTTGTCCATCACCCGGCGACCGAGCGGGCTGCCGGTGAACCGCACGTGCGCCTCGATCAGCGAGTGCACGAGCCACATATCGCTCTCGTCGACCACGCTCTCGAGCTCGACCATCTCGAGGTTCGTGCGTGCGCGCAGGGACGATGTGGGGTCGTAGACGTACGCGGTGCCACCGCTCATGCCGGCTGCGAAGTTGCGGCCGACCGGGCCGAGGACCACGACCACGCCGCCGGTCATGTACTCGCAGCCGTGATCGCCCACGCCTTCCACGACGGCACGCGCGCCGGAGTTGCGCACCGCGAACCGCTCACCCGCGAGCCCGCTGGCGAACAGATCGCCGGCGGTGGCGCCGTAGAGCGCGACGTTGCCGATGATCACGTTACTCTCCGGCTGGAACCGCGCGGTCGCCGGCGGATAGACGACGATGCGCCCGCCGCTCATGCCTTTGCCGATGTAGTCGTTCGCATCACCGCATAGCTCGAGCGACACGCCCGGAGCGAGGAACGCGCCGAAGCTCTGACCCGCGGCGCCGGTGAGGCGGACCTGGATCGATCCATCGGGGAGGCCCTTCGCACCGAACCTGCGCGCGATGTCGCCGGAGAGCATCGTGCCCACGGCGCGCCGCGAGTTATCGATCGGCAGGGACAGCTCGACGGTCTTTCCGCCCGCGAATGCCGGCTCGGCGCGGCGGAGCAGATCGTGATCGACGTGGTCCGCGAGGTCCCACGGCTGCGCGGCGGAGAACCTGCGCGCGCCGGGCACCGGCGGGGCGAGGATCGCGGAGAGATCGAGGAGCTTCGCCTTCGGGTGATCGATCACCTTCGCGCGCAGCAGCTCGACCGCGCCGACGACCTCGTCGAGCGAGCGCGCACCGAGGCGGGCGAGGTGCACACGCACGGCCTCCGCGACGAACATGAAGTAGTTGATGACATCCTCGGGCTTGCCCGTGAACTTCTCGCGCAGCGCCGGATCCTGCGTGGCGATGCCGACCGAGCAGGTGTTGAGGTGGCACTTGCGCAGCATCACGCAGCCGGTCGCGATCAGCGACGCGGTGGCCATGCCGAATTCCTCGCCGCCGAGGAGCGCCGCAATGATGACGTCGCGCGACGTCCGCAGGCCGCCATCGACCTGCACTCGGATGCGATCGCGTAGCCCGTTCGCGACGAGGACTTGCTGAGTCTCGGCGAGGCCGAGCTCCCACGGCAGGCCCGCGCGCTTGATGCTGGCGACCGGTGCGGCTCCGGTCCCGCCCTCGTAGCCGGCGATCACGACCGCACCCGCGCGCGCCTTCGCGACGCCCGCGGCGATCGCGCCGATGCCGACCTCGCTGACGAGCTTGACGCTGATCCGCGCCGTGGGGTTCACGGCCGAGAGGTCGTAGATCAGCTGCGCGAGATCCTCGATCGAATAGATGTCGTGGTGGGGCGGCGGCGAGATCAGCGTGACGCCGGGCGTGGAGCACCGAACGCGCGCGATCCGCTCGTCGACCTTGTTGCCGGGGAGCTGGCCGCCCTCACCGGGCTTCGCGCCCTGTGCGACCTTGATCTGCAGATCGTCGGCGTTGACCAGGTAGTGCGTGGTGACGCCGAACCGGCCACTCGCAACCTGCTTGATCGCGCTGCGTCGCGAGTCCCCGTTCTCGTCGAGCTCGTAGCGATGCGATTCTTCGCCGCCCTCGCCGGAGTTCGACTTCGCGCCGATCCGATTCATCGCGATCGCGAGCGTCTCGTGCGCCTCGGCGCTGATCGAGCCGAACGACATCGCGCCCGTGACAAACCGCTTCACGATCTCGCTCGCAGGCTCGACCTCGTCGAGCGGGATTGGCGTGCGCTCCACCATCTCGAACATACCGCGCAGCGTGATCAGCGAGGCGTCCTCGTCGTCGCACAGCCGCTCGTACTCGGCATAGCGCTCCGCATCGTTACCGCGCACGGCCGCCTGCAGGGTTCCGATCGTCGCCGGGTTCCACTTGTGTGGCTCGCCGCGGCGGCGCCACTGGTACTGACCGCCGACGGGCAGGTCATCCGCGATCGCCTGTGCGGCGACGCCGTAGCCGCGATCATGACGCACGAGCGCCTCGCGGCCGAGCTCGGTCAGCCCGACGCCGCCGATCCGCGACGGCGTGCCGGTGAAGTGGCGCTCGACCATCGCCCCGTCGAGGCCGACCGCCTCGAACAGCTGCGCACCGCGATAGCTCTGCACGGTCGAGATGCCCATCTTGGACATCACCTTGAGCAGACCTTCGTCCATCGCGTGCAGGAACCGCGCGACCGCCGCCTCCGGCGGACCCGGCACGCGGCCCTGCGCGACGAGGTCGCGGACCACGTCCAGTGCGAGGTACGGATTGACCGCGGCCGCGCCGAAGCCGATCAGGAGCGCGACGTCGTGGACCTCGCGAACATCCGCGGTCTCGACGACGAGGCCAGCCTGCATGCGCGTGCCCTCGCGCACGAGGTGCTGCTGGACCGCGGACAGCGCGAGGATCGCGGGGATCGCGACGTGCGCCGCATCGACGCCGCGGTCGCTGAGGATCAGGAGGTTGTTGCCGTCATCGATCGCGAGCTCGGCAGCGCGACGCAAGCGGGCGATCGCCGCGGCGAGGCCGTCGTCACCGTCGGCGACCGGGTAGATCATCGAGAGCGTGATCGGCTCGAACACGCCCTCGTGCACCGCGCGGATCTTCGCGAGGTCCGCGTTGTCGATCACCGGACCGCGGAGGCGGAGCTGGTGACACTGCTCGGGGGTCTCGTCGAACGTGTTGCCATCGGGACCCATCGTGGTCTCGAGCGACATCACGAGCGCCTCGCGGATCGGATCGACCGGCGGGTTCGTGACCTGCGCGAACAACTGGTGGAAGTAGGCACCGAGGTTTGGCGCGAGGTCGCTGAGCACGGCGAGCGGCGTATCGGTGCCCATCGATCCGACCGGCTCCTTGCCGGTGATCGCCATCGGCTCGATCACGAGGTTGACGTCCTCGTCGGTGTAGCCGTGCGCGCGCGCGAGGCGATACAGCTCGTCACCAGTGGTCACCGGCGGGGCAGGGCCGTCGTCGAGCTCGCTCATCTCGAACACGTTCTTGTCGAGCCACTTGCGATACGGGAACCGGCCCGCGACATCGCGCTTGAGCTCGGCGTCATCGACGATGCGGCCCTCGGCGGTATCGACGACGAACATCATGCCGGGCTGCAGCCGGCCCTTTGCGCGGACGCGCTCTGGCGGCACGTCGATCACGCCGGTCTCGCTCGCGAGGATCACCCGGTCGTCGGTGGTGACCGTCCAGCGCGCGGGGCGCAGGCCGTTGCGATCGAGCGTGGCGCCGACGAGCTGGCCATCGCTGAACACGATCGCCGCCGGGCCATCCCACGGCTCCACCAGCGACGCCGCGTAGCGATAGAACGCCTTGCGATCTTCGTCGACCGCACCGAGCGCGGGGGACTCCCACGCCTCGGGGATCATCATCATCATCGAGTGCGGCAGCGTGCGCCCGCCGAGCGTGAGCAGCTCGACCATGTTGTCGAACTGCGCGGAGTCGCTCTTGCCGGGCACGATGATCGGGAACAGCCGCTCGAGACCACCGTGGAACTTCGCGCTCTTCAACTGGCTCTTGCGCGCCTGCATCCAGTTGCCGTTGCCGCGCACCGTGTTGATCTCGCCGTTGTGGGCGATGTACCGGAACGGCTGCGCGAGGTCCCACGTGGGGAACGTGTTCGTCGAGAACCGCGAGTGCACCACCGCGATCGCGCTGACCATCTCGGGGGAGCGCAGATCTGGATAGAACTTCGGGAGCTGCCGCGGCAGCAGCAGGCCCTTGTAGATGATGGTCTCGGTCGACAGCGACGCGACGTGAAAGTAGCCGCTCGGATCCGCGCCGCGTTCGCGCACGCGATTCTCGGCGAGCTTGCGGATGACGTAGAGCGTGCGCTCCCACGCGCTCGGCGGCACGCGCCGCATGCGCGCGAAGATCTGCCGGAACACGGGCATCACGCCGGCCGCGACCGTACCGACGTGCGCGCTGTCCACCGGGACGTCGCGCCAGCCGAGCACGCGCTGGCCCTCTTCCTTGATCACGTCCTCGAGGATCTGTTCGCACGCGACGCGCTGGAACGGATCGGGCGGGAGGAACACCTGGCCCACGGCGAAGCGCCGGCCGGGCGCGAGCTCGTAGCCGAGCCGCGCGACCTCACCGCGGAAGAATCGATCCGGGAGCTGGATCAGGATCCCGGCGCCATCACCTGTCTCGGGATCCGCGCCGCACGCCGCGCGATGCGAGAGCCGACGCAGGACTTCGAGCCCATCATCGATGATGCTGCGCGAGCGATTCCCCTTGATGTCGGCGACGAACCCGACCCCACAGGCGTCTCTCTCGAAGCTCGGATCGTGCAGCGTGGTCAAAGCGTTCCCCCGACGAGGAACGCACTCTAACGCATCGCGTCAGCGGGCGCTACGGAGAAATCGTGTCGAGAAGCACGGTTTCTTTCGTGGTCCCGTCGACGGAGATCTCGGTGTCGAGCGCCCGCGGATGCCGACACGTCCCTCGAACAGCGCTCCGACCACCTCCCTGTCGAGCATCACGTCGCCGCGCTGCGCGTTCGCGATCACCGTCAGCTCGCCGTGAACGCATCGGCGGTCGCCGCGAAGATACATTCGGACGCACCAGATCCGCCGGCAAAAGCAGGCGTTGGGATCCGCATGAAGCTCGCCTGTCTCGCCCTCGTCCTTGCTGCCTGTCACTCCGCGCCGACCGCACCGGTCGCGCACCACGTCGCGCCGCCCGCCAAGCTCGGGCCCACGGTCACCCGCGCGCAGCTCGTGCAGATGAGCAACGTGGATGCGAAGCGGCTCGAGGACCGCGGGGGGCAGATCCTGCCGACCATGGAAACGAAGTCGGTCATCATCGATGCGAACGTGATCTCGGCGATGTCGTGCCGGCCGAATGGCTCGACGCCGGCCCTCGTCGCCGACAGCCGCTACGTCTACGTCACGTTCGAGGTGACCATGCTCTCGCCGCCCACGCATCTGGATGGCAGTGGGCCGATGATGACTCCGTCCACGTACTGCTCGTATCAGCGGTTCGTGATCCCGGATGGCCTCGAGTACGGCGGCGAGCTGAAGATCGTGCCCTAACAGCCGTCGTAGACGTACGCGCCGGCGCTCGGCGTGACGAGGTTGCGATCGCGGAGCACGATCGACAAGCCGGGGTACATCGTGCACCCCTTCGTGAAGTCCGCACGCACGTACTCGATCACCAGGACGTGGTCGCCGTAGCCGGCCCGATAGAGCTGGCACTCGCTGAAATGATTGCACTCCTCGGCGACCACGAAGTCGGTGCCGAGCTCGGCGGCGCGACCCACAAGCTCCGCCGAGTTCTTCTGCGCGATCGGCATGCCCTTCGCGTGCGAGCGCGCGGAGAACATCGCCATCGCAGCCACCGCGTTGTCCTCGGTCAGCCGGTTCCCCGAGCGCGAGTACGAATCGAGGTTGTCGATCTCTACCGCGTCGAACCCGGCGGCCTTGCAGCCGTCGATCCAGCCGCCGACGATCGCGGCGACCTCGGTGCGCTTTGCGGCGCTGCTGATGTCGATCAGCATCTCGTTCCAGTCCACGTCGATCACCGGATTGCCACCGCTGTCGCGCAGGATCAGATCCGCATGCAGGGTCATCCACTCTGACGCCTCCGACGCCTGGATCTGGAAGCCGTTCACGTAGCAGATGTTGTAGAGCCCGGCGGCCGGGCTCTCCTTGCGATCGCGCGAGATGATCTTCACGTTCGCCGGAGGTGGATAGGCGCCGCCGAGCTGGTAGTCGAGGCCCTGGTTGAGCGGCGGTAGCGTCAGCCCGGCGGTGCCATCGTTCGCCGGTACGGTGGCATCGATGGGGGCGTCATCGCCGGTGGCACCGCCTCCGCAGGCAGCGCACCCGAGCAACACGATCAGCTTTCGCACTCATCGAGCGTACCACGCGACCGCTATGTATCGCGGCAGCGGAAATCGGCAGCGTGGGCGCGGCAGTGGCGAGCACCGTGCGCTCGCTTGCGGTCAACGCGCCTTCGCCGTGGATCGATCCTTCCGCGTTGACGTGGTCGAACAGCGCCGCGACGAGATCATCGGGAAGCGCCATGGCGAGGACCTCGTCGAGCGTCTGTCGGTCCATCGGTCAGCCTGCGATCAGCTCGATCCGGTTGCCGAACGGATCCAGCGTGTGCCCGCGCCGGACGCCCTCGAGCTCGTTGCTCGGCTTCCACTCGGCGCCCGCAGCGACCAGGCGTGCGACCAGCGCATCGAGGTCATCGACGACCAACGCGGGATGCATCTTCGCCGACGGCCGCATTCCGGGCTCGACCCCGAGGTGGATCTGGATCGGCCCGGCCTGGAACCACATGCCGCCCCGCGCACGCATCGGCGCGGGCTTCGCGACCTCGACGAGCCCCATCACGTCGCCGTAGAACCGCCGCGCGGTGTCGTCGTGGTCGGGCGGATAGGCGAGCTGCACGTGGTCGAGGCGGAGGACGCTCACGAGCGGATGATACCCTCCGCTCATGAAGCGTGCCCTCGTCCTCGGCCTCCTGTTCGCATGCGGCGGCAAGACCCCGGCGGTGACCGGCAACGCGACGCCGCCGGCGCCCGAGGTGGCCCTGGTCGCGACGGGCGACTGGCAGGTGTCTCCGAGCGAGCCGTTTCGCGGCAAGCAGGACGACATCGCGTTCGCCTCACCGAAGCGCGGGTTCTACGGCAACGGCGACGGCAAGATCTTCCGCACCGACGATGGCGGCGCGACCTGGAAGAAGCTGATCGAGCAGAAGGGCACGTTCGTGCGCTCGGTCGGGTTCCTCGACAAGCAGCGCGGCTTCGCGGGCAACCTCGGACCGGATGCATTTCCCGGCGTCACGGATACGCAGCTGCTCTATCGAACCGATGACGGCGGCGAGACCTGGAAGCCGGTGGTGCTCCCGGACGCCGAAGGCGCGCGCGGCGTGTGCGCGATCGACATCCTCGCGGTGGACGCGGTCAACGCAGGGCACCGGCTGCACAAGGAGCTGGTGCACGTGGGTGGGCGCGTCGGCGGCCCCGCGGCGCTGTTTCGCAGCGACGACGGCGGCGGCACGTGGGCGCGGCTCAAGCTACCGCCGCAGATCGCGATGATCCTCGACGTGAAGTTCCTCGATCCATCGCTCGGCTTCGTGTTCGCGGGCAGCGATCCGGATGTCACGAAGTCGCACGGGCTGATCGCGCGCACCCAGGATGCGGGGCGCACGTGGCAGGTGGTGTACGAGTCGCAGCGCCCGTTCGAGTTGCTGTGGAAGGGCGCGTTCCCGTCGCGCAACGTGGGGTACGCGACGCTGCAGAACTACTCGGCCGAAGCAGCGCAGGATCCGGACGCGAAGATCACGGCGGATCCGAAGCGCTACGTGGTCAAGTCCGAGGACGGCGGCGCCACGTGGAAGGAGTTGCCGATGGTGGTGGATGGTACCGTGCAGGAGCTCGGCATCGGTTTTGTCGACGACAAGCACGGCTGGGTCGGCGCGATGCCGCACGGGTTCGAGACGCTCGACGGCGGCGCGACGTGGAAGGCGGTCGACTCGATGCCGAAGGCGACCAACAAGATCCGCGTGGTGCGCGATGGCGATCGCGCCGAGGTCTGGGCGATCGGCCTCGACGTGCGCCACCTCAGCCTGGCGCCCGCTCGCTAGGGTTTCGCCGCGACGCCGAGCGCCGGCTTGAGCGCCCCGTGCACGCGCTTCTCCTTGTCCTCGCTGTACCGCGTGTTGAGGATCTCGACGTTGTCGCGCAGGAGCAACGTGAAGCGGAACAGCTCCTCCATCACGTCGACCACGCGATCGCGGTAGCTCGACGGCTTCATCCGTCCGTCGGAGTCGAACTGCTCGAACGCCTTCGGAACCGATGACTGATTCGGAATCGTGTACATGCGCATCCACCGCCCGAGCACGCGGAGCTGGTTGACGGCGTTGAACGACTGGCTGCCGCCCGAGACTTGCAGCACGGCGAGCGTTCGTCCCTGCGTCGGCCGCAGCGCGCCATCCGTGAGCGGGATCCAGTCGATCTGGTTCTTGAACGCCGCGGTCATCGATCCGTGTTGCTCGGGCGAGACCCAGACATGGGCTTCGGACCACTGGGTGAGATCGCGCAGCTCGCGGACCTTGGGCAGGTCGAACGACGATCGATCGAACACGGGCAGACCGCGCGGATCGTACGTCCGCACCTCCGCGCCGAACGCCTGGAGCACGCGCCCGCACTCCTCGCTGAGGAAGCGGCTGAAGCTCTTCTCGCGTAGCGACCCGTAGAGGATCAAGATCCGCGGCGCGTGGGTGGTCGGTGTCCTCGCGAAGGTCCCGAACGTGGTCACCGGATCGTGCGCGGGGAGGTCAGCTTCGATTCGATCGGTGGGGTCCATCAGGGCCGGCCGAGTGTACGCGCTCGGCGAGCCACTCGCGGCACACCGTCAGCAGCGCGACCACCGTCACGGCTTCGCGGACAGCTCGGCGACCAGATCGCTCGCGGCGAGGTAGGTGACGCCGTCGGTGTGCAGGGACCGGCGATCGAGCGCGTAGCCCGCGGAGCCTTTCGGGATCACGAGGTCGTCGCGCAGCACGGCGAACCAGGTCGGCGCCTCGGCGGGCGGGATCGCGGTGAGCGTGCTGCCATCACCGCGGTCCGACGCCAGCCGCGTCAGGCGGGTCAGCGTGCTCTCGCCGTCGCGACGCCTGAACGGCGTGATACCGCCGCTGCGCTCGCGCACGTAGACGATGTTCGCGCGGGCGATCGCGTGGATACACGCGACGTCCCACAAGGTCGGACGGGCGCGTGTGGACACGAGGTCGGCGAAGTCGCGGCCGATGTGCGCGAGCGCCGCGCGGTAGCCGCCGACCTGATGCATCGCACCGCGGCCCGCGATGTGGACGTCGAGCCAGCGCAGGCGCGCCGCCTCGAGGTCGAGCGTGAGCGGCACCGTGACGACGGACCGCCCCGCGAGATCGAAGCGCTGCGCGACGGCGCGCGGATCGAACGGCTGCCCCTCGGCGGGGCGGAGCATGAGGCCCGCGAAGCCAAATGTCAGCTTGTCGAACGGGATCGAGTTGTACGAGAACACGACCATCACCACGTGTCGTGCGCCGAGCTCGCGCAACCTGGCGAGATCGAGATCGACGAACTCCGACGCACCGAGCGGCGGTGGCGCGCTGGTCAGGTCGCCCGAGTGCACGGCAGCACGATCGCCGGCGACGAGCTCCCCGAAGTCGCAGGTCGCGACGTGGCGCCAGTTGGCATCGAAGAGTGCGACCGAGAGGTCGAGGTCGACGCGCGTCCCGGGCGGCTCTTCCCAGTGAAGGAACAGGCGCACGGTGTCGCCGGCGGGGATCGCGATCTCGCTGCCGCGCGGCCACGCCACCTTCGCGCGAGAGGCGGTGCGCTCGTTGAGCGGGACGAGTAGATCGACGAGGCCGCGATCGATCACGGCACGCGCGTAGTGTCGGCGTGATTCGGCGCGGACCAGCAGCTCCGCGCGCACGGCATCGACCACCGAGCTGATCGCATCCGCGCGCAGCGGCACGCGTAGATCGGGCGCGCCCCACGCCCGCAGCACCTCGCCGTTGGGGAGGAACACGCGGCGCGGCCACGGTGCGGTCCGCTGTGCGAAGTGGCTGCCGAGCGTGAGCAGCGTCCCCGGCGCGCCCCGCGTCATCGCGTACTGCACGCTCCGGAGCACCGCGCCGAGCGCATCGGGCTGGCGGGTCTGCGTCACGCGCACGAGATGATCGGCACGCCGCAACAGCTCACCCGGTCGCATGGCGAGCCGCTCGGCCACCGCGCGCGCATCACCCGCGCGCAGTCCGTCCTCGATCACGCCGGCCCACGAGGTCACGCACACCCGGTCGTCCTCGATGCGCAGCGACGCGAGCTGGTTCGCCTGCGCGCGCAGCGTCTCCCCGAACGACACGCTCGACACCGCGGTCCCGCGCACCACCGCGAACGCGAGCGCTGCGGTCGGCAGCCGCTTCGCGACCTCGTACGGATGCAGCCGCTCTCCCATGCGCTTCCAGAGGCAGGTGTGCCGGCGCATGTCCTCGACGAGCGCCTCGGAGGGGAGCTTGTCGAGCGCCTCGAGCACGATGGTGCGAAGCCGGCGCGGGATGGTGCCGAGTCGCATCGGCTCGACGAGCGCCGCGTTGCCGTCCATCAGCACCGCGGCGACGCGCAGCACGTCCGTCGCGGTCTTCAGGTGATCCGCGGTGGCCTTGAGGATCGCGTGCCGATCGGGCGCGATCATCCACAGTCGTGCCACCGCGAGCGCCATGGTCTCGCGCACGGCGATCTTCTTCGGCAACCAGCTCGCGGCCTTCGGGCCGAGCGTGTCGATCACCGCTTCGACCTCGCTGCGGTCATCGGGAGAGAGCGGAGTCGCCCGGCTCATCAGCGTCTCGAACCGCGCACGCGCGGTGCCGAGCAGATCGAACGCGAGGTGGAGCAGGCGGAGCTGGCCATCGTGCCGCTCCACGCGATCCTCGGCGGTGTGCTTCTGCGGCTTGATGAACGGGTCGCCGATCGCGACGCGCCGGTGGCAGATCGGGCACCCGGCAAACGTGCCGCCGTCCCAGCACGTGCTGCACACGAGGTGACCGCAGGGATCGAGCGCCCGGATCGCCTTGGTCTCGCCGCACCACGGGCAGGGATGATCGACGCGCGTGTTGAGCCAGCTGATCACGCGCCGCAGGAACAACGTCGGTGGATCACCGGGCGTCGCGGCAGGAAAGCCGCGGAACAGCGGCACGTGCGGGCGGTGCGCGCCGAGGGTCTTGCCGAGCGTCACCAGGAGCCAGTTGCGAAGCTCCTGGATCGCCTGGTTTGGCATCCGCCGGATGGTGATCGCGAGGTCGAGGCTCATCACGAAGCCGAGCTGCGCGAGCTCGTCCTCGAACTTCTCGACATCGCCATCGCGACTCGGCCGCGTGGCCGCCGCGGCCGCGACATCCGGATCCAGCACGACGACGTGCGTGCGCGCGAGGAGGAGCGTCCGGATCGCGTCCATGGGGTGTTAGCGCGACGAAGAAGTTGGGCGGAGAGTGGATGCGCTACCGTACGAAAAGAAGGAAGCGCACCCGGAGCCGCCCAGCTCCGAGTCTATCACGCTGGCTTATTCGAGGATCAGCGCGGCGTCGGTCGCCGTCGTGTACTCGTGGCCGTTCGCGTCGCGCACCTGGATGTAGATCCAGCCGTCCGAGCGGAAGTGCGGGAACAGCGCGTACTGGCCGGGGGCCATGTTCGTGATGCGAACCGGCACGCCCGTGCGGAGATCCATGAGGTACACATTCGCCGCGCCCTGCGACAGGTAGGCAGCAAACCCCGGATCCTGCGGGCCGGTGAAGCCCATCGCGGTGGCGTCCTGGCCGGTGACGTAGTGGTGGTAGACGACGAACCGCTCGTCGTACGAGAACGCCGGCTTGCCGCCCGAGAGGCAGTAGCGCGCGATCTCCGGGGCGGTGATCGCGTAGGTGTTGCCGGTGAGCGTCGCGTTGACCTTGCGGAGCACGTAGCCGATCTGACGATCGCTCGGGCCCGAGACGCGGCCGATGGTCAGCTTCGCGGACGGCGAGAGCACCGTGTCGCCCTCGAACGGGGTGGCGACGTCGACGGTGGGGCGGTTCATGTACGTGGTGCCGTTCCAGATCATCGGCGTGAACGAGGAGTAGCCGTTCGAGCCGAAGTTCGTGTCGGGATCGGCGTGGGTCGGGGTCTTGCCGCCGTCATCGGAGACGAACTCGCTGTCGATCGCGAAGTAGTCGCCATTGGTGCCGAGCTGCTGGCCGACGTGCTGGTAGAGGCCGATGTTCGAGATCTTCCTGCACGCGGTCTCGTTCGTGGAGATCGCGATCGGCATCGTGGTGATGTCGGGCGGGTTCGAGGTCAGAACGCTCATGCCGCAGGTGTTCTTCGGTCCGCCCTGGAACACGAAGCCCGAGTTATCGGGAAAGAACGCCGGGTCATACGCGACGTTGATCCCGATGAGTGCATCGCGCTGGAGGTCGATGATGTACGAGCCCGGGACGTTCGACACGCCGTGCGCGACGAACCGACCATCGGGCGAGCTGCGCGTCCAGTACGAGCTGACGTACGTGACGTCCTTGAGGATGCGCGCGTGGCCGCGGCCGGCGATGTCCCAGTTGGCGCCGAACGTCGTCGAGGACGCGAGCGGCACCGACTGCAGGCACATCTTCGGATCGGTCTGCGCCCCGCAGCCGAACATCGCCATCTGGTTCATCGCGTTGACCTGCGCCAGCTCGTCGTCGCCTGTGCTGCGACGTGCGCGGCCACGTCGCTCGAGATGCCTGGGTCGCACGTCGACGGCGGCGGATCGGTGACGAGGGTCTGCTCGAGGCCGGGTAGGCCGCGGGCGAACCACTCGGCGATGATGTCGAACTGCGGCTGCGTCAGCGGCGTGACGCCTTCCTTCGGCATGCCGGACTGGGCCTGGAACGCGGCGAGCTTCGACTCGAAGCCATCACCGTACGCCTTCCAGAACGTGTAGGCGAACCACGGCAGGCGGGCCGCGGTCGCGTAGATGCCGAGGTTCTTCGTGGCGAAGTCGGAGGTCGGCAGCGTCGGCATCGAGCGCAGGCAGTCGATCATGTGGAGCGCCGACTGCTGCGAGGTCACGTCGAGATCCGTGAGGCACGTCGTCAAGGACGTATCCGAAAGCGCACGCCAGTAGCGCAGGTGCTGCTTCGTCATGCCGTGGCAGCCGTTGCACGAGCTGGCGTTCGTGCCGCTGACCTGCGCCCCGAGCAGCTGCAGCGCCTGGAGCGCGAGCTCGCCATCGGGCGTCGCCACCGGGTTGCGGAACACGGGGAGGTTCGGCCCATCGATCGCAACGTCCGCCGGAACCGCGTCGGGCGGATTCGAGGAGCTACCGCCGCAGCCGATCAACAGAGCAAGTAGGATGGCGCGTCTCATCGGGACGCATCAGAGCGTAACCGCATGCTGGCGTCGCGTGTGGTGTGATGCGAACCGCTAACCAAGGTGAGCGCGACCCGCCTCACTGCCGCGAGGTTGACCCATCTGGGTGTAAGTGCCCGCGATCTCGGGCGTTGGTGTAGATTCGCGTCGCTTGAAGGAAAACGGGGAGATGGCCGTCCAACGCCCCCAAAGGAGACTCACATGACTCGTACCGGAAGACTTATCGTGGCGCTCGGCCTCGCTCTATCTGCGGGGATCGCAACGGGCTGCGTGGCCCGCGGCTCGGGATACGTTGGAGTTCAGACGACCCCCGTCGTCTATCAGGAGCCGCCCGCGCCGCAGGTCGAGACGCCGATCGCGCGCCCCGGCTCCATCTGGGTGCGTGGCCGGTGGGACTGGCAGAACGGCGCCTGGGCGTGGGTCGACGGACGATGGGAGACCGAGCGGAGCGGGTCGAGCTGGAGTGACGGTCGCTGGGAGCGCCGCGGAAACTCGTGGCACTGGATCGAGGGCACGTGGAGTGCGAGCGCGAACGTCAGCGTCAACGGCGATGGCAACCCGAACGGCTGGCAGCCGAACACCCAGGGGCCGGCGAACGGCGGCGCGCCTCCCCCGGATCGTGGCGGCGGTAACCCGACCGGGTGGCAGCCGAACACGCAGGGCCCGGCGAACGGTGGTGCACCTCCCGCGACCGGCGGCGGCATGTACCCGACCGTGGCGCCGCCTCCGGTGCGCGTCGAGAACTACGGCGCTGCGCGGGCGAACTTCATCTGGGTCGCCGGCCGCTGGGACTGGCGCAGTGGTAACTGGGCGTGGGTCGACGGTCACTGGGAGCGCGAGCGCGCGAACATGCAGTGGATGGCCGGCCGCTGGGAGCTCCAGGGCAACTACTACGTGTGGGTCGAGGGACGTTGGGATCGCGCAGCGGCTCCGCCGCCGTCGGGCCCGGTCATCCGCGACCACCGCTAGTCAACACGTCGGGACGACGACCGGCTCGGTCGGTGTGGTGAGGCCTCAAGGGCACACGACGGCCCTTGCGGCGCGCGCCTGGCTCATGAACGGGAGGTGCTTGCCGTTCTTGAACGTCCACCACTGCGACCACTTCGTTCCCCTGCTGCTGATCCGCGCGGCCGCGCGCGCATTGCAGCTCGCCGACAGCGCGCACGCAACAGACACCTCCGGGTGCCAGTAGCTGTTGATCTGCCATAGCCCGCGATCGATGCCGTGCGCGTTGCCGACGGTGTTGGAGATCGTCGGGCGGAAGCTCGACTCGGCCTTCGCGACCGCCGTGGCGACGGCGATCCGATCGCCGGAGCACGAGATGCCCGCGTCCTTCGCGAGCTGTGCGACCGCGCGATACGACAACGCGCCATCGGCCTTGCTGTCCCGCAGTACGTCATCGAGCGCCTGATCGCTCGCCTGGTCGTCATCGCTGACGACGTTGTCCTCATCGGTCCACGGTTCGTCGCCGTCGTCATTCAGCGCGCATGCGGACACGAGCGACGAGAGCATCACGAGCAAGGCGAAACGAGCCATCGGGTAACTCCTGGGTAAGCGGCGGTGTGTCCCGACTTCAAAGCAGTTCGCGTTCCAACCGCCGCGAGCACGCGCGTGCACGGATCGCGCAGGCTTCCGTCCTGCGCTGCCGCGTCGCTGGCCGGCGCACCCTCCGCACGTTGGCGCGTTCGGCGCCGTCGTTGGCGCGTCTTCGCCACCATCGGCAACCCGAGTGGCCAGTGCGCGCGCGCGCGCCGGCCACGGAGGGATCACCGTCGGGCATTCCCGTTGCACTGACCTCCTGCGTGCGAAGCCTCGCGTGCCTCACCATCCTCTGCATCTCGCTCTCCGCGTGCGCGGTCGATGACGAGCCCTCGGCCAACGAGCTGGCGGAGCTTGATCGCTGGGCGACGGCCGCCGATGGCAAGGCGGACTTGCCGACCACGTACACCGAGCTCGTGGCCTGGCTGCGCGACGCCTACCGCAATCGGATGTCGGCGATCTGGCATCGCCAGGAGCTACTCGCGTCACCCGCCGCAGCGCTGTCGCGCATCCAGTCGCTCGCGCGCACGGCCGGTGCGGATCCGGCGCACACGCTGTACCCGGCGACGATGCGACGGCTCGATACCGGGACGATCGATCACTCCGAGCTCGACATCGCGCTCCCCGGCGGAACGATCGTGCGCCTGCTCGGCGATCCGAAGGGCGCGGGCGCATACCTCGATCGCACGGCCTTCGAATCCGCGGTCGGCCCGAAGCTGTGCTTCACCTACGCCGAGCTCGCAACCGCGGTGACGGCGGCATATGTCCCCGGCGTCTACGGTGCCGACTTCGTCTGCCACAACGTGACCGAGCGCGTGATGCGTGCGCTCGGCATCGGCACGTCACGCTTCACGGCGGAGTTCCGCACCTACGCCGCCGCGCGCTGGGCGTGGGGGCCGATCACTCCGTCGTTCAATCCACAGGATCCGGCGAGCTGGCCCGCATCGCGCGCGTGTCCCTAGTCAGCTGTCCGATAATGGGGTCGGACCCCATTGTCGGACACGGTCGTCACTCCACGGTGACGGCGAGGGCCTGCGTCGCGATGCCGCCGCGCGCGTCGCGAAGTACGATCCAGAGCCAGACAGGCCCAACGTCAGGCGTGTGCCACGTCGTCGAAACCTCGGTCGCGGCGTCGAGCTCACCTACCGCCGTCGCGTCGACCGGCAGTGACCCGCCGGTCGCGAACCACGACACGCGCATCGCCTCGCGCCGATCGACGAGCGTCTGCGACCTGGGATCGAAGTAGACGTAGGGCTCGGCGGACGACGCGGGCCACGCGGCGCGCAGCGTGACATCGCTGTTCGCCGGTACGCGAGAGAGCGTGAACGGCAGGAGCGTCGGGTTCGCGTTCGCGACGTAGCGCTGGTCGTACTCGAACGCGACGTCGAACGGCGCGCGCCCGAGCTTGCACGTGATCCGAGGGAGCCCGAACGCGAGCAGGTCGTCGACGGCGACGCGGACGGGCTGGTAGTAGCCGCCGGTCGAGTCGGCGTCGCGCGAGCGGAAGTCCATCCCGGGAGGAACGTCGGGGCCGAAGCGCAGGCAGCCGTCGCCGGGCAGGGTGCCGGTCGCCGTCGGGCCGGTGCCGAGCGTCAAGATCATCGACTCGCCGATGCAGCCATCGGAGACAGCGTTGTCCTCCGTCGGCGGTTTGGGCGCCACGCAGAAGCCCCAGGCGGGCGGCGAGCTCACGGGGCCGTCGGGGCTCGCGATCACGGCGTGCAGCGTGACCGGCTGGGTCGGCTTGGCTTCCGCGGGCTCGGAGATCACGGCGAGGACGCGTGGCTCGCGCACGATCGCGAGGCGTTGATCGAGACCGTCGTCGCACGCGGCGAGCGCGAACAGCAGCAGCGCGCGGTTCATTGCTCGATCCTCAGGCCCGCGATCGCGAGCAGCGGCAGGCTCGTCAGGTAGCCCTGGGTCTGAAAGTCAGCGCTGTAGATGAGCTCCTCGGCGTTCGCGCGCGAGGTCAGGTTCTGGACCTCGAGGTAGACCGCGGCGCGCGTGCAGCCGAGCGAGAATCGCCGTTCGCCGCGGAGGTCGGCGGCGAAGAACGTGGGGAGCCGCACGCCGTTGTGCTCGCCGCGGATCGGCTGGAACCGCCCCGAGCGACTATCGAAGAACGCGCCGGTCACGGCGGTGCGCGGCTCGCCCGTGGACACGCGCACGCGACCACCGATCGTCCATGGCCCTCGCTCCCAGCCCGCGACCGCGATCAGGCCGTGGGTCTGGTCGTGATCGAACAGGCGTCGCGCCTGGGTCTCCGCGTCCTTGCGAGTGCTGCGCGATAGCGAGTACGCGAGCCAGCCGGTGACGCCGCGCCAGCCGACGACGCGTGCGGTGACCTGCGCGCCGAGGACGCGGCCGGTGCCGCCTTGGGTCAGCGCCTGCGCGAGCGGCGGCGTGACGGCGAGGTCGCGCGCGACCAGATCGTCGAGCCAGCGCGCGTAGCCCGCGGCCTCGATCGCAAACGGCGCGCGGCGCCACTGACCGCCGGCCGTGACGTGCCACGCGCTCTCGAGACCAAGCGTGGGCGTGCCGAACACCGCGCTCGCATCGCTCGCCGCGCGCGCCTGGTGGTAGTGCCCTCCGTCGACGCGGAGCTGCGCCTCGTCGGTGAGGCGGAGCTGAAGCGAGCCCCGCGGATCCGCCGTGAACAGGATCCCCTGCGCCCCGATGCCGGGCGTGGTGCCCACGCGTGGTGTGAGCCGGCTCGCGTCGAGGAGCCAGCCATCGAACCGACCGCCGAGTGTGGCGGTGACGCTACCGGCGCGCAAGTCGAGCGCGGTGTGGCCCGCGAGGTCGAGTGTGGTGGCGGTCCAGCGATCGGCAGTGACGTCGTCACCGGGCGGCTGGCCGAAGATGTGGAGGTCGCCTTCGCGGGCGGGGATGGTGAGCGAGCCGGCGCGAGCGAGGTGCGCGCGCTCCGCGTCGAGATCACCGCCGAGCGTGAGGGTCAGATGATCGGAGAGCCGCGATTGCTGCACGCCGCGCGCACCTCCGACCCACGCATCGTTCGCGTGGCTCGCGGGGATCATGCCGAAGCGATAGGCGTCGCTCGTGCGCTCGCGGCCGAACCACACGGTGCCCGCGTCGTAGCCACCAGCGCGGTCGCGGCGCACCGTGAGCTGACCGCGCACCCAGCGCTGATCGACAGTCTCCCGCACCTCGGTCGCCGGATCATCGGAGGCGAGCGTGCGCTCGAGGGAATCGAGCGAGCCGAGCACCCAGCCGGTGAGCACGACGTGGTCGGTGAGCTTGCCGCGCGCCACGATCTGCGCGTCACTCCACCGTGGCAACGGCGCGTTCGGCGCGAGCTTCTGCGGATCGGTGACCGCGCCGATCGCGCGATCGAGCCAGCTCTGCCGCACCGCCGCAGCGACCGTGATCGGACCGAGCCGCGTCTTCCCCGCGATCGCGGCGTCGAGCACGTCGACCTGTGCGCGCCACGTGGGGATCCGGTCGGAGCTCGGATCGTCGATGCCGATCTCGATCACGCCGCCGATCGCACGCCCGCGATCCGGGCCGAACGCGGCGGGCGTCAGCTTGATGTCGCCGACGAGATCGTTGCCGACGGCGGAGCGATAGCCGCCGAGGTGATACAGCGCCGGGACCGGCACGCCGTCGACGAACACACGCGTGTCGCGCGGCGCCGCGCCCCACACCACGATCTCCGACGAGCCCGCCGCCGGTCGTGCCACCGCAGGCATCGACTGCACGATCTTGCCGGCATCGCCGCCGCCGGGCACCGCGCGCGCGGACTTGGCATCGATCTTGGTCTCGCCCGGCGCGGTCGGTGCGATGTCGATGATCTCGATCCGCTCGCCGCCTGTCTCGTCCGCGGGATCGACCTCGATCACCACCGCGATATCTCCGGCGAGGACGAGCGGCTGCTTCGCCTCCTTCAGGAACGGCGCGCTGACATCGATCGTGTAGCGGCCGCGGGGCAGCGCGATCGTGAACGCGCCGGTGTCGTCGGTCGCCGCGAGCTCGTTGCCGATCGCGACCACCGCGCCCGCGACCGGCTCCCTGGTCACGCGATCGATGACGCGGCCCGACACCGTCGCGATCGCCTGTGCGCGTGCGCCGCCGGCAGTGGCGAGCACGAGCACCGCGGCCGCGAGAGGCCTCACAGCGAGAACCGCAGCGCGAGCACCCCCGCGCCAAGACCATGCTCGCCGAGCGGGCTCGCGGAGTCGCCTCGTACATCGGCCGGTGCTGCGAACCCGCGCGCGGCGCCGATCAGCTCGCCGTTGCGATAGGCCATCACGGCCCACGGCTGGCCCGGTGCACCACACATCGATCGCGCGTCGATGCGGACGACATAGTCACCGGCCGGCGGCGGCATCGTCCAGCGCACGGTCTCGCGCGGTCGGCCATCGCGGCGGCACGCCTTGTTGCCGTCGTGATCGAGGATCCCGAACTTCAGATACTCCGTAGGATCCACGGGCACGCCGGGCGCGGGCGGTGGCATCGAGTTCGCCTTCTCGGAGTAGGCCTCGCCGCCGAGCGCGTCGATCACGTGCAGATCGAGATCCGCTGCACCATTCCAGATCAGACGGATCGCGAGCTCGCCGGTGGGCTCCGGCTCCTCGTCGGCGACCAGCATCGCGGTCGCGGGTGCGCCGAACTTGCCGTCCGCATTCGCCGCAGCGACCACGAGCGTGAACGGACCCGGTTCGATCGCCGCGCGCACACCGAACACGATGTTCGCCGTCGGCAACCCGGGGGCGGAGAAGTCCGGAGGTCCCGCGGGGACCAGCCACGCACCGTCGTACCCCTCGATGCCGAACACGGCCGCGCGCGCAGTGGGCTCGAGGTACGCATTGGCGCGCTCGACGACGCGTTCGATCAAGACATTTGGATGCCGGGTCGCGAGCGAGACCGCGGTCGGGCCGCCGTCGTCGGCGGGAAACGCGCCGGGGCGAAACTGCGCGTTCGGAATCGAGAGCACGGTATCGAGCCCCGGATCCGAGCTCGCGGCATCGCACGCCGCGAGCGCGACGAGCAGCGCGGCGCGTCGCATCAGAACCCCACCTGTGCGCGGAGCGTCAGGCGATCCGCTTCACGCGTGATCGGCATGCCGTTGTCGTCGCGTCCGAACGGGTTGCGCTCGTGATCGTACTGCACGACGAAGCGCGCGTCGTGCCAGCGCCCGGCGGCCATCACCGAGAGCGTGGAGAACACCTTGTTCTCGCCGACGGTGGTGACGCCGAGGCGTTCGTTGACGTCACGATCACCGTCGTAGCGGTCGTAGCGAACACCGGCCTGCGCGTGATCACCGAGATCTTGCACCACGCCGACTGCGAACCCGAGCTCGCGATAGTCGCGCGACACCGCGATCGGATCCGCGTAGATCACGCCGCGATCGAGGTTCGTTCCGAACGCGAGCTCCGCGAATGCGGTGCCGTTGCCGAGGCGACAGATGCACCAGTGCACCTGTAGATCTGCACCGAGCGCCTTGCGATCGAACTTCTGTGATGCGGTCGCCGTGGCGCCCGGGACGACCTGGAGCTCGGTCGATTGCACGAGGCCGTCCTGGTTCTCGTCGACCCACTGCAGCTCGTCCTTGGTCTGCGGCGTGCCCGGGTGAAGCCCTTCACCGGCGATCGCCGACACGCCGACCTCCACGCGCAGCTTGCGCGGACCTTCGATGTTGGCGCCGACCCGCCCGACGACATCATGGCTCGCGGTGGGATCCTTGCCGTTCCATCGCGCGTCGCCGCTTGGCGACCCGTTCATCACCGCAACCGACCAGCGCGCGATGCCATACGCACCCTGCGCCATCACGCCGGCGTCGTAGCTTCCAGGCACGAACGCACGGGCGAACGCCGGAGGCTCGAGGAATGCCTTGTCGCGCTCGCTCGCCGGGACCTCCACCCCGAACGGCGTCTTGAACAAGCCCGCGGTGAGCGCCACGAGCGGGAGCGCATCGGTGGAGCGCTGGTAGTGCCAGCCCACGTTCGCCGCCACGAGGCGCGCGGCCGCGCCGTTGATCGTGTTGCCATCGAGCTCGATCGCCGCGGACAGCGCATCTCGATGAGCATCGAGGCGCACCCGTCCGCGCCGGATCAGGAACCGCTCCTCGTTGAGCAGCGTGCCATCGGTCGCGAGCTCGTCCGCCGAGAGCTGGCTGTACGCGATCACGTCGGCCTGCACGTAGCCGCTGAGATCGAGCTGCCACCCGTGGCGCGCGACCACGGGCCGCAACGTCTCGGGGTCGGCGGCCACGGTGCCCACCGAGATCGCGATCAGGGCGGCAACGCCGGCAACGACCCGTCGGGCAGCAGCAGCGGCGGGTGCGTGTTCTTGAAGATCTGCTGCGCGGTGGTGCAAGCGTTGATGATCTGTTCGTGGGTGGTGGGTGTACCGCTGAAGCAGGGCGGCGGCGGTGGGGCGTCGATGCTGGCGTCGTGAAGGGGCGCTGCGTCCTGCGCCGGCTTGTTCACACCATCGTCCCCGCAGCCCACGCCGAGCGCCATGAGGCCGAGGGCTAAAATGACCGTCTTCATCACTGCACCTCGCAGAAGCCGTCACGGCAGGTGCCGGACGCGCATGCATTGGTTGGCGAGCAGATCGCGCATGTGCTTCCCGCGACGAGGCTGTCGTACTTGCACGAGCAGCTCTGGGCCGGCTTGTAGATCGAGAGCGGACCGCCCTCGAACGCTCGACTGACGCCCATCGCGCAGTCGGGGACCAGGCCGACTGCCGCGATCGAGTCGAGCGGCGCGAAGTTCGCCGCGGGTGCCACCGGCTTGCCGACGATCAGGTTGATCACGTAGCGGGTATCGGGCTTGACCGGCGTCCCCCCACCATCGACGGTGTCCATCCACACGGTCGGCGACCACACGGTGTAGTGACCATCGCGCACGTTCCGCTTGTCGCGCGCACTGGATGACGAGTCCGGGAAGTACGCGGCGTTCTGGCCCTTGGAGCGGAACGCGAGGATGCGGATCGAGTTACGCAGCGCATCGGCGACCTCGATGCCGAGGATGCCGATCGCCTTCTCGGGCGCCGTGGATGTCTGCAGCGCGGACACCACCATCGCCGAGCCATCGAACGGCATGCCCTTCCACTTGTTGGCCGGCACCGAGATGTTCGCGCCCCAGGCGAGCAGCGTGCTCTTGGTGACGGTGCGGATGAACATCTGCGCTTCGTCGATCCACGGCGCGACCATGCCGGCCGCGCCGAAGCCGAACACGAAGTATGCCTCCTCGTAGGTGATCGCGACCTGCGAGGACGCGATCGGCACGCCCATGACGTATGCCTGGACCGGGCCCTGTTCGAGATGCACGGTCGCGGGTGGCGCGGCCGTGGTGCACGCGCTGTTGAGCAGCGCGGAGTTCGCGATGTCGGGGACCACGCCCGTGCCGGGCGCCGTGCACGTGAGGGTGGGGGACGCGGGGCTCCAGTTGCCGTCTTCGGTGCTGGAGGGAATGTACTGCATGTTCCCGGTGATCGCGACGCGCGTGTAGATCGCGGTGATGTTCGTGCACGAGCCGCTGGTCACGAACACCAGCGTGATTGGCTTCGGTGTGTTGTTGCGGAGCGCGCGCCCGAGCCGCTTCATCAGATTCAGCTGCGTGTCACCGACCTGCAGGTAGATCGGATTGGTCAGCGTGTCGCACGCGGCGGCGCTCGCCGCTCTCTCCGCGCTCCCGAGCGCGAGAACGGCCATCCATGGAATCAATCGGCGCATCCAATCCTCCCAGAGCAAGGCGAGTGCCCACGCTCGAAGAGGCAGCTTGTTACACGGCTCCTGCGTTCTGGTTACACCCGCGTAACGCGTCGCTCGAACGACGTTACAGCGCGAAGAACTGCGTGCGTGAAGCGACATCGCGACTTCACGATCGTGGGTCTTCTCTCCCGGCTCCGGGGTGCGAAGGCTTCAGTTGTGAACGCTACAACGAGATGACTTTGGAGTAACGGCGATGTTACCGACGAGGCGACGGGAACCGCAGCCGCGTGGGACTACACTGTGGTGCGCGCTGCGTTGACCGGTCGCTTCACGCGCTAGTCGCCGATCGTCGTCGGGCACATCGTGCCACCACCACCACCACCACCGCCGCCGCCACCACCGCCACCGCCACCGCCGCCGCCACCCGACATGTCGACGGTGACGCCGCTGATCGCGATCTGGCTCGCCATGCTCGAGCAACCGCCCGGCACGGTTGCGTTCGTCGCGCTGACCTCGCCGAGCGTCGCGCTGTTGATCGTCGCGGTGAGCGGCGCTCCAGCCGCTGTTCCGACCGCGGTGATCGTGACCGAGCCCGCGGTCGCGAAGTAGTTCTTCTGCGTCGCGAGTCCCTTGTCACCCGCCGCACGCACACACACGCCGCACGTGGTCATGCTGAGCTCTGGTCCGGTCAGCGGATAGGTTCCGGGTGCCACGAGGCCGGCGGCGAACACGCCCTGGCCATCCCACAGCTCGAGCTGCACGACATCGGCGCCGCCGGGGAGCGTGGCCGAAAGTCGGTACCAGTGCTTCGCGCCCATCGATCCCGAGACGTTGCACTTCTGCGCCTTCAGCGCGGTCAACGTCCCTGTGTTCGTTGCGGGTAGCGGGCACGCCGCGTTGATCGTTCCAGCGTCAGGCCCATCCCCGCCGCCGCCGCCGCCACCACCACCGCCGCCGCCAGTGCCCGGATCGCCACCGACCATGCAGCCGCCGAGGATCACCAGCGCGAGCGCGAGCTTCGTCATCCGACCGTGAGGAGCAAGCCACGTGCCTCGCGTAACTCGCACGAACCGGATGACATCCGTGTTACGCGCCCGATCTTGTTGGCCAGTCTGGGCTCCAAGCGGGATGTCAGCCCCTCGCTCGTCAATATCGGTCGCGACGACTCACGTGGGATCTAGGACCGGATCGCGTGCGCGCGGCGAATGCTCTTCTCCAGCGCTCCCACCCCGATCGGCTTGGCCAGGAACTCGACTGCTCCGCTCGCCAGCGCCGCTGCGACGGTCGTCGCATCCTTGAGACCCGACAGTACGATCGAGAACAGACGCGGAGAGCGCTCGGCGATCCGCCGACACAGCTCGATGCCGGTCATCCCGGGCATCTGCACATCGGTCACCACCACATCGAACTTCTTGGCATCGAGCTGCTCGAGGCATGCTTGCCCAGACTCCACCGAGGTGACGATCAGTCCGCGTCGTGCGAGCGCTTCGCACATCAGCATCCGGGTGTCCTCGTCGTCATCGACGAGAAGGACGCGTAGGGGCGGCGGAACCGCGTGCATCGTGAAACGTGATGCGCATCCCGTGCCGAACGGCGATGCAGCCCGCGAGCCCGTCAGCGGCTCTCGCGTCGTGAAGCACCCGGGCGAACCGGGGTGCACGTGCATGCGCACCCTGCCGGGTATTTCGAGGTGACACGCTCAGCGTAGGATCCCGTACGCGCGGATGACGAGCATCCACGCCACACCGAGCGCGCCCGCAACCGCAGGGGCGGCGAACGCGAGTGTGGGATGGCCGGCCGCGAAGCATCAGGCCTACGAAGAGCGACGAGACGAGATCTCCAACCGCGTTCGCGCCGGCGAGGATGCCGAGGCCAAGGCTCCGCTGGTTCCGTGGCAACAGGTCGGCGACCACCGCCTTCTCGAGCGTCTCCTCGATCGCGATGTACACGCCGGAGAGCGCGATCGCGGCGATCACGATCGGGAGGTGGCCATGGCCGAACGCGAGGTTCGTGATCACGCCCAGCGCGTAGCCCGCGATCAACACGCGCGACTTCGACGTGGCATCCCCGAGCTTGCCCGCGGGATACGCAGTCAGGGCGGACACGGCGTTGTGCCCGGCGTAGAGCCGCACGGCGGCCGAGAGTAGCCCGGCGTGATCTGTGCCGAGCGCGCCGGCGGCGATCACGATGAGGAACGTGCGCGAGAAATCGCCAAGCCCGAACAGCAGCACGCCACCGGCGATCAGCCAGAACGCACGAGGCAGGGGGACGCGAGGCGCTGCAATCGCGCTGACCTCGGGCGGCGGTGGCTTGTCGCGCGTGAAAGCGCCGATCGCGATCACGGAGATCATCGATGGCACGACGCTGACGAGGATCACCGTGCGAAACGTGGCGCCGGCGACCACGAGGCCCGCCGCGACGAGTGGCCCGATCACCGCGCCCACCATGTCAGCGGTTCGCTCGAGACCGTAGGCGCGGCCGAAGTGCGTGGGGCCGACCTCGTCGGCGAGCAAGAAGTCGCGCAGCGGCGAGCGAAACCCGCGGCCGAACCACGCGGCCGTTCGGAACGAGATCAACGCCGCCACGGTCTGGGTCACGTTGCCTATGGCTGCTTGCGCTGCACCCGATGGCCGACGGCGCCACCCGCGACCTTGGACAGCGCGAACGCGAGATCCGCGGCTCCCTCCATCACGCCGAGCATGGCGACGCCGAGCCCGAGGCTCCCGAGGTACAGGGGCAGCACGGCGGTGACCATCTCGTGGCCGACGTCAGACAGCAGCGTCGCGACGATGATCCCGACGACGGTGCGCGTCACCCACGAAGCAGCCACGCTTCGAGCGTACGTTACTTCGTGAGCATCGCGATCGCGGCCGCGGCTTCGACGCGAACGATGCTCGACGAATCGGCGAGCGCCGCGACCAGACCCGCGGTGACCACGTGCGCGCCGCGGTGCGCGGACGCGGCGGCCGCGCGCTGGTCGGGCGTGGAGCCCGCCGCGTGCACCGCGGCGCCGAGCGCATCGATGCCGCGCTTGTCGCCTTGTTCGGCGAGATCGCCCGCGGCCTGAAGCGCGAAGTCGGGAGACGCGAGGCCCTCGGCGAATACCGCCGCCGCCGCCGGCTTGTCGCCGCCGTGGGCGAGCACGCGCGCCGCCGCGATCCGCACGCCGAGCTCCTTGTCGGTGACGAGCTTCCGCGCGAGCGCGATCCCCGCGTCGTTGCCGACGGCGCGCACGGCAACGTTGGCGGCGCCCGCGCGAATGGTCCAGCCGTCGGAGGCGGCGGCCTTGTCGAGCGCCGCCTGCGCGAGGGGCCTGGACTCGAGCGCGATCGCGGCCTCGAGGGCGACCATCGGATCGGGCTCGGACTCGGCGATCGCCTGGAGGCGATCGGTGCGGTGCGCGGCGTCGATCAGTTGGATCGCGGCGATTCGCACGGCGAGCGCCTTGTCCTTGAGCGCGTCGGTGCCGAGCGATTCGAGGTTGCCCACGCCGATCTGCGCGAGTGCGGTTGCGGCCGCGGCGCGGACGGACTCGTCGGGATCCGATTTGAGATGCCGGGTGAGCACGGCGACGGCGTCGGCGTCCTTGATCTGACCGAGCCAGCGCGCGGCGACGCGGCGAACCCGCGCGTCCTTGTCGGTCGCGGCCTTCTCGAGATCCGCGGCCATCAGCTTGCCGACCTTCTTCGCCACGCCGTCGAGCGCGATCCGGCGCGCCTCGGGATCCTCGGAATGGAGCATCTCGGCGGCGAGCGCCGGCGCCTGCGGATACGCCTTCAGCACGGCGACGGCCGCGGCGGCGGCGACCTTGTCGTCCTCGTCCTGCATGCGCTCGGCGACCTGCTCGGCGAGCACCTCGAGCTCTGCGGCCTGCACCGCCTGGATCGCGGCGACCTTGAGCTTGGCGGACGGCGATGCGATCGCCTGGCCGAGCGTCGCGACCGCGAGATCGCGGAGCAGCTCCTTGTCGTCGCCCCCACGCTTCTCGCGATACGTGCCGTACGCCTTCGCGATGCCCTCGGCGTCGCCCTGGGCGAGCGCGGCACGAACGCGCATGCCCCACAGCCCATCGTCATCGGGGTGATTGGCGAGCCCCTCATCGGCGGCGTGCGCGGCGCCGGCGTAGTCACCCGCCTCGTACAGCGTGACGGACTTCTTGGCGTGGTTTGCACACCCGAGGAACGTGGTGGTGGAGATTACGAGGCCGGTGAGGACAGTGGCGAGGCGACGCATGGCTGACTCCGTGATTGTGCCCGGGAAACTGGGGGACACACCAACACAGTGCCCATTGCCTTGTGAACGGTTACGCCAAGCTCGGTCGAATGCGCGACTCGCGCATTCGACCGAGCTGTAACAGCTTGTTACGAAAAAGCATTGTGGGAACGAGTGGACCTCAGTTATAGCCACCGGGCATCTGAGGGGGTGCACATGAGCACGACACGAATCGTTCTGATCTGTGCGCTCGTGATCGCCGGTTGCAACGGCGGTAGTGACGCGCCCGCGCATCCCGACGCGCCTGCGGCCGACGCGTATTTCTCCAACTGCGGTCACCCCGGTGACCTTGGCAACGAGATGGGCGTCGGAAAGTTCTGCGCCTCGCTCGCGGATTGCTCGGGAGGGAACGCGCCGCTGTGCTCGAGCCTCGGCGACAACACCACGCACTTCTGCACGCACACCTGCTCGGCAACGAGCCCGTGCGACTGCGGCACCGGTGCGGAACGCACCTGTAACGCAAGTAACCAGTGCGGCTGCACGCCGTCTGTCTGCCTCGCACCCTGAACCGGAACTCGAAGGAGCCAGCATGAACAAGCTCATCAGCGTCGTCGGTGTTCTCGGACTCTCGCTCGTGGGTTGTGGAACCGACGAGGGCGCGATGAATGACGGCCCCGAGATTCTTCCGAACCTCATGGTTCCCGCTCCGCCGGAGCACGGCATCCAGGTGATCACCCCGATCGTGCGCGGCCTCGAGCCGGGCTCGGATCACGAGATCTGCACGTGGACCGACGCGGTCGTGACCGACGGCGTGATCGACGTGAAGTCGACGACGGGTTACCAGACCGAGCCGGGTCACCACATCGTCGTCTACTACACGACCCAGAAGCAGCCGCCCGGTACGCAGCGCGAGTGCACCGACACCGACATGGTGGCGTTCCGCATCGTCACCGGTAACGGCAAGGAGGGCGAGCCCTACGAGGCGCCGGGGAATCTTGTCTACCGGATCCCGAAGGGCGCGCAGATCGTGATCAACCATCACTACCTGAACGCGACCGACGAGGTCATGGACGGGCAGTCGGCGGTCAACATCAACTTCGCACCCGATGGCGGCGAGCACATCCCGTCGGGCGCGACGGCGTTCCTCAACTCGGGGCTCGAGGTTGCGGCCGGCGTGAGCACGCAGAAGCAGCACTGCGTGGTCGATCGCGAGATGAAGCTCTGGTTCCTGGTGCCGCACATGCACCGCTGGGGCTCGCACATCAACGTCGACCTCACGCGAAGCGCGACCGGCGCCAACGCGGGCGAGAAGACGAGCCTGTTCGATACCGTCTGGGACGAGTCGTACACGTTCCACCCGCCCGAGAAGCGGATGGATCTGAGCGCGCCGCTCGTGCTGCACCCGGGTGACGAGGTCGACACGACCTGCACGTGGAACAACGACACCGGCCACCCGCTCCTGTTCGGCTTCGAGATGTGCGTGACGTTCGGCCAGTTCATCGACGACAAGAACCAGGGCAGCTGGGCGTGCGACAACGGTCAGTGGACCGACTTCTAGGCGCTTTTCGCGTGCTACAACGCCGCTCGTGATCAGCGGCTTTCTGTTCGACCTCGACGGCACGCTCGTCGATTCGGAGCGCGAGAGCGGCGAGGCGATGTGCCGCGCGCTTCGCGACGGGCAGGGCATCACGCCCAGCCAGGTCGACAAGGACAGCGTGATCGGTCGCTCGTGGGTCGCGATCTTCGCCGATCTGCAGGCCCGCTATCCGCAGCAGCTCACGTGGAACCGCGCCGAGCTGATCGCGCAGACCGCGCTGCGCCGTGAAGAGGTGTTCGGCGAGATCGGTGTCACGGTGCTGCCCGGCGCGCGCGAGGTGCTGCGGTGGACCCGGGATCGGCCGCGCGCGCTCGTCACCGGCAGCTCGCGCGTCGAGGTCACGCAGGTCCTGCCGCTGATCGGCGAGGACGCCGCGTTCGACATCATCTTCGCCGCCGAGGACGTGCCGCGCAGCAAGCCGGCGCCCGATGGCTACCGCATGGCGATGGAACGGCTCGGCCTTGCGCCGCACCAGTGTGTGGTGATCGAGGACTCGGTCGCCGGGATCGCGGCCGGGCGCGCCGCGGGCTGCCTCGTCGTGGCGGTCAAGGCGGGGAACTTCGGAGGCTGGGACCAATCAGGTGGGCATCGGTTGATCGATAGCCTCGAGCAACTGACGCCCTCCCTGCTCGACGAGCTAGCCGGACTGGACCCTCGGGACTATGGTTCCCAGATGGGGTCCATCCCATGAAGTTGCCCGCCGAGGTCACGATCTACGAGGTCGGTCCGCGCGATGGACTGCAGAACGAGGCGCGCCAGGTCCCGACCGCCGACAAGCTGAAGTTCATCGATGCGCTCGTCGGCGCGGGCATCCGCGATATCGAGATCACGAGCTTCGTCTCGCCGAAGTGGATCCCCCAGCTCGCCGATGCCGCGGAGGTCGCGCGCGGTGTGCAGCGCCTGCCGGGCGTGAAGATGAGCGCACTCGTTCCCAATCGGCGTGGCCTCGACACGGCGCTCGCGTCGGGGATGAAGGTCGTCGCGGTGTTCCTGTC
>JBBRBG010000022.1:0-65210 GCA_038206055.1 Haliangiales bacterium
GCCTCGACGCGAGCGGCCTGCTATCGCTGTACCGCGATGTCGAGCTGCCGGTCGCGCTGCTCCTCGCCCAGGTCGAGCGCGCCGGCATCCACATCGACGTCGCGCATTTCCGCAAGCTCGGCGCCGAGGTCAGCGCGAAGCTCGAGACCCTCGAGCGCACGATCTTCGCGGCCGCGGGTACAGAGTTCAACATCGGCTCCCCCAAGCAGCTCGGCGAGCTGCTGTTCGACAAGCTCGGCCTCGATACCAAGGGCGTGCGCCGCACGAAGACCGGCTGGTCCACCGAGGCCGAAACCCTCGAGGCGCTGATCGACGCGCACCCGATGATCGCGCCGGTCCTCGAGCACCGCGAGATCTCGAAGCTCAAGGGCACATACCTCGATGCGCTGCCGCCCCTGGTCTCTGCGAAGACCGGCCGCGTCCATACCTCGTTCAACCAGGTCGTCGCCGAGACCGGGCGAATCTCCTCGCAGGACCCGAACCTTCAGAACATCCCGATCCGCTCGGACCTCGGTCGCCAGATCCGTCGCGGGTTCGTGGCCGCGCCGGGCCACGTGCTGATCGCCGCGGACTACTCGCAGATCGAGCTGCGCATCCTCGCGCACCTCTCGAGCGACGCGAAGCTCGGTGCGGCGTTTCGCGACAAGGTCGATGTCCACACCCAGACGGCCGCCGAGGTGTTCGACATCCCGCGCGAGCAAGTCACCTCCGAGCAGCGCCGGATCGCCAAGGCCGTCAACTACGGCCTGTCCTACGGCCAGTCGGACTTCGGCCTCGCACGCACCCTGGAGATCTCGCGCACGCAGGCCGCCGAGTACTCGCGCCGCTACTTCCAGCGGTTCCCCACGATCCATCGGTTCATGGAGGACATCGTCACCCTCGCGCGCGCGCAGGGCGGTGCCCGCACCATCCTCGGGCGCTGGCGGCCGATCCCGAATCTGATGTCCAAGTCGCCACAGGCTCGCCACGCCGCCGAGCGCGTCGCGCAGAACACGCCGATGCAGGGCGCGGGCGCCGACATCATCAAGCTCGCGATGCTCGCCACCGCGCGCCGCATCGAGCGCGACAAGCTTCCGGCGCGCATGCTGCTCACCGTCCACGACGAGCTCGTGTTCGAGACGCCTCCGGACGGCGCCGAGGAGCTCGGCGCGATCCTGAAGGACGAGATGGAGAAGGTCTACCAGCTCTCGGTTCCGCTCGAGGTTGACATCGGCATCGCCGACAACTGGGCCGACGCCTGAATCCGGTGGAACAACCACCCGCGCCCGCGCGTTGAACCGGCGCTCGTGCGGCTCGCCTTCGTCATCGTGCTCGCCTGCTCGGCATCCGCGCAGGCCGGCGTCGATCCGTTTGCGCCGGTGGCGATGGCCGGCCCGTTCCCCTCGATCGAGGCATTCTGCAAGGCGTCGCTCCGCATCTACCCGGACCCCGACGTCCGCGCGATCCTCGAGCCGCGCTGCGAAGACAGCATCCAGGTCATCTCCGCGCCGGCGGTCGGGGCACCGTACGAGGAGCTTCGCATCGTCAAGATCCCCGAGACATCGGAGGCACTCGTCGCGGTCGAGGTCGACGGTGCGTGGTACCTGCAAGCCGTCGACCCGGTCGAGGCGCCGCCGAACTGCCACGGTCCGCTCGCCCTCACACAGGTGACCGAGCGACCCAACCACGCGCTCCAGATCTCGTTCGAGATCGAAGGCCACTGCGAGCGTCGCGACCACGAGTGGGCGTGGCACGAGCGGGGCTTCGTGGTGGTGGGCATCGGCGCGTCGAAGCTTCCGACGATGACACCGCCGTTCCGGCTCGCGATCAGCGAGGAGGACGAGACCGAAGGTAGGCCGCGCCGCCAGACGCTCGACCTAACCCGCAGGGCGACCTGGCGCCGCGATGGCTCTCTTGACGTCACCAGGGGACGCGGGGCGCGCGCCTGGTTCTCCGATCCGGATCCGGCCGGCCGCCATCGGCTCGCATTCCCGTAGGAACCCGGGACGGCTCGAGGCCTAACCCTTGGCGACCGTCTCGTCGTAGATCGTCAGTAGACCTGCCTGCCAGCGCGTGTCGTAGTCGCGCAACATCCCGCGGAGCAACGCCTCGTCACATCGTTCCCAGCTCTGCGCGAGCCCCGGCAGGTTGTGCACGGCGTCCATCAGGTCGGCGAGCTGATCGGCTTGCGCCGACGTCAGCCCTGTCTCGCTGCCGTGCCAGCCCATCATCCGTGCAAGAAGCGTCGCCTGGTACAGCACCTGGAACACAGCGGCCAGTTGAGGTGCCGGGGCGAGGGCCATCCGCGAAGCATGCCTTACCTCAGCGTCACGCGCGCGAGCCGCACATCGCCGCGGAACGGTTCGGTCGGTCGCGAATAGCCGATCACGATCGAGTCCGTGCCGGCGAGCTCCTGGTGCTCCTCGCACAGGTAGTTGTACGCATCTGCATGCGTAGGCGCGAGCACACCCGAGGTGCCCGCCGCGATCTCCGTCGGCTCGCCCCACGGTCCCTCGATGCGGTCGCTCGTGCGCAGCAGGACCGTGCTCGATACCACCTCGCAGCTCACCGCGAGGTACTTGCCGAGGTACGCGTTGTACGAGATCGACGGCGCGACGCTGGTCTTGTCGATGACGTACGCGGCCGCGGCGATCGCTCCCGTCCATACGGCGCCATTCCAGAACTCGTACGCGGCGCGCTCCTCGGCGTGGGCACGCGGGGCGCGTGCGAGCTTGCAAGCGAAGTCGAGGAAGCCGCGCTTGTCGCACGCGAACGCGTAGACGTACTCGCCGATCACCGCGTGCGGCACGTACAACGGCTCGGGCGGCGCGAACAGCAGACCGGACGTGCGTGTCGCGGTGGCCGCATCGACGGCAATCCGCGCGGTGCCGACGCCGATGCTCTCGAACCCGCTGCCGTTCATGCGCTTGATCTGCTGGAACGCGATCACGCCGGTCGCCTCGCCGACATCGAGGAGAGCACCGGGCCACAGCGCGTACCCGTTCAACGCGTCGGTCGTGTTCGCGGTGACCTCCGCCGGCGTGTACGGGATCAGCTGCGCGGGCTCCGCGCCGCTCATCGCGTGCACGAGCGCGAGCGGATCGGCGACCGTGCTCCAGCCGGCCGTTGCCGACAGCACGCTCGAGTTGTCGACGTGGTTGCGCTCGGTGAGGAACGTGTCGCCGAAGCTCCACAGGATCTTCCCGCCGAGCGTGCCGCTCAGGCCACCGTCGCGGCCGACGCCCTTTGGCGGCAGCGGGACTACACCGAGATCCACCACCGAGCCGATCGCGAGCGGTCGCATCAGGTGCGCGTCGGCGCTCGGTGCGTCGGGACGATCTGGTGAGCCCTCACCACCGCAGGCGGGCAGGGCAGCGGCAAGGGCAACGAGGGCGACGGTCTTCATGATGCGATGACACGTATCAAGCCCCGTGCCGCCACCCCATTCCACGATTTGCCACCGGTGGCGTACGATTCTCCCATGCGACAGGTTGGATCCACCCTTCTGCTGCTGCTGGCGCTCGGAACCGGCGCGCGCGCCGACGACAAGGCCGTGCTCGCCTCGCTGAAGGGCACGTACGCCTGGGACTACATGAAGCCCAGGACGTCGAAGTGCACGAAGGCGACGGCCGCCCTCGTCGCGAAGATGAAGGCGTACATCTGCGAGGTTCCGGACAAGGGCACCACCGCCTCGGGCAAGGACGCGGTCGCGAACTGCCGCACGAAGAACGAGGCGGACGGCTACGTGTTCTTCGCGAAGCTCGCAGACTGCAAGGTCGAGCGCGACACGCAGCTCGCCAACGGAGAGTGAGCCGGCCGTTCGCGATTGCGACATGGTGTGAAGCGCGCAGGTGGCACGACGCATCTGGTGCACGTCACGCCGCGCCTGCGGTTCCCCGAGCTCGGCGCGCCCTCCATAGAGGACCCGAGCGCGATGATGTTCGACGAGGAATGTCAGAGCGATCTGCTACTGCCCTAATCAAGATGAACGATCGCGGGCACGGCGGGAAGCGGGCAGGTGCGGGGCGCAAGAAGTCCGGACGTCGGGTCGGCACGCCGCATCGCGCGCGCCCCGAGCTCTCGCCCCGTCATCCGGTCCACGTCACGTTGCGCCTGCGCCGGCGGTTTCCCGAGCTGCGCACGCGGGACTGGTACGCGTTGATCCGCAAGGTCATGGCGCACTACCTCGGCGGCGACCACTTCCGGATCTGCCACGGATCGATCCAGAACACGCACCTCCACCTCCTCGTCGAGGCGAGCAGCAAGCGCGCGCTGAGCCGCGGCATGCAGAGCCTGACCATCCGGCTCGCGCAGGCGCTCAGCCTCTCCGGGGTCGGCAAGGTGTTCGACGATCGCTACAACGCCGTCCAGATCCGCACGCCGCGCCAGGCGCGCAACTCGCTCGCGTACGTGCTGAACAACTGGCGGCGGCATCGCGAGGACTTTGCCGGTGGTCGGCGCATCGGGGCGCCGATCGATTCGTACTCGACCGCGGTGTCGTTCACCGACTGGTCGGAGCGACCGCGCTACGAGCTGCCCGCGGGCTACGTGCCGTTGCCCGCGTCGCCGCCGCGAACGTCGCTCTTGCGCTGGGAATGGAAGCGCCATGGGCTGATCGATCCATTCGAGGTCCCCGGTCCGATCGGCCGCTGAACGACAGTTCCTCCTCCATCGGGGAGGCGCAGCGCGCGGCGGGTGCGCGGTAACATGCGCGCATGAGCGCCAGGCCCGTACCGACCGTGTTCGAGTGGATGGGCGGCCAGGCCGCGCTCGAGCGGTTGTTCGTGCGGTTCTACGCGCGCGTCCCCGACGAGCCGCTGCTCGCGCCGGTGTTCGCCGGCATGGATCCGCATCACGCGCAGCACGTGGGGGCGTTCGTCGGCGAGGTGTTCGGCGGCCCGAGCGCGTACACCGCGGACCACGGCGGGCACCCGCATATGATCCGAAAACATCTCGGCCGCATGCTCTCGGAGCCGCAGCGCCGGCGCTGGATCGAGCTCCTGCTGGACTGCGCCGACGACGTGGGTGTGCCGAGTGACCCGGAGTTCCGCTCGGCGTTTGTCGCGTACCTCGAGTGGGGCTCGCGGCTCGCGGTGATCAACTCGCAGCCCGGCGCGCAGGCCGACGAGAACCAGCCGATGCCGACGTGGGGCTGGGGCGAGGCGAAGGGCCCGTATCAGCCATGACCGTCGACGAATTCTGGGCGTTGATCGCCCGGGTCGATCGCCAGGCGCTTCGCGACCAGCACGAGACCAAGGCGATCGCGCCGGTGGTTGCCGCGCTGGCGAAGCAGAGCAAGGCGGAGATCGAGGCCTTCGAGGAGCACCTCGCGCGTGCGCTCTACGACCTCGATACGCGCGCGCACGTCGAGAGCTCTGGCAAGTCGGCCGACTCCGGCGACGGGTTTCTGTACGCGCGCTGCCACGTGGTCGCGCAGGGACGCCAGCACTACGAGAAGGTGCTCGCCGACCCCGCACAGATGCCGAGGACGCTCGAGGAGTGGTGCGAGCCGCTCCTGTTCGCCGGTGCGAAGGCGTGGGCGGAGCTCACCGGGGAAGACTCGTGGTGCCCGGCGACCTCGGTGTCGTACGAGACCGGCTCGAACCCGGCGAGCGAGTGATCAGCGGATCGCGGGGATGTCGACGGCGAACCTCGACTTGCCGTCGATGCCGTTCAGCGAGATGTGCAGCGCATCGGCGCTGACATCCACGGCGCCGAACGACTGGATGCCATCCCACGGCGCGAGGTTCCCGGTGCCGGCGGGCGGCGCCCACACGAACTTCAACTCGGGACCGAACGTGGGATCGAGGGTGTTCGGGCCGAACGTCCCGGCGTGGATCGGGCCCGCCACGAACTCCCAGAACGGGCGGAACGCGGTGCCACCGATCGCGCGCGCGGGATCGAAGTGGTGCGCGGCGGCGTAGTGGACATCGGCGGTGAGCCAGAGGACGTTGTCGGGGAGGGCGGAGAGCACGGTGGCGAGCTCGCGTTCACGGCCGAGCGGCGGGCCGTCGCCGTTCGCGTAGCCTTCCTGGCGCGTGTCGCCGGGGCCGTCACCGATCACGAGGGCGATCGGCTGATCGCACGCGATGACCTTCCAGCGCGCGCGTGAGGCCGCGACGGATTCGACGAGCCAGCGGGCCTGCGCGGCGCCGAGCATGGCACCGGTGTCGCCGCGGTTCGCGTCGTTCGGGGTGCGCCAGCTGCGGAGATCGACGACGAACACGTCGAGCAGCGGCCCGTAGTGGATGACCCGATGAACGGTGGGGCCGCCGATCGGCGTCCACTCGCGCGTGGCGCGGAGGGCGCGCGCGGCGAGCTTGGTGGCATCGGGATCGATGTAGCGATCATCCTCGAGGCGCTGGCCGGGCCACCAGTTGTTGTGGGTCTCGTGATCGTCCCACTGCGCGAGGATCGGGACCTCGGCGGCGAGCGCGCGCACGTGCTCGTCCTCGTAGTTGTAGGCGAAGCGGCCGCGAAACTCCTCGAGGGTCTCGGCGACCTTGCCGACGAGGGGATTCGTGATGTTTCGCCAGATCCGGCCGTCGGGCATCTGCTTCTCGGCGAGGATCGGGTTGTCGGCGTAGATGAGATCGCCGGAGTGGAGGAAGAACGCCGGCTCGGCGCGACGCATGGCGGCGTAGCCTTGGAGCCCGCCGAAGTCGGGGTTGCGGCCGAAGCCCTGACCGCAGGTGTCGCCGGTCCACACGAAGCGGAAGTGATCGGCGCGTGGCGTGGCGAACCGGCCGTACGCCCACGCGGAGCTCCCGCGCGCGGCTTCGCGCTCGAACCGCAGGCGATAGACGATGGTCTGGCCGGGCGGCAGGTTCGTCAGCGCCACGATGCCGGTGAAGTCGGTGTCGGGCCCGACGATGTTCCCCGTCACGCGCTGCGCGTTGCCGAACGACTTGACGGTCGACCATTCCACGACGAGCCGCGCCCGCTCGTCGCAGCGCGCCCACACGAGCGCGCGATCGGTCTGCACGTCGCCGGCCTGCACGCCGTGGGTGACGAGCGGAAGCTTGGTCTTGATCGCCGAGCGCGCACACGCGGCAACGCCCGCCGCAGCGGAGCCAATCAGCAGCTGCCGGCGTGTGATCACGAGCGCGACTCTATCCGATCAACAGCGGCGCGCGGCGCGTGCTCGACAATACCGGTCGCGTCGGGACGTCGCCGCGATACCCCGAGACGTCCGCGTCCACCGCGCCGCGATCGGGCTCGCGCTGGCAGTAGCCGTAGACGGCGACGTCGGCGGTGGGCGCGATGAGCCGCTCGGTGAACCGGAGGCTCGAGCTGGTCGGATAGTTGAGCTTGATCTTCAGCTCGGAGAATAGCTCGCGCTCGTAGCCGATCAGCAGCGCGCCGGGCAGGTAGTGGAACGACTGCCCCGTGGTGCCGAGCCGTGCGCCATCAGGGATCACGCGTGCCACGCCGCTCGCATCGCGGAGGCGAAACGGGACACCCTGGCACTTCGCACCGCGCAGCACGGAGTCGCCGATGCCGCCGATCTCCTCGATCGTCACCGCCCACACGCTGCACTCGGTGCCGGTCAGCGGTGAGCGAATTGGCGCGTCCTCGAGGTCGAGGCGGCCGCCGATCTTGCGCGCCGCGCCATCGGGGATGTCTGCGATGTTCGTGCGCGGCGCGCGGACGAGCTCGCGCATCACCGCGGCGCCATGCCGTGGGCGCGGCGGGAACATCCACCACCAGATCGCCACGACTCAGCGACGCTTCTTGCCTGCGGCGGACTTCTTCGCGGGCTTCGCCGCGGCGGACTTCTTCGGGCGGGACTTCGCTGCTGCCGACTTTTTCGCGACGGCCTTCTTCGCCGCGGGCTTCGCCGTGGCGCCCTTCTTTGCGGCGGGCTTCGTCTTCTTCGCGGGGTTCGCCGGTGCGGCCTTCGCCTTCGCCGCGGGCCTGGCATTCGCTGCTGCCTTCACCTTCGCGTTGGCGATCGGAATCGTCGGTGCCGCGGGGCGCCCGAGCTTACCGATGACCTTCGCGGCGGCCACGGAGGCCGCGCGAAGCGTCGTGGCGACGTCGTCGTCGACTACCGGCGTCGGGATC
The DNA here is from genome assembly GCA_038206055.1 of Haliangiales bacterium. GTDB lineage: Bacteria > Myxococcota_A > Polyangia > Haliangiales > Haliangiaceae > JABFXX01. The sequence goes on from JBBRBG010000022.1 coordinate 8,047, forward strand.
GCGTTCGCCTCGTCGAGGAGCTCCTTCAGCGCGGCGTACTCGTCCCAGTCCGGATCGCTCTCGTCGAAGAACCCGAGGCCACCGTCGAAGGGCGCGAGGCGCTCGATCATCGGCGTCGGATCGCTGGCGCCGTAGAGATAGAGGAAGCACGAGCCGTCGTCGATCTTCGCGGCGACGAAGGACCAGCCGAGCGAACCGGCGGCGGGGATCAGCCAGTTCTCCTCGAACGTGGCGATCCGCCGGTACGAGGTGGCATCCGGTAGCCGCGAGAGATCGGTGATCGGGTAGGGCAGCTCGACGACGAAGATCTTCGGCTGATCGGGCCGTGGGGCCATATCGCGGATACGGAACATCGCGGGCGCGCCATCGTCGCGGAGCGCTTCGAACTGGTGCCACTGCTCTTCGGTCGCCATGGCGCCGAGCGTATCTCAGCGAGCCGGCTGATCCTGCGTACTTGGGCAGGTCGACGCATTTCGCATCCGGGTCGGGAGAGCGGTACACTTTTACGATGCGCGTCGCCGCCGTTCTCGCCGCTCTCGGCGCGCTGACCGCCTGCCGAGGCGACAAACCAGCGCCCGCGCCGGCAGAGCATGCGGCCACGCCGGGCAGCACGGCGCCGGGTCCGACCGCCGCCGCGGCCACGTTGCCTACACCGTCAAAGGCGATCGTCGAGGGCGGCTCGCTGCGCCCGCACAAGGAAGAGCCGGTCGTCGATTGCCCGGCGGTGATCGCCGATACGGTCGACGACGAGGATCGTGTTGCCTTGCTGCTCGACGAGGCGAACCGCCAGATCGAGAAGACGTCCTACGGGGCCGCGTGGACGTGCGCGGATCGCGCCGCTGATCTCGCACCGAGCTCGGTGGAGGCGCACCACCTGCGCGGCGCCGCGCTCGCCGCGCTCGGCCGCGATAGCGACGCGCAGATGGCCTACACGCTCGCGCTCGCCCTCGATCCGGATGATCCCGAGACCCTGCGCGCGGTCGCCGACTTCTACATCAACGGCAAGGGCGAGCGCGGTCGCGATGCCCTCCGCCTCGGGCTCGAGCTCGCACAGCGCGGCAGCCGGCGCGCGCAGGCCCGTCGCCGCAACAATCCGCTCGCTGCGGATCTCGCCGTGCTCGAGGGCCAGGCGCTCAACGATCTCGGGCGCAGCGACGAGGCGCTCGTCCGCGTGGACGCCGCGCTGCGGATCGCGCCCGGCCGCGGCGATGCGCTGCACGAGAAGGGCGTCGCGCTGTTCGATCTGTCGAAGTTCGCTGACGCGAAGGCCGCGTTCACGAAGGCCGTGGTGATCCAGCCCGACGACGCGTACACGCACCAGATGCTCGGGCTCACGCTCGAGCAGCTCGGCGACCTGAAGACCGCTGACGCCGAGCTAGGCCGTGCGCTCGCGCTTGCACCGACGGAGCTCACGGCCCCGATCCTGATCAGCGCCGCCGAGTTCCAGAAGGAGGTCGATGCCGTGGTCGCCGGTCTGCCCGCGGAGCGGCGGGCGCGGGTCACCGCGATCCGCGTCGAGGTCGCGGATCTGCCCGATCCCACGGATCTCGCGGCCGTGAAGCCGCCGTTTCCCCCGACGATCCTCGGTCTGTACCGCGGTCCGGTGGGCCACGCGGCGACCCTGCCGGTACAGCCCGGGGAGGAAGCACCGTCGATCGTGCTCTATCGCAAGAACCTCGCGCGCGCCGTGAAGACGCGCAGCGAGCTCTCCGAGCAGATCCGCGACACGCTGCTCCACGAGGTCGGCCACCTCGAAGGTCTCGACGAGGACGACCTCCGCCGCCGCGGCATGGAGTAGCGACCCTACTTCAGTAGCTTCATCGAGCTCAGGTACTCCTGGATCTCCGCGGTCGTGCACGTCCCGACGAGGCAGCCCATGTTGACCTGATAGAGGCGGTGCTTGACCAGGTAGACGCGCTGGGTCAGCTCCATCTTGTCGACGACGACCTTGAACTCTCGGCCGGGGTACTTCCCGGCGAGCTTGATCTCGCGGTCGGCGACGACCTTGCCCTTGACGCGCTGGGCAGCGCCATCCCGCGCACCCTCGAGCATCTTCTTGGGATCGCCCTTCCAGGTCGACTTCGGCATGTCGCTGTAGCTGACGAAGTACGCCTTGGACTCCTGGATCACCGAGGCCTGCCACAGCGTGATGTCGCCGGCGACGGTCTTTTCGACCGAGCTCTCCTCCTTCGGCGTCTCCGGCATCATCACCGACAGATTGGCCTCCTTGTGCGAGAACAGCTTCCAGCTCTTGTCGAACGCGCAGAGCAGCAGGACGGTGACAGCGAGGGTGAGGACGCGTGAGATCGGGCGCTTCATCAGATGGGCACCCTACCACCGGGCTCCCGGCCGCCGGGTGTTGGGGTAGGATGGCAGACATGTCGGATGGTCAGGGGCTGGCGCCGCAGGCGACCGCATCGGGCCCATCTGGCGTCCACTCGCTGGAGTCGCTGGAGCAGGCGCTCCTGCGGGAGCAGAAGAAGATCGCCCTGGTGCAGGAGGTCAGCCGCGCGCTGACCGAGACCGGCGATCTCGATCAGCTGCTGATCCTGATCATGGCAAAGGTGTGCGAGCTGATGGAGGCCGATCGCTCGACGCTCTACCTCCTCAGCGACGACGGCCGTCAGCTGTGGTCGAAGGTCAGCCAGGGCGCAGAGCGCGTGGAGATCCGGCTCGAGGTCGGCGAGGGCATCGCGGGCTGGGTCGCGGAGACGCGCGAGATCGTCAACATCCCCGATGCGTACGCCGATCAGCGGTTCCAGCCGCGGGTCGACGTCAACAGCGGCTATCGCACGCGGTCGATCCTCACGGTGCCGATGCTCGGCGCGCTCGGTGGCCTGGTCGGCGTGCTGCAAGTTCTCAACAAGCAGGACGGCCCGTTCCTCCGCGCCGACGAGGAGCTGCTCCTCGCGCTCGCCGCGCAGGCCGCCATCGCGATCGAGAATGCACGCCTCTACCACTCACTGGTCTCCCAGAACCAGGAGCTGCAGCGTGCGCGCCGTGATCTCGAGCGCCGCAGCCGCGAGCTCAACGCGCTGTACGAGGTCGAGAAGGAGCTCTCGGCCGCGCTCGATCTCGATGACCTGCTCTCGCGCATCCTCGCGCAGGCGATCACCGTGCTTGGCGGCGGTGCGGGCTCGATCGCGCTCGTCGACCCGGATGGTGCGCTGCGGTTCCGCACGGTGCAGGGCCCGGCGGCACCGAAGCTGATCGAGCGCACACTGCCGCACGGCACCGGCCTGCTCGGCTGGTCGATCGCGCATCGCACGCCGATCATCGTCGACGATCCGGCCAAGGACCCGCGGCACGCGAGCGAGGTCGCCGAGGAGGCGGGCGTGCGGCCGCAGCACCTGATGATCGCGCCGCTCGTCGATGGCGAGGACGTGATCGGCGGCATCGAGATCATCGATCAGCGGCGCGCGGCACGCGATGGCGACGGGCCGTGGGGTGAAGAAGATCTCAAGCTGCTGGTCCTGATCGCGGCGCAGGCCGCCGGTGCGATCGGCATGGCGCGCCGCCGCAGCGAGGCGAGCAACCGCGATCGGCTGGCCTCGATCGGCCGCATGCTCGCCGGCCTGCTGCACGATCTGAAGACACCGATGACGATCATCTCGGGCTACGCGCAGCTGATGGCCGCCGCGGACGAGGCCGAGACGCGCGAGAAGTACGTCGAGCAGATCCAGCGCCAGTTCGATCTGATGGCCGGCATGACCCGCGAGGTCCTCGCGTTCGCCCGCGGCGATACGGACCTGGTCGTCCGCAAGGTCTACATGAACCGGTTCGCAGAGGACCTGACCACGCAGCTCGGCGCGGCGATCGCGGGCCGCGGCATCGAGCTCAAGGTCGACGCGAAGTACGACGGCATCGCGTTCTTCGACGAGCAGAAGCTCATCCGCGTATTCCACAACCTGACCAGCAACGCCGTCGAGGCGATGCCCGAGGGCGGCAGCCTGGTGGTCACGATCGATCGCGACGGCGACGAGGTGCTGTTCAGCGTGAAGGACACGGGACAGGGCATCCCGGCGAAGGTGCACGCGCGACTGTTCGAGCTGTTCGCCACCGGTCGCAAGGGCGGCACCGGCCTCGGCCTCGCGATCGTGAAGCGGATCGTCTCCGATCACCACGGCACCGTGACCTGCGAGACCGGCTCCACCGGTACGACGTTCATCATCCGCCTGCCGCTGCACCGCGGATCCGACGGCGAGTAGTCGGTCGCCAGGGTAGGCTTCGCCATGCTCGCGCTCGCCGGCATCGACAAGGCCTTCGGGGCCTGGCGGGCGCTCGCGGGCGTGTCGCTGAGCGTCGCGGCGGGGGAGGCGGTGCTGCTCGTCGGGCGCAACGGCGCGGGCAAGACCACGCTGCTGCGGATCGCCACCGGGTTCCTCGATCCCGATGCGGGCGAGGTCACCATCGATGGCATCGCGATGGCGCGTGCGCGCGCGAAGGCGCAGGCCAAGCTCGGCTACTTGCCGGAGCACGCGCCGGCGCCGCACGAGCTGACCGTGCGTGATCACCTGCGCTTGCGCGCGCGGCAGAAGGGCCTGCGCGATGCCGCCGGTGCCGTGCAGGCGAGCCTCGAGGCGGCGGCGATCACGGGCGAGGCCGCGCGGCCGATCGGCACGCTCTCGAAGGGATTTCGCCAGCGCGTCGGCCTCGCGGATGCGCTCCTCGGGAACCCGCCGCTGCTGATGCTCGACGAGCCCACGAGCGGGATGGATCCGATCCAGACCAAGCAGCTGTGCGAGCGGCTGATCGCGGCGGCCCGAGAGCGGAACTGCGCGGTGCTGGCGTCGAGCCATGCGGTCGCGGAGCTCGAGTCGCTCGCGGCGCGGGTGGTGGTGCTCCACAAGGGCAAGGTCGTTGCCGAGGGCACGCCCGCCGCGCTGTGCGAGCAGACCAAGCAGGAGCGCCTCGAGGCCGCGGTGATCGCGTTGCTCGGTGACGAGGTCGCGGCGTGAGTAGCCTGCGCGCGGCCTACTGGGTGTGGCGACGAGAGCTGCACATCATGTTGCGCGCGCCGATCCTCTACGTGGTCGGCGGCGTGTTCCTGGTCGTACAGGGCATCGCGTTCGCAGGCCTGGTCGGCGAGCTCTCGGATCCGCGAAAACCGGCGCCGCTCGGCGCGCTCCTCGAGGGCCAGCTCGCGGGCACGCTGCTGACCTGGGTGCTCTCGCTGGTGGTGCTGACGTTGCTCGGGATGCGCGCCATCGCCGATGACAAGCGCACCGGCTCCTGGGAGCTCCTGCTGACCGCGCAGGTCGGGGAGGGCGCCGCCGTGGTTGGCAAGTGGATCGCCGCGGCCACGCTGTACGCGCTGCTCTGGGTGCCCACGCTCGCGTACCTCGTGGTCGTGGCCATGTTCCGCGCCGACGACGGTGGTTGGGACCTCGCGACGATCGCAACGGGCTACGCGGGCGCGATCGCGATCGGCGCCGCGCTGCTCGCGTGGGCGATCGCGGCGAGCGCGGCGATGACCTCGTCGCTCGGCGCGGGCGCGCTCGGGTTCGCATTGCTGATCGGCGTGTTCCTCGTGGGCGAGCTGCCCGCGTTGTGGCCCACGCTCGCGGTCGATCATCCGGCGCTCGCACTCATCCTCCGCGCGTGCTCCGTGCGGGAGACCGCCGGGGCGTTCGCGCGCGGCGAGCTCGCGGTGTCGTCGCTCGTGCTGGTTGGGGGCCTCGCGGCGACCGGGCTCGCCGCGGCGGTGACGCTCGCGTGCGCGGGACGCCGGACCCGGCGCGAGGTCCGGATCCGGGCGGCCGGTACGGTGCTGATCGCCGCGATCTGCGTGATCGCAGGTGGTCTCGCGCTCGTGCGCCCCGCGGTGTGGGACGCGAGCGCGGCACGGCGCAACTCGCTCGATCCGCAGACCCGCGAGGTCCTCGCCGCGCTGCCCGCCGGCGCCTCGCTCACCATCGTGCAGCCCACGCTCGCCGGCCTCGCGCCGATCTACGACGAGGTCGCGCGGGTCACCGGGCGGATGGCCGCCGCGGCGCCCGGCCTCGTCGTGCGCAGCGTGGATCCTGCGGCGCTCCCCGGTGGGCTCGCGCAAGTGGCGCGGATCGGCGGCCTGCAGCCGGGCGATCTCGCCCAGGGCGGTGCGGTGATCGTCGATGTCGGGCCGCGCCGGCGCGTGGTGGATCTGCTCGCGATCGCAACCGTCGATCGCGGCCCCGATGGCGCGCCGCGCGTGGAGCGGCTCGCGATCGAGCAATCGATCGCGGGTGCCCTCGCCGCGTTGACCAGCGTGGTGCGGGTCAAGGTGTGCTTCAGCACCGGCCATGGAGAGCTGCCGTTCGACATCAAGGACAAGCAGGGCGCCGACTGGACGATGGTCGCCGACCGCCTGCGGGCCGAGGGCATGACCATCGAGTCGGTCGCACTGACCGGCGTGACGAGGTGCTCGGTCGTGATCATCGCCGGGCCCGCGGTCGCCCTCGACGCCGACGAGGCCCTCAGCATCCAGACCTACCTGCGCGGCGGTGGAGCCGTGATCGCCGCCGCGGCGAGCCGCACCCTCGATGGCTCGCTCGGCACCATGGGCATCGAGTCCGTGCTCGCGGCCGAAGGTCTCGGCATCCCGGCGGCGATCGTGGTCGATCCGTCGCTGACGGTGCGCGAGTTGCCGGGGGCGCTGCTGATCGCGAGCGGCTACGCCGACCATCCGATCAACGCCGGCTTCCGCAATGCGCGCCCGACCCTGTGGTTCCAGCCGCGCGCCGTGCTCGTCGATCGCGGCGCGATTCCACTGGTGAGCGCGAGCGCCGAGAGCTGGGGCGAGCGCGACCTCCAGCACGCGCCGCCGCAGAAGGACGGCGACGACCTTGCCGGCCCGGTCGCCGTCGCGGCGCTCGGGTCATCGAAGCGCCTGCTGGCGATCGGCTCGGCGGAGTCGCTGTCCACCGCTGTGCTCTCCGGCGGCGCATCGGCCGGCGACCTCTGGCTCGCGCACGCGGTGCGATTTCTCGCCGGCCTGCCCGAGTCGACGGTGACCATCGCGGCGACCGCGCCGTCGCAGGTGCGGCTCGTGATGACCAGCGCACAGCGGACCGCCGTGATCGCGTTTTGCGTCGGCGTCATCCCGCTGGCGTGGGTCCTGATCGGCGGCGCGCTCGTGCTGTGGCGCCGAAGGCGCGCCACGTGACGTCCGGTAATGGGGTCCGACCCCATTTTCGGACAGCGAGGCGCGCCGCGTGATCGCGACGCGGCGCGGGCTCGCGGTGCTGCTCGCCATTGCCGCGCTGCTCGGCGTGCTGCTCGTCCGGGAGCTGCGCCGCACGCGGCTACCTCCCGCGGACCGCGCGCTGATCACCGGTCTTGACCCGAGCTACATCACGGCGATGACCTGGGATCGCTCGCCGCTGCCTCCGGTGACCGTGAGCGGCAACGGCACGCAGTGGACGTGGACCTCGACGAGCTTCAACGCGATCGCGGACTCGCGCGTCGTCCACGACGTGCTCGCGGCGCTGCGCGCGGGCCGCTGGCAGCGCACGGGCGGGGTCGCAGCGGCAGGCAAGCTGCGCGCGCAGCTCACCGTCACGATCGGCCAGAACACGCGCGTCATCGGCATCGGCGAGGCATTGCCGGGCACGGAGCAGACCTGGCTTGTCGTCGGTGATCGCGCGCTGCTCGTGGACTCGTGGGTCGCGCGCGCGCTCGATCCGGATCCACTCGCACTGCGCGAGCGGTTTCCGGTGACGGACGCGGCGCACGCTCCCGCGATCACGATCAGCACCGAGACCGAGGCGTCGCGGTTCGACACAATCCCGCCGCGGCAGGTGCGACCACGCACCTTGCTCGTGCGCCCCCCGCTGATGGCCGATCTCTCTCGCGCGCTCGAGGCACTCGAGATCGTGCGGCTGTCCCGGTCGCCCACTGGCGGCGTGCCTCAGCTGTTGATCCATGTTGGCAACAGTCTGCGGCTCGGCGCGACGTGCCCCGACGACCCCACGCTCGCCTGGTTATCGTCCGATATCGGTGATGGCTGCATCGCGCGCGCGACCTACGATGCCGTCACCGCCGCCGTGCAGGCCCTCGCGGCGCCCGCCGAGACCATCGGCGAGCCGCGCCCGCTGCCGGTCGAGGTCGAGAAGGTGGTGCTCGCCGATGGCGGCGTGCTCGCGCTCGATCGCGCGCCGGCGATCGACGGTAAGCCCGCCGATCCGGTCGCGGTCGCGGAGCTCCTCGCGGTGCTCGCCGCACCCGCTGACCTCGTTCCTCTCCCCGACGTTCATCCCGTGCGCGGCAAGCTGATGCTCGGCGTGCGCAAGGCCGGCGAGATCACGCTCGAGCTGCTCGGCGACAACCTGGTGCACCGCGAGCTCGAGCCCATCGCGTTGCGGCTCTCCGGCGCTGCGTATGCGCGACTGGCGCGCGGCGCGAAGGCGTACGTCGACAAGTCCGTGTGGAACGAGGAGCCGACGACGATCACGTCGATCAAGGTCGATGGCATCACGTACACGCGCGGCGCGGTGATCGGCGAATGGACACGCGCACCGGCAGGTACGTTCGATCCGAAGCGCGTCGACGTCGTCGCGGTCGCACTCTCGGCCCCGCGTCGCACGCCCGATGTCGAGTCGATCAACTACAGCCACCGGTTGGTGCTCACCGTGACGCCGCCCGTGGGGCCACCGGTCGTACGCGCGCTGGGGGTCGGCAACTTTCGCTGCCTCGCGACCTCGAGCACCGCGACGATGCTCCTCGGGAGCTCGGTCTGCGAGGCGCTCGACGCGCTGGCTCGCTGATCTGCTCGGCGGCACGGCAGTTGCTGTTCTTGGCCGCGATGGTGCAACTCGCGACGGCAACGTGGCTTTCCCGATTCGGACTGTGTACGGCGGTTCTCGCCGGCTGCTCCGACGTCGTGGTCGAAACCGACATCTCCTATGACGACCGGTTTTCTGTAGCGAAGCTCGACGTCTATTCTCCACCACTCGCCGAGGGGCCACGGCCCGCCGTGATGGTCATCCACGGCGGTGGCTGGCACGACGGCCTCGAGCGCGACGGCATGGCCGATCACGCTCAGCGGCTCGCCGAGGCCGGCTACGTCGCGTTCAACATCAGCTATCGCCTGGTACCGAGCGGCGGCGAGTTCCCGCACGCCGTCCAGGACTGCATCTGCGCGCTGGCATGGATCCGCGCACACGCGACCGACTACCACATCGATCCGGGTCGCATCGGCGCCCTCGGCTACTCCGCCGGCGGTCACCTGGTCTCGATGCTCGGCGTTGCCGCCGCGGATCCAGCGGTCGCGCCCGACTGCGACGCCGGGCCGACCACACCGGTGCAGGCCGTGATCTCCGGCGCCGGCCCCGAGGACATGAACCTCCTGCTCGCCGTCGACAACGTCGAGGCGTTCGTCGGCGGCTCGCGCGAGGACGTGCCCGAGCTGTACGCCGCCGCGTCGCCGATCACGTACGTCGCGCCCGGCGCGCCGCCGTTCCTGTTCATCCACGGCGACAGCGACTGGTTCGTCGACCTCGAGCACTCGACCCGCATGGGCGATGCGCTCGAGCGCGTGGGCGCATCGCACAAGCTGCTCGAGATCCCTGGCGGTGGCCACCTGTGGAATCGCGGCGCGAGCGGTAGCACCTGGGACCTCGGCCTCTCGATCGATACACCGCAAGCGTGGGCGGCGACCATCGACTTCCTCGACCACGAGATCGGACCCGTGCCATGAGTGGAGCGCTTCCCCTGATCATCGCCGCCGCGACCGCCGGCGTTCCCGAGCCCGACATCGCGATGAACGCGCTCACCGTCGCGGTCCCTTCGCTCGATGGTGCGCGCGGGATCCAGGTCGGCTACGAGCGCTGGCTCCCTCGCCCGCAGATCAGCATCACCGCCAGCGTGCAGCTGCGGGAGGCCGCGGTCGGCGACTACACCGGCATCCGCGCCGGCGTCGGCGGCGAGGTGCGCTGGTACTTCCGCCAGAAGTCGTTCCTCCATGCGCAGCCCACCGGGTCGATGGTCGGCTGGTGGACCGGCGGCCGTCTCGACGTGGCGGTCGATGGCACGCACGACCTGATGAGTGATCGCTGGCTCGGCACCACGGTCGAGATCGGGACCAGCGCGCTCGTTGGCTATCGCTTCTCACCGTGGCGCGGCCTCGAGATCACGCCGTGCGCGGGCGTCACCTGGCGCCACGACATCGATCTCAGCGGCCGGCTCCCCGGCTGGAGCCGGGCCGGATTCGCCGGCGGCCTCAGCGCGGGATGGATGTTCTAGCCGAAATAGCAAACGGCGCCGAGGTGGCGCCGGATTCGCTGTCGCCGGTGCGTGGGCTAGCCCTTGCCGCCCTTGGCCTTCTTCATCATCTCGGTCGGCGACTCCTTGGTGCCGGCCGGCGGCGGTCCACCCGCGCCGGGGCCCGGAGGCGCCGCGGTCGGATCGAGCGGCGGGGTCTCCCAGGTCTTCGTGATGTTCTTCATCTTCTTGTAGACGAGGAGGCCGTCGGAGTTCCGCTCGCTGTGCGGCGACGCCATCTTCCACGATCCCGTGATCTCGACCTGATCGCCAACCGCGTACGGCGGGCAGATCATCTTCTTCGCGTCCTTCTCGGCGGGTTCGCAGCGATCCGGATACATCGCGAGCGTGCGGTCCTGCTTCTTGATGCGCTCGAGCTCGAGCTTGTTGTAGGGGCGCGGCACGTCGACGACCCACAGGCTCTTCTCGGCGGGCGTATCGGCGGTGTCGCCGATGTAGAACTTCGCGCGCTCGCACTTCGTGGGATCCTCGTCGATCATCTTCTGGACGTCCTTGTCGGTCATTCCAGGCTGACGAACGGCGGTCGGGCAATCGTAGGCCCACGTCACGATCCCCTTGACCGTGATGTCGCTATCGAGGAGCTTGCGACCCTTGACGCGTAGCTCCTTCACCGCATGCGAACCATCCGTGTTCGCCGCCGGCAACTCGAAGGCGGGCACGGCGGGAAGGTTCATCTTCGCGTCGCCCTTCTTCACCTCGGCGTCCGGACCTTTGAGCTTGTCCTTCTCGCAGGCTCCCAGCGCGAGCGGCAGGAGGCTGGTAACGAGAAGCGTGCGAAGGCCGGAAGTGTGCGGCATGGTTGAGGTCATAACATGGTGACAGGGGTCACTCAAGTCGCGGTCCTGCTCGGGATCCTGACCCTGGCTGGCTGCGACTCGCCTGCCCGGGTCAAACCGTGGCGTCATGCCCCAGATCCAACCTCCGAGGCGGCCCGCGTCCCCAGTTCGCCCGCCCTCGCGGATGTCTCCGCCGCGGCGGAGGTCCGGGCGGCGCGCGGACATACGCTGCGGATCGATGTCGACGTCGAGCCCGGCCGCCTGACCCCGCTGGTCAACCCGACCGTGTGGGGCCGCCGCATCACCCAGGGTACGATCTTCGAGCCGTTGATCCGTTATCTCCCGCCCGAGCCGGGGCATTCCGCAGGGCGGTACGCGCCGGGGCTCGCACAGTCGTGGCGGGTGATGCCGGGTGGACAGGAGATCCGCATCGAGCTGCAACCCGGCGTGACGTTCTCGGACGGCCATCCGCTGACCACCTCGGACGTGCAGTTCACGCTCGATGCGGTCCGCGATCCGCGCAGGGGCATCGATCACCTGCGGCCGATGCTGGCCGATGTGTTCGCGGTCGAGCTGATCACCTCGCACGAGATCCGGCTCGTGTTGAACCGGCCAAGCGGCTGGGTCCTGCGCGCACTCGCCGAGATCCCGATCCTGCCGATGCACATCTACGATGGCAGCCTGCTCGCGGGCGGGCAACTCGTCGGCTCCGGGCCCTACAAGCTGGTCTCCAACAAGGGCGGCATCGTCCACCTGACGCGCAACGATCGCTACTGGGGGACGAAGCCGGCGATCGCCGACGTCGAGTTCGTCCATCAGGCCGACGCGGCGATCGCGCTCAAGGATGCGAAGCGCGGCGATCTCGATATCGTTCCCGCGCTGATCCCCGCCCACTGGCCCGAGCAGGCGAGCGCGCCGGGCATCGCAGCGTCGTTCGTCGGGCTCGAGCTTGGCGGGCCGCGGCTGCGCTACGTGGCGTTCAACGCGACGCGCGCGCCACTCGACGACGCGAAGCTGCGCCACGCGCTCGCGCTGTTGATCGACCGTCGGTCGATCGCGAAGCGCGTGTTCGATGGTCTGTCGCGGCCGGCGCTGTGGCCGATCTGGCCGGGCGGACCGGCGAGCGGCGCAGAGACGGCGATTCCCGACTTCGATCCGGGTGCGGCCGCGAAGCTCCTCGATGCGGCGGGCTGGAACGACAGCGACAAGGACGGCATCCGCGACAAGGACGGCAAGCAGCTCCACCTCGTGATGATCGGCAGCGAGAAGCCGACCCCCAAGGACGCGTCGGCGCCGCCGCAGAAGCAGCCGCGCGACTACTTCATCGATGCCGCGCGCCGCATCGGCGTGGTGATCGAGGTCAAGACCGGCGGCGAGTCGTGGGTCGCGAAGCGGGCGGCCGAGGGCAGCTACGACCTCGCCGAGATGACGTGGTCGGGCATGGTCGACATGGATCTGACGCCTCTGCTCGGCAGCAAGGATGCCACCCACGCGCCGTCGGCGAAGATCGATCGCACGCTCGATGCGATGGGCGCAGCGTGGGATCCCGAGGAGCGCGGCAAGCTGTGTGTGGATCTCGCTGCCGGGCTGGGCGAGGCGTGGTCGCTGGCCGGGATCGTCGCGGAGGCGCCGCAGGGCCTGGTCCATCGGCGGGTCAAGAACGTGCGGGTCTGGGACGGCTGGATCGACGTCGCCGCGCTCGCGTTCGACGACAAGCCGTGAAGTCGGGCCGAAGTCGTGTTATCGCCTCGCGATGCGCGGATTGATCTTCGTGATCGCGGTGGCCGGCCTCGGCCTGTGGTGGGGCGGACAGAATCTGTACACGGGGCTTCGGGAGCGCGATCCGCTCGAGATCACGTGTGCGAGCTATCTCAAGGATCGCCCGGATAATCGCTTCCTCAAGCTGACCGAGTGCGAGCCCGACCTCGAGAACATGGCGATCGAGGAGGGCAAGAACAAGGAGGTCAAGGCGGTCTACATCCCGATGCGTGCGAAGGGCACGACGGTGGGAAAGACCCAGATCGTGCTGAAGCGCACCGACGACGCGATGACGTCGCTCGCAGATTCGCTCGACGGCCCCGTGGGGCCAAACGAGGCGGTCGCGAAGAAGGTGCTCGGCGAGCTCGAGGGACAGAACCAGGGCCTCGTGCAGTTCGGCCTCGACCTCAGCGACAAGGACATGACGCAGCTGAAGAACCTGAACCTCGGTCTCGCCGAGGACTTCATCATCATGGAGCACGGCAAGGCGCCGCGGCTCCTCCTCGGCGCGCTCGCGTTCGCCGTCGGTCTCGCCGCCCTGGGGTGGATGCTGCGGATGATCTACAAGAAGGTCCGACCCGCCGCCGCGTGAGTCGCCCTGCTAGGCTAGCCGCGTGGCCACAGCGTCGATGACTCCGCTCCGCGGCATTCGCGCCGCGCTCGAGCAGGTGTTCGCGATCTTGCCCGACCGGCTGCGTGCGCCGGGACAGGGTGCGAGTACGTGCCGTGCGATCTGCGATGTCTACGACCACGAGATCGCGGCGCGGTTCATCGCGGCCGCGAATGGCGCCGAGGTCGCGCTGGTGGCGACCGGAGGCTGGGCGCGCCGCGAGCTCGCCCCGTACTCCGACATCGACTTCATGGTGCTCCACGATCGCGACGAGCCGACCGCAAAGCGCGTCTCGGATGCGTTGCTGTATCCATTGTGGGACGAGAAGCTCGCGATCGGTCACGCGATCCGCGAACCACGCGCGGCGGCGCGGCTCGCGAAGGATGACCTCGCCACCGCGACCGCGCTGCTCGACGCGCGGCACATCGCGGGCGATCCGCGCCTGACCACCGAGCTCGTGCGCGCCACGCTCGGTGCGCTCGCGCCCGGCGGAAACCCGAACGATCTGATCGCGTCACTCGCGGCGGAGAAGAAGGCGCGGAACGATCGGTTCGGCGCATCGCTGTATCTCCTCGAGCCGAACCTCAAGCAGGGCATCGGCGCACTGCGCGATCTCGCGACGGCGCTGTGGTGCGCGCAGGTGCGGTGGACGCCGCCGCGCCCCGGCGAGGAGCCCGCTGATGCGGAACGGCGGATCGCGGCGCTCGTCGACATGGGGCACCTGAACCGGCGGCAGGCACAGGTGCTGCTCGGCGCACGGGACTTCCAGCTCCGCACGCGCGCGCTCGTGCAACTGCAGGCGAAGCGGCGGTTCGATCAGCTCACGTTCGAGATCCAGGAGGCGATCGCCCCGGCGCTGTACCCGGATGCGAAGGCAGCCGAGGGCGAGGTGCGATCGGCGGTGGCGCCGGCCGTCGAGGCGTTGATGCGCGACTACTACCTGCACGCACGCGGCGTGGTGCAAGTGGCGGATCGGCTGCTCGAGAGTGCGCGCGTGCCGGCGCGGCGCCGGCCACGGATCGCGCAGATCGATGCAGCATTCATCACGTTCAACGGTGAGCTCGCGATCAAGGATCCGCGGCTGTTCGTTGACCGGCCGAGCGAGATGGTGCGGCTGTTCCGCGTGGCGGTCGCCGAGCAGCTTCCCGTGTACGGGCATACGCGCGAGCTCGTGGCGGAGGCCATCGCACGCGATCCGGCGCCGCTCGCCGGGGATCCGCTCGCGCATCGGCTGCTGCTCGAGGCGCTCGCCGACCTGCGTGATGTCGCGCAGCCGAGTGCACTCGAGCAGATGAACCAGCTCGGGATCCTCTCGGTGCTGATGCCGGAGTGGGCGCCGTGCGTGGGCCGCGTGCAGCACGACCTCTATCACGTGTACACGGTCGATCAGCACCAGCTCTACACGCTCGCGATGCAGAAGCGGATCGCGCGCGGCGAGCTGGCGAAAGAACACTCGCTCGCGACGGAGCTGTGGCGAGCCGTGAAGCGACCGGCGGCGCTGCTGCTCGGCACCCTGCTGCACGATGTCGGCAAGCCGCTGGGCAAGGGCCACGCGGAGAAGGGCGCGGTGGTCACGCAGACCATCGGACGCCGGCTTGGCATGTGGGAGCACGACGTGGCGCTCGCGGAGTTTCTGGTGAGGCAGCACCTGACCATGTCGAACCTGTCGCAGCGGCGCGACCTCGCGGACCCCGAGGTCATCGCGCGGTTCGCGGAGCGCGTCGTCGACGACGAGCACCTCGTGCAGCTCTACCTCGTCACGCTGTGCGACACGGCGATGACGGCGCCCGACAACCTGTCCGCATGGAAGGACGGCCTGCTGCGCGATCTGCTGCTGCGGACGCGCGCGCACTTCCGCGGCGACGTCGACGATGCGGCGAACGACTCCGACCGGGCGTACAAGGAGAAGGTGGTCCAGATCTCGACGGGCGCCGAGGATCACCGGCCGGCGACCGCAGCGCTCGTCGACGGCATCGATCCGCGATTGTTCGCACAGCTCACGCCGCGGCAGACGGCGCGCCACGTCAAGCTCGTCGCGGCGGCGCGTGCGCACTCGCCGACCGTGGCGCTCGAGGTCCACTGCTATCCACTCAAGGGCCACAGCGAGCTCGCGGTGGTGGCGCCCGATGCGCCCGGTGTGCTCGCGGCGATCGCGGGTGCGCTGACGGCGAATCGCATCGACGTGCTCGGTGCCGTGCTCGGACACGTCGATGTCGACGGCCAGCGGCTCGTCACCGACGTGTTCCACATTCGCGACCTCAAGGGCTCGGCGATCGCCGAGGACGATCCGCGGTGGGCGAAGCTCGGCGCCGACCTGCGCGAGCTCCTCGCCGGCGATCGGCCGGATCCCGACATGGTCGCCACGCTGATCACGCGACGCCGTCCGAAGTCCACGCTGCCGAAACGCGTGACTCCCGGCGTGATCACCGAGATCAAGCTGCACGACGATTCGACGCAGGCGACGATCGTCGAGGTCGCCACGCGCGATCGCGTCGGCGTGCTGTACGCGATCACGCAGACCCTCGCGGACCTCGGCCTCGACATCTCGCTCGCGAAGGTCTCGACCGAAGGCGAGAAGGTCGCCGACGTGTTCTACGTGACTCGCTCCGGCAAGCGGATCACCGATGACGTCGAGCGCTCGGTCATCCTGCAGCGCCTGCGGCTCGCGCTCGAGGCGCCGGGGCTCGCCGGCTCATGAGCGCGGTCGACCTGCCTCCCGGCATCGGTCTCCTCGGCACGGCGCTCGGCACCTTCAACGCGCCGAAGGGTGCGCGGCGCCGTGCGATGGTCTCGCTCTCGCTCGTGCTCCCCTTGCTCGTCCTCACCTGGTACCTCGTGTCGCGGCATCCGTATCGCTACAGCTCGAGCACCCAGGTCGTGCTCCCCGTGGCGTTCGCGCTGTGCTCCGCGCTCGCGCTCGCGGTCCGCAGCGCACGGGTGGCGATCACGCGCGACGGTGTGCGCTGGGGCTGGGCCGGCCTCGGCTTCACACAGCCCGCGGCGCGGATCGCGTGCGCGCACATCTTCTCCGATGGCATCGCGCTCGAGGCCACGCGCGGCTCGCGCTGGTTCCTCGCATCCCGCGACTGGGAGCGGTTCGATGCCCTCGTCAAGCAGCTCCGTCGCGCTGAGCTTCCCACGCGCGATCACAACGGCAAGGCGCCGTTTCGCCAGCGCCTGCAGAGCTACGGCCGGTTCCTCGACGCGCTCGTGATCTTCAGCGTGCTCGGCGCGCTCGCCGTGGCCCTGTGGGCCGCCTGATCACTTGCTGCACTCGAAGAACGGTTCGGCCTCGGGGCTCGTAAGGATCCATCGGCACTGGTGCTTGTCGAAGCATGCCTTCAGCGCGCCGCACTCGGTGATGGCGGTGCACTCCACGAACGTCGCGCGCTCGATCGCCGCGAAGCTCGTGGTGTCGCCGGGCTGAAGATCGTGGCCGAGCGACACGTAGCACCTGGCATGCGCGGAGCTCGTCGCCGCCGAGGTGAGCTTCGCGCCGGTGCAGCTCTCGTACCGCTCGAGCATCCCGTCGCACTGCTTCTCCGTCGCGGTCTTGCACCCGGCACTCGCCGCGACGATCAGGAACCAGGTACGAACCACGGCCCACAGTAGCATCGCGGCACTGTTACGCTCGCGTCATGCGCCGCGCGCTTCTACTCTAGACCGAAACCGCGGCGCGCAGCTCGGCGGCCGTGAAGTCGCGCTTCCCTCCGGCTTCCGCGGCGCGCACGAGCTGCACGAGCGCCGCGTTGACGGGGGCGATGGTTCCGACGCGTGCCGCGAGCTCCGCGATCTCGCCCTGGAGATAGTCGACCTCCGTCGGGCGACCCGCCGACAGGTCGTCCTGCATCGATGATCGCGCGTGCGGATCGACCGCGAGCATGCGTCGCGCGATCATCCGGAACATGCCGTCGGGCAGCTCGAGGATCCGCGGCACCCAGCTCGGCGGCACGGGCGCGAGCTTCGCGAGCGGTTGCTTCGCCTTGGCGCACGCGCGCATCGCCTCGCGCATCACCGCGGCGAGCACTCGCCGGTAATCGCGCTGCGCGAGCTCGGTCGCGAGCGGCACACCGGCGAGCGCATTGATCGCGTTGTTGAGGTTCATCACGAGCTTCGTCCACTGGACCGCCGTGATGTCGGCACGAGACTCGAGCGGGAGCCCGGCTGCCGCCGACGCGGTCACGAGCGGCTCACCGGCCGGCGCGGCCTCGATCATCAGCGTTCCGGTGGTGCCGCGGTGGTACGTACCCCGATCGCGCCGCACGACGTTCCACGGGACCATGCCGGCGAGCACGAGGCGACCGGGCAGAGCGGCGCGCAGGACCTCGGCGTTGCGCACGCCGTTCTGCAGGCTGACCACGACGGCACGCTCCGGCAGCACCGCCGCGAGCGTGGCGCCGGCCTCCGCCGTCTGCGCGGACTTCACGGTGACGAGCGTGATCGTCGCGCCCGCCGCCGCCGTGGGATCCGTCGTCGCGGTCACGGTCACGGTGCGTGTCGCCCCATCGAGCTCCGAGATCGTCAGGCCATCCGAGAGCTCGTCCATCACGCGTGCGCGCCCGATCAAGGTCACCGGCGTTCCGCCTGTCGCGAGCTTCCCACCGACCCAGCAGCCGATCGCGCCGGCTCCGAAGATCGCGATCATCGAAGCGTCCCGTTCGCGCGCGTCATGTCGTGACGGTACTGCGCTCCGGAGCGTTCGCGCTCGGCCGAGCACACGGGATTTACACGAGTTACGCGGGCATGCGGGCTGCAAATTACCCGGAATCAGGACCACCGCACTCCAAGGCCGGTTATGCCCTCGCGTGGCTCCTCGGCATCCCGCTGCCGCTGCTCCTGATCGTCAATCTCTTCAGCCGCGGGTGCTAGCGGCTCGCCTGTAAGCAGCACGGTTGCCCAACGTTTGATGCTCCGACGGTGTCGCTCGTGTCCGCGAGCAGACCCGAAGGAGGCCTGCCGTGTTGCATCGCTCGCGCGTCGCATTGTCCGTGATCTGTCTCGTGGTTCTCGCTTCCTGTGGAGCGAAGATGAAGATGGCGTCCGCGCCGATGGCAGCAGGAGACACGCGCTCCATGCCGCAGGTGCCGCCGCCCCTCGACCGATCGCTGTTCGACAAGAATCCCAATGGTGCGCTCACCGAAGAGGCACTGCAGAAGATCCTCGCCGCGCCGATCGAGCTCGAGCTTCCCGCGCGCGTCGGCGTGTTGCCGATCCAGACGGCCACCGACTGGCGCGGCCCCGGTCCTGACAACAAGGTGCCCGCCGGCGTCGCGCCGCTCGTCAAGACGCTGCGCGCCGATCCAGCGTTCTCGCTCGTCACGCAGACCATGGTGATCCCATCGGGCGCGCTCGGTATGGAAGCGCTGCGGGAGATCGCAGCGCGCTACCGCCTGCGCTACTTGCTGCTCTACCGCGAGGTGCTCGCGAAGGGCTCGCGCATGAACCCGTGGGCCTGGGGTTACGCGACGATCGTCGGCGCGCTGTTTCTTCCCGGCAAGCGCCAGGAGGTCTACGGCTACACCGAGGTCTCGATGTTCGACGTCAAGACGGGTCTCCTCATGTTCACCACGCGCCGCGCGATCACCGCATCGCAGACCACGAACCAGTGGCATCAGCAGGAGAAGGTCGATCAGCTCGCGGCGAACGCGGTCGCGAAGTTCGCGCCGGAGCTCGCGCTCGATGCGCTCGCGGATCTGCGCCGCTTCGCATCTGCGGCGGTCGCCGAGAACGTCCGTCGCCAGGGCGGCGGTGATTCGATGGTCACGATCCCGAACGCCGGCCCGACCGTCGCGACCGACGCGACAAACTAGGAGTGGGATCACCCGACGCATCGCGCCCGTGGGCACTCGCGCCCCGGCGCTCGGCGCGCGCTACAGCAGCGCGCCCTGCGTGATCCACAGCAGGAAGAGCTTGTAGTCCGGATCGTTGATGTCGATGAACGTCGCGTTCGGGTGGTTGTACGGAGCGGGCTCGTAGAGCGGCTTCGTCAGGAACAGCGACAGCGCCGGCGTCGTCAGATCGATGAGTCCCGGGATCGCCTTCATGTTGGTCAGGGTGAGGGCTGCGGGGTCGTCGTACTTGATCGCGCCGCCCGCCGGACCGCCGAGCGTGTGGCAGTTCGCGCAGCCGAGGCCACCGGCGGCCGCCTTCTGCAGCTTCGGATAGATGTCGGTCGTGAACTTCGGGTTCGTCGCCATGCCGCCGCCGCCGCCCGTGCCGCCGGAGATCGCGAGCGTGGCGCCATCGGCGACGAACGTGATCGGCGTGGTGTTGGTGGCGGTGCCGCCCTGGCCGTTCGCGTAGGTGACCTTCAGCGTGTACGCGCCAGGCGCGACGTCGAGCATCGCGACGCGCGCGCGGCCGCCGAATGCGGTCGACGTGGTGAGCGCGATGTCGATGTCACCCGCGGTGCCGAAGAAGTAGGTGCCGGCCACCGGCACCACCGCGTTGAGCGCGTCGAGCAGTACGATGTCGGTGATCGGTACGCCTTCGAGCGGCGTGCCGTTGTTCTTCTTGAGCTCGGCGAACAGTACGGCCTTGCCCGCGGTCACCGGCTTGTTCGCCGTGGCGTACTGGCGGTTGATGTCCGCGACCGTGGCCATGTAGAGGTCCTGCATGACCGCCACGCCCTCGATCGTCACGGGCGCGTTGCGGGTCGGGCGATAGAGTGTGCGGGTCAGCGTGAAGTAGACCTTGCTCCCTGTCGGCACGTTCGGGATCTCGTACAGGCCGCCGGTCGCGCTGGTGACCATCATCGGCGGGGTCACGCCATCGCTGGCGATCGCGGTGTTGTCCATCGGCGTCGCAGCCGTGAAGTAGTCCATCGTCTTGCCGCTGAGCTTCTGGCCCATCTCGGCCGCCGGTCCATCCGCACCCGCGTCGACATCGGGCGTGTCATCTCCGGGCGTCGTCGGCGCCTTGCCCGCACAACCCGTGAGGGCAAGACCGAGACATGTAAGCGAGAAAATAATTTGGCGCATGGACCCTCTCCCGGGCGAACACCCGAACAACATCAATGTACGTGCCACCTCACCCGGTAACATATCGGTGGGTTGTGCACTCGAAGGCTGGGAGTGATCGCCCCAACGATGGGGCCGGAGGCCCCGGTGGTGTGCTTGCCGAGGTCAGACCCCAGGAGTAGGGTGCGCCATGCTAGAGGACCAGCTCAGGGAGGCGCTCACCTTCGACGACGTCTTGCTGGTCCCTGCGCACTCGGAGGTGATCCCGCGCGACGTCGATGTGAGCACGCGACTCACCCCGTCGATCGCGCTGCGCATGCCGCTCGTGAGCTCTGCGATGGACACCGTCACCGAAGCGGCGACGGCGATCCGCATGGCCCGAGAAGGTGGGATGGGCTTCATCCACAAGAACCTGACGATCGAAGAGCAGGCGCGCGAAGTGACTCGGGTGAAGAAGGCGCAGTCGGGGATCGTGGTCGATCCGCTGACCATCGCGCCATCGCGGACCCTCGAGGATGCGCTCGCGATCATGCGGCACAACCGGATCAGCGGCCTTCCGGTCGTCGATGCGGACAAGCGGCCGCTCGGTATCCTGACCAACCGCGACGTGCGCTTCGAGAAGCGCCTCGATCTCCAGGTCGGTGAGCTGATGACGAAGAATCCGGTGACCGTGAAGGACGGCGTCGGGCTCGACGAGGCGAAGGAGATCCTTCACAAGCACCGCATCGAGAAGCTCCTCGTCATCGATGGCAGCGGGAAGTTGAAGGGCTTGATCACCATCCGGGACATCGAGCAGGCCGAGATGAACCCGGACGCGGCGACCGACGAGATGGGCCGGCTGCGCGTTGGTGCTGCGGTCGGTGTCGGCCCGGATCGCGATGGGCGGATCGAGGCGCTGATCGCCGCGGGCTGCGACGTCATCTGCGTCGATACGGCGCACGGTCACTCCGCCGGGGTGCTGGCGGCGGTCCGCGAGGTGCGGAAGAAGTTCCCCAAGCTGCAGCTGATCGCCGGCAATGTGGCCACGGGCGAGGCCACAAAGGCGCTGATCGAGTGCGGCGTCAACGCGGTCAAGGTTGGCGTCGGGCCGGGCTCGATCTGCACCACGAGGATCGTTGCAGGCGTCGGTGTGCCGCAGCTCACCGCGGTCGGCGATGCGGTCTCCGCGGCGCGCGGTTCCGGCGTCGCGATCATCTCCGACGGTGGCATCAAGTTCTCCGGCGATGTCGCGAAGGCGCTCGCGGCGGGCGCCGACACCGTGATGATCGGCTCGCTGTTCGCGGGCACCGACGAGGCGCCCGGTGAGGTCATTCTCTACCAGGGCCGCTCGTACAAGAGCTACCGCGGCATGGGCTCGATCGGTGCGATGAAGGAAGGGTCGAAGGACCGCTACTTCCAGGGCGATGTCGAAGCCCCCGCGAAGCTCGTGCCCGAGGGCATCGAGGGCCGGGTGCCGTACAAGGGCTCGCTGCGCGAGTCGATCTACCAGCTCGTCGGCGGGCTGCGGGCCTCGATGGGTTACCTCGGCTGCGCGACCATCGCCGAGATGCACGCCAAGGCAAAGTTCGTGAAGATCTCGTCGTCGGGGCTCCGCGAGTCCCACGTCCACGACGTGATCATCACCAAAGAAGCGCCGAATTATCGCGCGGAGTAACTGTGGCACATCAGCTGATCCTGGTCCTCGATTTCGGTTCCCAGTACACGCAGCTGATCGCGCGCCGGATCCGCGAGCAGAGCGTCTACTGCGAGATCCATCCGTACACGATCGCGCTGGATCCGGAGCTCAAGGCGATCCGCGCGATGAAGCCGGTGGGCATCGTGCTCTCGGGCGGACCGTCGTCGGTGTACGAGGAAGGCGCGCCCACGATCACGCCCGCGCTCTACGAGCTCGCCGTGCCGATCCTCGGAATCTGCTACGGCGCGCAGCTCACCGCGAAGCTGCTCGGCGGCGACGTGCGTCCCGCGGAGAAGCGCGAGTACGGCCGCGCGACGGTACGCATCCGCAAGGCGGAGGGCGTGCTCAAGTCGTTCACCGAGGGCGAGGAGCTCAGCGTATGGGCGTCGCACGGCGATCACGTCGAGGGCGTGCCGATGGGCTTCACGCACACGGCGGAGTCCGATAACTGCAAGTACTCGGGCTTCGCGAACGCCGCGAAGCGCATCCACTGCGTCCAGTTTCATCCCGAGGTCGTGCACACGCCGCGCGGCGCGGAGCTGCTCGGCAACTTCCTGTTCAGCATCTGCGATGCGGCGGGCGACTGGTCGATGGCGTCGTTCGTCGACGAGGCCGTCGCGCGCATCAAGACCCAGGTCGGCAGCGGTCGCGTGATCTGCGGTCTCTCGGGCGGCGTGGACTCGAGCGTCGCGGCCGCGCTGCTGCACAAGGCGATCGGCCCGCAACTCACCTGCGTGTTCGTCGACAACGGCCTGCTGCGCAAGAACGAGCGCGGCTACGTCGACTCGATCTTCCGCGATCACTTCAAGGTCGATCTCCGCGTCATCGATGCGGAGAAGCGATTCCTCGACAAGCTGGCGGACCAGACCGACCCCGAGACAAAACGCAAGATCATCGGCTACGAGTTCATCGCCGTGTTCGAGGAGGAGGCGAAGCGTGTCTCCGGCGCGGAGTTCCTTGCACAGGGCACGCTGTACCCCGACGTGATCGAGAGCGTCTCGACCAAGGGGCCATCGCACGTGATCAAGAGCCACCATAATGTTGGAGGTTTGCCGGAGCGGATGAAGCTGTCGCTCGTCGAGCCGCTGCGCGAGCTGTTCAAGGACGAGGTCCGCCAGCTCGGCCTCGAGCTCGGGCTCCCGCGCCACATGGTGTGGCGGCAGCCGTTCCCGGGCCCGGGGCTCGCGGTTCGCTGCCTCGGCCCGCTGACCAAGCCACGCCTCGACGTGCTCCGCAACGCGGACGCGATCATCGAGGAGGAGATCGTGGCGGCCGGACTCTACGAGCAGATCTGGCAGTCGTTCGGCGTGCTGCTCCCCGTCAAGTCCGTCGGCGTGATGGGCGATGCGCGCACCTACGAGGAGACCCTCGCGGTCCGCGCCGTCAACTCGCGCGATGGCATGACCGCAGACTGGGTCCATCTCCCCTACGAGCTGCTCGGGCGGATCTCGTCGCGCGTGATCAACGAGGTCCGCGGCATCAACCGCGTCGTTTACGACATCACGAGCAAGCCGCCCGGCACGATCGAGTGGGAATAGGCAACCCTCGGCACCGCGAGCGCAACGAGCGGCACGGCGTGGACTGGCCTGGGCCGCCGAGGGCACGGGCCTCGTGTTCACGGCGACCACGCCGTCGGCGCTCACGTATCACTTCCGTCCGATCGGCACGGCCGGAATTGGTAAGCTCATAGCGTGCTGCGCATCGCGCTCCTCCTGCTCGCGCTTACCGCAACGGCCCACGCCGACATCGACTGGGCGAAGGGCCTGGTCACCGCGCCGGGCATCGGGCTCGCCGATCGCCAGGCGCCAAACCCTGCGGTCGCGCGCGGGCCCGCGCGTCGACGGGCGGAGGACGCAGCCCGCGCCGCGCTGGCCGTGGCGCTCCCCGGCTTGCCGCTCGCCGGTGGCGGCACGCTCGCCGACAAGCTTGGCGATGCGAAGGTCAAGGCGCGCATTGCTGCTGCGGTTGCCGGCGCGATCGGCATCACCGCGGATCCCGAGACCGATGGTTCATGGCGCGTGACCATGGCCGTTCCCGTGGAAGCGGTGCGGCAGGCGCTTGTCGGATCCCGCGCGCTTGCGGCCCCCGGGGACGCCGGGCCTGCCGTCGTCATCGTCGAGGGCGTCTCGGTGGCGCCCGCGATCGGGATGACGATCGGAGGCCTTGCGGCGGCCTCGGTGTGGACGAAGGATCTCCCGGCGTGGACCAAGGGCGCTCCTCGGATCAAGGCGCGTTCCATCACGGGCTCGGTCATCGATGCCGACGTGGGGAAGGCGACGGATGCGACGCTGTTCGTGCTCGTACGCTGAACCTCGTGAGATCTGCATGAGGCGATGGTGAAAGCCGCAGAAGGGCTGCCCGTGAGGTCGGCGTCGGGGAGACACTGAGGGCGTCATGGCGATGACGATCCACGACGCCTCCTGGGACCACATCCAGGACCTTCGCGCCCGAGTCGAGCCTGATCGGCACGTTCAAGCTCGGAACGGCGAAGCTCGCGTCGAGCCACAGCTGGCTGTAGTCACGCGACCCGGGCGGACGGCGGCTGCTTGGCCACCGCCTCGTCGGCGAGCCGGCGCACGCTCGCGAGGAGGTACGCCGTGATCACGAGGCCGATGATCGACTGGGTCATGCCGGTCTGCCCGATGTCCATGCCGAGGACGGCGCCGATGAGGACGGCATCGGTGACGAGGACCACGATCGAGGCGAGCAGGAGCTGCTTGATCCACGTCGCGCCAAGTGGCAGCGCGGCCTTCAGCTTCACGCCCGCAGCGACATAGCCGACGCCGATCACGAGGCGCGCGATGATCGGGAACCAGATGGCGAGCTGCCAGCTGCCGGGCAGGGCGCCGAGCACGTTGGTCAGCTTGCTCGCGGTCCCGATGTCGTTGAGGGACAGCGCTGCGCTCACCGTGCCCGCGATCAGGAAGTACCAGCGCAGCGACCGCTCCGTCTCTTTCATCGCCATGGCGCCGCTATAGCACGGTCATCGCGGCACGAGCGTCAGCGCTCTCTCGGGGCACGCGACCACGCACATTCCGCATGCGTGGCACGCATCGAGCTTCGGCGTGTACGCGGTCTTGCGACCGTGCGCGAAGCTCTTCAGAAGAAACCTATCGAGGAACAACGCTCGCCTCTCGTGCGTTTGGAGGTCGGTCGATCGGCGCGCGTGCCCTCGGTGCGCTAGTCTCGTGACGACATGCGGTTCGTGATCGTCCTCGTCGTCCTCGCCTCCCTCGCGGCACCGGTGCGCGCCGAGGACGTGGCGACCTACGACACGGATGGCGATGCCGAGATCTCCGGCGCCGACCCACGGGTGGCCGCGCTGGACGAAGCGTTCGGCAAGGCGATCACCCTCGCGCTGATCGACGTGGTCGCGTCCGACGTCCGCGGCGCCAAGAAAGTGGAGCTCGACCGCGAGATCGTGAGCCACGCGCGGCTGTGGGTCGCGAAGTTCACGGTCACGAAAGACACGACCGCGGACGATCGTCGGCAACTCAAGGTCACGGTGCGTGTCGATCGAGACAAGGTGCGCGCGAAGCTGGCCGAGATGGCGATTCCGGTGATGACCGCGGGCGAGGCGTCCAAGGGGCGCAGCGTCACGATTCTCCTGCGCGTCACCGATGGCGCGAGTGTGCGCGCGAGCTACGGCGCGACCGCCGAGAAGGAGCTACCGGGGCTCGGCGCACTGGCGAGTGCGCTGCGCGCGGGTGGGATGAGCATCAAGCGCGCGCCTGCCTCGGGGCCTGCGGCGAAGGCGGGCGGGGATCTCCCGCTCGATGACGACGAGGCCGATGGGCTCGGCGGTGATGCGAAGTCCGAGCTCGCTGCGATCGCGGGCGTGACGGTGGGCGCCCCGGTGTTCGTACGCGGACTGCCGACCTCGGCGGTGCTGATCACGGCGCACCTGCGCGTGCTCGAGCGCCGTGGGCGCAGGGTGGTCGGGCAGGGCGTGGCCACGATCGCCGCGCGCAGCACCGATCCAGCCGTGGTCGGGAACGCGATCGAGCGCGCCCTGGTGGCCGCCTCGCTCGACGTGATGCCGCCCGCGAAGCAGTCGCTCGCCGTCGCGACGGGGTTCACCGGCGACGACACGCCACTTGGCGATGCCGGCGTGGTGCTGGTGCGGCTCGCGCCGAAGACGCCGTGGGGCCTGGTCACCGCGGAGCAGAAGTACCTCGCGGGCGCGAAGGGCATCCAGCGCGCCGTGATCCGGCGGCTGTCGCCGGGCGGCTGGGTGATCGGCGTGACGACCACCGAGTCGGTCGATCGGATCTCGCAGATCGCGAAGAAGGCGCCCACGACGGATACCACCGTGAAGGTGCGCGTCGCGGGTGATGTCATCGAGGTCGCGATCGGCGGTGCGCCGTGAAGGCCGCGCTGATGCTGATCGTTGTTCTCGGGGCGTGCGGTCCGAAGGTGGGCCCGAACGGCGTGACGTCGAGTGATGCGATCGTGCAGTTCAAGAGCAACGTGCGCGACGCGCAGATGTTCGTCGACGGTCGCTTCATCGCGCCGCTGACCGCGCTCGGTGGTGGCGTCGCGGTCGAGCCCGGCGTCCATCGGTTCGAGCTGCGCCACGACGATTACTTCTCGAGCTACCTCGAGCTCTCGCTCGGCAAAGCGGAGCGGCGGAAGGTCGCGATGGACCTGGCTCCGGTCCTCCCGTAGCGCCCGGGTCTCGTGGTACGCCCGTCCTCGGGTGTCAGCTCCGATCGGTCAGCAGCCGAACAACGTGGCGCAGGTCCTCGGGATGCTGCGCTGGCTCCTCGCCGCGGTGATCGTCGTCGTCGCGTGGTCGGTGTTGAGCTACCTCGCCGGCGTGCTCGGGCCAATCCTCGCGGCGCTCGGGATCGCCTACATGTTGAACCCCGTGCTCGACCGCCTGGTCAAGCGCGGTGTCAGTCGCTCCGTCGGCGCGGGGCTCCTCCTGGTCGCATTCATCGGCGTGGTCGTGCTCGTGATCTCGATCGCGGCGCCGGCGATCGCCGACCAGCTCTCGGACTTCGTGCGCGATCTGCCGCGCCTGGTCACGAACCTGAGCACGTGGGCGCGCGATCGCTTCGGCATCGTGATCCCGCACGAGTGGCGCGACGCCGTGACCAGCGAGCACCTGAAGGAGACGCTCGGCGCATCGTCGGGGCCGCTCGCGAAGATCGCGTCGGCGGCGGTCGGCGGCGTGTTCAGCGTGCTCGGCGTGTTGGCCGAGGCCCTGCTGGTCCCGGTGTTCTCGTTCTACTTCCTCGTCGACTGGCCGCACCTGTTGCGGCGGATCGATCACGTGATCCCGCCGCGCCGCCGGCACGAGGTGCGCGACGTGATGACGGAGATCGATCGCGTGGTCGCCGGCTGGGTACGTGGGCAGGCGATCGTGACCTCGATCCTCGCGGTGCTCTACGCCATCGCGTTCACCGTCGTCGGCATGCCGCTCTCGGTACCGATCGGGTTCCTCGTCGGCGCGCTCACCGTGATCCCGTTCGTCGGAACGTTCGTCGGCGCGTTGATCGCGGCGACCGTCACGGTCGCCGATGGCGGCAGCATGCAGACGCTCGGCCTCGTCGGCGCGGTCATCCTGGTCCTCCACGTCCTCGAGGCCGGTGTGCTGACGCCAAAGATCGTCGGGCATCGCGTCGGCCTCTCGGAGAGCGGCGCGTTGCTCGCCGTTGTCGCCGGCGGCAAGCTGCTCGGCTTCGTCGGCGTCGTGCTCGCCGTGCCCCTCGCGGCGACGTTCGCGGTGCTCGTGCGGTACGCGCTCCGCTACTACGAGCACACCTCGTTCTTCGGCCACGAGTCCGACGCCGACGTGGTGATCACCCCCGCCATGGCGCTGATCATGCCGGGCGTGGTCCGCGGCGCGAAGATCGTCCCGAGCGACACGGCGCAAGGTGAGACCCGGACGATCCTCGAGAAGGAGATCGACGAGCGCGCCGGCCCGGTCGAGCCCGACTGGCAGTTCGAGCCCGAGCTCGGGCCCTCCGGGAAGACGGGCAATACGCCGAAGATCGATCCCGAAGACTAGGGCGCCACCGAGCCGCAACCGTCGAAGCGAGACGACGGAGGCAGCTACTCCGCACGCCCCCGGCGGAGCTCGCTGGTTCAGTTGCGCCCCAACGACCCGAAGCTCCCAAAGAAGAGGCTTTCTCTCCAGGAGAAGACTCTCCTTCGGGGCGCCCGAGCATACGAGCGCATGTTCCGTCGCCGCGGTTCTCGGTCGTCGACGCCTACGCCTACCCTACGAGCTACGGAAGACTAGGGCGCCACCGAGCCGGTGTCAGGACCGGTCGCGGGGCGATCCGCCTCGTACAGCTTTGCGAGGCACTCCATCATCTCGCGGGCGATTGTCTGCGAGCGATGGTTGTTTGGCACGTCGGTCTGGGGCACGCGCTTCATCGCCGCCTCCGCGCACTTCGCGTCGGTGCACTTGCAGACCTCCTCGCGGATGCCCTCGAGCTCGGTCACCCCAGGATCGCGACAGCCCGCGGCCAGCGCGAGCGTGATCACGATCCAGCGGGGCATCCTCCACAGCATAGCGCGCCGCATGTGAGCCGGGACACGACGAGCCCGCGCGAAATCGGCGACACTCGGTGCATGCGCCTAGTTCCCCTGATCGCTGTGGTCCTCGTGACCGCACCGCCCGTCGCCGCACGGGCCGACGTGTTCAAGCTGTTCGCGGAGGCCGAGGGCGGCGGTGTGTTCGGGAAGCGCCTCGCCGGCGATTCGGCCAACGCCGAGGCCGGCTTCTTCGAGAAGGCGCCCCACGGGGCCTACGGTGCGGCCATTGGCGCCCAGTTCCTCGTGTTCGACGTGGTGATCCAGCACCACCAGTTCACGAACGGCAGCCGGCTCGCGACCTGGACGCAGTTCGGCGGCGGCATGCGGTTCGAAGTCGGCCTCGGCGACCAGACCAAGGCCGACAAGGCGGCGGGGAAGGGCAGCTACGCGGAGATCAGCGCGAATCTGTTCTTCGGCATCGGCACCGGCCAGCAGGTGATGCCTCCCCTGTCGAACGACGAGGTCACCGACAAAGGCTTCCTGATCGAGGGCAAGGTGGGCTTCGGCATGCACCTCAACAAGGTGCTCGACATCGGTCTCCTCGTTCCGGTGTCGTGGGGCTACTTCATCAAGAACGGCAATGGCGCGGTCGCGAATGACCTCTCGACGCACTACCAGAGCCTGCAGGGCGAGGCGCTCGTGGTGCTGCGCGGCAACATTCGCCTGTTCTAGCTGACTAGGGCGTGCGCGCAGCTTCGCTGCCGGCCCGTAGCTTGCGCGCCGCGGGGCGCACGATCTCGAGCATCGCATCGGGCTGGATCAGGTCCTTCACGCGGCCCAGCACGTTGCCCTTGGTATCGACGAAGATCACCGCCGGCAACGTCTGCGCGCCGTAGTTCGCCTGGTGCTCCTTGTCCTCGGCGGTGTCCTTGGAGACATCGATCTTGAGCGGCACGAAGTTCGCGGTGATCGCCTCGAACACCTCGTCGTCGCCGAACGTCAGCTCCATCTCCTCGCACGGGGTGCACCAGTTCGCGGCGAAGTCGACAAGCACGCCCTTGCCCTGAGCGCGCGCCTGCGCGAACGCTGCCTGCTCGTCGGTGGTCCATGGCAGGTGCTGCTTCGGGGTCAGCTTCCAGGTCCAGATGCCGAGGCCGCCGGCGAGCACGAGCGCGATCCCGAGGCTCTTGCGCGCCTTGTCGGCGAGCGAGCCGCCGAACGTCAGGTGGAACGCGCCGAGGATGATGCCGGCCGGGATCATCGCGATCGAGAGCCAGAGGAACCACTTCTCGGGCGAGGCGATGGTGCGCAGGAACGGCAGCAGCGGGCGCAGGAAGTAGATCGCGCCGAACAGCAGCAGCGTGCCGCCGAACGACTTCACGGTGTCCATCCAGCGGCCGCTCTTCGGTAGCGACATCGCCGCCGCCGCGAGCACCCAGAACAGCACGCCCATGCCGAGCGCGTAAACGAACAGCAGCGTGCCGCCGCCGACCACGTTGCGCGTGGTGGTGACAAACGCGAGCAGACCCGCGAGGAACGGGCCGGTGCACGGCGCCGCGATGAAGCCGCCGACGAGGCCCATCATGAACGCGCCGCCGAAGCCGCTGCCGCCCACCGACACGAGCTTCGCTTGCCACGACGACGGCAGGTTGAGCTCGAACGCGCCGAACAGCGACGCGGCCATCGCCATGAACATGAGGCAGATCGGGATCACGACGAACGGGTTCGCCAGCAGCGCGCCGGCGCGACCGCCGAGCATCGCGAACGTGACGCCGAGGACCGCATAGGTCAGGCCCATGCCCACGACATACGCCGTGGCGAGCGCCAAGCGCTTCGCGAGCGATACGTCCTTGCCGCGCGCGCCGAAGATGCCGAGCGTGATCGGGATCATCGGGTAGACGCACGGGGTGAGCGACGTGAGGAACCCGGCGCCGAACGAGCCGAGGTACATCCACACCCAGCCGCGCGCCTGGTAGTCGTCGAAGTTGCCGTCGGCACCGGCGAACGCGAGGCCGGGCACTAGCAGGATCACGGCCAGCAGCAAGAGGGGGACGGTACGGCGCATCGGCGAGCCGACTATAGACCGGACCCGCGTCGCGGGCATTCCCCTTGGTGCGACGACGATGTAGGTTGCGCCCGTGGCCGACTGGTTCGACGAGCACATCCCGCGTCACGTCCGCAATCTCGACGTCTATCAGCCTGGAAAACCGATCGAAGAGCTGGAGCGCGAGCTCGGGATCAGCGGTGCCATCAAGGTCGCCTCGAACGAGAACCCCCTCGGCCCCTCCCCGAAGGCCCTGGCCGCCCTGCCGGCCGCCCTCGCCCAGCTCCACCTCTATCCGGATGCCGGCGGCTTCGCCCTTCGCCGTGTCATCGCCGCGAAGATCGGCCTCGAGCTTGGACAGATCGCTCTCGGGAACGGCTCCAACGATCTCCTCTATCAGCTCGTGCTCGCCACCTGCGAGCCGACCGATGAGGTGCTCTCACACCGCTACGGATTCCTGTCGTACCGGCTCGCGGCACAGGTCGCGGGGCGTCCGTTCGTGGCCGCGCCGACAACGCCGGAGCTCGGGCTCGATCCCGATGCGCTGATCGCAGCGTTCACGCCACACACGAAGCTCGTCGTGCTCGGCACTCCGAACAATCCTACCGGCTCGGTGGTCACCAAGGCCGACGCGGCCAAGGTGCTCGCCGCGCTGCCCGCGCGCGCGCTGCTCGTGATCGACGAGGCCTATGCGGAGTACGCGGCGCAGTGGCCCGAGATCGATCACGTCGATGGGCTAACGCTGCTGCGCGAAGATCGCCGCGTCGTGGTGCTGCGCACGCTGTCGAAGATCTACGGCCTGGCCGGCATCCGCATCGGCTACGCCGCAGGCGACAAGGCCGTGATCGACGTGCTCGGCCGCGTCGGCCGCACGTTTCACGTGTCGAGCCTCGCGCAGGTCGCGGCGATCGCCGCGCTCGACGACACGGACCACATCGCTGCGAGCGCCGCGCACGCGCGCGGGCAGATCGAGCGCATGTGTGCCGAGATCACCGGGACGGGCGTGAAGGTGTATCCGTCGCTGGCGAACTTCGTCCTCGTCGATTGCGCCCGGCCATCCCCGCCGGTCTACGAGGCGCTGCTCAGGAAGGGCGTGATCGTGCGCCCGATGGCCGCGTGGGGCCTGCCGAGCTCGATCCGTGTTTCGGTGTGCAAGACCTCAGAGCTCGCGCGCGTGATCTCCGCGGTCAACGCCGTGCTGGCCCATTGAGCATGCGGGCCGCTGCGCTCGCCTGCGTGGCGCTGGTCGCGTGCGGCGGTGCAGCGCGTCGGCCTGTCACCTCGCAGCCCGAGCCGACGAGGATCGCCACGGTCGGCGATCGGATCATGGCGCTTCTCCCCGACGGCGCGCAGCTGATCATCGAGATCGATCTCGCGCGGCTGCGGAAGAACCCCGTGGTCGGCAAGCTCATTACCGACGTGCTCACCGGCCCTGCGTTGCCCGGGATCGCCGGCGAGGTACCTCTGTCGCCGCTCGCGAAGGCCGACACGCTCGTCCTCGCATCGTATGGCATCGGCACATCGAGCGCGGCGACCGTGACGGTGCTCGCGACCACCGAAACCGTGCCGAACAGCGTGCCGCTCGGCGATGGCCTCGTCGCGCTCGGTCCCGAAATCTGGACCGCGCAGCTCGAAGCGCGCGCGGCGATCGCCGGTACCGGCCAGAACATCAAGCTCAGCGCGTCCAAGGATCTGCTCGCACTCCGTGATCACGCGATGCCGGTGGGTGCACCGGGCGCGGCCGTGCGTCTGACCGCGCGGCTGTCGTTCGATGCGCGCGTCGCGCTCGCGCGTCAGACTGGCCTCGATGCGCCGCCCGCTCAGATCTCGATCTGGGGCGATGTGGTCGACGATCTCGCGATCGTCGTCGATGCCGACGCGGTCGATCCCGGCGACAAGAAGACGAAGCAAGCGACGAAGCGTCTCG
Organism: Haliangiales bacterium; assembly: GCA_038206055.1. Taxonomy (GTDB): domain Bacteria; phylum Myxococcota_A; class Polyangia; order Haliangiales; family Haliangiaceae; genus JABFXX01. Next base: position 40,545 of record JBBRBG010000022.1, read on the forward strand.
AGAACGGAGTGCGCACGATCCTCGCGGGCCTCGCGGGCGAGCCGGCGCTCCAGGCCCTCGGGTTGCCGTCGAGCCTCTCCGGTGCGCGCATCGTCGCGAAGGGGACCTGGGTGCGCGCCATCATCGCTGTCGGTCCATCGCACCTGCAGCGCGTCGTGAAGCGCGCCGCGGCCATGCTCGAAGCTCGGGGTCAACCAACGTCATGAAGCTCTACGTCGAACCGATCACCCGCAAGCTCACCGGCACCGTCACGATCCCCGGCGACAAGTCGATCGGTCATCGCTCGTTGCTGTTCTCGCTGCTCTCCGCCACGCCGGTGCGCGTGTCAGGTCTCGGCGACGGCGCCGACAACGGCCGCTCTGCGAAGGCCATCATCGCGCTTGGTGCCTCGATCGTTCGCGATGGCGCCGGCCTCGTGATCACCGGCACCGGGCTCGATGGCCTGCGCGCTCCCTCCGCCCCGATCGACTGCGGCAACTCCGGCACCACGATCCGCCTGCTGTGCGGCCTGCTCGCGGGCCAGCGCTTCGCGACGACGTTGTTTGGCGACGAGTCCCTCTCGAAGCGCCCGATGCGCCGCGTGATCGAGCCGCTGGCGCAGATGAAGGCTGGGATCACCGGGCAGGGCACCGGCACCGACGTCACGCCCCCGCTCACCGTGGGCCCGGCGAGCGGCCCTCTCACGCCCCTCGATTACGTTCTCCCGATGGCCTCGGCGCAGGTGAAGACGGCGATCCTGCTCGCCGGCCTCTACGCCGATGGCGACACCGCCGTCACCGAGCCAGGCCCGAGCCGCGATCACTCCGAGCGCATGCTCGCGTTTCTCGGCGCCCCGCTCACCGTCACCGGGCGCCGCACCGTCGTGTCGACCCGCGGCTGGGATCGCCGCCTCGCGTGCGACGGCTTCGAGGTCCCGGCGGATCCGTCGAGCGCCGCATTCCTCGTCGCGGCCGCCGTGATCTGCGGCGGCGAGGTCCGCCTCCCCGGCGTGTGCATCAACCCAACGCGCACCGGCTTCCTCGACGTGATCGCCGCGATGGGCGGCCGCGTCGGGATCGAGAACGCGCGTGCCGCCGGGCCCGAGACTGTCGCCGATCTCGTCATCGCCAGGCCGGCGCAGGAGCTCCGCGCCGTCACCATCGGTGGTGACCTCGCGGTGCGCTCGATCGACGAGCTGCCGATCCTCGCCGTGCTTGCTGCGCGCGCCCGCGGCACCACCGTCGTTCGCGACGCCGAGGAGCTGCGCGTCAAGGAGTCCGACCGTGTCGAGACCACGTGCGCGATGCTGCGCGCGTTCGGTATCACCTGTGAGGCGCGTCCCGACGGCTTCGTCGTCGAGGGCCAGCCCGATCGCCCGTTCGCCGCCGCGAAGGTCCACGCCGATGGCGATCATCGGATCGCGATGGCCGCGGCGATCGCCGGCCTCGTGGCGGATGGGCAGACGCAGATCGACGACGCCGACAACGTCGCCACGTCGTACCCGGGCTTCGCGTCGGCGCTCGCGGACCTCGGCGCGACCATCGCCGCCATGGCATAGCCGCCAAGGTCTATCGGACGGCCGCCATGGCCACCATGCATCTGTGCGCCGGCACTTCCGTGCGGTTCGCTCGTCGGCACTTCCGTGCTGTCTATGGCCGCCAAGCCGCCAAGAGCGCCAGTGTGAAGGAGGTCCCCTCGCGGACGCTTGCGAGAACGCGAGTGCTCTGCCGTCGTTTCCCGAGCGCTCACGCGCGCTTTCGCGCGCTCGCCCATGGCCTGTTCAGAGGTGTGCAACCGGGAACATGGGTGACGTTTTAGACCGGGCACATGGGTGCCGTCACATGCGAGCCCGGAACCCATCGTGTGCGAGCGCGCGAAGGCGCGCGCGAGCCCTCACGAGACGACGGCAGAACACCCGCGATCGCGCGAGATCCGGCGACGGGACTCAAATCTTCCTTGGCGCTCTTGGCGGCTTGGCGGCCATAGCTACAGGGAAGTGCCCGGGTGCGAACCGCACGGAAGTGCCGGCGAGCGGACCGCACGGAAGTGCCGGGCGAGCGGGCGAGCACGCGAGCGGATGGCCTTGGCGGCTAGTGCGGCGCAGTCGCGGTCTGTGGCGCCGCGTGGCGCGCTTGGCGGCTGGTGGCGAGCTCGACGACCTGCGGATCGGTCCGCTTCCCGCTCCAGTAGATGACCTCGCCGTAGCGCATCAGGTCCGATGGCGTGATCACGCGCTCTCGGCGGCCGCTCCTCGCCTCGGTCTGCGAGGCCCAGTAGACGAGCTCCGAGCAGTAGAACTTCTCCGGCGCATCGACGCCGAACATGCCGCCGATATCGTACTTGGCGCCGACCTGGCTCCTCGCACGCGCGAGCGCCTCGGATTGATCGGCGGCGGTCATGCCGCTCGGGCGCACGATGATCATGAAGTGGTTGCGCGCGACGAGGTCGGCGAGCGGGATCTCGCGGACGCCCGAGCCGATCGACTCGATGATGGTGTCGTGCTTCGCGTCGTAGATCGATGCGTGCGAGATGTCTTCGCCGGGGGTGGCCGCGGTGATCACGTCGGCCATCACGTAGTAGGAGCGCGAGAGCAGCCAGTCGCCATCGCGGGCCTTGTCGTGAATCTCGCGCGTCCACATCTGCGTGATGGCGGCGTCGGCGACGCGGTCGTCGGGGCGGGCCACGAGGATCGACTTCGGCTCGTGCGCGCAGCCCGGCGCAGCGACAAACGCGGCAAGGGCAACCAGGCAGGCGAGTCTCAGCATTGCCCGGAGGTAGTCCACGGAACGTGCCACGCACAGAGCCGAGTGAAGACGCGGGGTTGCCGCACTGCGGTTGAACGTCAACCACCTTCGCGCGGTGGGGTTCGAACAAACGGTGGCCGGCGCGCGTCCACTCGTGCGAAAAGGACGGCCCGATGCGTAGTTACCTCGCGTTCACCGCAGTCTGTCTCGTTGCGACCAACGCTGTTGCCGATGGCAAAGCCCCTGCTGCTCCGCGCGACTACGCGAGCGAGGTCAAGACGCTGTTCCGGATCGGCGCCTGCGGCAACGAGGATCCGGTCGCCGACAAGCTCCCGAAGAAGGCGATCACCGCGCACTGCAAGGAGATGGCGGATCTGTACGCCTCGTACAAGCGCGCGTGGGCCGACCAGGCGGGGGCATTCATCGGCAAGTTGAAGCCCGCCGATCTGCCGAAGACGGTGGTGTACCCGTTCGGCGGTGGTGACCTCACCTCTGCGCTCGTGGTGTACCCCGAGGCGACGGAGATCACGACGATCTCCCTCGAGGCGGCCGGCGATGTGCGCACGGTCAACACGATCTCGAACAAGCAGCTCGTCACCGACCTCGACACCATCGGCGGCGACATCCGCCGGCTGTATCGTTCGGCGCACTCGACCACGAAGAGCCTGCAGGCCGCATCGCACTCGGAGCTCCCGGGCTCGCTGATGTTCGCGCTCGCCGGTCTCGCCGTGAACGGCTTCGAGCCGGTCTCGCTCCACTACTTCGACATCGAGCCCGACGGCAAGATCACGTACATCTCGGACGACACGCTCAACGAGCGTAACGCCGAGTTGATCGCGTCGAAGAAGGACAAGATCAAGAAGCCGACCACGCACTTCTGGTTCGAGCAGGACTCGGCGTTCGCGAACGTCGAGATCAAGTACCGATCGCGCGGCGACGACAAGGCGCCGCTGCGTACGTACCGCCACATCGTGATGAACCTCGACGACACGCACCTCACCGCCGACGGTCGCGTGCTCGCGCACCTGCGCCTCAAGGGCAAGGTCGCCGTGATGACGAAGGCCGCGAGCTTTCTGCTCTGGTACGATGACTTCACGCAGATCCGCGACTACCTCCTGAAGAACGTCGCGTGGATGGTCTCCGACGCCTCGGGCCTCCCGCCGAGCTACGCGGGACCCGCCGGCTTCGAGCAGGTCACCTACGGCGAGTTCACCGGCCCGTACTTCATCATCGACTCGAAGAACACGCGGTCGGAGTTCGTGAAGCTGTGGAAGACGAATCCGCACATGGACCTGCCGTTCCGGTTCGGCTATCCCGACGCGGAGAAGCACAACCACCTGATGATCACGCGGCCGAAGAGTGCGCCCTGAGCACGGCATCGTCGTCCTCGATCGATTCGCGACCGCTCACGGTGCCGTCGCGATCGTCGAACTGACCGACGAGCACGTCGCCGCGGCGCTCGCGGCACTTCCGGAGGCCGAACAGGCGCACGCGCAGACGCTTTCGGGATCGCGGCGCCGCGAGCTGGTGGCGGGCCGCGCCGCGCTCCACACCACGCTCCACGAGCTGGCGCCGGATCTCGCGGACGCGCCGATCCTCGCCGACGATCGCGGCGCGCCGGTGCTACCCGCCGGCTGGTTCGGCTCGGTCAGTCACAAGGGGACGCGCGCGGCCGCGCTGGTTGCGCCCGCCGGCGACGCGCGCGTTGGAGTGGATCTCGAGCTCGCGCGCCCACCGCGCCAGGACATCGCGCGCTGGATCCTGACACCGCGCGAGCAGGACGCGCTGACCGATCGCGGGCTGGGCGCCACGCTGCGGTTCTCGATCAAGGAGGCGATCTACAAGGCCGTCGATCCGTTCGTGCGCCGCTACGTGGCGTTCACCGAGGTCGAGCTCGACGTCGTGGACGGCATCGCGCACGTCACGAGCAAGCTGCCGTTCGCGATCGAGACCACCTGGCGCGAGCACGCCGGGTTCTGGCTCGCGACCGCACGCGCGACGCGCCGGTAGCGGTACGCTGCGTTTCATGAGCATGAACCTCGGAGATGCGTTCAACCGGCGCAAAAAGCTGAGCGCCGACCTCGCCGCATGGACGAACCGGTTGAAGTCCTCCGGGGTCACGCGGAGGACGTTCCGGACCAAGGCGATCGAGGGAAACGCCGCGTTCTCGCCCGAGCCAGGCTCCGAGAAGTCGACGATGCGGCACTACACGGTGGAGGAGTGCCGCGCCAAGATTCGCGAGATCCTCGACGAGGACCGGGTCCTCGCGCTGCGGATCTCGCTGACGAACCAGGCCGCGAAGGCGGAGGTCGAGGATCTCGACGGCCGGAGTCGGACGTACACGATTCCCGAGCTGCTGGTCCTCAAGGACAGCATCATCCCCAAGCTCGAAGAGGCCGCGCGCGCCGTGCCGCTACGCGCCGATGGCGTCAACGTGATGGACTCGGGCGACAACCACGTGCGCTATCGCACCGTCACGAAGGTCGAGCGCAAGAAGGAGACCTTCAGCGACAAGGGCCTCAAGGCCGAGGAGATGGAGACGCTCGGCTACGACGTCGTCGAGGTCACCGACTTCGGCCTCCCATCGCGCGAGATGTGGAACGAGATCGATCGCGTCCAGGAGTTCCTGCAGCGCGTGAAGCAGGCGATCAATCGCGCGAACAAGACCGAACTGGTCGAGGCCTAGTAAGAGGGGGCGCGGTCCACGCCAGGGTGTCTGGAACCCTGTTTTGATGAATGCCTTCTGCGAACAACCCGTGTGCCACATGCGTGACTCGCCGGAAGGCGAGTCGCTTGCCCCATGCCATTTACAACAAACAAACCTGCTTGGGATGTGGTCGGCGGATAGACATGAAGACCCTCTACACGTGACGAATATGCGGCCAACCTTCGGCAGGGCCGCGCCCTTGCCAGCAGTGTAGCAGGCACGCCCGACGAACGTGGGGCGCGCAGCAACGCGAAGCGTTGCGCAGGTAATTACCGGCGGGCCTTCGGCACGTCGCGGTCGAGGACGGTCTTGCGCTCGTTGCCCGCGGCCGAGCGGATCGCTTCGTCGCACACGGCGCGCACGTGCTCGGAGATCATGTCGGCGACCGAGTCCGAGCAGTTCATGCCCGAACGGTCCTTGATGTACTTCTTCATCTTCGACACGACGATCAGCACGTCCTTGTCGGTGACCTCGGAGAGCAGGGCGTTGTCCGCCATGGCGCCGGCGGCCATCGGCGACGCATCGCCCACGACCTTGCGCGTGGTCACCTGTGCCGGTGCGCTGGCCTGCGGCATCGGGCGCGGGGCGGGGTTCGCGCCGCTCGCCGAGTTCACCCGATCGGGCGTGGCCGGCATCGCTCGTGGCGCGGGCGCCGCTGCGGCGTCGGCCTGCTGCTTCTGCCAGTGCTCGCGTGTCGGCGCGTGAACCTCGACCGCGTAAGCGTCGCGGTGGCGCACCGTCGAGAGGTGGCTGTCCCAGCACACCACCGAACAGAAGTAGAGCGGCATGCGGCTGCGATTGCAGGTGGAGACGCTGCACTCCCAGTACACGGCGCCATACGGAATATCCGTGCGGCACTCCGTGCACCTCATCCAGGCTTCGGCCATGGCCCAGACCTTACCTCTAGCGGCGGCGGCGGCGCAGCAGCAGCAGCACACCGATGCCGAGCGGCAACGATCCGCCCGCACTGCGACCACTGTCACAACAGCCGCCCGAGTCGAAGTCCTCGACATTGCAGCTATCCGCGGGCTCGCCGTCGGTGATATCGAGCCCGATCGTGTAGCTGAGCGTGCGCGTCGCGTCGTTCTTGTCGGTGATCGAGATGCTCAGAGAGTCCGCCGCGACCACGCCGGGATCCATGCAGATGCGCAGACGACCGTCGTCTTTGATCGCGGCCTTCGCGTACTTCGGCTGCGTGGTGATCGCGTAGGTGTGCGTCTCGCTCCTCGGATCGTTCGCCTCGATCATCGCCTCGGCGGCGTGACCGCGTACCGCCGAAAGCTTCTTGGGAACCGTCGGCTCGGGACCGCGCGCCACGGCGACGCCGGTGACCTCCTCGATCCAGTCGGTGATCTTGTCAGGGCGCACGTAGATGCCGCCTTCGGAGCACCAGTACACCGCGTCGTCGTACGAGCGCGACGTGACGCCGGCGAGGAACGTGCCGAAATCGGTGATCAGATACAGCGGACCGCCCGAGTCACCCGGGCAGGTGTCCACACCCATCCCGCCCGCACCGAGCTCGGCGCGCGGCATCACCGCCTGCACGCAGCCATTGTTGGCGTTGAGGGTGCAGTCTGCGTCGGTGATCGTCGTCGTCGCTTCCTGCAATTCGTTGATGTATTGCTCGTCGTGGTTGAAGTCGACCGGGCCGGCGCGATCGACCGCGCCGTAGCCGACGATCGCCACCGGCGCGCCGTTCTTGATCTCGAGCGACGCCCAACCGCTCGCGATCTTGCGCGGCTCTCGCGTGGATGCCTTCTCGAGCACCAGGATCGAGACATCGATCGAGCGCTGCGAGTCCGGATATTCGATCGTCCGCGTCACCTTGATCGAATCGCCCTGCTGCTTGTTGGCCAGCGAGTCCGTGCCGATCAGCACCGCGTCGATCGCGCCCGCCGGATCGTTGCAGTGGCCGGCGGTGATCACCACGGTCGGCGCGATCAGCGTGCCCGTGCATTCTTGAGAGCCCGTGAGGTAGACAGCCGCGACATCGGGCCACTTGCCGAACGGGGCGTTCGTGCCGCCGATGATCGCCGTGGAGCTCGCAGACTCGTGCACGCGGTCGGTGCTCCGATCCGTCTCGGCTCGAGCCACGAGCGGCAGGAGGGGAACAAGGAGGACAGCGATCGCGGCGCGCATGGTCGGGCACTCTCGCACACCGCCCCGGCAGAGCGCAGTGAGGATCTTGGCATCGGCACAGATTGCGCGCCACGTGCATCCCGACACGCTAAGCTCCCGGCGTGCAACGACGGTTCGCCTTGCTGTTCGTCCTGGCGGCCTGTTCCGGGTCTGCAAATCGCCCGAACAAGCCCACCAAATCTGCCGGGGATCCCGATCCCGACGGACCCCACCGCGCGGCCGTGGCAGCCCAGATCCAGCCGTACGTCGATGCCGAGGTCGTGAACGGCCTGGTGGTCGGTCTCTACGATAGCGGCAAGCTCGAGATCTATGGCTTCGGCGCCGGTCCCAACGGCCAGCATCCAGACGGCACGACCCTCTACGAGATCGGATCGATCACCAAGGTCTACACGTCGCTGCTCCTCGCCGATGCGGTCCAGCGTCGCGAGGTCCAGCTCGACACGTCGGTCGCCGAGCTCCTTCCGCCCGGCATCACGGTGCCGACGAAGGACAAGGTCGCGATCACGCTCAAGCACCTCGCCCTTCATTCGTCGGGGCTGCCGCGCCTGCCGCCGAGCCTGGTCCAGGATCAGCGGAAGGATCCGTACGGTGGCTACAACGAGGAGGCGCTGTACCGCGATCTCGTCGCGACGCAGCTCGAAGCGCCTCCCGGAACGCGCATCGTCTACTCGAACTACGGGGCGGGCCTACTCGGCCACGTGCTCGGCAGAAAGCTCGGCGCCGGATATGGCGCGGTGCTGCGCGAACGCATTCTCTCGCCGCTCGGTCTCTCGGATACGTTCCTTGGGTTCCCCGCCGGCACCGATGCGCGCCGCGCACCGGGCACCGATGAAGATCTGCAGCCCGAGCCGCCGTGGACGTTCGATGCGCTCGCCGGCGCAGGCGCGCTCGTCTCGGATGCGCGCGATCAGCTCCACATGCTCGACGCCGAGCTCGATGCCTACGCCGGTAGCAAGGGCGTGCTCCGCGCACCGATGCGCCTCACCCAGGAGGATCAGCTCGAAACTGGCGGCGGTCCGAACACCGGCCTCGGCTGGCAGGTCGACTCCGAGGGACGCTACTGGCACAACGGCGGCACCGGCGGCTACCACTGCTTCATCGGCTTCGACGTCAAGACCCGCCGCGGCGTGGTCATCCTCGCCTCGACCTCGACCTCGCTCCTCGATCGCCTCGCCGATGCCATGTACAAGGTCCTCGAGGGCACCCCACCGGTGCCGGCGAAGTTCCCCACGCCGGAGCAGATCGTGCCACTCGCAGGCACCTACGACTTCTCCGGCACGAAGCTTGTCGTCACCGTCGCCGGCAAGCGCCTCTACATCGAGGGCCCGGGCGAGCCGAAGCACCGCATGTCACCGCTCTCGGATCACGAGTTCTTCATCGAGCCGCTGCAGGCCGCCGCGATCTTCCAGAAGGAAGGCGAGCGCGTCGCGCGGCTCGTGTTCGCGCTTGGCGATCACACGATGACCGCCACCCGCGTCGATACGCCGACCGCACCCGCTCCGTGACTTACGGGCAGGCGACGTTCGGCGTGGGCTTGGTCGTCGACTTGAGCCACATGTCCGCGCACGTCGTCGGATCGTAGTGGGTGTACATCTTGATCGTGTCGAGCATGTCGGCCATGTGCGCCGCCTTGCCGGCGTGCGCCAGGTAGAACATGCGAAGCGCCTCGTCGAGCACCGTGGCGCCGACCTTGAGCGCGACGGCGCGATAGAAGAACGCACCGCGCATGTAGGGCGCGTTCGAGAACAGGTTGTCCTTCAGGATATCGATCGAGTTGCAGCTCTGCGGCCACACCTTCGCCGTGCCGGCGATGCCGCCGAGCTCGGTCTCGTAGCTGCTCCACACCGCGGCGCCCACCGTCGGCGCGACCACATCGAGCGCGCGGCCCGCGAGGTAGCTGACCGTACCCTCGGAGAGCACGAAGTCCTCCCAGCATTCGATGCGGATCCCATCGCCGAACCAGCCGTGCGCGGCCTCATGAACGTTCGTCTTTTCGTCGCCCAGCGCGCTCGTCGACACGTGCCACATCGGGTGATGCTCCATGCCGCCGTACTGGCCTGGGCCCCACTTCACCGAGACAGTGCCGACCTTGTTGCCGAACCGGTAGGGCCCCAGCGTCGTCTCGAACCAGTTGAACGCGGCGACCAGGTTCGCGGTGCCGGCCTGCGCGGCTGCGAGCTCGGTCGGGCGATACCACGCGGAGACCTGCGTGCCTGCGCTGGTCGTACCGACCGGGAGCTCGGTGTACGCGTCGATGCTCCACGCGACCTGGTACGACGGCGCCTCGGAGATCATCGTCGGGTACACGGCGACCTTGCCCGCGGGAACGCCGGTGAGGCCGAGCGTCATGGTCGTGCCGTCGCTCGGCTGGCTGTGGCACGGGAACAGGTTGCCGCAGTAGTACGGCCACAGCAGCGTGAAGCCGTTGGCATTCGCGCCGGAGAAGCCGGGGTGGTTCTTGTAGTGGAACGCGACGTCGATGGTGATCGGCGTGTCGCTGGCGTCGATGCCGAGGTCGATCGTCTTCTTGGTGGTGTCGGCCTGGTACAGCACCGCGGCGCCATCGAGGGTGATCGCATCGAGCATCAGATCGCCGACCTCGAGCGTGGCGCCCGCGGCCGTGCTCGGCTCGAAGGTGATCTTCGCGGTGGAGGCGAACGTCGTCACGTCGAACGCGAGATCGGTCGCCGAGATCCCGCGTGAGGTGTTCGCGACGGGCGCGGTCACGGCGGCATCGGGCGGCGCCGCGGAGTCGTCGCCACAGGCCACGAGGAGCAGGGCGGTACCAACGGCAAGGGCGCGCATCTGCGGCGGACCATGCCGGCCCTTGCCCCGGCGATCAAGTGCGATTATTCCTCCCCGTCCGCCATGCGATAGGGCCCGAGCTTCGCCATCTCGGCGAGCTCGCTCGTCATCGCCGCTGCCTCGCGCTGCGTGTAGTCCTGGATCGCGGCCGACAGCCCGGGATGCCGGATCCAGTGCGCCGAGTACGTGGGCGACGGAGCGAAGCCACGCAGGAGCTTGTGCTCGCCCTGCGCACCGGCCTCGAACAGCGGGAGCTTGCGGGCGATCGCGCGATCGATGCCGGCGTAGTACGCGGTCTCGAAGTGGAGCAGATCGACCTGGACATCGCTGCCCCAGTAACGACCGTAGAGCGCCTGGTCGGTCTCCAGGAACAGCGCACCCGCGACGCGCTTGCCGCCCTGCGTGACCTCGACCATCTGCATCGCCTCGGGGAGAGCTTTCGCGAGGACATGAAAGAATCGCGGGCGCAGGTAGTCGCGGCCGCCGTGGTTGTCGGTGGTCTGGCGATAGAAGCGATCGAGATCGTCGAGCGCGCGGTCGTCGAGCTCGCCGCCCGGGATCCAGCGGAGACCGTCGATGGCGGCCTGGGCGCGCGCGCGCTCCTTCCGCAGCTGCTTGCGCTTGCGCGACGTGAGCGCGGCGAGGAAATCGTCGAACGTGGCGTAGCCCGGGTTGTGCCAGTGGAACTGGTGGCTCGCGCGCGGGAAGAACCCGAGCGTCTCGAGCTGCGCTTGCTCCTCGCGTGTGCAGAACAGCCAGTGAATCGAGGAGCAGCCGGTATCCTCGGCGATCGACCGCACGGCGGAGATCAACGCCTCGCGGATCGGGTACGCGAGCGCACCGAGATCGCGCGCGAGGAGAATGCGCGTGCCCGTCGCCGGTGTGGCCGGCGCGGCAATCACGAGCTTCGGGTAGTACTCGAGGCCCGCGCGCTGGGCGGCGTTGGCCCAGCCCCAGTCGAAGATGTACTCGCCGTAGCTGTGCGCCTTGACGAACGCGGGCACCGCGCCGACGAGTCGACCATCGAGCTCGGCGAGCAGGTAGATCGACGACCAGCCGGACCGCTGGGTGCGCTTCTTCGAGTTGATCGCGTCGATCGAGCCGGATTCCTCGAGAGCCCGGAGGAAGCCATGGCGAAGGAAGGGCGAGGGGCCGTGCTCGAGAGCGTCCCAGGCCGCGGCCGGAAGGTCACTGACCGACGGAACCGCCCGAACAACCAGCTTTATACCCTCCCCGATCGTGCTAGACACGTGGCAACTCCATGACCCTCGACCCGGCCATCAAGAAGAAGATCGACTCCCTCGTCCAGCAGGACTCGGTGGTGCTGTTCATGAAGGGCACGAGGAGCTTCCCGCAGTGCGGGTTCTCGGCGTCAGTCGTGAACATCCTCAACACCTTGGTACCCAAGTACGCCACCGTCAACATCCTCAGCGACGTCGACGTGAGGACGGGGATGAAGGAATACTCGGACTGGCCGACGTTCCCGCAGCTCTTCATCAAGGGCGAGTTCGTGGGCGGCGCCGATATCGTGCGTCAGATGCACGAGGCCGGCGAGCTCGAGTAGAAGCTCGGAGATCTCGTCGCGCCCGCGAAGGTCCCGACGTTGACCGTCACGCCGCGCGCCGCATCGGAGCTGTCCGCGGCGCTCAAGGATGCGGGCGCCGGCGATGTCATCCACCTGACGATCACCCCGGCCTGGGAGCACCAGCTCGATCTTGGTCCCAAGGAAGCGAGCCACGTGACCATCGAGTCGAACGGCGTGACCGTGCAGCTCGATCGCGCGAGTGCGGGCCGTGCGGCCGGCGTCTCGATCGACTTCGCAGACGGCGCCGATGGCGGCGGCTTCAAGATCGAGAACCCGAATCGCCCGGCGATGGTCAAGCAGATCGATGCCAAGGGGCTGCAGAAGCTCCTCGCCGACGGCAAGGTCTCCCTGTGGGACGTGCGCACCGAGAAGGAGCGCGCCGTCGCGCAGATCAAGGGCGCGAAGCTCCTCGACGACGCCGCGATGGCGCAGATCGAAGCAATGCCCAAGGACACGGCGCTGGCCTTCCACTGCCACCACGGCACGCGCAGCCTCGCCGCCGCGCAGCACTTCCTGAAGGAAGGCTTCACGAACCTGTACAACCTCGCCGGCGGCATCGACGCCTGGTCGAACGACGTCGACCCGACCGTTCCGAAGTACTAGTCCGTACGTAGTGATAGGTTGCCGGGATGGCAGACAACGACTCGCGCGCCGGCCAGCGCTACGCATCCAAGGCGATCCTCGAGTACGTCAACACCACCCACGTGGCGCATGACGCCGGGCTCGCCCGCGCCTTCGCGGTGCCTGAGGGCATCCCATCGATCCAGGTCGGGCCGAGCGACGGCAAGCTGATCCATCTCCTCCTGCGCCTCGCGAACGCGAAGAAGGTGGTCGAGGTCGGCACCCTGGTCGGCTACTCGGCGATCCACATGGCGCGCGCACTGCCGGCCGATGGTCACATCTGGTCGATCGAGTACGAGGAGAAGCACGCCGTCGTCGCGCGCGCGAACCTGGTCGCTGCGGGCGTCGCGGACAAGGTCACCGTCCTCGTCGGCGCTGGCGTCGACGTGCTGCCCACGCTGATCGACAAGGGCATGTTCGACGCGGTGTTCATCGATGCCGACAAGGTCAACTATCACGTCTACGGCAAGTGGGCCGTCGATCACCTGCGCCCGGGCGGCCTGGTTCTCGGCGACAACGCGTATCTGTTCGGTGAGCTGATGGAGGATTCGGATCGCGCCAAGGCGATGCGCGCGTTTCACGAGCTCGTCGCGGCGTCATGTGACTCGGTGTGCGCGCCGACCCCCGACGGTCTGGTCATCGGCATCAAGCGCTAGGACTCGTCTACATCCAGCCGGCGAGCGTCGACAGCGCGACCATGAGCCCGAGCGACGCGCCGATCAGCCGCTTGCCCTTTGCGGTCAGTCGCAGGGCAGGGCGACCGAACGCATCGACCGGCGGGTGCGCGGGAACATCGACCCAGCGCGGCTTGGCGACCGGAGCGACGAGGACCGCGCGCGTCTGGGTGAGCACGCGGACCACGTCGACGAGCGCGGGCCGCTGCGCCGGATCCTTCGCGAGCATCGCGAGGAGGAGATGTGCGAGCTGCGGCGGCGTCTCGTGCCACAGCCTGGTCGGCTCCGGCGGCCGCTCGTGCAAGTGCAGCTTGATCAGCGCTACGTCCTCGCGCGCGACAAACGGCGGGCAGCCGAACAGGAGCTGATACGCGAGCACAGCGAGCGCGTAGACATCGGCGGCCGGCGTCAGCACTTCGCCACGCACTTGTTCCGGGGCGACGTAGGTCAACGTGCCGGCGATCATCCCGCGCAGTGGATCGTCCTCGCCGATCACGTGGGCAACGCCCCAGTCGACGAGCTTGATGCGGTGGTTGTCGGCACACGGCGACTCGAGCATGAAGATGTTGTCGAGCTTGAGGTCGCGGTGCACCACGCCGGCCGCGTGGGCGGCCGCGAGCACGTCGCACAGCTCGAGCATCACGTCGATCGATGCGGTCTTCGAGAGCGGTCCGCGGGACAGGCGATCGCCGAGCGTCTCGCCGACGAGTCGCTCCATGACGAGGTACGGGCGGCCATCGCACGATCCCGTCGCGAACACGTCGGGCACGCACGGATGCTGGACGAGGTTGGCGATCCGCGCCTCGCGGAGAAACGTCTCGGCCGTGAACTGCGGCCCGAGCACGGAGCGATGCGCGAGCTTGAGCGCCGCGCGCTTGCCGAACTTCGTGTGGGTGACCGCGTACACCGAGGCCATGCCGCCGCGACCGAGCTCCCCTTCGACCTTCCACACACCGGCGCGATCACCGGCCGCCATCGTCGCGGAGCGCTGTCGCCGCGGCTTCGTCGCCCGCTTGCGGCGCGGTTCGGCGGCGCTGGGTGCGAGAGCAACGGTGATCGCCTGGTCCATGCGCGTGGTCTGCTGCACGCTGCGGACCAGCGTTTGGCTGACGGAACATCTTGGTTCTCGGCGCGATCGTGCGCGTCGACGCGCGGCCGTGTCGGGTGAGCACGTGCGCCGGCAGCCTGCCGGGTCAGTGGAACTTCGCCGAGACCGTGGTCGCGGCGACCGCCGTGAACGTGCAGCTGAAGCCCTGGCCCTTACACGTCATTGACGTCCACTGGTCGAACGACTTCGTGGGGTCGTCGGTGATCGCCCTGACCGTGACCAGCGCGTTCTTCGCGACCTGCATCACGCAGTCGGGCGGCATGCCTGCGCATGTACCCGTCCCGAGGACGTCGATGTGGCATTTGCCCTCCGCCGTCACGCGCAGCATGACGAGCGGAGGCGCATCGACCGCCGCATCGACGCCGTTGCCGCACGAACCGGCGACGCCCTGGGCGGCGCAGTAGCCGTCCGCGCCGCAGACCTGACCACTCGCGCAATCCTTCGCGCCGCTGCACGTGACCGTGCAATCGCGAAGCTCGGGCGCATAGCAGCCCGACAGGATCGCGATGATCAGCAGCAGCTGGTGGAGGCGGATCAGGCTCTTCATCGTCAGTCAGTGCATGAACTTCGCTTGGACCGTCGTGCTCGCGGTCGGCGTCAGGGTGCATGTCGATCCCTGACCGGCGCACGCGCCCGTCCACATCTGGAAATCGTCCATGCCCGTACCTACCGCGTCGAGCATGCGGGTCACTCCCGAGCTCACGGCGTACGAGCACTGATGGCCCGGAGCGGTATCGGCGCAGCTTCCGAGACCGGTGGTCGTGACGGTCCCGTGCCCCATGATCTGCACGACCAGCAGTATTGGCCCGGGCACCGCGGCATCCGCGGCCGCATCGGGATTGCTCGCCGCCGCGTCCAGAGCGATCGCCGCGTCCGGGAGCTCGCAGCGGCCCGCGATCGCCGGGGCTGCGCACCAGCGGTCGGCGCCGCACAACTGACCGGGTCCGCAGTCGTCGTTGCTCTCACACGCAACTGCGCAATTGCGTAGCTCCGGCGAATAGCAGGCGCCGAGGGCGAGCAACGCCAGCGCGATCTTCAGAACTGCCACGATGCACTCACGGTGGCGCCCTGCTTTGTCGGCGCGATCGCGATCGGAGCCACCTGCTCCGAGCGCCGGCCGAGCAGATAGAGCGCGACGCCGCCGGCGACGCCGAGGCCGCCCCCGATCCCGAACGCCTTCGCGTACATCGATGCCCGCTGGCCGCGGGCGTCGATGTCGGCGAGGTCCTTCCACTTCGCGCCCATCGCGTAGCCCTTCTCGACCTCGGCCGCGGAGCTGCGCGCCTCGAATCCATAGTAGGTCGCGATGCCGAGCGCAACGCCGCCGCCGATCACGAACCCGATCCCGAGGGTCTTCTCGAGCCGCGCGTGACCCTCCTGCCGCGGCGCGGTGGCGAACAGCGAGCCAGACGCGCGATCGGTCTTGAACATCGGTGCGCCGACATCCTGCGGGATTCCGAGCGCGGTCTTGTGGGTGCATCGCTCGACGGTCTCGAGGTGACCCTCGGCGATCGTACGGCCTTCCTCGCTCGGGCCGGTGGCGATGTAGCGGCGGTACATCAGCGCCGCGTCGTCGCAGTTTCCCGCGAGGCGGTACGCCTGCGCGAGGTTGAACAGCAGGCCGGCGCTCGGTGCCATCACGTAGGCTTCTTTGAACGCGATGATCGCGTTGCCGTAGTCGCCTGAGTCGTGGAACGCACGCCCCTGGACCGCGAGCGCACGTGCCTTCGGCGGAATCACCTCGGGCTCCGATGGTTCACCGGCCGACGCAATCGAGGGCGCCACCGCAAGCACCGCAGCGATGACAAACGCGTGGGTCTTCACCGGTAGGGATCGATGGTGCCGTTAGGGTCGATCGGTGCGAGAGCCCGGCGCGGCGTAGCCGGGGCCTTGCGAGGCGGAGTGCGAACGCGGCCGGTGCGCGTCGCCGGGGCCTTGACGGATTCGACTCGCGCGGCGGCGGGTACGGCCACCGGTACGATGTCGGCCGCGACAGGCGCAGGAGCGTTTGCGGCCATCGCGTCGGTCGTCTCGCTGATTGCACCGGCGCTGACTGCGTGCGGCACCGGCTTGGACGCCGCCTCTGCAACGTGCGTGTCGCCGCTGCGGGTCATGATGAACATGATCACGCCGAGCAGCAGCGCGGTCGCGCCCACGGCCCACTGCCAGCGCTTCGTGCGCGCTTCGGGAGTCCAGCTCGCCGACTCCTCCGACTGGATCGTCGGCGCGAGCCCTGCCGAGGGCGGACGGATGATCGTGCGCGGGCGCTCGATCGCGATGACCTCGATCTGCTGGTCGACCATGGCCGCGCGACGGCGGTCGAGCTCCGCGCGGACCTCCTCGAGGTGGCGCGCGACTTCGAGCATCGTCGGGCGGTTCTCGGGCTGCTTCGCGAGCATGCGCAGGATGAGGTGCTCGAGCTGCGCCGGAATCTCGGGCCACAGCTCGCGCGGGGAGGGCGGGACGGCCTTGAGGTGCATCACCATGATCTCGGCGGAGGTCTCCGCTTCGAACGGGAGCTGCTCGAGAAACAGCTCGTACGCCATCACGCCGAGCGAGTAGACATCGCTCTGCGCCGTGACGTTCGCGCCGCGTGCCTGCTCCGGGGAGAGGTACTGCGGCGTGCCAACGAGCTGGCCTTCGACCGTGTGGCGCACGTCGTGATTGATGACCTTCGCAATGCCCCAGTCGAGGACCTTGACCTTGGGCGCCAGCGCGTCCTCGGCGTTGTCGACAAGGAACACGTTGTCGAGCTTGAGGTCGCGGTGGACGATGTTCGCGGCGTGCGCGGCGACCAGCGCATCGCAGACTTGAAGCAGGATCGTGATCACGCGGTCGGGGAGGATCTTGCCCTCATCTGCGCGGACGCTGAGGGCCTGGCCCTCGAGGCGCTCCATCACGATGTACGGGCGACCGTCCGGCAACGAGCCGGTCTCGAAGATGTCGACGATGTTCGGGTGACCGACCGTGTTGACGACCTTTGCCTCGAGCATCACGCGCTCGACATTGAAGCTCGGGGTCAGCAGGCGCCGGTGCACGACCTTCAGTGCGGCGCGCTTGCCGATCTCGTCGTGGACGACCGCGTAGACCGCGCCCATCCCGCCACGGCCCAGCTCCCGTTCGACGCGCCACGGCCCGGCCTTGGCCCCCGGAGGGAGCACATCCGGCCCCAGCGAATCCAGCGGCAGGGCGCCACCGGCAGTGCTCATCGCGGTCTTCATGGCTCAGCAAACTCATCTGCACCCGTTGTGCCCAAGAAAACGCGCCCGATCCCGAGGTTCTCGGGTACTTCCAGTCATTTGCCATGACAAGCCCGCGCGATGAGGCGCACGCGCACGGTCGCTTGACGGCGATGGTGAGCCAGCCGACGATCCGTGCATGCCCGTCGTGACCCGTGATCAGCTCGAGGCGTCACTGTCCGAGTTGTGCACACACGTCGGAGATCCGCGCGCAGGCATCCTCGGTCCGGAGTCAATCGCGTGGCGGCTCGGCGGCGATCTTGGGGTGTTCATCGGCGGTGGAAGGGCCGCGCTGCTGCAGCTCGCGCATCCGATGGTCTCGCACGCGATCGATCATCACTCGCAGACGCGCACCGATGTCGTTGGTCGGTTTCAGCGCACGTTCAAGAACGTGTTCGCGATGGTGTTCGGTCAGCTCGATGACGCACTGATCGCCGCGCGCCGCGTCCATGCGGTCCACGCGCGCATTCACGGCGAGATGACCGGCGCGATCGGCGGCTGGCCTGCCGGTACCCGCTATCACGCGAACGATGCCGACGCGCTGCGCTGGGTTCACGCCACACTCGCGGACACCACCATCATGGTGCGCGAGCGACTCGATGGATCGCTGCCGATCGCGATCAAAGATCGCTACATCGTCGAGCTCAATCGGTTCGCCGCGCTGTTCGGGATCCCGCGCGAGCTGTTGCCTGATGGGTGGTCGGCGCATGCGCGGTACATGGAGACCATGCTCGCGTCCGATCGCCTGCACGTCACCGGCTCGGCGCGTGAGATGGGGCAGTTCCTGTTCGGCCGCGGAACGAACCTCGATCAGCCTTCGCTCGGCCGGATCGGCGAGGCCGTCTCCGCCACGCTGCTGCCCGAGCACCTGTCGCGTGCGTTCGGGCTGCGCGCGTCGCCGCTACCAGTCCGCGCTGGACTGGCCGCGTTCCGGACGCTATACCGCCAGCTGCCCGCACGCGTCGTGGCGATCCCGGCGCACGCGGACGCGCGGCGGCGCCTCGTCGGGCAGGGACCGAGCCGGTTCGCGGCGTGGACCGAGAAGCAGCTGTTCGGGCTCGCGCACCGGGCTACCGGCCAGGGGTAGTCACCGGGTAGTTGCCGTCGCAGAGGTAGTGCGGCCGCGCAGCCAGTCACAAGACATCTGTGCGAAAGGGAGGCTCAGGACTGGCTGCGCGGAGAGCAACACCTGCATGGAGCAAGCGCCGTGCTCAGCCACCAAGACCACCAAGCGGCGGAAACTGTTCGCTGAGATCCGAAACATTCTTCGTTAGCGACGTCGCATGACCCGTCGCTGCGACGACGCACAGCTCCGACGAGCTATCGGTAGCTGCCAGGGTCGAGACTGAACCGTTTGATCCAGCGCTGGATCTGCTTGCGGTCCTTGTCGAGCGCGCGCGCGACAGCAGAGACGTTGCCCTGGTGCTCGCGGAGCGCGGCGACGACCTGATCGCGGACCTTCTGGTCGGTCTCACTGAGGACCACGGGGCGCGGCGCGCCGGGCGGGCGGCCCGTGCGGACCGAGTCGGGCAGGTGCTCGGCGCGGATCGGCTCGACGCCGGCGAGCACCTGCGCGGTCGCGAGCGCCTGCTCGAGCTCGCGCACGTTGAGCGGCCACGGATAGCGGAGGAGGAGGCGTGCGGCATCGATATCGAAGCCCGGATGCTCCTCGGGGAACATCCGCGCGTGGAGCGCGCCGATCAGGAGGCCGAGGTCGGTGCGGCGATCGTGCAGCGTGGGCACCTCGACGCGGAACCCGGCGAGGCGCGCGAACAGGTCGTGGCGGAACGATCCCTCCGCGACCATGTCGTCGAGGTCGCGGTGCGTGGCGGCGACCACGCGCAGGTCGATCTCGACGGCGCGCGTGCCGCCGACCGGCATGACCTCGCGCTCCTGGAGCACGCGGAGCAACGCCGCCTGCGAGGCCGCCGGTAGATCGCCGATCTCGTCGAGGAACAGCGTGCCGCCGTTCGCGGCGCGGACCAGACCGTCGTGATCCGACTGCGCTCCGGAGAACGCGCCCTTCTTGTAGCCGAACAGCTCGCTCTCCACGAGGTTGTCGGGGAGGGCGCCGCAGTTGACCGGGACGAACGCGCCCTTGCGGCCCGACAGGCCGTGGATCGCGCGCGCGATCACTTCCTTGCCGCTACCGCTCTCGCCCTCGAGCAGCATCGGGATCTCGGACGATGCGATCTGCTTGAGGCGCGTCAGCTCGTGCTGCCACGCCGGCATCAGGGTCACGGTGCCGGCGGCGCCCTCGGTGGGCATCAGCTCGAGGAGCGCGGGCGCCTCTGCCTCGATCGGCAGGCGCTCGAAAAATAGAAATAGCGTGTGGCCGAGCTCGATCAGCGAGCCATCGGTGAGCACCGCGCGCTTCGTGGTGTGCCCATCGACGATCGTGCCGTTCTTCGACTCGGTATCCGTGAGCACCCAGCGGCCGAAGCTGGGCTCGATGCGCGCGTGGCGCGACGACATCCACTTGTCGGGGACGCGTACCGTCAGCTCGTTGCCGGTGACCTCCGCCCGCCGCTCGGCACCGCGGCCGAGCGCGACTCCCGTTAGCTCGCTAAGCCGATAGCGAACCGAACCGGCGCGCGGGCGCCCGCATTCGAGGACCAAAACCAGCACGGGCTCGGGCCTCGGCCCAACCCGTCCACTCTTGCCATCCTCGTGAAAACTGAGGGTGGTGCCGTGCGCGTCGCCCACGTGTGCATCTTACAACATGCGGTGCGACACTCGAATGTCAGACGGTCCGCTTAGCGTCGATACGTGGGCGATCTTCTCCGCTTCGAGCTTGGACCACGGCGCGGCCTCCGCCGCGGCACGAGTGCGACCGCCTGGTACGCGGAGGGATGCGCGCAGGAAGCAACGGATCCGGCGCGCGCGATGGTCGCGTACGAGCGGGCCCTCGCAGGCCGTCCGGACCTCGCGGACGCGTACAACAACCTCGGGCGGGTGATCCACGATCAGCGCGATCGCGGGATTTCGGATTCCGGCCCGGACGCGCTGCCCACGTGCGAGAGCTACTACCGCCTCGCGATCTGCGCGGACCCCGAGGTCGCGCTGTACTGGTTCAATCTCGGCGTCTCCGTCGAGGATCAGGGCAGGGTGAGCGAAGCGATCGCTGCGTACGAGCGCGCGCTCGCGATCGATCCCTCGATGGCGGACGCGCACTTCAACCTCGCGCGTCTACTCGAAGTGGTCGGTCGCCAGAGCAGCGATGAGCTCGTCCTCCGCCGCGCCGTGCGGCACCTCGTGCGCTACCGCGACCTCGGTCGGGTCGGCTGATCCCCGCTGGGCGCGGGAGTGATCGATCTACTGCCGGCAGGCCGCATGCGACCTGGTGAGACGCAGGTGCGGCGTCGCAGTCTCGATCAGCCCCGTTTTCGGTACCAGCCGATCTTCAGGTAGTCGGCCTGCGAAAAACCGACCGGATGATCGGCTTCCGGGGCGATCACGGCCTCGCGCTCGAACCCTGGGCCGAGGGTTTCGGCGACCACCTTGTCGAAGGCGGCGCGCTCGATCCGGCTCGTGCAGCACGCCGCGACCAGCAATCCGCCCGGCCGCACGAGGGGACCGGCCGCACGATACAGCTTCTTGTAGCCGGCGAGCACCGCGGGGACCTGCTGCTTGTTGCTCGTCATCGCCGGCGGATCGACGATCACGAGGTCGTACGCGGTCGCGGGCACGTGTGCGGGCAGCCAGTGGAACACGTCGGCCGTGATCATCTCGTGCTTGCCCGGATCGATCACGTGGTGCGCCTTCGCGAACGAGAGCGCTCGTTCGCTCGCGTCGACCTGCACGATGTGCGCGGCACCCGCGAGCTCCGCCGCCTTGCCGAGCATGCCGGCGTAGGAGAAGAGATTGAGCACGCGTGCTCCGGCGAGCGGCGCCGCGGCAACCGCCTTCCGCAGCCCGCGCAGATCGAGGTACGTGCCGGACTTCTGCCCGCCCGCGAGATCGACGGCGAACACGACACCGTCCTCGGTGAACTTCCCGAGATCCGGGGGCGTACCGCGCAGCGCTCGCGCCGTGACTTCCGTGCCGCGTCGGCGATGTGCGGGGACGAGGCGCACGTTCGGGATTCCGAGCTCCCGCGCGAGCACGGTGGCGCAATACCGCGTCAGTGCATCGGCGCCGCGCGCGTAGCTCTGCGCGACGAGCGTATCGGCGAACCGATCGATCACCACCGCGGGCAACCCATCGCTGTCGCCGTGGACGAGGCGGAGTCCATCGGTACGCTTCGCGAGCTCGGTGCGCTTCGCGAGCGCCGCGGTCAGCTTCTGCTTCACCCACGCTGCGTTCGGGGGGCTCTCCCCGCGCCGAAGGATCCGGATCGCGATCGCGCCCTCGGCCTCGTAGAAGCCGTAGCCGAGCACCTTGTTCGCGCCATCGACGAGCTTCAGCCAGTCGCCGTCGCGGAACACCTGCGCGGCACTCGAGAGCGTGTCGCGAAAGATCCAGGGGTGGTCGCTCATGACCACACCGGCCGCTTCCTTCTTGAGCTGGTACCGACGCGGCGTCATCGCCGTCCTGAGTAGCACGCCGCGGCTATTTCTTCGCGGGCTTCGGGGCGGGCAACGGCTTTCCGGCCTCGTCCGTCGGCGTGAAGCTGAACTTGCCCTCCTCGTAGATGTACACGAGGCAGTCGGCGCCCGGCGCGCACTCGGTCTTGTGCACCACCGTGGGCTGCACGTAGTACGAGCCCGCGCCGAGCTTCACGACGTCCTGACCCTTGCTGGTCTCGACGATCGTGCCGCTCAGCACGATGCCGGTGTACGCGGACTCGTGAACATGCCACCCCGAGTCGAAGCCGGCCTTGAACCGGATGAAGAACGCCGTCGGGCCCTTCTTCGATTCCTTGGTCCCGACGAGGAATGCTTCGTCGGGACCGCCCGGAAAGAACGGCTCCCATTTGAGATCCGCCGCGGGGACCGCCAGCAGCTTCGCGGGGCCCGCGCTCGCCATCGTCGCCGT
Source organism: Haliangiales bacterium (assembly GCA_038206055.1). Lineage (GTDB taxonomy): Bacteria > Myxococcota_A > Polyangia > Haliangiales > Haliangiaceae > JABFXX01. The sequence continues at coordinate 63,123 of JBBRBG010000022.1, forward strand.
GCAGCCAAGGATCGCCATCATCGTTACCGTCTTCATTGCTGTTCTCCGTTGTGGGTTCCACACGGGTCGAACGGCACGCGGCGATTTCGACAGCCGCTGTCCGAAAATGGGGTCGGACCCCATTTCCGGACACGCCGGCGTCCGGTTATGGGGTCGGACCCCATATTCGGACAGCGAGGCGCGCGGCCTGGAGGCTCAGCGTGGCGTCGGCTCCGGAGTCAGGCCGGTGGTTCGCGCAGGCGGGCCATGGTGTACGTGTCGACGTACGCGCCGTTGCGCAGGGCATACGCGCGGAGCGTGCCCTCGATCGCGAAGCCGAACTTCGTGTACAGCGCCACGGCGGCCTCGTTGTCGACGTACACGTTGAGCTCGAGACGCGTGATGCCGTGCCAGTTGTCGGCGAGATCGATGACGGCGGCGAGCAGCTGCGAGCCCACGCCCTTGCGCTGGTGCGCGGCGATCACGCCCATACCGAGACTCGCCGCGTGCTTTCTGCGCGGCGTGCGCGCGTTCGTGTGGAACCCGATGTTGCCGACGATGACGCGGCCATCGCACGCGACGAGCATCACCGGCGCGTCGGCGGCGACGAGGCGCTCGCGCCAGAGGAGCGGTGAGGCGTACGGCAACTGCAGCGTGCCGGCGATCACCGACGGGTCGGCGTAGACCGCGGTCAGGGCGTCGGCGTCGTCGGGCACGGCGCGGCGAATCGTGTACGTCACGAGCGTCGTGCTCCTGCGGGCGGGCGTTCGGTGACCACGAGGTCCGCGCGGCCGGCGGCGATCGCGGCCTCGAGATCGGGGAGGAGGGCGTCGGCGCCGTCAACGCAGGTCGCGACGCCGAGCTCGTTGCGCAGACGATCCGCGAGGGGCGCGGCGGGAAGGCGTGCGCTGCCATCGCCGGGCGACGAGATCCACAACAGATCGGCGCCGGCGCGCACGAGCTGGGCGGCGTGACCGACCACGGCGGCGCGCGCGGCGGGCTTGTCGCGCACCACGGCCGCGATCCAGGCGCCGGGGCGCCACTTCGCGCGTACCGCGGCGAGCGTGGCAGGGAGGGCCTCGATCACGAGCGGATCGGTTCCCGGATCGAGGACCAGCAGATCGAAGCCGGTGAATGCGGCCCGCTCGGCGGTCGCGGCGGCCTGTGCATCAGTGGCGATGCGAAGCGCGAACCGCGCGCCCTTGCTGTGGACGAACTCGGCGATACGCTGCCACGCGACGATCGCATCGTCGGTCGCGAGCGCCGACGCGGGGAGGGCAGGCGTCACGACGAGGCCCGCACCGGCGGCGGCGGCACCACCGAGCGCGACGAGCGCATCGTCGTCGGGCGCGATGCCGCACGGCGGTGCCACGGCGATCCGCGAGCTGGTGCGGACCGTGCCGAGTGCGAACGGCAACGCGGTCGGCGGCGGCGGCGGATCGGCAGTCACGCCGGCCCGCGCGGCGAGCAAGTGCTCCACGCCGCGCGCGAGGTGCGGATCGCGCTTCGCGACGGAGGCGTGGCTGACGCGGAGGCTGCGTGTCATCAGCGAGTACGTCAGCTCGAGCGGCGTCATGTGCATGTACCGCTCGGTGCCCTCGAACCACTCGAGGCTCGCCTGAGCCGCGGCCTGCAGCGCCTCGACCTCGGGGCGGCGGCGGGCCTCGTAGCGGGCGAGCGCGGCGGGGATGTCGGTGCCGGCCGAGGCCACGAGCTCGTCGCGCAGCGCGATCGCATCCTCCATCGCGAGCTTGGTGCCCGAGCCGATCGAGAAGTGCGCCGTGTGCGCCGCGTCGCCGACGAGCACGACGTTGCCGGCATGCCACTTGCCGCAGCGCACGGTGGGGAAGTTGCGCCAGATCGAGCGGTTCTTGATCAGTCGGTGGCCCGCGAGCTCCTCGGCGAACACGCCCTCCAGGATACGCACGGTGGTGTCCTCGTCGGCGGTGTCCAGGCCCGCGCTGCGCCAGGTCTCCTCGCGGCACTCGACGATGAACGTCGAGCCGGTCTCGTGGAACCGATAGGCGTGGACGCGAAATAGCCCATACGGCGTGTCCTTGAAGATGAACGTGAACGCTCGGTACGGCACCGTGGATCCGAGCCACACGA
>JBBRBG010000023.1:0-64594 GCA_038206055.1 Haliangiales bacterium
GACCCTCGAGCCGGAGATCGTGAAGCTCGACATGTCCCTCGTTCGCGATCTCGAGCGCCATCCCGCGAAGCGCCGCGTTGTCGGTGCGATCGCGACGTTGTGTCGCGAGCTCGGGAGCCGCGTGATCGCCGAAGGCGTCGAGACGCGCGGCGAGCTCGACGCGGTGATCGCCTCCGGCATCGACCTGATCCAGGGCTACCTGTTCGCGAAGCCGGCCCGCGGTTTCGCGTTGCCGATGATCTAGCTGGCACTGCCATCCACGGCAGACTGCCAGCGCTGTCAGTCGTGATCTATGCGATTTCAGCAACTTGCGCATGGCACGGCTGCTGCTCTTGGGCTCCATCACACAAGGAGATTCCCGATGAGCAATGACACGAAGCTTTCCGCCCACACCACTTGGCTGTTCTCGTTCGGCGCGATCGCGGCCGGTATCGGCGCGTCCTACGCGACGGCTGGCCTCGGCCAGAAGGTCACCGCCGCCGTCTACTTCGCGATCGTCGCGATCGGCGGGTTCGCCTCGACCTATCTGACGAAGGCGCGCGTGCGTGGAGCGGTGCTGTCGTTCCTCACTGCCGGCGCGATCGCTGCGGTCGCGTACTACTTCCTCGTCAGCTCGATGTTCAGCACCGCGACGCAGGTGATGGCCGACGCCGGCGGCGCGCACGCGGAGGGCGTGAGGGTCGGCGCGAAGATGGGCAACACACTCGGCATGTTCGTCGCCGTGATCGTGTTCCTCGAGAGCATCGTCGCCGGAATCGGCGGCGCGATCGCAGGCGACAAGGCGCGCGGCTCGGGCGGCCTCGCGGCCCTCGGCGCCATGGCGAAGTCCGCTCGTTAGGGCTGCTTACCGGCGGCGAGAACATCGCCGAGGATCCGCCACGTCAATCCCCAGATGACGTGGCCGTCGAAGTTCCAGCTGGGAAACGTCGTCGTGGTCTCGGGATATGTATATGTCCCGTCGAGCGTTCCAGCCGCTGCCATCTCGAGCGGAAGCCAGAACGCAGCGAGCGCTTCGGGACCGCAGGTCGGCTCCACGACGACCTCCGTGAGGAACACGAATGGCGTCACCTCGATGCCGTTCGGTCCTCCGGTGCTCGGGTGGAGTGCCGTCAACTGGCCGAGGTAGCGCGCGCCACTGAGCTCGACGCCAAGCTCCTCACGTGTCTCGCGGATCGCGGTGGCGTGGAGATCTGGATCGAAGGTCTCGTAGCGCCCGCCCGGCAACGAGATGTGACCCGACCACGGGTCGCCCGGACGCTCCGCACGCTTCATGAGCAGCACGCGCGGACCGGCCGGCTCGTCCTGCAGGAGGATGGCGACCGCGGCTCGGCGTCGTTGTTCGGCGCCTGGACGCGGATCACCGGGAGTGAGATGAGCGACAAGACGCTCGGTCAACGGCGACACCCGCCCAGCATACCGGGCGGCTGGCAGAGCGGTAGAGTGGCACCGCAACATGAACCGCGAATTTGATCTCGTCGTGTTCGGCGCAACGGGCTTCACCGGAAAGCTGGTCGCCGAGTACATCTCGCGGTCCACGCAGAAGCCGCGCTGGGCGAGCGCCGGTCGCAACAAGGACAAGCTCGAGGCGCTCGGTCTCGGCGTGCCGGTGCTGGTCGCGGATGCACTCGATGCGGAAGCGATCGCAGGCATCGCCGGGCGCACGAAGGTCATCTGCACCACGGCCGGTCCCTACGCGAAGTTCGGCAGCGTCATCGTTGCCGCGTGCGCCGAGCACGGCACGCACTACTGCGATCTCGCCGGCGAGGTGCAGTGGATGCGGCGCATGATCGATGCTCACCACGATACGGCGGTGAGGACGGGCGCGCGGATCGTCCACACCTGCGGCTTCGATTCGATCCCGAGCGACCTCGGAACGTGGGCGCTCCAGCAGGAGATGATCAAGACGTTCGGCAAACCGGCGACCAAGGTGACAGCGCTGTTCGGCGAGTCGAGCGGCGCGGTCTCCGGCGGCACGGTCGCGAGCGGCATGCAGACCGCGCTCGAGGCGAGCAACGATCGCGGCGTGCGCAAGCTGCTCGGCAATCCATACGCGCTCGATCCGGATCCGCATGCCAACCGGCCGCCCGCGCCTGACGAGAGCTCGATCGGCTGGAACCCGCAGCTCAAGATGTTCACGGTCCCGTTCCTGATGGCCGGGATCAACACACGCGTCGTGCGGCGCGCGCACGCGCTCGCGGGCTTTCCATGGGGCGACGACTTCGTCTACCGCGAGGTGATGTCGACCAAGGGTTCGGCACGCGGCGCGCTGATGGCGGCCGCGGTCGCCGGTGGCCTCGCCGGCATCTCGTTCGCCATGAAGCGGCCGAAGCTGCGCGCGATGCTCGCGAAACGCGCCCCACAACCCGGCGAAGGTCCCTCGGAGCAGAAGCGCACCAACGGCTACTGGAAGACGCGCTTCGTTGGCGAGGTGGGCAACAACACGCTCGTCTACGTCGCCGGCGATCAGCACGGAGATCCGGGCTATGGGTCAACTGCGAAGATGCTCGGCGAGTCGGCCCTGAGCCTCGCGTTCGATCCGCTCACCGCTCCCGGTGGTGTGACGACTCCCAGTGTCGCGATGGGACAGTTCCTTCTCGACCGACTGCGTCGAACCGGGTTGACGTTCGAAGTCGCTGGCTGATCGAGCCGCCGGTCGCAGCGCACGCCGATCACAACTGCTCGAACGAACATGGGTGCGCGCTGGCATCTGCGCTGCACTGTCTACGATCATGCAGTTTCCCAGTGGCTACTTCAGTAGCCGGAGCGTCCGCGCCAGCCGCTGACGCGACATACGATTCGGGAACTCGGTTGGTGAGACCGCGGACCCGAGGATGGCTGGCCGGCCGAGGTAATTCTGCCTCGGCCGGTTTTTTTTCGGCCTGGTTGGCAGCGCCCTCGAGACGGGCCGGCTCGTGCTGGTCAGCTCGGGCGGAGGACGGCGCCCGAGGCCTCGGCGGAGACCTGACGGGTTGCCTCGTCGTAGTGTCCCCAGCACACCGGCGCGTACTGTTCGTCGGCCCCGAGCTGGACCTGCGGTCCGCGAACGGTGGCAGTACCGTTGACGAAGCGCAGGTTGCAGATCGCCTTCTTCGCGCAGAACTGACAGGTGACCTTCACTTCCTCGATACCATCCGCGAGCTCCATCAGGCGCTGCGAGCCCGGGAACAGCTTCGTGCGGAAGTCCGTGCGCAGCCCGTAGCAGATCACCGGGACGCCCGGATCGACCGTGATCCGCCGCAGGTCCTCGATCACCGTCGGAGGGAGGAACTGCGCCTCGTCGACGAGGATGCAATCGATGCCCGCGTAGTCGCGCGGATCGAGCACCGTGTCCTCGTCGATCATCACATCGGCTTCGGTCTCGAGGCCCGCGCGTGACGAGATCTTCGTCGCACCGAACCGCGTGTCGAGCCGGGGTTTCATCAGGAGGACCCGCTTGCCTTGCTTGCGATAGTTATGCGCGACCGCGAGCAAGTTCAGCGACTTCGCCGAGTCCATGGTGCCGTAACGGAAGTAGAGCTTCGCCACGGCGGGAACCCTAGATCCCGGGTATGACAGGGCATGCGCCTCCTCGCAATCGCAGCGGTTTCGGTGATCTCCGCGACCGCAGCCGCCGACAAGCCACCCGCCTACCAGATCTTCGAGGACGGCGGCCTCGGCTTCACGCTTCCGCCGAAGAAGCTCCTCGGCGCGGATAAAGGGCTCGATGCCACGCTCACCGACTGCATCATGCGCGCGCCGGTGGCGGCGGGGTCGGCGGTTTACTGGCTCGAGATCGGCAAGGCCGGCAATGTCACGCGCGCGAAGGTCCGCGGCACCGGATCGTCTGCGCTCGATAGCTGCATCGCCGGCGGCCTCAAGAAGGCGTCGATCACCGAGAAGCTTCCCGGCGCGTTCGTGATGTTCGGCCGGGTCGACGTGCTCGACCGCAACAAGAACATCGGGACGTTCAACCCGTCGCCCAAGGTGTCCGAAGTCGCGGTGCTGATCGATGCCAAGGGCGGCCCGTGGCAGCTCGGCACGAAGCGGCTCGCGTACACCGAGAACCGTGCCGCTGACATCTCGCAGGCGCTCGATGCGCAAGCCGGGGCGATCAACGCATGCGCCGCGAAGCGCGCGAAGACCCTCGCGGATCTGGATGTCGCCGTGTGGTTCGATGGGAAGGCCCTCGTGCGCAGCAACGGGGAGTCGACGTACGATGCATGCCTCGCGCGCGCGCTCGAGGCGATCAAGCTGCCGACCGGCGCATCGGCGATGTGGATGGAGCTGTCGCTCAAGAAAGCCGCGGAGCCGCTCGCCCCGCGCACCGACAAGGCTTCGCTCTCGAAGGAGCAGGGCCTCAAGGACGCGCTGACCACCGCGGTGCGCTCGCGCAAGGACGCCTTGCTCGACTGCGTCGACGGGAAGACGTCGAAGCTGACGAAGCTCACGCTGACGCTCGCGGATAGTAAGGCCAACGTCAAGGTGGTGAGCACGGGCGTGCCCGCCGCGGATGCCTGCGTCAAGACGAAGTTCGTGAACGTGACGATCAAGACGGCAGCACCCGAAGACAAGCTCGAGTACGAAGTCGCGCTCGAGCCTCAGTAAGCGCCGAGTGCGTGGACGAGGACCACGGTGCCCGCGCCGATCAGACCGGCGGCCGGGATCGTGAAGATCCAAGCGTAGACGATCCGCGTCGCGAGGCCCCAACGAACGCCGCGGGCATGGACGACCGAGCCGACGCCCACGATCGCGCCGGTGATGGTGTGCGTCGTCGAGACCGGGATCTTGAGGTATGTGGCGAGGAACAGCGTGATCGCGCCGGCGACCTCTGCGCAGAACCCGCCGACGGGCTTCAGGTGCGTGAGGCCCATGCCCATCGTCTTGACGATGCGCCAGCCGCCGATCGCGGTGCCGAACGCCATCGCCGCGTAGGACGCCACGAAGATCCAGTACGGCGCGGGATCCTTTGGCCCGAGCATGCCGCCCGCGATCATCACCGCCCAGATCACACCCGCGGTCTTCTGCGCGTCGTTGCCGCCGTGGCCGATCGAGTACAAGCCGGCCGAGATCAGCTGACCGACACGGAACGTGCGATCCACGCGCTGCGGCCGCCACTTCCGGAACAGCCAGAACACGATGAACATCAACAGGCTGCCGAGCACGAGGCCCATGAGGGGCGCGAGCGGGATGAAGTACAGGGTCTTCGCGATCGCCTTGAGCTGAAGCGTATCGAGGCCACCGTAGGCGAGGCCCGCGCCGGAGAGGCCGCCGATCAGCGCGTGCGAGCTCGACGAAGGTAGCGCGACCCACCACGTGAACAGATTCCAGATGATCGCGCCGATCAGCCCGGACACCACGATCCAGACGTACGCGGTGCTCGTGCCCTCGATGTGGATCGTCTTCGCGATCGTATCGGCGACACCCTGATGGAAGATGAACAACGCGATCAGGTTGAACGTCGCCGCCCACAGCACCGCGATTCGCGGCGAGAGCACACGGGTCGAGACGATGGTCGCGATCGAGTTCGCCGCATCGTGGAAGCCGTTGAGGATGTCGAACAGGAGCGCGGCAACGATCGTGACGATGACGATTGCGTGAACGTCCATGGCGGTCTACGCGTGCTCGAGGATGACGCCTTCGATGATGTTCGCGACGTCTTCACAACGGTCGCTGGCCATCTCGAGGTTCTCGTAGACCTCTTTCCACTTGATGATCACGATCGGATCCTTCTCTTCCTTGAACAGGCGCGCCACGGAGCGGCGGAGGATCGCGTCGGCCTCGTTCTCGAGGCGATTGATGTCGATGCAGAGCTTGAGCGTGCCCTGCGGATCCTTGAGATCGCGGAGCCCGCGCACGCACTGCTCGACCTGGAGCGCAGAGCGGTGCAGGCAGTCGGAGAGATCGCGGACGTCCGCGGTCATCACGGTCAGCTCGTAGAGCTCGATCCGCTCGGCCGCCGCCTCGACGTAGTCCATGATGTCGTCCATCCGCGTGATCAGACGGTGGATCGAGTCGCGGTCGATCGGCGTGATGAACGTCTTGTGCAGCGCCTCGACACAGCGGTGCGTGATCGTGTCGGTCTCGTGTTCGATGTCCGAGATGCGGCGACACTTCGCCGGGATGTTCGCGCCGGTGGTCACCAGCGACAGGAACTCCTTCGTGCCTTCGATCGTCAGCGCAGCGTGCTGCTCGAAGAAATCGAAGAAGCTGGTCTCGCGGGGCAGGAACCGACCGAACATGCAGCCTCCAGCTCAGTTCTGTAACACAAGCGCGATCATGTCGTCACGGCGCCGAAGGCTCCGTCGCGGAGAAATGCGATGGCAAGGGCCTGGACCTTCGGATCGTTCATGATCCAGGTGTGCGTCGCGTCGACCTCGGCGAACGCGGCCATGCCATCGAGCCGGGTCTCGTCGACCGCGACGGTGCCGTCGTTGCGCGTTCCGGCGGGGAACCGACGGCCCATCGTCCAACTCGTGACGTTGGTGAGCGCTCTCGCACGGGTCCCGGCGATCACCGCGAACGGCGCAGGCGGCGCAGGCCATTGCGATCCGTCCGCGAGCTCCGCGCCTGCGGGGCCGTAGTACCAGCGGAACACGGGGTTCGCGGCGAGGCCCGCGGCGAGCTGACTGCCGCGGTTCGGGGGGGCGAGCATCGCGATGCGCTGCCAGCGGATCCGCGGATCGTGGAGATGGCGCACGATCACGCCGCCCATCGAGTGCGTGACCGCGCAGACGGGGCGGTCACCCGCGTGCTCGACGATCCACTCGGCGACCTCGCCTGCGAGATAGCTGATCGAGTGCTTGCGCGAAGGGTACGTGCGGCTCCAGGTCTCGAAGCCGTGCTCGCGCAGCGCCTTGCCCATGCGGGCCATCGAGCCATGGCCGCGCGCGAGGCCGTGGAGCAAGACGACGAGCGGCTTCATTCCGGACCGCGGTCCTCGGCGACGTCTTCGGCGCGCTCTTCGGCATCGTCCTTGTCGAGCTCGGCGTCGAGGTCCGCGTTCTTGCGCGCGCGACGCGACTCCTCGGACTCCTCGCGGCGTGGATCATTCGGCGGGAACAGTGCCGGCAGATTCTCCGGCTTGACCTCGGTGACGATCCGGACCACGTCCTCGGAGAGCCCTTCGCGCTCCACGCGCAGCTGCGTGACCTCGCGGCGAAACCGGAGCTGACGGAACAGGGCGCCGAACCCGCGCCGCACGAGACGCAACCGATCGAGTACGCGCAGCGTGGCCCAGCCGGAGATCGGCAACAGGATCGCGGCGAACAGCGCCCACCCGAAGCCGACCTTCCACCACAGCACCGAGACGGCAGCCGCGTACGACAGCAGCACGAGCATCATCCCGATCAGCAGCTTCGTCGTCGCGATCACGTCCTTGCGCGGCGTCAGGCGCGCGCCGGCGATCCGCGCGAACGCGAACGTGGGAATGTGCAGGGGCGCGCCGGGTGCCGTCAACGGCAGCCAGAACGCGACGAGGATCAGGTGCCTCAGGATGCGCGCGAAGATCTCGAGCTTCGAGAGATCGCGCGCGAGCTCGCGATCCGTGAGGCCGAGCTCGTCGAGCTTCTCCTGGTAGACGCGCACCCGCGACATCAAGCCGATCACCTTCGGATCCATCGCCACGGTGCTGTAGTACTGGTTGAATCGGCGCGAGAGCTCGACGCGATCTTCGATCGAGATCTCCTGCGGCTGGTACAGGCGGCGCACCACGTCGAGGGCACGGACGGTCTCCCAGTCGGGCGCGTTGATCGTGAGTCGCCGCATCGCCTGATCGATCTCGCCGGTCACGGTGCGGACGGTCTCCGGCTCGGTGCTGCGGCCCGGCTCGATCACGAGCGGTGGTCCGAACTGCACGAGCACGCGGCTGCGGAACCGCTTCGGATGGATGAACGTCAGGCCACATGGAACGATCGTCACCGGTTGCGAGATCTTCGTCGCCCCGCCGAGTGCCAGCCGCGCCGCACCGGTCTTCAGCTTCGTGAGCTGACTCTCGTCATGTGAGAGGCCTTCGGGGAAGATGCCGATGGTGCCGCCCGCGGCGAGCACCGAGAACATGTTCTCGAACGCCTTGTCGTTCGCGCTCGTGCGGTCCGCGGCATCGCGGACCGGCCCGGTCGGTGCGGGCTGCCCGCCATCCCGCTCGTCCTTACGCGCGACCGGTACCGCACCGAGACCGCGCAGTAACGCCCGCATGATGCGGCCCTTGAACAGCGAGTCCTTCGCGGCGAAGTGCACCTTGCGGCCGCATGTCGTGATGATCAGGATCGGATCGATCAGCGAGTTCGGGTGATTGCCGGCGAACAGCACCGGTCCCGTCGCAGGAACGTGCTCGAGCCCGGCGACCTCGATCTGGCGAAAGAACACCCGCGTGACCACCCGCAGGAACCACGCCAGGATCCGATACGCCACGATCCCATCGTATCAGTTGAGGTCGGCGCGCCGCGTGCGCCAGTCGACGAACAGCTGCGCGAACCGCGGATCGGCCTGCAGCACCGAGAGATCCGCGTCGGTCTCCATCTTCTCCGAGTGCTCGTAGCCGTGCGTGATCGCGAGCTCGACCTGCTCGATCGCGCGGTCGACCTGCCCCGTCGCCGCGTACGCGCACGCCGCCGAGTGATAGATGTACGGGTTCTCGGGCGCGAACGGCTGACCGCTCTCGGCGAGCTCGACCGCGAGCTTGTAGTCCCCGAGCGCGTGCGCGTGAATACACGCGTTGTTCCACGCCATGACAAGCGCGGTACGCGCCTCGCCGATCTCGCGCCGCGGCTCGGGGAGCGAGAGAACGCGGCGGAGGATCTGCAACGCCTGCGGCCGCTCGACCGCGAAGCTCGCGTTGTAGAGGTACGGGACGAGCGCGGTCTCCCGCGGCAGCCGCGACAGGATCGCAGGCAGGTGGCTCGGCGCGTGGCGTGCGATCGCACTGACGAGGTCCGAGACCTCCTCGGGATCCGTGGCGCGCAGCGTCTCGTCGTCGAGGAGATCGAGCGCGGAGCCCAGCTCGTCCGGTATGTGCTCGGCGGTCTCGCCCACCACGAGCAGTCGCACGTCGCGGCGCGTCGCTGCCTTCGCGAGCTGCGTGGCCTCGGCGAGGCGGCGCTGGCGGATCAGGACGATCGCGAGATATCCGGTCGCATCCGACCCGGCGTCGAACGACAGCGCGCGCCGCAGCAGGCGCTCGGCGACCACCGCGGTCGCCGGCTCGTCGGGATCATGCTCGAGTGCAACCTCGATCAACATGCCGGCGAGCTCGCGCTTGCTCCACGCGCTCTGGCCCACCGCCCACGACAGCGCGGGCTCCTCGCCATGGCGACGGAACCGTTCCGCGAACGGGTTCCCGGCGAGGACGAACACCTCGGAGCCATCATCCGGCACCGCCCGCGACTTGACCGAATCGTCGACGGCATCGAACCGTGCCCACGCGAGGGGCAGCACGTCGTTGATGCGTGCGGCGACCCACAGCAGGAAGTGGACCTGGTCGGCGGCGGTGGCCGGAACCGCGAAGCGCTCGACCCACATCAACGCGGCGCGGTGGCGGCGATCGTGGACCACGTCTGCACGCTGGAACGGCTCGAACTCGTCGGTGCGCTCGTCCTGGTAGACGGAGAGCCACAGCGCGAAGAACGCGTTGATCACGGACTCCTCGCCCGGAAGCTCGGGGCCGGAGAGCTTCATCGCGATGCCGAAGCTCTCCCAGTCATAGTCGTCGATGATCTCGGGATAGCGCTCGATCGGAAACTCGACCGAGTGCTCCATGGGCGGCACGCCGTTGCGCCAGTGGCTCTCGAGCGCCGACGCGATGTCGTCCTGCATGTCATCGTCGTCGCCGAATTCGTCATCGGTATCGTCTTCGCCGCTCGCGTCACCTTCCGCAGCGGGCTCGGGCGCATCGGGGGCCGCGTAGAGGACCTCTTCCTTGTCTTCGAAGATCGCGTCGACGATCTCCGGCGGCTCGGCCGAGATCGCGGGCGCGTCGTCCTCGTCCTCCGAGACCGGCTCTGCGGCGGTGATCTCCATCCACGTCACGCCATCGATGCCGGTCTCGACCTTCACGCACCAGATCTGCTCGATACCGAAGGTCTCCGCGGCGGCCAGGAATGCGGCGCGCTGGGACTCGATCTCGTCGGGCGCCGGCGGCATCCACGGTGCGGCGAGCCACTGCCGCGCGATCTGCTCCTCGGGCTCGGCGCCGTCATCGGTGTCGCGGCGCTCGGTCTCCGTGACGCCGGCGTTCGATAGCGCGACCCACAGCGCATCCTGTGCGGCGGGATCGAGAGGAGCCTTGCTCCTTGCGATCACGATCCCGCGCGCCAGGTCGCTGCGCCGCGGTTCGAGCCCGGTTAGCTCCACTTGCTTCAGCGTACCTGATCAACACTCGATGATGTTGACGGCGAGACCACCGCGCGCGGTCTCCTTGTACTTGCTGCTCATGTCTGCGCCGGTGCGCCACATCGTCTTGATCACCTTGTCGAGCGAGACCTTGTGCGTCCCATCGCCTTGCAGCGCGATCCGCGCCGCGTTGATCGCCTTCACGGCGCCCATCGCGTTGCGCTCGATGCACGGCACCTGGACGAGACCTCCGATCGGATCGCACGTGAGCCCGAGGTTGTGCTCCATCCCGATCTCCGCCGCGTTCTCGACCTGCGCAGGTGTGCCACCCATGACCTCTGCGAGCGCGCCTGCCGCCATCGAGCACGCGACTCCAACCTCGCCCTGACAGCCGACCTCGGCGCCGCTGATCGATGCGTTCTTCTTGTACAGCGCACCGATCGTTGCGGCGGTGAGGAGGAAGCGAAGCGTGCCTTCGTCGTCGGCGTTCGGCAGGAACCGCCGGTAGTACATGATCACCGCGGGGATGATGCCCGCGGCGCCGTTGGTCGGCGCCGTGACGACCCGACCTCCGGCGGCGTTCTCCTCGTTGACCGCGAGCGCGAACAGATTCACCCAGTCCAGGATCCCGAGCGGATCGCTCGAGCCGGCCGGATCGCTCTTCATTTTACGGTACTGCGCCGCAGCCCGCCGCTTCACCTTGAGGCCGCCGGGCAGGATGCCCTCGCGCTCGTAGCCGCGCTTGATGCAGGCATCCATCGCGCTCCAGATCTCCATCACGCGAGCGCGGATCTCCAGCTCGGGCATGTGCGCCTTCTCGTTCTCGAGCATCAGGGACGAGAAGCTCATGCCGTGCTCGTTCGCCAGGCGCAGCAGCTCGTCGGCGGAGTTGAAGGGGTACGGAACCGTGACTTGCTCGGCAGGCGTGCTGCCATCGGCGGGCGCACCGGTGTGATCCACGACGAAGCCGCCGCCGACCGAGTAGTACTCGCGCGTGACGATCACCGCGTGGTTCGCATCGCGCGCCGTGAATCGCATGCCGTTCGAGTGCAGTGGAAGCTTCTCGCGGCGATGGAAGATCAGCGCCTCGGCGGGATCGAGATCGACCTCGTGCTTGCCGAGCAGCTTGATCCGGCGCGTCTCGGTGACGACCGCGATCCGCTTCGCGATGCTATCGACGTCCACGGTCTTCGGCTCCTCGCCCTCAAGCCCGAGCACCACCGCCTTGTCGCTGCCGTGCCCTTTGCCGGTGAAGCCGAGACTACCAAACAGCTCGATCTTCACGCCCGCGGTCTGCGCGAGCTGACCATCCGCCTCGAGGCGCTCGGCAAATCGCTTCGCAGCGCGCATCGGCCCGACCGTGTGCGAGCTCGAAGGCCCGATGCCGATCTTGAAGATGTCGAAGACGCTGATGTGCACTCGTCTCCGAGTGTACTCCCTAAAACAAAATGCGCGTCTTGATGCTGGTCTCGAGCGCGCCGATGGCCTTCTTCACGTCCTGCGAAACGTCCTGATCGAGGTCCATGATCAGGTAACCGATGTCCGCATCGGTGGACAGGATCTGTGCGCGGATGTTCGCGCCCCAGTCCGAAACGATCTTGTTGATGTCGCGCAGCACGCCGGGAACGTTCCTGTGAACGTTGAGGATGCGGTGGGCGTCCTTGTGGAGTGGGATCTCGATCTGCGGGAAGTTGACCGCGCCGGTGGTGGCGCCGGTGTTGATGTACTTGATGAGGGACGCCGACACCTCGCGTCCGATCGCCTCCTGCGCCTCCTCGGTGGAGCCGCCGATGTGAGGCGTCAGGATCACGTTCTCGAGGTTGCGCAGCGGCGAGACGAAGCCCTCGCTGTTTCCCTCCGGCTCGTCGGGGTAAACGTCGACGGCGGCGCCGCCGACATGCCCGCTCTTGATCGCGGCGGCGAGCGGCTCGATCTCCACGACCGTGCCGCGGCTCGCGTTGAGCAGGCACGCGCCGGGCTTCATCTTCGCGAGCTCCGCCGCGCCGATCATGTTCTTCGTCGCCGTGGTCTCGGGCACGTGCAGTGTGACGAAGTCCGAGATCGAGAGCAGCTCGTCGAGCGTGACGATCGTGCGGTTGTTGCCCATCGGCAGCTTCGCCATGATGTCGAAGAACACCACGCGCATCCCGAACGCCTCGGCGAGGACGCCGACCTGCGTGCCGATGTGGCCGTAGCCGACGATGCCGAGCGTCTTGCCGCGGATCTCGTGGCTGCCGACCGCGACCTTGTTCCAGCGACCCTCGTGGACCTCGCGCGAGCGATCGCCGAGTCGCCGCGACAGCATCACGATCTCCGCGATGATCAGCTCGGCGACCGAGCGCGTGTTCGAGAACGGCGCGTTGAACACCGGCACGCCACGCTGGTTCGCCTTGAGCGTGGCGATCTGGTTCGTGCCGATGCAGAACGCACCGACACTCATCAGGCGCCGGCCCGCATCGAGGACTGCCTGGGTGACCTGCGTCTTCGATCGGATCCCGAGAATGTGGGCGTCCGCGACGCGCGCGGCGAGCTCCGATTCAGGCAGCGCGCCCTTCACGATCTCGACCTGGAAGCCCTCCGCCTTGAACGCTTCGGAGGCGACCGGGTGGACGTTCTCCAGCAGGAGAACCTTGATTTCAGCCTTCGGAAACGACGTGACCTGACTCATAACTCCTCGGCGGCGAACGTATCGCACGCGTCCAGCTTTCCCGTATCGAAGCCACGCCGGAACCACTTCATCCGCTGCGCGGACGTGCCGTGCGTGAACGTCTCGGGGTTCACGTCGGCGCCCGCCTGCTTCAGCAAGCGATCGTCGCCGATCGCGCTCGCCGCGTTGAGCGCTTCCTCGAGATCACCGACCTCGAGCAGCTTCTTGCCCGCGGCGTCGTGTCCCCACACGCCGGCGAAGCAGTCGGCCTGCAGCTCGACCCGCACTGACTTCTGGTTGCGCGTCTCGCCCTGCTTCAGACGCGCGCCCTTGGTCTCCAGCCCGAGGAGGTTCTGTACGTGGTGCCCGATCTCGTGCGCGAGGACGTACGCCTGCGCGAAGTCCCCCGGGGCACCGAACTTCTGGCGCAGCTCCTTGTAGAACGACAGGTCGATGTACGCGTGCTTGTCGCCCGGGCAGTAGAACGGACCGATCGCCGCCGACGATCGACCGCACGCCGTATCGACCGCCTCGGTGAACACGATCAGCTTCGCGCGCGTGTACGTCTTCCCGCTGGCGCGAAACTCCGCGTCGAACGAGTCCTGGATGTCCTTCATCACGAACTTCACGTAGTCGAGAAGCTCGGCATCCGGATCTGGACCCTGCTTCGGCTGCGGTTGCTCCGACTGTGTCGACGAGGTGGTGGTGGTGTTGCTGCTATCGCCGCCGCCGAACAGGCCGCTGATGTCCACGCCGAACAACCGCGCGACGATGAACACGACGACCGCTGCTCCCACGCCGCCACCAGCGAGGACCGCTCCGGAAGGGCGCTTCCCACGCGCGTCGACGACATCGTCGTTCTCGGTGCCGCGCTGCCATTTCACGCGACAAGGGTACTACAGTGCGGAGCATGGCAAAGGCGAAGGCCGCAGCACCGAAGAAGGCATCCACTCCACGCAAGAAGAAGACGAAGGCCGAGGCGGGTTCGGTCGGCCTCACGACCGATGAGGTCGCGTCGGGCACGCAGTCACCCGAGATCAAGGCGCTCGGAAGGCTGATCGAGGATGCCGGCGGCCATGTACTCTCCGCGTATCGCGAGCCCCTCGGCGGTCACTGGGTCGCGCTCGCCGCGCTGCCGCTCGACAAGGTGAAGCCCACGCCGTATCAGCGCGAGCTCTCGAAGGCGCACGCCGATCGTCTCGCTGCCGTGATCCCGAAGGTCGGGCGGTTTCTCGATCCCGTGATCGCGGTCCCCGACGGTGATGGCTTCATCTCGCCGAACGGCATGCACCGCCTCGCGGCGCTGACCACACTCGGCGCGAAGACCGTGGTCGCGCTCGTGATGCCGGAGCCGGAGATCGCGTTCCGGATCCTCGCGCTCAACACCGAGAAGGCGCACAACCTGAAGGACAAGGCGATCGAGGTCATCCGGATGGCGCGCGCGATCGCTGCGGACCCGAAGCGTACGGGCCAGAGCGAGACCGATGTCGCGTTCGAGCTCGAGCAGGCATCGCTGGTCACGATCGGCATCTGCTACGAGAAGAACGCGCGGTTCTCTGGCGGTGCCTACAACTCGGTGGTCTCGAAGTGCGAGACGTGGTCGACCGATCCGATGAAGAAGAGCCTCGTGCTCCGCGAGGAGCACGCCGACAAGCTGCTCGAGCTCGACGAGGCGGTCAGCGCCGCGGTCGTGCGGCTCAAGGAATCCGGGTGGAACAGCGGCTACCTCAAGCCGATCGTGGTCGCGCGCGTCAACCCGCTCCGCTTCGTGAAGCCGGGCAAGGAAGACGCGGCGCCCGACTTCGACAAGACCATCGACAAGATGATCGACGGCGCGAAGAAGTTCGATCCGTCGAAGATCAAGGCGCAGGACATCGCGCTCGCGGCCACCGTCGGCGGCGGCGACGAATAGTTACTGGCCGAAGAAGTAGTAGTGAACGCCGGCGATGCCGGTTACCTGTGCCCCGAACTGCACACCACTGTCGTCGAGGGCCCGGATCACGAGGCCACCGGTGAAGCTGAGCGCCACGTTCGATGCGATGAACGCGCGGATCTGGAAGCCCGGCTCGAGATAGAGGTTCGTGTCACGGGTGCCATTTCCGACGCCACCGGTGGGCGGGATGCCGTCCGAGAGGACGCCGACGCTGCCGCCGACGCTGAAGTCGGACATCGCCGTCGAGGCCACATGGTAGAAGAACCGCGCGCCGATCGAGAAGTCGGTGTTGTCGGCGCCCTGGGGATCGTTGAGCCCGAGAAACGCACCGACGTGAAACTTGCCGCCATCGTAGTTGAACGAAGCACCGCCGATTCCATTGAGCTGGTACTCGCCGCCGATGCCGATCGATCCGTCGGAGCCGCCGGCGCTCGCGACGCCCGCTACGGCCATCAGGAACAACATTGCAAGCTTGGGGGTCTTCATGCGCGCGACTCTCTCCCCGTTCCGGACCCAGTGCAAGTAGGCTTCCTACGTGCTGTCACCAGAGCTCGAGCTCGCAGATCTTGATGCGCGACACTGGAAAAACTGGTGGCGTCTGCTAACGCCGCCCCGCGTGATCGAGAAGCCGCGCTGGGCGCTCGCGATCCTCGATGCGGGGCGCGTGATCAAGCTCGTGATCGCCGGTGAAGGTGGGCGCGGCTCGATCGATCCGGCGACAGCGCCGCTACCGTCGCTCACCGCGAAGGGCCTCGATGCGTGCGCGAAGACGCTCGGCGTGGGCGCGGTGATCGCGATCGATCGCAACGTGATCGCCGCACTGTCGGCGGAGATCGAGGCGGCGCTCCGGCACGAACAGGATCTCGTCGCGCAGGGTCTCGTCGCGCTACGCGCCCTCAAGAAGCACGCGGGCACAGGCGTGTGGACGGAGCCGCCGCTCCTCGAGCTGCTGCCCGCACCATCGTTCGATCCGATCCAGCGCACGTTCGATCTGCTGATCCCGGATCACTCGGCGCTGCTCGCGTACGTGATCGAGGACGATCGTTCGCGCATCCACTCGTCGATCATCGCGGTCAAGGACGATGGCGATATCGTGCGCGCTGCCACGCACCGTGCGATCGCGGCTCTCGTCCCCGAGGTCGCGTTCGCCCGCGACTGGGTCAAGGGCCACAAGCGCGTGCTCGAAGCCGTGGAGGAGCGCTTCGCGAAGCCGAGTCTCGCGCTGTTTCTCGAGCGATCCACGCTGCTCGGCATCGTCACCGGCCCCAGCGATCAGCTCGCCCGTGATCTCAACGCGAAGCGGGTGGTCATCGACCCTGCGCCGGCCTGGCTGCTCGGCCTCCTCGGTGGTGCCGCCGTCGCCGCGATGGCCGGGCGGGCAGCCTCGGCGGTGGCGCGCATGCTCCCGCAGGCCACACGCGATCGCGCCTCCGCGCTCGCCGGCCGCGCGCGCGACGCGATGATGGAGTCCGGCGCGCATCCGTTCGCACTGCTCGGCTTCGATCCGCTCGAGCTCTGGGCACAGCTCAAGCACCACTACCGCGCGTAGTCACAGTCGCGTCAACGTGACGCCGTCGGTGCTGTAGCGGTCGCCGCAGCGGGCGCAGGTGCGATCTCCACCGAGAGTCTCGCCGCACCGACACGCCCAGCCGATCCTCGACGCGGGGCTGCCCGCGACGATCGCGTGCGCGCCGATGTCCTGGGTGACCACGGCACCGGCGCCGATCATCGCGTAGTCGCCGATCGTGACGCCGCACAGGATCGTCGAGTTGGCGCCGATGGTCGCTCCGCGGCCCACCCACGTGGTCGAGAGCTCCTCCTTGCGCGAGACGTGTGCGCGCGGGTGCTTCACGTTGGTGAACACACACGACGGTCCGAGGAACACGTCATCGCCGAGGGCGACACCGTCGTAGACCGAGACGTTGTTCTGGATCCGGCAGCCGTTGCCGATCGTGACGTTGCCGATGTAGCAGCCCTGCCCGATCGATCCGTTCTTGCCGATCCGCGCGCCCGACATGACGTGGACCCACTGCCAGATCCGTGTGCTCGCGCCGATCCGCGCACCCTCCTCGATGATCGCGGTGGGGTGGATCCACTGGTCCGGGCGCTGCATCGTGAGTAGGATGCTCGCGTCGTGCCCAAGCGTCCACCTCGGGTCGTCCGCGAGTTGCCGGTTCCGCGCGATCTGCGCGGCGCAGGACCTACCCGCGCCCACGCCGGGCACGGCGGCGAGCTGTGGCATGCGGATGTGCTCGCGCTCCTCGGCAAGCTCGCGACCGGCTCGGTCGATCTCGTGGTCACCGATCCGCCGTACGCGATCTCTAAGGCCGAGTGGGACGAGTTCGAATCGATCGATGCCTACGTCGACTGGTGCGATAGCTGGCTCGTCGAGATCGAGCGCGTGCTCGCGCCGCACGGCTCGGCGTACGTGTGTGGCTTCTCGGAGATCCTCGCCGACGTCAAGGTGCGCAGTGCTCGTCGGTTCGCGAGCTGTCGCTGGCTGATCTGGTCGTACCGAAACAAGGCCAACCTCGGCAAGGACTGGGGGCGCTCGCACGAATCGATCCTGCACCTGCGCAAGGACGCCGCGCGGATAGATGTCGATGCCGTGCGCATCCCGTACAACGGTCACACCACGAAGTACCCGGCACGTGCGCAGGCCGTGTCGTCGCAGTACGACCGCGGCGCAAAGAACAAGCAGCGCGACAAGTGGGAACCCAATCCGCTCGGCGCCAAACCGCGCGACGTCATCGAGATCCCGGTGATCTGCAACGGCATGGCCGAGAAGACGCCGCACGCCACGCAGAAGCCCGAGGCGCTGATCGAGAAGCTGGTGCTCGCATCGAGCAAGCCCGGGCAGCTCGTTGTCGATCCGTTCGTCGGCTCGGGTACCACCGCGGTCGTCGCAGCGCGTCTCCAGCGCCGATGGATCGCGGGCGATGCCGACGCTCGCTACGTCGGCCTCACCCGCGAACGCCTCACCAGCACGCGGGTCACAACTTCGGAGTGAGCCCCATCTCCTTGATCAGGTGGTCGGCACCGTCGAGGAGATCCATCGTCCAGATCATGTAGCGCGCGTCGACATGGATCGTGCGTGTGGTCGCGCTGTTGAACACGACGTCGGACGCTACGCCGTCGAGCGTACCGTCGAACGCGAGGCCGACGAGCTCGCCCTTGTCGTTGAGCGTGGCCGAGCCGGAGTTGCCGTTGGTGATGTCGAGGTCGCTGAGGAAGTCGACCGGCACCTCGCCGCCGAGCGCCGGATCGCCGTAGGCGCCGAACTTCCGCGCCTTGATCGCCGCGAGCTCGGCCTTCGGCGCGTCGAACGGGTTCTTGCCGGTGTCCTTGGCGGGGATCTGCGAGACCGTGGTGAACGGCACGTCCGCCGGATCCGTCGAGCCCGGCTTGAACGATCGCACGGTGCCATAGGTGACGCGCACGGTGCCGTTCGCATCAGGCGCGAGCTGACCACCGAGCACCTGCTTCATCGCCTCGGCGTACACCGGCGAGACCAGGAGCAGGTCGCCCGCGCGCGTATCCGACTTCTTCTCCTCGGCCCGCGCGGTCGGGTACACGCGTAGCGCGGCCTGGACAAACGGATCCTTCGAGGCCTTGAGCTGCGCCATCGTGCCCTTCTGCAGCAGGTCGATGCGGACGGCCTCGTCCTCGAGCGTCTGCGCGCCGTACCAGGCGTCCAGGGTCTTGTCGATCAGCACTTCGTCGACCTTCGTGCCCTTCTTGGCGCCGAGTAGCAGCGCCAGCCACGGCCGCTGCTTGTCGTCGAGGAGCAGCGCCCGCGTCAGCGCGAGGCGGAAGCCGGCGCGGTCGAGAACGCGGTCGTAGCCCTTCTTGAGCTGCTTCTGGCCGGCGAGTGCGCGCTGCATGTCGCGATCCTGATAGCCGGGCTCGCGATCCGCATCCTTCTTCGCGCGTTCATCGGCCCACCGCGTGAACGATAGCGCCGCGGCGAGCAACTTCGATCCGCCGAACGCCGATCCGCGATCGAAGTCGACGCGCTCGGTGCGCTGACCCTCGGCGATCAGCTTCTCCATCTTCTCGATCGCAGCCTGGTAGGTCTCGCGCCCGTCCTGCGCGGCCCACTCGTGGATCTGCTTGTCGAGCGCGTCCTTGCGCGCCATCAGATCGCCCGAGGTCATCCCCTTCAGCAGTCCCTGGTACTTCTCGAGGAAGTTCTGGACGCTCTGCTTCATCACCACGGCCTTGATGCCGGTCTCGCCGGGATCCTTGAGATGCTCCTCGGCGATCGCGTACCTCTGCTTCGACTGCTCGATGAAGTACGGGTAGAACCACTCGACGTCGTGATGGATCTCGGCGGCGGTGCTGATGCGACTCGTCCGACCTGGATAGCCAACGACCATCACGAAGTCACCGACCTTGAGACCCGCGGTCGTGACCTGCAGGTGGTGCTTGGGCTGGTACGGGACGTTATCGGGGGAGTAGTCCGCGGGCGCGCCGTCCTTGCCGACGTACGCGCGGAAGAACGAGAAGTCACCGGTGTGGCGCGGCCACGCCCAGTTGTCGACCTCGCCGCCGAAGTTGCCGATACCGCGCGCCGGTACATAGACGAGACGGACGTCGCGGATCTCCAGGTTCTCGATCATCATGTACTGCGCGCCGCGAAAGAAGCCGCGGACATCGCAGCGGATCCCCGGGCGATCCTTCTCGCACGTGGACTGCAGCGCCTTCGTGCGCTTCTCCTGCTCGTCCTTGCGCTTCGTCGGGTCCTTCACGCCCTCGAGTCCGTCGCGCATCTGCTTCGTCACATCGGTGTACGCCTGCACGACGAACACGCGCTGCGCGGGACCCGCAGAGCGCTCCTCGGCGCGTGTCTTCGCGAGGAAGCCGGTCTCGACGAAGTTCTCCTTCTCGCTCGAGTTGAACTGCAACGCACCCTGCACGCAGTGGTGATTCGTGACGACGAGACCTTCGCCCGACACGAACGACGCGGAGCAACCGTTCACCGAGACGATGCCGGCGACCGGTGCCGCGAGCGGATCCGCGAGCACGGCCGGGTCCATCTTGACGCCCATGTTCTTGAACGTCTCGAGATGTCCCGGCAGCGTCATCTGCTGCGGCTGCCACATGCCGCCCGGGTTCGCGTAGGACAGTCGGAACGGCAGCGCGGGATCCGTCGTTTCGGGGACGACGGGTCTGAAGACACGGTCCTTGGACTCCACGTGCGTGTCGCCGAGGGTGGTGTTGTTCGGAGGCGCGCTCTTGCCGCCGCACGCAGCGACGACGAGTCCGCAGACAATGGCAGTCCGGTTCATGCGTGCGGCATACCGCGGATCCTGCGACGCAGGCCCCGCTTCACGCTTCGTCAGCTGATGACATCACGCGCGGTGTGCGGTTCACACCTAATCGTCGAGCATGTTCGCGAGGTTACCGAAAAAGCTCGAGACTTCGGCCTCGGGGACCTTCTGGCGCGCTTCCTCGCCGATATCACGCACCTCGTAGAGCTCCTCGGGGATCTCGAGCAAGAACCGCGATGGCGTCCGTGGCACCGACCGGCCGCGGGAGACACGCGTGCACGCGCGGGTCAGGTAGAGCTTGCGCTGCGCGCGTGTGATGCCGACGTAGCACAGCCGGCGCTCCTCGCTGATATCCGTCGCGTGATCCGCGTCGAGCGCGTCCGTTGCCTGCGGTTGCAGCGTACGGATGTGCGGCAGCAGCTCCTCCTCGAGGCCGATCATGAAGCACACCGGGAACTCGAGGCCCTTCGCGCCGTGCAGCGTGGTGAGCACGACCTTCGGACCGGGAATCTGATCCTCTTCCTTCGAGGTCTCGAGCGAGAGCATGCGGAGGTACTCGGCGAGATCCTCCTTGCCCTTGCCGCGCTCGGCGAACCGCTGCAGCGATGCATACAGCCCTTCGACGTTGTCGATCCTGCGCTGGGCCGCCGCCATGCTGCCGGAGGCCATCCGGAGATCGTCGTAGAGCTTGATGTCCTCGACGAGGACCTTGGTCGCGCTCACGGGATCCATGCCGCTCTCGATCGCGGACGCGAGCTCCGACACCACGTGGATCAGCTCGAGGATCCCGTTGCGCGCGGCGCCGCGCAGATCGCCGACATCGACGGTCATGCCCGGTCCGCCATCGTCATCGCTCGACAGCGTGCTGTTCATCCCGGGCAACGTTCCGGTGCCGGTGACCGCGCTCTTGCACGCATCCCACAGCGAAGCGTGCTTCGCCTGCGCTGCGAGCACGAGCCGCTCGACGGTGGTGGCGCCGAGGCCGCGCGCGGGATAGTTGATGATCCGGCGCAGCGCGAGCTCGTCCTTCGGGTTGAGCGCGACGCGCAGGTACGCGAGCACGTCCTTCACTTCCTTGCGCTCGAAGAACTGCTGCCCGCCGTACATCACGTACGGGATGCTCGCCGCTCGCAGCTCCTCTTCGACGATCTTCGCCTGGAGGTTCGAGCGGTACATCACCGCCATCGAGTCCCAGCCGCGACCATCGGCATGGAGCTGGTGGATCTCCTTTGCGACGAACTTCGCTTCGTCCTCGGGGGTCGCCGCCACGGCGTGTGTGATGATCTCGCCGTCGCCGAGCTGCGACCACAGTGACTTGCCGTGGCGGTTCTTGTTGTTCGCGATCACGGTGTTCGCGGCGGCGAGGATGATCTTCGTCGAGCGATAGTTCTGCTCGAGCTTCACGACCTTCGCACCGGGGAACATCTCGGCGAACCGCAGGATGTTCGTGGGGTCCGCTCCGCGCCAGCTGTAGATCGATTGATCGTCGTCGCCGACCACGCACAGGTTGCCGTGCTCGGCGACGAGGTGCCTGACCATGCGCAGCTGCGCCGCGTTCGTATCCTGGAACTCGTCGACCATGACGAACCGATACTTGCCGGCCCACCGCGCCCCCACGTCGGCGTGCTTCTCGAACAGACGTACCGGCTCGACGATCAGATCGTCGAAGTCGAACGCCGCGCACGCGCGGAGCATCTCCTGGTACTTCGGATAGACCTCGCTCGTGATCGCGTCGTAATCGTCGGCCGGATTGCCCTCGTAGTCCTCGGCGGCGATGAACTTGTTCTTCGCGAGCGAGATGCGCGTGAGGATCGCCTTCACGTCGAACCGGCGCTCGCCATCGCGGGACATGCTCTTGACGTGCCGCAGCGCCTCGCGCACCGCGCCCATCTGATCGGACTGATCGTAGATCACGAAGCCGCGCGGCAACCCGAGCGCCTTGCGCTCCTGCTTCAGGATCATCAGGCCGAGCGCGTGGAACGTGCCCATCGTGAGCTGCCGCGTGACCGACTTGTCGCGGACGATGCCGGCGACGCGCTCGCGCATCTCCTCGGCGGCCTTGTTCGTGAACGTCACCGCGCAGATCGCCTGCGGCGGAATACCCTGGGCGAGCAGGTGCGCGATCCGCATCGTGATCACGCGCGTCTTGCCGGAGCCTGCGCCCGCCAGCACGAGGAGCGGACCACCGAAGTGGCTCGCCGCCTCCTGCTGCGGCGGGTTCAACTTCGACAGATCCACCACGGACCGTGCAAGCTACGGATCCGGACGTGCGGCGTCAACGGGAGTAAACTGTCCTCGTGAGCCGGTACGAAGCGCTCGTCGAGGCGTTGCGCGCCGAGTTTCCGCGGTTCCGGATCGTCCGGAAGGATCAGTCCGCGTTCCACCGGGCGATCGACGTCGGTTTGCGGATCGTGACGCTTGGCCGCATGCGGACCTACCTCGACTCGTTCCAGACCACGATCGGCCGCACCGTCTACGTGACGCCTGACTGGGACTCCATCGATGGGGACCAGCGGTACGTGACCCTCCGACACGAGGCGGTCCATCTACGGCAATTTCGTAAGTTCACCCTACCTGGCATGGCGCTCCTCTATGTCCTGCTCCCGCTGCCGATGGGGCTCGCGTGGTTCCGCGCGTACTTCGAGAAGGAGGCCTACGCGGAGAGCATCCGTGCAGCCGCCGAGGTGTGGGGGCCGGCGTATCCCCGGCGGCCGGCGTACCGCGAGTACGTGATCGGACAGTTCCTGGGTCCGTCCTACGGATGGATGTGGCCGTTCCGGGGCCAGCTCGAACGCTGGTACGACCACGTTCTGGCCACCGCCGCGCCGTCGCTGTAACATCGGCCGGGAACCGGAGTTGGACGAGCTTGTGAGTCGATAATTGAGCGATCCGATCGTAGGCATCGACCTGGGAACCTCGAACTCGGTGGTCGCGCACGCCGACGAGCTCGGGAACGCCCGCGTGCTCGCAGACGAGGGCGGGTACAAGATCCATCCGTCCGTCGTGTCGTTCCATCCGAACGGCGGTGTGGTGGTCGGCGCCGCGGCGAAGCAGCGCAAGGTCATCGACCCGTCGAACACGATCTACTCGGTCAAGCGCCTGATCGGCCGCGCGTATTCCTCGCCCGAGGTGAAGACGGCGAAGAAGCGCTCGCCGTTCCAGATCAAGGAAGGCGCGAACGAGCTTCCCCTCATCGTCACCCGCGGCGGCGAGTTCGCCGTGCCGGAGATCTCCGCGATCGTCCTCGATCACGTGCGCAACATCGCGCAGCACCAGCTCGGCGAGACGGTCTCGCGCGCGGTCGTCACGGTGCCCGCGAGCTTCAACGATGCCCAGCGCTCGGCCACCGCCACCGCCGGTGCCATCGCGGGACTGACGATCGTGCGCGTGCTCAACGAACCCACGGCAGCGGCGCTCGCGTACGGCAACACGCGGAACCTGAAGCAGACCATCGCCGTCTACGACTTCGGCGGCGGCACGTTCGACATCACGATCCTGAAGCTCCACGACCAGGTCTACGAGGTGCTCGGCACGGCAGGCGATACGTTCCTCGGCGGTGACGATCTCGACGAGCGGCTCGTCGACAAGATGGTCGGCAAGTTCCTGCAGGAGAACCGGATCGATCTCCGCACCAACGAGGTCTCGATGATGCGCCTGCGCGCGGTCGCCGAGCAGACGAAGATCGAGCTGTCGCGCCGGTCGCGTGCGGTCGTGCGAGTCGACGAGATCGCCTATGGAGCCAAGGGTGCGCCGCTCAATCTCCAGATCGAGATCACGCGCGACGAGTTCGTCTCGCAGGTCTCCGACATCATCGACCGCACGTTCCCGGTCTGCAAGGAAGCGCTGACCTACGCGGGCCTCAGCATCGACAAGATCGACGACGTGATCCTCGTCGGTGGCACGACGAAGATCCCGTACGTGCGTGATCAGGTCAGCAAGTTCTTCGCGAAGGCTGCACGCACCGACGTCAATCCCGAGGACGCGGTCGCGGTCGGCGCATCGCTGCAGGCGACCTCGCTCGAGCGGATCCTCAGCCGATCGTCGTCGAAGAGTGTTGCGATCCCGGTCGCGCCCGACGACGATTCGTTCGACGGCGAGACCAATACCGTCGACAACCTCCAGTTCGGCACCGACGTCGAGATCGACGACGAGGAGACGAACGTCTCGCAGGCGAGTCTGTTGAAGCCGGATACGTCGTACTCGTTGCCGCGCACGGGAACGCGCGAGGTGTTCGAAGGCAAGACGCCGCCACCGCCCGCGGCGATCGGCCGGCTCAAGCCGATGCCGCGCACCACCGACAAGGGCGTCCCCACCGCCGCGCCGCAGTCGAAGACGATGATCGCCGAGGCGCCGCGCGCTCCCACGCCGCCGCCGGTTCCGAGCAAGGGCCCGACGCAACGCGGGATGCCCGCCGCTCCGAATCCCGACAACCAGTGGGGCACCGCGGACGACTTCCAGACCAATCCGGCTGCGCAGCAGTCGACGGTCGTCGTCGAGTCGGGACTTCAGCCGATGCCGACCGCGTCCCCGAACGCGACCACGTTGATGTCGTCGTCACCACCGCCTCCGGCGCAGGAGCCGAGCCCGGCAAGTACGGCGAAGGGCTTCGCGCCGCCGCAGCAGTATCCGGTGACGCAGACGCCGGCGCACCAGAAGGCGACGCAGATGGCGATGCAGCCACCGCCGATCCAGCAGATGCCGCCGCAGCAGCACGCGTTCCAGATGCCGCAAATGCCGGCACCGCCTCCGCCTCCGCCGGAGCCAACGTACCGGCCGCCGCCGGTGATTCTCGACGTCACCCCGCGCAGCCTCGGCATCGCGACCGTGGCCGGTTATTGCGAGGAGTTGATCCGCCGCAACTCACGGTTGCCGACGGAGATGGTCAAGATGTTCACAACGTCGCGCGACAAGCAGGACGCCGTCCGCATCGTCGTGTGCCAGGGCGAGTCCCGCCGCCTCGACAACAACACCGTGATCGGCGACCTCCGCCTCGAGGGCATCCCGGCGCGGCCGCGCGGTGAGACCTCGATCGAGGTGACGTTCCAGCTCGATGTCTCCGGCATCCTCCAGGTCTCCGCGCGCGATGCGCAGACCGGCCGTGAGCAGACCGCTCGGCTCGATCTCGTCGGTGGCGTGCGCGGCGAGGACGTCGCGGCATCGCGCGAGCGCGTCCAGCAACTGCGGCGCTAGCCGCCATCGGCTTGCCGCCATCGGCTTGCCGCCATCGGCTTGCCGCCATGCGCGCCGCCATGGGCCTGAGCTCCGCTCGCCGGCACTTCGGTGCGGTTCGCACGCCGGCACTTCCGTGCCGGGTTATGGCCGCCAAGCCGCCAAGCGCGCCAAGGAAGATTTGAGTCCCGTCGCGAGATCTCGCGCGACCGCGAATGTTCTGCCGGCGTATCGCAGGTCGCTCGCGCGCGCTTTCGCGCGCTCGCACCGAACCCGTTTTACACACCCATGTACCCGGTCTGCACCCTGCACCAGCACCGGCGTGCGAACCGCACCGAAGTGTCGGCGTGAGAACAGCGGCAGTGCCCGCGAGTGTCCTCGGCGGCCAAGGGCGCGGCAGTGGCAGAGCGCTGGCGGCAAGCGCCGGTCAGCGCCGGTGAGCGCCGGTGGCAAGCGCCGGTGAGCGCCGCCGGCCTGGGCGGCTATTCGCCGCCGGGCCTGGGCGGCTATTCGCCGCCGGCGTCCGGATCTTCGTCGCCGCCCTTGGCCTTCTTCGCCGGGGCGCGCGTCGTGGACTTCGTCGCGCCCTTGGCGGCGGCCTTGTCGTCCTTCGCATCGTCGTTCTCGATCGCAGCGCCGGCTGCGCCCGCCGAGCCACCGTCGCACCACGGGAGCTTGATCGCCTTCTTCTCGGCGAGCGTCTTTGCGTCCATCACGGCGAGCTCGCCGAGGCGCGGGCCGCGGAGCATGACGAGGAAGTTCTTGCTGCCGGCGACCGCAGTCGCGCCCTGCAGCGCTCCGAAGCTCTTCTGGAGGGCGTCCTTGCACTTCGCGCCGACCTTGTCGTTCTCGTCCTTCCAGTAGGCGTCGACTTCCTCGTTCTTGCACGGGGGCTTGGTCAGCTTGCGCACGAGCTTCGAGCGCTGGCCGCTGGCTGTCTCGTAGACGGTCAACGTCGAGAAGCCCTGCTCGGAGACGGCGACGCGGGTCTTGTCGAGCAGCGAGAACGAGCCGCCGAACGTGGAGATCGGCTTGCCGTCCTTGGCGCCGATCGCTTCGATGCCGCCGACCGCGGTGCCGTCGGCCTTGAACGCCCACACGGCGGAGAACGGCCCCTGATCAGTGCCCTCGACGAACAGCATGTCACCGACCCAGTGCACTGCGGCCGGGTCGTTGGTCACGCCTTTGTCGCCGCGGATCGAGAAGCTCGACTCGTGCGCCTTCGAGGACGCGTCGTAGATATGCATGTTATCGCCGACCAGGACGGCGACCTTGCTGCCATCGGAGCTCCACGCCATGCGCGCGATCTTCGAAGACGGCGCCTTCGCATCCTTCGGTAGGCAGAAGCCGCGGGCGCAGCGATCGTCGAGGAGAACCGAGATACCGCGGCCCGGAATCGGGGCGGCAGGCATGTACGTGAGAGCCCCCGAGGCGAGGTCGATCTTCCAGCAGGCGACCGGGCCGAGGAGGCGAGCCTCGTCGGTATCGAGCGCGCAGACCACGGCGTCGCTGCCAATGGCGGCGAGCTCGAGGCGCGGCGCGGTGTTCTCCTTGAGGCCCTGTGGCAGGCAGCTTGCGCCCTCGGGCACGAGTGCATGGGACGCGGAGACCCGCTTCTTCTCGCGATCCTCCTCGGTCTCCGCCGGCTTTGTCGGCGTGGGATCCTTCTTCACCGTCACCGGCTTCTTCGGCGTCTTCTTCGATCCTCCGCCGCACGAGACCAGCGCCAGCGGCACGAGAACGCGAGCGATCAACCCTGGGTACCGAGCCATGCGGTTGTTTGTACGATCGGTAACCACCTGATACAAGGAGACGTGGCGCGCACCGCTGCGATCGAGCGAAACACGAAGGAGACGCAGGTCCGCGTCGAGCTCGGCATTGACGGCACGGGCACGCGCGCCATCCACACGCCGCTCCCGTTCCTCACCCACATGCTCGACGCGTTCGCGCGTCACGGGCTGTTCGATCTGACGCTCAAGGCCTCCGGTGACATCGAGATCGATGGGCACCACACTGTCGAGGATACGGGCCTCGTGCTCGGCAATGCGTTCGAGCAAGCGCTCGGCGATCGCGCCGGCATCGTTCGTTACGGCTCCGCGACCCTTCCGATGGACGAGGTGCTCGTCACGGTCGCCGTCGATTTCTGTGGCCGCCCAGCATTCGTGTGGCGGGTCACCGGCCTCGACGGCAAGTGGATCGGCGAGTTCGACTGCGAGCTCGCAAAGGAGTTCTTCGCCGCGTTCGCCACGCGCGCGCAGTGCAATCTCCACGTCAACCTCCACTACGGCGGCAACGCGCACCACACGATCGAGTGCATCTTCAAGGCCTTCGCGCGGGCCTGCGATGCCGCCACCCGGATCGATCCGCGCCTCGGCGGCGCGGTGCCGTCGACCAAGGGTACGCTGATCGCGTGATCGCGATCGTCGACGTCTGCTCCGGTAACCTCCGGTCCGTCGAACGCGCGATCGCGAAGGTCGGCGGGGACGTGGTGGTCACGCGCGATCCCGACGTGGTTCGCAAGGCCGACAAGATCGTCGTGCCCGGGCAAGGCGCGTTTGGCGTGTTCATGCGCGGCCTCGGCGAGCGCGGCCTCGGCGAGGCACTGCGCGAGGCGATCGCGAGCGGGCGGCCGTACCTCGGCATCTGCCTCGGTCTGCAGATCCTGTTCGAGGAGAGCGAGGAGCAGGGGCCCATCGCCGGGCTCGGCGTGTACCGCGGCAAGGTCGTGAAGCTCGCGCCCACGGATCCCACGCTCAAGGTCCCGCACATGGGTTGGAACCAGATCGCGCAGCGCCGCCCGGAGCGGCTCGTCGCCGGCATCGCCGACGGCGCCTACGTCTACTTCGTGCATTCGTTCCACGTGATGCCCGAGGATCCTTCGCTCCTCGCGCTGGAGTCCGTGCACGGCGTAAGCGTGTGTGCGGCGATCCGGCGCGACAACGTGTTCGCGTGTCAGTTCCACCCGGAGAAGAGCCAGGCCGTGGGCCTCCAGCTCCTCTCCAACTTCGTCGAGGCTGCGTGAAGCTGTTCCCCGCGATCGATCTTCTCGGCGGCCTGGCCGTGCGTCTCGAGGAGGGCAAGCGCGACCGCGCCACGGTGTTCCACTCCGACCCCGTCAAGCTCGTCGCCACCCTTGCGCACGACGGCGCCGATCGCCTGCACGTCGTGGATCTCGATGGCGCATTCGGCGAGCCGCGGCAACTCGACCTGGTGCGCGCGATCGTCGCCGCATCGCCAATTCCGGTCGAGGTCGGCGGCGGCCTCCGCGATCGCGCAGCGGTCGAAGCGATCCTCGCCCTCGGCGCCTCCTTCGCGGTCCTCGGCACCGCCGCCGTGAAGTCGCCTGCGCTCGTCGAGGAGCTGTGCACCGCGCACCCCGGAAAGATCATCGTCGCGGTCGACGCCCGCGATGGAGTGGTCGCCGTCGACGGCTGGACGACGAGCGGCAACGTCACCGCCACCGAGCTTGGCCGGCGCGCCGCCGGCTGGGGCGCCGCCGCCCTGCTCTACACCGACATCGCGCGCGACGGCCTCCGCCACGGCCCGAACGTCGCCGCCACCGCGGACCTCGCGCGCCACGTCAGCTGCGAGGTCATCGCCTCCGGCGGCGTCGGCGAGCTCGACGATCTCGTCCGCCTCCGCGACGCGGGCATCACCGCGGTCGTCGTCGGCCGCGCGCTCTACGACAAGCGCTTCACCGTCTCCGAGGCCGCGCGCGTCTCCCACGGGCACCCGAAGATCTAAAATGCTTGCCCGTCGGCTGATCCCCTGCCTCGACGTGAAGGACGGCCGCGTCGTCAAAGGCATCAACTTCGTCGAGCTGCGCGACGCCGGCGATCCCGTCGAACAGGCCGCCGCCTACGACGCGCAGGGCGCCGACGAGATCTGTTACCTCGACATCTCCGCCTCCCCCGAAGGTCGCTCGACCATCATCGACGTCGTCCGCCGTACCGCCAACCAGGTGTTCGCCCCGCTCACCGTTGGCGGCGGCGTCCGCACCGTCGCCGACGCCGAGCGCCTCCTCGAAGCCGGCGCCGACAAGATCGCGATCAATACCGCAGCGCTCCGCACCCCCGAGCTGATCACGGCCTGCGCCGACCGCTTCGGCGTCCAGGCGATCGTCGTCGCTGTCGACGCCAAACGCCGTGGCGACGGCACCTGGGAGGTGTTCAGCCACGGCGGCCGCACCCCCGAGGGCAAGGACGGCCTCGCCTGGTGCCGCGAAGTTGCATCCCGCGGCGCCGGCGAGCTGCTGCTGACCAGCATGGATCGCGACGGAACCGGCCAGGGCTACGACACCGACCTCGTGACCGCCGTCGCCCGCGCGGTGACGATCCCCGTGATCGCGTCCGGTGGCGTCGGCGAGCTCGCTCACCTGGCCCTCGGCCTGGAAGCCGGCGCGGACGCCGTCCTCGCCGCCTCGATCTTCCATTTCGGCCAGCACACGATCGGCGAGGCCAAAGACTTCCTCGCATCCCGCGGCCTCCCCGTTCGCCGCTAGGCCGTCCGGCCAGTGGCGTCCGGCAGTGGGGACGGTTTCAACTTACGCAACTTGCGATCGCCAACCCCGCGATTCTCGGTCGCACGCGCGCCGAGCTGTGTCGACGAGCAATCAAGTACTTCCAGAGCGCAAGTTGCGTAAGTTGAAAGCGTCCCCTTTCGGACACGAGTGATCTCGAAACGTTGACAGGGGGATCTCGGTTCGCGAATGTTGCGAGGTGATCGAGCCCGCGTTCGACGATCGAGGGCTGGTGCCGTGTGTCGTCCAGGACGCCACTCTCGGCACGGTCCTGATGGTCGCGTGGATGAACGCGGACGCGCTCAGGCTCACGCGCGAGACCGGGATCGTTCACTTCTGGTCGCGCTCACGCGGTGCGCTGTGGAAGAAGGGCGAGACGTCCGGGAACACGCTGGAGCTCGTCGAGCTACGTGTCGATTGCGATGGCGACACGCTGCTCGCGCGTGTCCGGCCGGCGGGACCGGCGTGCCACACGGGCACCACCACGTGCTTCTTCGAGACGGATGACGGCAAGAAGGACGACGGCGTACCCGGTTCCGAGGGTGCACAGATCCTTGTCAGGCTGGCTCAGATCCTCGCGGCGCGCCGCGACTCGGCGACCGGCGAGAAGAGCTACACGCGGTCGCTGCTCGATGCGGGGATGTCCAAGATCATCGAGAAGATCACCGAGGAGAGCGGCGAGCTGGTCGCCGAGCTGCCGGTGGGTGCCGATGACAGGGTCGTGGCCGAGACGGCGGATCTGATCTTTCACGTCATGGTCGGGCTGACGGCGCGGAAGATTCCGATCGAGCGGGTGTTCGCGGAGCTCGCGCGGCGGTTCGGGACGAGCGGGCACGCCGAGAAGGCGTCGCGGAAGTGAGCGAGCTGCTCGCGCCCGGGGGTGGGCTCGCGCAGGCGATTCCGCACTACGAGGATCGGGTCGAGCAGCGGGTGATGTCGACGGCCGTCGCCGCGGCGCTCGAGGACCAGCGCGCGTTGATCGTGGAGGCCGGGACGGGCACGGGGAAGACGCTCGCGTATCTGATTCCCGCGCTGCTCTCGGGGAAGCGCGTCGTCGTGTCGACCGGGACGCGAGGGCTGCAGGATCAGATCGCGCGTCACGATGTTCCGCTGCTGCGCGAGATCATCGGCAAGCCGTTCGCGGCGGTCGTGCTGAAGGGCGTCGCGAACTACGTGTGCAAGCGCAGGCTCGCCGAGTCGACGGCGCGGGCGAAGGGAGAGCAAGATGTCTCGCTCGCCGCGCTCGCCGACTGGGCGGAACACTCGGAGACCGGCGACCGCGCCGAGGTCGAGTGGCTCGCCGAGGGTTCGCCGCTGTGGACCGAGGTGACGACCACGCCGGATGCGCGGATCGGGCCACGGTGCCCGTACTTCGAGCGTTGCTTCATCACGCAAGCACGGCGGATGGCGGAACAGGCGCAGCTGATCCTCGTGAACCATCACCTGTACTTTGCGGATCGCGCCCTGCGCGCGACGAGTCCCGGCGCGAAGGTGTTGCCCGAGCACGATGCGGTGATCTTCGACGAGGCGCACCAGCTCGAGGACGTGGCGACCGAGCACTTCGGCGCGCGGATCTCGACGCAGAAGGTCTCCGAGCTCGTGCGCGACGCGCACGGAAGCCTCGCGCGCATGCCCTTGTGGACCGGCCGCGCCGCCGTGGACGTCATCGAGAACGTGGAGCGCGCGAGCATCGCCCTGTTCGCGCAGCTGAGGACCGCGCTCCTCGCCGCCGACGAGAACGATGCGGTGAAAGTCCCGATGCCGGCGGGACTATTCGATCACCCGGAGCGCCAGGCCGCTTGGTTCCGACTCGACACGGCACTCGAGGACCTCGCCCGCGCGGCCGAGGCCGAGTCCGAGCCGCCTCCCGACGAGGAAGCTGACGGCGAGGCAGGTCATCGTGCCGCGCTCTCCGGGCTCGCTCGCCGCGCCCGCGGCCTGCGGGATGACCTGGCGACGATCGCCGAGCAGCGCCACAAGAGCCACGTCTACTGGGGCGAGGCGCGCGCGACGGGCACGTACCTCAGCGCATCGCCGATCGATGTCGCGGATCTCGTGCGCCGCCACATCATCACCGCCGGTCCGACGCCGGTGTTCACCTCCGCTACGCTCGCCGCCGGCGGCGCCCTCGCCTACACGCGTGCCCGGCTCGGCCTCGACGATGCCGAGGAGTTGATCGTCACGTCGCCGTTCGACTACACGCGCCAGGCAATGCTCTACGTGCCGCGCGATCTACCTCCGGTCAACGAGGGCTTCTCGCTCCTCACCGCAGAGCGCGTGCAGGAGCTGCTCGCGATCACGACCGGCCGGGCGTTCATCTTGTTCACGAGTCACCGCGCACTTCGCGAAGCCACCGCGCGCCTCGCGAAGCTGCCCTACCCGCGCCTGATCCAGGGAGAGGCTCCACGAGCCACGCTCGTCGATCGATTCCGCTCCACACGGAACGCCGTACTCCTCGGCACGAGCTCGTTCTGGGAAGGCGTCGATGTCCCGGGCGATGCGCTCAGCCTCGTGATCATCGACAAGCTCCCGTTCGCACCGCACACCGATCCGCTCGTCGCCGCGCGCATGCAGGCCCGCGCGGAGCTCGGCGAGGATCCGTTCGAGACGATCCAGCTGCCATCGGCCGCGATCGCGCTCAAGCAGGGCTTCGGCCGGCTGATCCGTCGGCGCGATGACCGCGGCATCGTCGCGATCCTCGACGGTCGCATCGTGACCAAGACCTACGGCCGGGTGTTCCTCGACACGCTCCCCACCGGCCTCCCGCGCACGTCGTCGATCGAACAGATCCGACGCTGGTGGATGACGCCCGCATGATCGGCGCGCTCGCGCTCGTGCTGTTCGGCTACTTCACCGGCGGCATTCCGTTCGGCGTGATCCTCGCGCGCTGGAGAGGCGTCGACATCCGCGAGCACGGCAGCGGCAACATCGGCGCGACGAACGTCACGCGGGTTCTCGGCGCAAAGATCGGCGCCGTCGTTCTGCTGCTCGACGCTGCGAAGGGCGCCCTCCCCACCTGGTACGCGCTGCACCACTCCGGCGATCCGTGGCTCGTCGTCGCCACCGCTGCCGCCACCATCATCGGCCACTGCTTCTCGCCGTTCCTCGAGTTCACGGGCGGCAAAGGCGTCGCCACCGCGACCGGCGTGTTCCTCGTCCTCGCGCCGCGCGAGCTCGCGATCGCCATCGGCGTGTTCCTCGCCGTCCTCGCATGGAAGCGCGTCCCGGCGCTCGGCTCCCTCGCCGCCATCGCCACGATCGCCGGCCTCATGATCTATCGCGGCGATACCTGGATGACCGTGCTCGCCGTCGGCACCCTGGCCCTGCTCGTCTACACGCACCGCTCGAACCTCGCGAAGCTCACCAGCTAGAAGCGAGGTGCTCGATCTCCTGATCGCGCACGCCGGCAAGCCAGTGCTCGAGAGACTTGCCTGCCACCACCGCGTCCTTGCCGAGCAGATCTGCGACGGGCGCGAGCGCGAACCGCCGTTCGGTGAGCCGCGGGTGCGGCACTTCCAGTGCTTCGATGCGGAACGCACGGTCGTCCCAGACGAGCACATCGAGATCGAGCGTGCGTGGGCCCCAGCGCGTCTCGGCGGAGCGATCGCGCCCGAGCATGCGCTCGATCTCGAGGATGATCTCGATCAGCTCGCGCGGCTGAACATCGGGCGCGTCGAGCGACACCGCGGTGTTGTAGAACGCCGGCTGGGCCGGGCCGATCGGCGCGGTGCGATAGAGCGGGGCGGACCGCACGGTTCCAAGCGCCGCAAGGGCTTCGCGCGCGTAGGTGAAGCGCTCGAGGATCTCGGCCTCGGTGCCGACGTTGCCGCCGAGGCCGACGATGACGCTCACGGGCGCGCGATCACCGTGTTGCGCAACACGCCGATGCCCTCGATCTCGATCTCCACGGTGTCGCCCGGTGCCATGTTGCCGACCCCTGCGGGAGTTCCGGTCGAGATCACGTCGCCGAACTCGAGGGTCATGTGCTGGCTGCAGAACGCGATGAGCGTTGCTACGTCGAAGATCAAGTCGGCCGTCGTCGAGTCCTGTTTGGTGTCACCGTTGAGTCGGGTCTGGATGCGCAAGTTTCGCGGATCGAGCCCGCCCACGATCTTCGGGCCGAGCGGGCAGAACGTGTCGAACCCCTTCGCCCGTGCCCACTGCCCATCCTGTTTCTGCAGATCTCGGCAGCTGACGTCGTTGATGCAGGTGAATCCCAGGACGAAATCGAGCGCCTGCTCGCGCGAGATTCGCCGCCCGCGCTGCCCGATCACCACCCCCAGCTCGCCCTCGAAATGGACCTGGTCGTAGGCCAGCGGGCGCTCGATCACCCCTCCATCGGGGAGAAGGGCCGATCGGGGCTTCAAAAACATCAGGGGCTCCTCGGGAAGTCCCTTACCCATCTCGACGGCGTGGGCCCGATAATTGACCCCTATACCGATGATCTTGCTCGGAACGAGGTCGAGGACATCGGTCGAACCATTACGCACCACGGGGACGAGCATGAGGTGAAAGGTAGGACACCTCGGGAGAGCTGTCATTGATCCCATGCGTTACCGCCCGTACAATTTACGTGATGGGCCGGGCTCCTAATCCTGGAGCGCCACAACGCGTATCCGCGCATGTGGTGCCGAAGGCCCAACCTTTTTCGGAAGAGGAAGAGGAGAAGACCACCATCGAGT
This sequence comes from Haliangiales bacterium, assembly GCA_038206055.1. Lineage (GTDB taxonomy): Bacteria > Myxococcota_A > Polyangia > Haliangiales > Haliangiaceae > JABFXX01. The sequence continues at coordinate 34,529 of JBBRBG010000023.1, forward strand.
CCGGGTGGGAGGAAGAAGCCTCCACGACGGTCGAGCAGGGTGAGGTCGCAGAAAAGATCCGCGCGCTCGGAATGGATGCGCCGCGTCGGCAGAACATCACGAACGTCACGTCGACCAACGCGAACATGACGGTCGACGAACCGACGGTCGACGACCAGCGCGCGAACGCAGCGCTCTCGCTGATCATTCCGCAGGTCCAGGCGCGCTTGATGATCACCGGCGGAAACGACGCGGGCGCCGAGCTCCACGTCACACCGGGGAAGAGCTACACGATCGGCCGCGCCGTCGATAACGACATCGTGCTCACCGATATCGCCGTCTCGCGAAAGCACTTCGATCTGCGCCACGAGCAGGGCTCGTGGGTGCTCGTCGATCGCGGGTCGGGCAACGGCACGCTGGTCAACAACAACATCGAAGATGCGCCGTTCATGCTCGCGAATGGCGACGTGATCGAGATCGGCAACACCACCTTCCGCTTCGAGCTCCCGAACGGCATGCCGCGCATGCAACCGACGGTCGACGTGTCGATGGATGCATCGATGGACTCGATGGATCTCCGTCAGCACGATGACGAAGAGGAGGAGCCGTCGACGGTCGCCGGCAAGCCCGTGCGCTCCGACGCCGGCTTGACGCCGTCGCAAATGCCGCCGCCGCGCGAAGTGATGATGCGGCCAAAGACGCTGCCGCCGCCCGCACCCCCGATGCGCCAGCGCGCCCCGTCGGTCGCGCCGATCATGGGAATGCAGGCGTCGATGAGCTACCCCCAGCCGATTCCCTCGGCCGCGACCACGATCCCCTCGTTGCACCAGGGCAACAGCCGCCCGATGGGTTCGCCGACGATGCTCGGCGATTCGATGGGCATGCCGCTCGCCAACGTGATGCCGACGACGATCCCCGGTCAGGGACCGCCGCTCGCGCCGTCGCAGCTGCCGGTGCAGTATCACAACGGGTATCCCGCGGCGAACGCACAGATGCTCGTCGTCGGTGGCGGGATGCCGCGCGATGCAACCTCGACGGCGCTCGTGCCGCCGACGCCCTACAACGGCATGCCGGTGCTCGTGCCGCAGCCGGCGTACGCGCCGCCGCAGATCTCTCGCCGCACGAAGCTGATCCTCGCCGGTGCCGGCCTCACGCTGTTTGCTGCGATCGCAACCGTCGCGATCATCAAGGGCGCGAGCGGTGGTGCCGGACCGAACAACGGTAGCGTCACCGCGCCCGCGAAGGACAAGGACGACGCGAAGCTCGACGCGCCGAAGTCCGAGACGCCCGGCAAGACGATCCAGCCGATCGATCCGCCGAAGACGGCGACGAAGGTCGCCGATCCACCGAAGACCGAGCCGCCCAAGGTCGACCCGCCCAAGACCGAGCCGCCCAAGACGGCCACCGTGACCCCGCCGCCCAAGGTCGACCCACCGAAGACCGAGCCGCCCAAGACCGAGCCGCCCAAGACCGTCGCCAAGATCGAGCCGCCGAAGGTCGACCCGCCCAAGAAGGACCCGCCCAAGGTCGAGCCCCCGAAGACGGTCATCAAGGTCGAGCCGCCCAAGAAGGACCCGCCTCCCAAGAAGGAGCCGAAGAAGGTGGCGAAGGTCGACCCGCCGCCCAAGAAGGACCCGCCTCCCAAGAAGGAGCCGGCCAAGAAGCGCGTCGCCACCGCCGGTTCGGAAGGCGTGAAGACGAAGGCCGAGGAGCAGTTCAAGAACAAGCAGTTCTCCGCCGCGGTGGCCACCCTGCGTGCGGCCATCCCGAGCGCGGATCCCGAGACCGCGTCGGACTTCAAGTCAGCCGCCGCGGTCTACGATCAGTTCGGTCGCGCGTACAACCTCGGCATGGCGCCCGGTACGTCTCCGAAGGAAGCGTACGGCGCGCTCAAGAAGGCGAAGAACTTCGATCCCGACGGCGTGTTCCGCGACGAGATTCAGGGAAAGCTCGCACAGATCGCACCGCGCGCCGCGGCCGGTTTCGTCGCCGCGAAGATGTACGGCGACGCGAAGGAAGCCGTCGCCACGGCCGAAGCCGCCGGTGGCAGCAACGGCACGACGCAGAGCGTGCGCTCGGCGCTCGAGTCAGCTGCGGGCGCGCTCTACAAGGAAGCGATCGGCGAACAGTCGACGGACCCGGCGGGCGCGAAGGCGAAGCTCAAGGAGGTCCAGCGGATGGTGGACTCCAAGAGCACCTGGTACCTGAAGGCCGGTAAGGCGCTCAGCGGCTCGGGTTAACGAGGTCTGCGATGATGCGCTCGAGGCGCTCGAACTCGAACGGCTTGTCGATGTGCGCGTCGGCGCCGTAGAGCGGGGAGGTCAGCTCGTTCACCTGCGTGCCGATCGCCGTGACCATCACGATCTTGATGTCCTGCGTGACCGGATCCTGCTTGAGGGCGCGGGCGACTTCCCAGCCCGACTTCCCCGGCATCATCACGTCGAGGAGGATGAGGTCCGGCTTCTCGCGCTTGGCGAGCTCGAGCGCACGGTGCCCATCCGCGGCGGTGGAGATCTTGTAGCCGCGCTTCGAGAGGCGCGTGCTGAGCATCGACACGATCTCGGGATCGTCGTCGACCACGAGGATGTTTGCCGTCGTCGTCGTCGGTTGCGTCGCCTTGCTCATCACCGCGACGCTACGCCGCGCCGTCTCCCATCGTCAACGGGCAGTCTGTGATACCTACCGTCCGTGCGCCGCTGGATCTGGGTCGCCATCGTGGCCGTGATCGGGATCGCGGCGATCGTGATGGTCGGCGACGTCAACGAGCTTGGCCACCGCCTGGGCCAGTTCGGCTGGTGGGCGTTCTTCGCCACCCTGGGCCTGGCGCTCGCGAACTACTCGATCCGGTTCCTCCGCTGGCAGCTCTACCTCCGGCACCAAGGCGTCTCCGTCCCCTGGGGCTCGAGCGCGATCGTGTTCGGCGCCGGCCTCTCGCTCTCGATCACTCCCGCGAAGCTCGGTGAGCTCGTGAAGAGCTATCTGTTGAGGGAGCTCCACGACATACCTGCGACCCAGACCGCGCCGATCGTCGTCGCCGAACGGGTCACGGACCTGATCGCGCTGCTCCTCGTCGCGGTCGTCGGCGTGGCGCTCTACGGCGTGCAGACCACGCTCGTCCTCGCCGCCGCAGGGATCATCGTGTTCGGCCTCGTGCTCCTCGCCTGGCCGCGCCCGACGCGCTGGCTGGTCGATCTCGTCACCCGCCCCGCCTTCGCCCGTCGGTTCCGCACGCCGCTGCACGAGATCTACGCAGGCCTCGCGTCACTGTGCCGCCCGAAGCTGCTCGTGCTCGCGACCTTGATCGCGATCCCCGCATGGGGCGCGGAGTGCATCGGCTTTGGTCTGATCGTCAACGCGTTCCCGGGCGCCGAGGTCTCGATGGGCCTCGCCACCGTGATCTACGCCGCCACCTCGATCGCCGGCGCCCTCTCGTTCCTGCCCGGTGGGCTAGGTGTGACCGAGGGAGCCATGACCTTACTGTTGGTGAACAGCGCCACGCACATCGATCAGGCGACCGCCCTCGACGCCACCCTGCTGACCCGGCTCGCCACGCTGTGGTTTGCGGTGCTGCTCGGCCTCGCATTGCTCGCCGTCGCGCGCGGTCGAATCGCACGTCGCGTCGCACGAGCAACGCCGGATTGAGTGGCTATACTCCACGCATGTCGGTAGGCGTGGATTTTGATTTCGCGAAGTGGATCGCCGTTCGGCGCGGTTCGATGGAACAGTCCGCACGCGAGGGGGCTGTCTACGCCTTCTCCGCCGAGCGGAAGTTCCGCCGCACGCTCGGCATGGCCCGTCCCGTGACCATGGCCCTCGAGGCCACCACCCGGCTGTGGCGCGACGTCGCCCGCACCGAGCTGCTCGGTACCGCGGTCAAGGTCTCCGACCAGCAGTACCCTCGCGTCTACGAGGCTGCGAAGGCCGCCGGTGCCGCGCTGCACGTTCGCGTGCCCGTGGTGTTCGCCGCACCGAGCGGTTCGATCAAGGTCCGCGTGCTCGGTACCGAGGACGCGCCGCACCTGATCGTCAACCTCGAGCTCGCCGAGAAGCTCGACGACACCGAGCTGATCGCCGCGATCGGTCACGAGCTCGGCCACGTGCAGAACGGTCACATCCTCTACGCGACCGCGCTGCACTACCTGACCAGCTCCGCTGCGTTCTTCGTGCGCTGGGTCGTGCAGCCCGCGATCATGACGCTGCAGGCGTGGTCGCGTCGCGCCGAGGTCACCTGCGATCGCGCCGCGCTCCTCGCCGTCCGCGACCTCGACAAGACCCTCAATGCGATGGTCAAGCTCGAGCTCGGACTCGACAAGGGCTCGGCGTTCAACGCCGAGGAGTACCTGAAGCAACCACCCGACGTGAAGAAGGGCGTGGGTCGCTACGCCGAGCTGTTCCGCTCTCACCCGTACGTGCAGAAGCGCGTGCAGGCGCTGCGGCTGTTCGCGAATTCGGCCCTCTACGCGAGCGTCACGGGCCAGGATCCCGCGGGGAAGCCGAGCCTGACCGATATCGACAAGCAGGTATCTGACCTCATCTCGGTGTTCTAGGAGCCACGAAGATCATGATCCTTCTCGAACACCACAAGTCGGCGAAGCGCGAGATCATCAGCCGCTTCGAGCAGCTCGCCTCGGTTGCCGAGGGCGTCGGCATGACCACGCTCGCGCGCGATATCCGCACCACGCGAATCCCGAAGCTCGAGGCGGAGAGGTTCCACCTCGTCGTGCTCGGCGAGTTCAACCACGGTAAGTCCACGTTCGTGAACGCACTGCTCGGCCAGGACATCCTGCCGACGGGAATCACGCCAACGACCGCGTCGATCAATCACGTCGTGTGGGCGGCAAATCCCACGGCGCGCGTGATGCTGCTGACCGGCGAGAGCCAGTATCTCGATCCGAACCAGCTCAAGGACTGGGTCACGGTCGCGGGCGGTCACGCCTCGGAGGTCAGCTACGTCGAGCTCGGCTATCCGAGCGACCTGCTGCAGAACAACGTCGTGCTCGTCGATACCCCGGGTGTCAACGATCTCAACGAGCAGCGCGCCGAGGTCACATACGGTTACGTGCCGCGCGCCGATGCGGTCGTGTTCCTCCTCGATGCCGGCCAGGCGCTGAAGGACAGCGAGCGTGAGTTCCTGCGCTCCCGCGTGCTCGAGAACGCGCGCGACCGTCTGATCTTCGTCCTCGGCAAGATGGACATGCTGTCCACCGACGAGAAGGTCGCGGTCACGGACTACGTGAAGAAGAACCTCGCGGCGATGATGCCGGATCCCGTGATGTTCCCGCTGTCGGCGCGCGACTGGGCGAAGTCCAAGGATCCGCACAGCGGCATGCCCGAGCTGATGGAATACCTCGAGCGGTTCCTCGCGCGCGATCGCGCTCAGGTGATCCTCGATAACGCGGCGGCGGATGCCGCGCGCACGGCGGCGTACGTCGAGAACAACCTCGGCGTACGGATGCACAGCTACAGCCTCAACATCGAGGAGCTCGAGGAGCGGATCCAGGCCGTCCGCGAGCAGCTCGATACGAGCAAGCGCAAGCTCGACGAGCTGCACGTGCGGATCGATGCGGATGCGGAATCGATCAAGGCGCAGATCGGTCTCGATCTCGAGGCATTCGCGAAGTCCTTCGTGCAGGCACTCCCCGCGCAGATCGATGCCGTCGATGCGAACGACGTGAAGGCGTATCTGCCGCAGTTCATCGAGGACAAGTTCAAGGAGTGGGCGGAGATCGAGGGCGCGAAGCTCGCCGCGATGCTCGAGCACCTCGCCGAAGAGGTCATCTCGATCACGAACGAGAACGTCGCGGCCGCCGCAGCCACGCTCGCGGAGCGCCTCGGCCCCGAGGACACGCAGGTCGAGATCTCCGTCGATAGCTTCAAGTACGACGTCGGCATCTACGCCGTCGGAGCGCTCGGCACCACCGTGATGCTGTTCGTCAACGCGCTCGCCGGTGGCCTGTTGACGCTCGCCGCGCCGATCCTTGCCATCGTGCTCAAGTCAAAGATCGCGGGCGACATCCGCGTGCAGGCGAAGGAGAAGGTCCCCGCCGCAGTGCTCAATGCAGCCGAGGCGATGAAGCCGCACTTCGACAAGTGCATCGACGATTTCGGCAAGCGACTCTCCGAGTTCGTGTCGAACGCGGGCAACACGCTCTACAAAGGCATCAGCGAGATCCTCGATCGCACCATGCGCGAGCGCCGCGAGGTCGGCGGCGATGTCGAAGCGATGAAGGGCGTGACGTCGCAGCAGATCCTGCAGATCAAGGCGGCGAGCAGCGCGCTCAAGCAGCTGCGCGAGTCGCTGTGGGCCGAAGAGCGCGATGCGCCGCCCGCCGAGCTACCCGCAGGCTGAGCACGCGATCAACGCCGGCCAGGGCCTGCGCCACGTCCCGGCCACGTTCACCGAGACCCGCTAATGCATGTCCGATAATGGGGTCCGACCCCATTGTCGGACGCTTCGCTCGTGCATGTCCGACAATGGGGTCCGACCCCATTGTCGGACGCTTTCTGCGAGCAATCGGTCGTGGGCAATGGAGCCCCGGCTCTCTGGCAACTGTCGTTGCGGCGCACGATAGGTCTGCGGATCTGCTCGCATTGCACGATCAGCGCAGCGTTGGCCGCACCCTTGCTGATGTGACCGAGCAATGCGCCATTCGCTCCTCGCGGTCGTTCTTCTCGCAGCCTGCGGAACCACCGGTGCGGGTGGCGATGGCGCCGACGGGCAGCACGGTACCCCGGAGAATCCGGTGCCCTCCAGCACGGGGCCGTACGCGGTGGTCAACAAGGTCGACTTCACCGTCGAGGCGATCCTGCCGGCGCAGATCGAGCTGGTCGTCACCACGCTGCGCGAGATGGAGACCAACCCGGCGCATGCGCTGATCTCGATCGCCGACCGCGCCGGTGTTCCCGCAGTGGGCGCGCTCTACGGCGCGATCCCCGGCGTCCTCAAGGACAAGCTCGAGGGCTGGATCAACGACGAGATCCGCAAGGTGAAGATCGCTGGCAAGCCCGTCACCGAGTACTGCGGCGACATCGCGGCGCTCGCCGAGACCGCGCTCACCGACTTCGCGGTGGACTCCGAGCTCGCGATCGATGGCGACACCGCCACGCACCGGCTGACCGCGCTCGACTTGACGCCGACGGGCCTCGATATCCGCGTTCCGATCGGGGGCCTCGCCGGCGATCTACTGACCCAGACGCCCGACATCTTCGTCGCCGAGGCCGGCGCGCTGTCGTTCAACAGCGAGCAGCACTTCGGCCTCAACTACGGCGAGTACGCGTGGCAGGGGATCGAGGCCGCATCGACCGCGCTGTTCGGCGGGACGGTACGTCAGGTCCTGGGCACCGCGATCAACTGTCCCAAGCTCGCGGACACGATCGCGAGCAAGTGCGTGCTGGGCGTCTGCGTCGGCCACAAGACCGAGCTGACGAACATCTGCAACGGCGGCCTCGATGCTGCGGTCGATCTCGTCCACAACCGCCTCGCCGATATGCGGATCGAAGCGCTCCGCCTCTCGTCGGGCACGGCGCGCCTCGTCGACGAGGATGGCGACGGCGTCGGCGACAAGCTGGTCGAAGGCAACTGGGAGGCGGCGATGAACCTCGGGCTCGGCCTCCGCAAGGCGCCGGCGACGTTCACCGGTTCTCGCTAGAACGTGCCGCTGATTCCGAGCGCCGGCGCCGTCGTGTCGCCCGCGCCGGTGATCGCCATCGGCATCACCGTGTACGTGAAGCCCAGGTCGCGGCCGCCGCTCGGGAGCTGTTCGATGACCTTGATGCGTAGCTCGGTCCACAGGACCGGCATGGTGGTGTCGTCCACCACGGGGACTTCCCGCCGTGACACTTCGGGACGGCCGGGTGTCGCGCGGCGCGGTGCTTCGGGAGCCGTGCGGGACGCGGGTGGAGCCGACCGCGGTGTCGAGTCCACGCGGCTACGCATCGAGTCCTCGCGGCTCCGCGGATTGGCCGTTGCGGAGACCGCAGCGACGCCTACGAGGGCAAGGGCGAGGAGGATGCGCACTGGGCTGTCCCAGGTACAAATCGCATACCGATCTTAGAACGAACCGCAGAGCCCGACGGCCGGCGCGGAGTCAGCGGCGCCGGTGATCACCATCGGCATCAGCGTGTACGAGACCGCCCGGTCGTTGCCGCGGTGCGGCAGATGGTCATAGACCTTGTCGCGCAAGCTGTTCCACAGGTCGGGCCGATCGGTCCTCGACGAAGCGCGGCGGCTGGGGAGCGCTTTCACGGCCGAGCTGCGACGACCCGGCTCGCGCATCGTCGCCTGGGTTGGCGGCGGTACCGCCTCACGCACGTCTCGCGATGGAGCCGCCCGCGACGGGGAGACCTCGCGGCGGCGCGGATTCGCCGTCGCCGGAGCAGCGGCGAGACCGACGACGAGCAGGGCGAGGACAGCGCGCACGCAGGGTCCATCTACAAGTCGCGTACCGTCGGTAACTTCGCGGAACTGCGCGCCAACACACGGCTCGTATGGAATTCTTTGTCCCGAGGCTGCCCGAGTAGCCGGGCGGCGAGACCCCTGCGCCCGGTCGCGCCACGGTCGGATGGGGTGCTGTACGCTGTGGAGAATGTCGCTGTGGTCGCGCGTGCAGCGCCGGCTCGGAGATCTCGCGAGCGAGCTCGTGCTCGACGAGTACCGTGCGCAGCTCGAGCAGGCGCAGGCGCTGATCCACGAGGGCAAGCCGGCCGAGGCGATCGAGGTGCTCGAGGCGCTCCTGACGGCGAAGTCCGAGCATGGCCAGGCGCTGATCGTGCTCGGCGAGGCGCACCTCCTGAACAAGGCGCCGCAGAAGGCGGTCGAGGCCTTCGAGCGCGGGTTGAAGCTGCGACCGGGGGATCCGGCGGCGCTCGTCGGCCACGGGATGGCGCTGATCGGCGTGGGCAAGTACGAGGTCGCGATCAGCTCGCTCGGGCGCGCCGTCTCCGACGCGGTGGGCGATCGCGCGATCCTCGCCGATGCGTATCGTGGGCTCGGCGTGGCGTGGCGGCGGCGCGGCGATCTGGACAAGGCGATCCGGGAGCTGCGCAAGGCGGTCACCGAGGACGGCGACGATCTCGATGCGCGCGCAGCGCTCGGTGAGGCACTGGTCGCGGATGGCGGGCCTTACGACGAGGCGCTGCGCCACCTCGAGCGCGCCGCCGCGGCCGACAAGCCACCGGCCCTCGCGCTCTATGGCCTCGGGAGGCTGGCGCTGATCGAGGACCTGCCGAGCGTGGCAAGCGAGCGGCTCGCGAAGGCGCGCGAGCTGGCCCAGGGCGATCCCACGCCGCTCGGTGCCGTGCTGTGGACCGACATCCTGATCGCGCAAGGAGAGGCCGCGCTGGCGGAGAACGACGCCCTTCGCGCCCACAGCTTCTTTCTCGAGGCGCTGCAGTTCGATACGAAGCGCGCCGACCTGCACGCGAAGATCGCCACGGCGCATCGCGCGGTGGGCAACCTCGACTCGGCCCTGCAGAGCTACGACCGCGCCCTCGCGCTCGGCGCCGGGATCGACGTGCTGCGCGCGGCCGTGGACACCGCGATCAGCGCCGGCGATGCGACGCGTCAGCTGCAGTGGGGCAACGACCTGCTGGGGCGCGATCCGCAGGATACCCGCGCCCTCGTCGCTCGCGGCGCCGCGATGCTCTCGGACAACCCCGAGGCGGCGAAGGCGCTTCTCGAGCTCGCGGCGGCACGGGATGATGTCGATGCACACGTCTGCCTCGCCCGGCTCGCGCTCCCGACCGATCCGCAGCGCGCCGCGACCTCTGCGCTCGCGGCGTTGCGCGTGTCGCCGCATCACGCCCGTGCCCGGGAGACGTTGACCGAGGCGCGCGCCGCCGCGCTCGGGACGCCCGGGCAGGAGATCGCAGAGGTCGCCGCTTTCGTCGAGCGGGTCACCGAGAGCCGGCGCGAGCTCGGGCACCTCGTCGGTGAGGTGGCGCGCGCGAGTGCGAACCTCGACCAACCGCTCCTCGTCACGGTGATGGGCGAGTTCTCGAGCGGCAAGTCGTCGTTCGTCAACGCGTTCATCGGCGCCGACGTGGCTCCGACCGGAATCACGCCGACCACGGCGACGATCAACGTCGTGCGCTACGGGCGCGAGCGCGGTGGTCGGATCGTCGGGCGTGATGGGGTGATTCTCGAGCTCGGCTGGGACGCGCTGATGGCGCACATGCGCGCGCTGACGCCGGAGGCTGCCAAGCAGATCGATCGCGTGGAGATCCTCGTGCCGCTGCCGCAGCTCGAGAAGATCAACATCGTCGACACGCCGGGCCTCAACTCGATCCAGGCCGAGCACGAGGCGACCGCCCGCGCGTTCATCGCGAAGGCCGATGCGATCGTCTGGGTGTTCACGGCGGCGCAGGGTGGCAAGGCGAGCGAGAAGAAGGCGCTGCGCTCGATCCGCGACGAGGGCAAGCGCGTGCTCGGCGTCCTCAACAAGGCGGACCAGCTGTCCCCCCCGGAGACCACCGAGGTCACCACGTTCATCGGCGGCGAGCTCGGCGAGCTGGTCGAGACGATCGTGCCGTTCTCGGCGCGCGACGCGCTCGCGTGGAAGCGCAGCGGCGAGGGAAAGGACGGCAACTGGGGCGCGCTGTCGAGCTCACTCGAGGAGCGGTTCTTCCAGCAAGCGCGCCAGCTCAAGCGCGATGCGTGCGCGCGCATCCTCCGTGGGGTGCTCACCGAGGCGCAGGGCGTGATCGATGGCAGCCGTGCCCGCGCCACCGCCGCCGCCGATGCAGCGCGAGCCGGTCGCGACGAGCTGATCTCCTCGGCGCGCGAGTTCGCCGCGGATGCCGTGCTCACCGAGCGCAAGGCGCTGTCGGAGACCACCACCGCGCTGTATCGCCGCGCGTCGCGCGAGGTGATCGACCTCGTGCGTCCACGGCGCCTGCCCTTCTCTTCGCACACGGCGACCGCGGCCGATCGCGACTACCTGATCGCCCTGCTCTCCTCCGGGTTCGAGTCCGCGATCGAGGCGGGTCGTCGCCGCGTTGCCGAGGATCTCCTCGGGCGCAGCCGGCACGCGGAGACCGCCGCCCGCACCCTGGCCGCGGCGCTCGGTGTCGACGTGGTCGGCGATCTTCAGCGCACCGCGGACGATCGGATCGGCCTCGCGCTGTCGCGGGTGTTCGATCGTGCGCGCGCCTATCTGCGCGGCTTTCTAGAGGGTGGCTACGTCGAGGCGTTCTTCCGCAACGACGTCCCGCGCCTCGAGCTCGCCGAGGACGCCGTCTACCACGCGCTCGTTCGCGGCTCCCCCGATCTGGATCGCGAGCTCGGAGATCCGCTCGCCCGCGCGGCGACCGAGGCGCTGACGGCGCTGGCGGCCCGGCTCGATCACTGGGGTGCGGTTGTCGACGTCCAGGCGTTCGATCTCGAGGTCGGGATCAGTCGAGCCCTCGAGCTGGCTGTATCAAGGCTCTAGACCTCGAACGATCCGTCGTCTAGCCTGTCGTCGATCATGCCGCGCAAGCCCTCACCGACGGTCCGGTTTCCCAACCGGCTCACGCTCGGGATCGATGAGGCCGGCCGCGGTCCTGCGATCGGCCCCATGGTGATGGCCGCCGTCGCGATCGACTCGCGCACCGCGGCGATTCTGACTCGCAAGGGCCTGCGCGATTCGAAAGCCTACGGCGCCGGCGAGGACGCGCACGCATTGCGCTGCGATCTTGCCGCCGAGATCCGATCCCGCGCGGTGTTCGTCGCGACGATCGAGATCGAGCACACCGAGATCGACGCACGTGTTTGCCGCGGCGAGCTCAACGTCCTCGAGCGCGAGAAGGCGACCACGCTGATCGAGCAGGCGCCAACCGTCGACAAGATCATCGCTGATGGCAAGCGCATGTTCGCGGCGCTCGGCGCGCGGTTCGAGAACTTCATCTCGTGCGATCGCGCCGAGGACGAGCACGCGTCCGTCGCCGCGGCCTCCGTGGTCGCGAAGGCGCTGCGCGACACCCGGTTCGAGCAGATCAAGCGCCGCTACGAGGACGACTGCGGTCCGATCGCCGGCGGCGGGTACTCGAACCCCGCCACGCAGCGCTGGCTGCGCACCTACGTGGAGAAGTACAAGCGGCTCCCCGAGGAAGCCCGCCGCACGTGGCCGTATCCGTATGTCGAGGATCTGATCGGCGATCAGCGCCCGCCGAAGATCCAGACCGAGCTCTTCGGGTAGTTACTCGAGGCAGCGCGCGATCGCGGTGTTCTTCGCAACGCGCTGCGCGTACGCGTCGGCATCGGCGGACTTGATCTTCTTCGCGAGCACGCGGACCGCCTGGCAGTCATTGCGCGCCGCCGCGGACTCGCACTGCTTCACGAGCTGCGTGACCTGCGTATCCTTCGCGCGGCGCTCCGTGGTCGCGGCGACTTCATCGTTGTCCATCGAGGGCTTCGGGTCAGCGCGACCGAACGCATCTTCGGAGGGCGCCGCATCCGGTGTCTTCGCGACGGGCCCGCGCGTCCCGCTCTGCGGCGCGGTGTTCACGGGGTCGGGCTCTGCCTGCTTGAGGCCACCGACGGTGGCGGTGTCCGTCGCGGTCTGTCGTCCGACCTCGCCACCCTCGTCGCTCTTGGGCCTCATCGGCGTCTTCGCATCGGTCGGCTTCTCCCGCTCGAGCGCGGGAGGCTTGTTGGCGGGTATACGCGGACGCGTGGTCGTGGCCGGTCGCGTCACCTCGATGGGGGGCGAGGTCTCCGGAGGCGGCGGCTGTACGGCGGAGCTGGCACTCGGCGTCCCTGGCAGCAGTTCGCGATCCGGTGGCGACACGGGAGCTACGGAGCCGGCACCGGGTGCGACCTGCTGCTCCTGTCGATCAGCGACCGACGGGTCGACCTGCATCTTGTCCCGCCGCCCCGCGATGAACAGCGCACCGCCGAGTAGCACGGTGATCGAGGCGAGCGCGAGTACCGGCGGCCGGCGGAACACGGTCAGGACCTTTCCCCAGAACCCCTCGCTCGGTGCCGGCGTCATATCGGCGGCCTTCGTGCGCGCCGCGACCATCAGTGCATCGAGCCCACGATCCGGCGGATCCTCGTCGTTCTCGCGCATCGAGACCCACACCGTGCGCAACTGGTTGAGCTGATCCTCGTCGCCGCCGAGATCGTCGTCGTTCACCGACATCACGGTGCGGCCTTCGCCATTTCCTTGTACTCGTCGAGCTCGAGCCGCAGCTTCTCGAGCGCGTAGCGCATACGGCTCTTCACGGTGTTCTCGGGTACGCCCACGACATCCGCGATCTGCTTGAACGGCAGGTCGAGGAACTCGCGCATCAGGAACACTTCGCGCTGCTCGTCGGAGAGCGCAGCGATCGCGCGCTGCATCGTCTCGTGTAGCTGCTTGTTGACGCTCTTGCGATCGCTGGCCATCTCGTTGCCGGGGAGCACATCGAGCAACGTCCCGCTCTCCTCGCTCGAGTCCATCGGCGCGTCGAGCGAAGCGTGCTTGCGATGCTTTCGTCTCCTAGTCTGGTCAACGCACAGGTTGCGCGCGATGGTGTAAAGCCACGTCGTAAACTTGGCCTGGCGCTTGTACGCCTCCGCGCCCTTGATGACGCGCATGAAGGCCTCTTGCAGGAGGTCTTCCGCGGTCTCCTTGTCGCCGACGAACCGAAGGATGAAGTTGTAGACGGGCTTGCGATGACGCGACAAAAGCACTTCGAAGGCGCGAACCTCGCCCTTCTGGTACATGACCATCAGGTCTTCGTCGGCGGTTTCCTTGAACATTTGCCTGCTGAGCCCGTGTCGGTAACGACCTTATCGTAGACCGCTTACGGGGTCTGACACGTTGGACAGAAATAGGTGGCCCGGCCTTGGAGGACCGACCGCTTGATCGGCGTTTTACACCGAGGACACGGCTTCCCTTTGCGATCGTAGACCCACAGGTACTCGGCGTTTCCGCCGGCGTATCCGTCGGCGTCGACGAAGTCGTTGAGCGTCGTCCCGCCTTTCTCGAGCGCGTGATTGAGCACCTCGAGGATCGCCGCAGCGAGCAGCTTCGCGCGATCCAAGGTCAGGCGGTGAGCACGTGTCGTCGGGCGGAGCTTCGCGCGCCATAGCGCTTCCGACGCGTAGATGTTGCCGACACCCGCGAGCACGCTTTGATCGAGGACGAACGCCTTCAGCATCGCCTTCTTGCCCTTCGCTCGCGCGTGGAACGCCACGACATCGATGCCGTCGACGATCGGATCCGGGCCGAGAATCGACAGCGCTGGATGCGCGCGCTCCTTCGCACGCGTCACCACGTCGAGCTGACCGAACCGGCGCGGATCAGAAAACCGCAGCTCGCGGGTGCCAAGGTCGAGGACGAGGTGCGTGTGCTTCGCGCGCGGATCATCCTTCTGATTGATCCGGAACCGGCCGGTCATGCCGAGGTGAACGAGCAGCGAGCTCGGCCCGTCGGTGTCGACGAGCAGGTACTTGCCGTGGCGCCGCACGCCGGTGATCGTGGTCCCCACCAGCTTCTTCAGTGCCGCGCGAGGCGGCTTGCGTTTCATGTGCAGGCCCTGCGCGCTGTCCCACACGCTCAGGATCGTGCCGCCGATCGCTGGAGACAGCGTTCGGCGAACGGTCTCGACCTCGGGTAACTCGGGCATCTCACGCCTCGGGTAGCACGCCGACCGGGATGGCGGCGGCGAGAGCTGCGAACTCCGGAATGTCGAGCGTCTCGCCGCGCCGCTGGCCATCGATTCCCGTCGAGACCAGGGCCGCGTCGACGTGTTCGTCGGCGAACTGCGCGCGGAGGGCATTGCGCAGGGTCTTTCTGCGCTGGCCGAAGGCGGCGTGGACAACGGCGGAGTAGTGCTTCGGATCCGCGATCGGCGCCCGCGGTTGTGCGAGCGGCACGAGCTTGATCACCGTCGAGTCGATCTTAGGCGGCGGAACGAACGAGCCCGCGCCGACCTTTGCGATCGCGGTGATGTCCGCGTAGGTCCGGAGCATCACGCCGATCGCGCCGTACTCCTTGCCGCCCGGAGGCGCGACGATGCGGTCCGCCATCTCCTTCTGGATCATCATCACGGCATGCGTGACCGAGGCGCGGGCGTCGATCACCTTGAACAGCAACTGCGAGGCGATGTGGTACGGCAGGTTGCCGCACACGGTGACCGGCTCGCCGCGCCACTTCGCGGCCATGCGCAGGTCATAGCGCATGGCATCGACGTGCTCGATCTCCACGTTGTCGACGCCGGAGAGCTCCGCGCGTAGCACCTTCACCATGTCGGCGTCGTACTCGAGCGCGATCACCTTGCCCGCCGTGACGCGCTCGGCGAGTCGTGCGGTGAGCGTCCCGAGGCCCGCGCCGATCTCGATGATCCAGTCCTCGTCGGTGCGGACCGTCGCATCGACGATCGCGCGGAACGCTCGATCCGAGATCAGGAAGTTCTGACCGAACTGCTTCTTCGCGTACAGACCGTGACGCGCGAGGATCACGCGCGCATCCG
Organism: Haliangiales bacterium; assembly: GCA_038206055.1. Taxonomy (GTDB): domain Bacteria; phylum Myxococcota_A; class Polyangia; order Haliangiales; family Haliangiaceae; genus JABFXX01. The sequence goes on from JBBRBG010000023.1 coordinate 49,946, forward strand.
CGAACGCTTCCATCGCCCGCACCGGATCGCTCGGCGGCTTCGGCGAGCTCACGGTGCGGCTCGTGGCAGGGCGAGGCTCGGCACCGCATCGAGATCGAGGCCCGCGCGCTCGCCGCGGAACAGACGGTGGAATCCGGCGGCCGCGATCATCGCAGCGTTGTCGGTGCAGCGGTTCGGCGGTGGAATGTAGACGCGAAAGCCGTCCTCGGCGCCAGCGGCACGGAGACCGGCACGCAGGCCAGAGTTCGCCGCAACCCCGCCGCAGACCTGCACGTGGGAGAGCCGCTCGGAGCGCGCGATCTGTCGCGTCTTGCGCACGAGGAGCTCGACGATCGCCGCCTGATAGCTCGCGCACAGATCCGACAGCGCCTGCCCCGTGGGGATGCCGTGCTTCCGAACGTGATGCAACAGCGACGTCTTGAGGCCGCTGAACGAGAACTCCGCGGTGTGCGACGACTGGGTCATCGCCTTCGGAAACTTCACTGCCTTCGGATCGCCGGTGTGCGCGAGCTTGTCGATCATCACGCCGCCGGGATAGCCCAGACCGAGGAGCTTCGCACCCTTGTCGAACGCTTCGCCGGCCGCATCGTCGCGCGTGGCGCCGAGCTCGCGGACCTGCGCGTGATCATTCACGCGCACCAGCGAGGTGTGACCTCCGGAGACGATCAGTGCGAGGTGCGGCATCGGCGGCGGATCCGGCTCGAGAAACACGGCCGCCATGTGGCCTTCGAGATGGTGCACGCCGACGAGCGGCTTTCCGGTGGTCCACGCGATCGCCTTCGCAGTCTGCAATCCGACGAGCAGCGGGCCCGACAGCCCGGGGGCGTTGGTCACGGCGATGCCATCGATGTCGGAGAGCGAGAACCCCGCGTGATCCAGGGCGGCGCGGACGACTGGAACGACGTTGAGGATGTGTGCGCGAGCGGCCAGCTCGGGCACCACGCCGCCGTACTTCGCGTGCACGTCGTGCTGCGAGGCAACCACATCGGCGAGCACCTCGCGACCGTCGATGACGATCGCGGCGGCGGTCTCGTCGCACGAGCTCTCGAGCCCGAGTACGCGCATCATTGCGGCTCGGCGATTTTTTTGCGGACCTGGTTCGCGCGCGCGCTATCCGGCTCGAGCTCGAGGAACCGCTCGTAGACCCGCCGCGCCGCGGGATAGCGCCCGGCAGCCCACAGGATCGAGCCCCGCGCCTCGTACACGGAGGGATAGTCCGGGGCGAGCTCCTCGGCGGAGTCGATCGAGTCGAGCGCTTCCTCGATGCGATCGAGTCGCTGCAGTGCCTGTGCGCGCACGATGTACGCGCGCGCGGTGTGGCGGAGCTTGAGCGACGAGTTCGAGAGCGCGAGGGCCTTCGCGAAGTCCCCCTCCTGGTTCGCCTCGTGCGCTTGCTGCATGAGGACCTTCGCTTGCTGGGTCGGATCTACGCCCGCATCCCCAGGGGCAACGCCTGCATCGCTGCGCACCACAGCGGCATCAGCCACCGCGGCATCACGCGGGGCCACGGCGGCGTCGACCACCGCGGCGACCGCGGCATCACGCGGGGCCACAGCGGCGTCGGCACGCACAGCGGCGTCGGCACGCACAGCCACCGCCGCGTCGATCCACACGAACGGCGCATCGATCTCGACCAGCGTGGACCCCGCATCCTCGACAGCGGCATCCGGGATCTCGGCGTCGGGCCTCTCGCCGACCGCGACGTGCGGCGCGTCGTAGCTCGCGTCCGCAACGGCGACCTGATGCGAGCGGCCCGACTTCCTGACCCACAGGAACACCGCGATGGCCGCGAGGATCGCCGCGAGCACGATCAGCGCTGTCGCTGCGCCGCCGGGTCCGCTGTCGCCACGCCTCACGCCCGAGCCGACCGTCAGCACGCGCGGCGGTGGTGGCCGTGACGGAGGCTGCTCGACGGGCGGTTTGGTCGCGGGCTCCGCCGTATCGGCGGGTGGCTGCACGGCCTGCATCTCGCGCGTGATCCGGCGCGGCAGGATCGTGACGAGCTCGCGCTGGGTCTCCGGTGCCAAGGCCGCGGCGGTCGCAGCTCCGCCAGAGGGCACCACCTCGCCGGAGGCTTCGGCGCGGTCGCGTCCAAGCGAGCCGATCATGCGCAGGCCGGAATCCTCGCGGCGCACGAGGCGGGGAAGATCGGGAGGGGGCGGTGCCGAGACGCGCTTCGTGCGCCGCGGCTGCGAAGGTTCATCCGCTGCGATCTCCTCGGGGACGCTGCTATCGGCATCCGCCTGGTCGATAGCAGCGTCGATGCCCGAGGCCGTGGGCGGCTCCGCGGCGAAGTCATCGAACAGACCGGGCTCGATCGCTTCCGCGGCGGCGACCGCTGCGTCGATCAGCATCAGGCTCGAATGACGATACGCGCCCATCAGCGCCTGCGGTTCCGCCGGATCCTCGGCGGCCGTGGCTTGCTGCGCGGCTTGCGCTGCGACTTCGGCGACGATCTCCTCCGAGAGGATGCTCGAGTCCGACACGCGTGCGGTCTGCATCGAGAGCGCCGGATGCGGCCCCGAGACAACGTCCTCGATCGGCGACGGCGTGTCGACCTCGACGAGCGGAACCGGCTTGCCGGTGTCGCGGCGCCTCGGTGCGTTGTGATCGAGATCGAGCAGCAGCTCCTCGAAGTAGAGGCGAGCGACCGCCTGGATGCATTCGAGGTCGCCGAAGTCCGATGCGTCGATCACCTCGAGCAGCGTGCGCCGACCGTCGATGAGCCGAAGAATGCGGTTGTTGTCGTCGGGGACATCACCGAGGCGGCCCGCAAGCTCGCCGGTATCGATCTCGAAGCGATGCGTGAGCGGCGGCAGTTGCTCGAGAAGCCGCGACCACTCGTCGAGTCGACGCATCCCCTCCATGAGCAAACCCTGCGAGCTCGTGGTGATCACCTCGCGCCGGCGCACGGTGCGGAACACGACCTCGAACTCGCCCTCGCTCCAGGTCAGCAGGCGGTACACGGCGTCCTCGCCCTGCAGCGTGCCGGCCTCGGCATCGATCACCTTCCCGTCGCGAAAGTAGATCGCTGCTTGCCGACCTCGCTCACCGACGAACTGGATCACGCCGGACTTGCGGCTGATCTCGATCGTCTGGATCACGTCGACGACAGGCATATCGGTGACGCGACCGGCGAACCGGGTCCGGCCGTCCTTGCGCTCCTCGAACCGCACGCGCTGCCGCTTCTGGAGCAGGATGTTGATGCGAGTGACGATCTCTTTGATGTAGATCGGCTTCGTCAGGTAGTCGTCGACGCCGAGCTCGAGGCCGCGGATCTTGTTCTCGATCGCCGCTTCGGCGGTGAGGAAGATGAACGGGATCTCTCCCCACTCCTGAGTCGCGCGCACGCGGCGGCGCAGCTCGAAACCATCGCCATCCTGAAACGTCGTCTCGGAGATGATCAGGTCGGGCGCGTGCAGCTCGAGCTTGTCCAGCGCGTCTTGAACAGACGAAGCCGGAGTGACGGTAAATCCCGCCTTCCGCAGGGAGACCTCGAGCACTCGAAGGCTGCGAGTGTCCCCGTCGACCAGGAGCAAGCTTTGCTTAGACACGGGCTGAAGAGCGCGTGAATCGTAACGGGATATCCCACCCGTCGCCAGAAGCGTAGCCTGTCGTCGTGGTGGACCTTCCGTACGGGCGAGCCCCCTACCCGCTCGACCTGGCGAATCGTTCGTTCACTGTCATCGCCGCGGCGCCCCGGCCCGCGCCGCGCCCGATCGCCGACCTGCTCGTGGCCGCGCTCGACGCGCCGATTGCGGGGCAGCGCCTCGAGGCAGCTCCCGGGGCGCGCGTCACCGTGATCGTGAGCGATCCGACCCGCGACGAGCCCCGCGCCGCGATCCTCGCGGCCCTGCGCGCACGGCTCCCGTCGGTGCGGTTGACGATTGCTATCGCCACCGGCACACACGGCCCCGCGTCCATCGAGGCCCTCGGGATTCCCGACGATCTCCTCGCAGGCGCCACGATCGTGAACCACGACGGACATCGCCCGGAAGGCCTCGTCTCTCTCGGCACGACCGCGCGTGGCACACCGGTCCGCCTCCACCGCTGTGTCCTCGACGCGGATCTCGTCATCGCGACCGGCTGTATTCGTCCTCACTACTTCGCCGGCTTCGGCGCGGGGGTGAAGGCGGTGTTCCCGGGCCTCGGTGAAGCCGCCGCAATCCGCAGCAACCACGCGCTCAAGGCCAAGACCGGTGCCCGCGCCGGTATCGTCGACGGGAATCCCTGCCGCGAGGATCTCGTCGAAGCGGTTCGCATGGTCTCGACGCCGGTGTTCCTCCTCAACGGCGTGTGCGCGCCCGACGGCGCCGTCCACGAGGTAGTCGCCGGCGATCTCGACGCCGCGTTCCGCGCCGGAGCCGCGCTGGCGCGCTCGTGGTTCACGGTCCCGGCTCCCCGCGCGCCCGTGGTCATCGCCTCCGACGTTCTTCCCGTGACCGCTTCGCTCTACCAGGCCGCGAAGATCGCCGCGGCGGCCGCACCACTCGTCGCTCCGGGAGGTGTGCTCGTGATCGTGGCCGAGTGTCCGGACGGCGTCGGGCCGAAGGTGGTCGTCAACGAGGCGATCTTCCGGATCGGAATCCTCCCGCGCCTCGCACCCGGCGTCTCCCTGAAGCTCGTCAGCTCCCTATCCGCCAGCGATGTCGCGTGCACGCTCCTCGAATACGCTGGCTCAATCGACGATGCGATTCGTGATATCTCCGGCCATGTGGTGGTGGTCCCGAGGGCGAGCCAATTGATTCTTGAGGCATCCTCATGACGCGACCGGTCATCAATGCTGCCGTCCGCAATAAACTACAAGATTTCAATGCTTTGTTCCTCAAGTGGAACAAGGCCATCAACCTCTCCTCCGCGCGATCGACCGCCGAGATCGACGAGCACATCACCGATTGCCTCTTCTTGGTCGAGCGCCTCACCCACTTCGGCCGAGTGCTCGACGTTGGCTCCGGTGGCGGGCTTCCGGTGGTGGTCGCCGCCATCGCTCGCCCCGAGATCCAGTTCATGGCGATCGAGCCAGTCCACAAGAAGCATGCGTTCCTCCGCACGGCGATCCGCGAGCTCTCCCTCGAGAACATCGAGGCCCTCGCGATCCGCATCGAAGATCATGCAGTGGCCGATTACGACGCCGCCTGTTCGCGCGCGACCTTCGACCTCAACAAGTGGTTCGCAACGGGCCTCAACCACGTGCGTCCCGGCGGCACGGTGTTCGGCTTCGAGGGCGTCCCCCGCAACGATCTTCCCGCCGGTGTCGAGCGCCACACCTACTCCCTCGACGGCAAGTCGCGCGCGATCCTCTCGCTCCGCAAGCCGGCGTGATGGGGCGTTCCACGACCAACGCTTCGTGGAAGCCGACCAAGGCGCAGCTCGCGGCGGCCTCGTCAAAGCGCCTGCGCGATGTCATCGCGCCAGACCTCGACGTCCTGTTCTGCGGCATCAACCCAGGCCTCTACTCCTCGGCGACCGGCCACCACTTCGCACGTCCCGGCAACCGGTTCTGGCCCGCACTCCACGCTTCCCGCTTCACGCCGCGCTTGTTCACGGGCTTCGACGACCGCTCACTGCTCGACCTGAAACTCGGCATCACGAACATCGTCGCCCGCACTACCGCCACCGCCGATGAGTTGTCTCCGGCCGAGCTCCGCGCCGGCGCGCTATCGCTCCGCCGAAAGGTCCTGCGCTACCAGCCTCGGTTTCTGGCGATCGTCGGCTTCACAGCTTTCCGCATCGCATTCGAGCGACCGAAGGCTACCGGCGGCCGACAACCTGATGCGATCGAAGCAACCGCAGTTTGGCTTCTACCCAACCCGAGCGGCCTCAATGCCCACCACCAACCTGCTCAGCTCCGAGTGCTGTTCTCCGAGCTCCGACTCGCGACTCTGCGCTAACGCCAGGTGCGGCTACGAGCTTGAAGCGCCGAGAGAGTATAGGCCAGCTCCTTGAGCGCTTCGCCTTCGCGCCCGCGAAAGGTGGTCTTGATCTCCACCATTGCCCTCCAGATCCGATACGCGGCCGCTTTCTCCCCCTGGATTGGATACCTGTCGAAGTGGTTCGTGACCGCAGGGAGTTCGTCGTGTCGAGTCACGCGAAAGAGGCTCGCGGTCTTGGTTGCTCCTCCCTTGCCTGTGGGGGCCCTCGCTTTCACTTCGTAGATCTTTCCGACACCAAAGAAGTCTTGCAGCCGCACCAAGAGCGGTCGATCGGTCGCGGTTAGCTTCACTGCAAAATAGAGGGAGACGTTGGAGTTCGAGCGGCTAAACGTGAAGCTGCATTCGCCGTCGCAGAAGCCGGTCACCCACCACGGATCGAGCGTTCCCCGTGAAAATGTCTCCACGGGAACAGTTTCCACAGCGGCGACAGTCGCGTCAAGTGATGCCTACCCGCTCGTCAGATCTGGGGACGGTTTCAACTTACGCAACTTACGATCTGGAACCGCTTGAATTTGCTCCACGGACCTAACCGGCTGGCTTCAGGCCGTGAAGACCGAATCAGGGTCTAGCGACCGTGAATTGAATAGCGTGGTCCCATCCCGCGCTCCGTGCCTTCGGGCTCGGGTCAAAGGAGTGGAAGCTCTGGAAAGCAGTGCACGCTCACCCCCGCTCGCTCGCGAATCTGCTGCGCGTTGCTCGAAGCGAAGGCATGGTCGTCCTCGCGGCGAACCGAGAGAACTACACCAGCCAGCGATAGCCCGTCACGGTGGATCGCCTCGAGAGTCAGCAGGGTGTGGTTGATGGTTCCCAAACCAGCACGGGCGACGACGAGGACTGGCAGCGCACAGAGCCGAGCTAGATCCGACGTGTCACCTGCCCTGGTGATCGGAACTCGCCATCCTCCCGCCGCTTCGACCAGCACCCGGTCAGCCTCGTTGCCGGCAAGAAAGTCGGTGGCGACTCGATTCAGATCGATTTCAACACCCTCGGCCTGAGCGGCAACCCACGGTGCCGCTGGTAACGAGAGCCGATACGTTCCACGTACAACATCGGTGGCGGCCTCCGCGAGCGCGCGCTGGTCCTCACCCCAGTCACCGGCCGGGCAGCCAGTTTCGATTGGTTTGAACGCGAAAACGCGATGGCCCGCGGCCCGAGCGGCTCGGATCAGAGCGCAGGACACGAAGGTCTTGCCGACACCGGTGTCGGTCCCTGTCACGAACAGGCCCTTCACGCGAGGGTCTCGTGGATCGCCGCGGTGGTGGCACGTTCCAGAAGCTCGAGATCCGCAGCGTGAAGGCTGAGCGGCGGCATCCAGACCACCACGTCGCCCAGGTTCCGCAGGATCACGCCGTGACCTCGGATCCGATCGCAGACCTCGACTCCCAGCGCGCGACCCTCGATCGGCGCGAGCTCGATGCCGGCCATCATCCCGACCTGCCGGACCTGAAGGACGCCCGGGATGGCGTTGATACGCCCGAGGGCGGCGGTCAGCTCGGGGATCCGAGCCTTCGCGTTCGGTAGCGTCTCGGACTGGAGCAGACGAAGGGAGGCGAGGCCAACGGCGCATGCCAGTGGGTTCGCCGTGAACGTGTGGCCGTGGAAGAAGTGCTTGAGGTCCACGCGGCGGCCGAGGAACGCCGAATAGATCTCTTCGGTCGCGAGGGTCGCCGCAAGCGGCAGGTAGCCCGCCGCGATGCCCTTCGCCAGGCAGAGAAAGTCGGGCGAGACCTCCTCGTGCTCGCACGCGAACATCCGGCCGGTGCGGCCGAAGCCAGTAGCGACCTCGTCGACGATGAGATGGACGCCGTGGCGGCGGCAGAGAAGCGCGGCGTGCTTGAGGAAACCGCGCGGGTGGACGAGCATCCCCGCTGCGCCCTGGACCAAGGGTTCCACGACCAACGCAGCGATCTCGTACCCGCGCGTCGTCAGCTCGTACTCGAGCTTCTCGATCGACTCGGTCGCGTCGGTCCCGAACGGCGACGGGATCGCGATGCTGTTGACCAGCAGTGGTCCGAACACGCGATGGAACAGGTCGATGCCGCCGACCCCGACCGCGCCGAGCGTGTCTCCGTGATACGCCTCGCCGAGTCGGAGGAATCGCTGCTTCGATGGTCGGCCAACGAGCTGCCAGTACTGGAACGACTGCTTGAGGGCGATCTCGACTGCAGTGGAGCCCGAGTCCGAGTAGAAGACGCGGGTCAATCCCTTCGGTGCCACCTCGACGAGCGCCGCCGCGAGTCGGATGCCCGGCTCGTGGGTCAGGCCGAGGAATGTGGAGTGCGCCAGCTTCGCTGCCTGCTCGGCAAGCGCTCGATCGAGCATCGGATGCCGGTGGCCGTGAACGTTGCACCAGAGGGAGCTGACGCCGTCCAGGTAGCGGTTGCCGTGCTCATCGATGAGGAAGGAGCCTTCGCCGCTCGCGATCACCAGCGGCGACCACTCCGCCATCTGGGTGAACGGGTGCCAGATCACTCGCTGGTCGAGCTCGCTGAGCTCACTCATGACGCGTTGCGTTATTCAGGAGACGACTTGCGTGTTCGAGCTGCTGACCGGAGTGACCTGCATTCAGGCTCACCCGCAGTCGAGCTGTGCCCGAAGGGACCGTCGGCGGTCGGATGCCCTGCACGAACACTCCGGCCGCGAGCAGCTCTGCCGAGATCCGCATGACCTCGCGGTCGTCGCCGACCAGGATCGGAGCGATCGCGCTGTCCGGCGCTCCGCCCGCCCGCGGTACGAGCTCGCGAACCATCCGGGCATGCCCCACGAGCATGCGGCGCCTATCGTCGCCCTCGCTCCCTCGCACGATCTCGATCGACGCGCGCGTCGCCGCTGGAATGCTCGGAGGAAGTGCCGTCGAGAACACGAAGGGGCGGGCGCGATTCCACAGCAGATCTGCGATCGCTCGGCTGGTCGCCGCGAAGGCTCCGAACGTTCCGAGCGCCTTGCCGAAGGTCCCGATCAGCACGTCCGGGACCACGCCGACCGACGAGCACACGCCCCTGCCCTCGTCGCCGTGCGCCCCGATCGCGTGTGCTTCGTCGACGACGAGCGCGGCGTCGTACTTCCGGCACAGCGCCGCGATCGTGAGGAGATCTGCGATGTCGCCGTCCATCGAGAACAGCGACTCCGTTACAACGATGCGCCGCCGACCACCGCCGACCGCGAGCGCCCTTTCGAGCGCCGCGAGATCGCGATGCGGATACACCTCGACGCCGGCGCGCGATAGCCGGCAGCCATCGATGATGCTCGCGTGGTTGAGCTCGTCGGAGAACACACGATCACCGGCGCTCGCGATCGTGGTGAGCACGCCGATGTTCGCCGCGTAGCCCGTGTTGAACAGGCGGACGCCGCTGCACTGCAACCAGTCCGAGATCTCGCTCTCGAGCTCGACGTGCGCGCGCTGCGTGCCCGTGATCAACCGCGACGCGCCCGCCCCTACCCCATCGCGCTCGAGCCCGGACATCGCGGCGGCGGCAAGCCGGCGATCACCGGCGAGCGAGAGGTAGTCGTTCGACGCGAGACACGTGACCTCGACGCCATCGATCGTGAGCGTCGGTCCTTGGCGACCGTCGATGACCCGCGGCACGCGCAGCCGATGCTCTGCCTCGAGGGCGTCGAGCTCCGCGCGAGCGTCATCGTCGAGGGACAAGGCGGCGGACCATAGCAACAGGTACGCGGACTTGCCGATCGCAAGTTGCGTAAGTTGAAACCGTCCCCAAATCCGGACGTGGCTAGATGCCGCGGCGCATGAGCAGCCGGACGGCGATCAGCGCTCCCACGACCGTGACGACGAGGGCCACGGCCGGCGCGATGAAGACGAAGGCGCCAACAATCGCGAACACGATCGGCATGATCCACCAGCGGCCGCGGCCGACCTTGAGGCTCGTGGGCAGCGGCTGGACGAGCGCGGACGTCGCGCAACCAGCGCAACGGTAGCCGTGGGCCGTGATCTCGAGCTGGACGAGCGGGAAACGGGACAGGCACTGTTCGCAGGCCGCCATGCCCTCCGCGGAGACCTCCGGTGGCCGCGCGGTCATGTCGCGAGGGACGACCGGAGCCCACGTCTTTGGTCCTCCTCGACCAGAAAGGAGACCAACCAGCAGCCGGTTGCGGAGGCGATGGTCCTCATCGGACATCGCGGGACCCTACTACTTCCCGATGCAGAAGCGCGCGAACAGCTCGTCGAGGACCCGGTCGCCGATCTCGACGCCGCGGAGCTGGGCGAGGGCTTGCGCGCCGGTGCGGAGCTCGATGGCGGTGACCTCGGGAGGCGCCTTCTCCACGCGCGCAGCGCGGGCCGCGGAGAACGCATCGCGGGCCGACGCGGCGAGGGACTGCTGCCGAGCCGTGGTCACGAATGGCTGCTCGCCTCCCTCGGAATCGGCGACGCCGGCGAGGGCGAGCACGGCGGCCTTGAGCTCGGAGAGGCCATGTCCCGTGGTCGCCGAGGTCACCAGGCCGCGGTCCGAGGTGGTCAGGTCGCCCTTGCTCTTCACCACGAGCGCACGGTCGGCGAACCGGGCACCGTCGTCCCAGGGCGCGGCACCGTCGTTGATCACGAGCACGACGTCGGCGGACTCTACGCGCGTCTCGCCGAGAGCGATGCCGCGTTGCTCGATCGGGTCGGCAGTCACGCGCGAGCCGGCGGTGTCGACCAGGGTGACGGCGATGCCGTTCCAGATGTCCTGGACCTCGAGCCAATCGCGGGTGGTGCCGGGCTGCGGTGCCACGAGCGCGCGCTCGGTGCCGACGAGCGCGTTGAGGAGCGATGACTTCCCGACGTTCACGGGGCCGACGAGCGCGACCGTGATGCCTTTGCTGACCGCGCGACCGTGGCGGAAGCCCTCGGCGAGCTGCCGGCAGGCCTCGCGGAGCGCATCGATCTCACTGTCGATCCACGCATCAGTCGAGGGGGCGAGATCCTGCTCGGGGAAATCGATCCAACCTTCGACCTCGGCGAGGAGCGCGAGAGCGCTGCGCTCGATCGCGGCGATCTCCTGACCGAGCTTGCCGCCGAGGTTCGCCTGCGCGAGTCGCCAGGCGCGGTCGCTGCCGGCGTGAATGACCTCGAGGAGCGCCTCGGCGCGCAGCACGTCGAGCTTCCCGTTTGCGACGGCGCGCCGCGTGAACTCGCCCGGCTCCGCGATTCGGGCTCCGCGCTCGACCACGCTCGCGAGCAGCTTGCCGAGGTTGTGCGTGCCACCGTGGCCGTGGAGCTCCGCGACGTCCTCGCCGGTGAACGACGCAGGTGCCCGCATCGCGAACGCGAGCACCTGATCGAGCAGCGTGCCCGAAACATCGCGCAACCAGCCCACGCGAACCGTGCGGTCGAGTAGGGCAGGGGCAAGGCCCATCGCCGCGGCGGCGATCTCGATCGCCCGCGGTCCACTGAGCCGGATGATGCCGACGCCACCGGCCCCCGCCGCCGTGGCGATGGCGGCGATCGTGTCGTCGAGCGGAAAGCTCACTCGGCGGGCGCGGGCACGATGAGGATGTGGCGGTCTTCGCCCTCACCCTCGCTGCGCGTCGTCAGGCCGGCGATCTCGCTGATCGCCATGTGAACGATGCGACGGTCATGCGCAGTCATCGGCTGGAGCTCGACGATCTGCTTGGTCTCCAGCGCCTTCGCCGCCATCTTCTGGCCGAGCGCGCGCAGCCGTTCGACCTGCTTGTCGCGAAAGCCACCGGCGTCGACGACAAGCGGCTTCGTGCGGTCGCCGGAGCGATCGCGGTAGACCACCTTGTTGACGAGGTGCTGGAGGGCATCCATCACGACGCCGCGACGACCGATCACCAGCTCCGAATCCTTGGTCTGGATCTCGAGCGTGGTGCGCTCCTTGTCGTCCTTGATATCGATGTCCGCCGGGATCCCCATACGCTCGAGGACACCGAGGAGGAACTCGCTCGCCTTTTCGGCGAGATCTTCACGCTCAACAGTTGCAGCTTCAGTCACAGCGGCCTCCATACTTACCTCCTCCGCTTCTTCTTCTTGCGAGGACGAGGCGTTGCAGATGATCCGGAAGCTCCCGCCTCTGCGGGCTCCCCCTCGTCATCTTCGTCATTGGTGGTTTCGACCGACTCGACGTCGATCACGGGCTTCGCAGCTTTCGCTGCACCGGTCTTGCCCGCCTTCTTGTCCGCTGCCTTCTCGGCCGCGGTCTTCAGCTTCTCGGCCGCCGCAGCGACGTCTTCCTGGTTCTTCTTGAGCTTCGCCGCGAGCTCGAGACTCTTCCGGTCGAACTTGTTCATGTAGATCGAGTGCAGCGCCGACAGGCACGTGTTCGTGAAGATGTAGAGCGTGAGGCCGGCCGGGAAGAAGAACGACATCACGCCGAACATCAGCGGCATGCCGTACTGGATCATCTTCTGCTGGCCCGACGTACCCGTCTGCGGCGTCAGGCGCGCCTGCAGGAACATCGTGATCACGAGGACGACCGGCAGGATGTGCGTCGGGTCCGGGGCGGTCAGGTCATCGATCCAGCCCGGGATGAAGGGCTGCTGGTAGAGCTCGCCGGCCGACGACAGCATGCGATAGAGCGCGAGCCAGATCGGCATCTGCAGCAGGATCGGCAGGCAGCCCGCGATCGGGTTGACGTTGTGCGTCTTGTAGAGCGCCATCGTCTCCGCCTGGAGCCGCTGGCGGTCCGTCTTGTACTTCTCCTGCAGCGACTTCATCTGCGGCGTGAGCGCCGCCATCGCCTTCATCGAGCGCATCGACTTCGTCGTCCAGTACAGCGTCGCTGCCTTGACGAGGAACGTGAGCAGGATGATCGAGACGCCCCAGTTCTGGAAGAACTTGAAGAACTGCTGCAGCAGCCACAGCAGCGGCTTGCCGATGAACTTGAACCATCCGAGGTCCACGCTCTTCTTGAACCCGGTCTCGAATCCCGCGTTGTCGTCCGCGTGCGAGAGCGCGGTGTAGTTCTTCGGGCCGAGATACGCGACCATCTCGCGGGTCACGGGTGCGTCGCCCGCCTTGATCTGCATCGCCGGCGCGTAGATCAGATCCGTACGCATCAGCCCCGTTGGCTGCGCCGGGAACGTGTGCTTCTCGACGGTGTACTCGTTCGTCAGCGACGGCTTCGGCGCGTACACCGCGAGCAGATACGGGTGCTCGTAGCCAGACCACGTGATGCCCGGCTCGAACCGCGGCCACTCGATGACGTCCTTGACGGGTGTCTGGTGGATGCTTCCGTCGGCCAGCGTCGAGCTCGTCCACGCGCGCGGCAGCGACTGGCTCGAGCCGCCTTTGTCCGAGCGCTCCACGTCTTGAAATGCGAACGCGGTGACCGCGAGCTGCTGGGTCGCGACCTTGCCGGCTGGGATCTTGAACTTGGCCGTCACGACCATCTTCACGATGTACGCGTCCGGGATCAGCGTGAACACCTTCTCGAGCTCGACCTGCTCGGTCGCGATCGAGTAGCGGATCTCGGTCTCGGAGACCTTCATGCCCTTCCACTCCGCGTTATGCGGCAGCACGTACGTGGACTTCGCGAAATCGACGATGAACGCGCCGGTATTCTCGCGGCCCGCCATCAGCTCGCCTTTGGTGTCATCGCGCTCGTAGCGCGGATCCGCGAGCTTCCACGAGACCAGCGCGCCGCCGTAGCTCGAGAACGTCGCCGTGAACTTGTCCTTGAACGTCAGCGCGATCTTCTGCTCGGGACCGCGAGGCGCTTCCGCCATCGTCGGCGAGTGGGAACCCGGAGCCATCGGCTCGGTCGAGACGCCGACCGGAGTCGGCGGAGCCATCGGAGCCGACACTGCGTCCGAGCCCTGGGTCATGCCGGAGCCAGCGGTTGGCTTCGGGTCCTCCTTCTTGGAGAACACCATCTGCCACACGAGCATCACGCCCAGTGCGAGCGCGACGGCGAGTAGCAGTCGCTTCCCTTGATCCTGCATCTAGTGCTGCTCCTGCGCGGGGTGCGCGCAGCGATGCGGCACGGGTTCGGACACTGGGTGGTACCCGCCGTGAAACAGCGGGTTGCAACGGAGGATCCGGCCGATGGCCATCCCGCTCCCGACGACGATTCCCCGCTTCTGCACGGCCGTGATCGCGTACTCGGAGCACGTCGGCAGGTAGATGCAGGTCGGCGCGCGCTTCATCGGCGAGAGCACGGCGCGATAGAACCGCACCGGCAACAGCACGAGGGCGACGAGGAACCGGTGGATGGAGGTCATGAAGAGGTCGAAGAAAGGTTCCGCAGGATCCGAGTCAGATCAGGCGCGAAGTCATTCGGGTGAAGCTGCCGCGCCGCGGAGTCCTTGGCAACCAGGACTATGTCCCAGCCTGTAGGCACCCAGCCGTTGACGCGCAACCACTCTCGCAACATGCGCTTGATCCGGTTTCGAACGACCGCGTTTCCCACTTTCTTGGTGACCGTGATGCCTAGCCGTCCGACGAGGGCAGGAGCCAGGCGTTTGCGAGCGATCGCGAGGACGTGGCGACCATGCAGCTTCGTACCGTTGGTCTGAACAGCCAGGTAGTCGGCGCGTTGTCGCAGCCGCGCTTCCTTGGAGATCCCAAGAGGAGCGCGGCCTGCCACGCTACTTCTTCGCGGCAGTGACCGAGATACGCTTCCGGCCCTTGGCGCGGCGGCGGCGGAGGACTTCACGTCCACCACGGGTCTTCTTGCGGGCGCGGAAGCCGTGCGTGCGCTTGCGGCTCTTGTTATGCGGCTGATAAGTACGCTTCGACACGGTTGTTCTCCGGGGC
>JBBRBG010000024.1:0-64091 GCA_038206055.1 Haliangiales bacterium
TGCCCGTTCTGGGCGGGGTCGGGCGCTCCGGCGCGCTCCCTGATGTGGGGCTAGCGATTTTCTAAGTCCTTGTGTTTGTGGCTTATGATCTTCCCGCGTCGCCGGGTGCGCCGGGGGCCCCCCCACTCGGTGGCGAGCTCCTCCGCATACGCGAGATCGATGACTGGCACAGCTACCAGCGTAGCGTAGATTGTGGCCGTGCTCGCCCGCGCTCGTCAGCTCGCCACCCGCGCCGTCGACACGGGCCTCGCGCTGCTCGAGCGCGCCCGCGCCGAGCGCCGCCACCCGGCGCGGAAGCTCCGGCTCGAACGGTTCGGCGCGATCGTGCAGACGGTGGTGCCACGCGCGCTCGTGTTCGTCGATCGCGCTTATGCACGCCGCGTGCTCCACATCCCTGACTCGCCGCTCTGGCGCGGCGCCGAGCCGGCGGTCGGCGAGGTCGTGCTCGCGGCGCCGCTCGAGGCGCATCTCCAGCTCACGAACCGCTGCACCGCGGGCTGCACGGGGTGCTACACGGGCGCGTCGCCGGAGGGCGCGCCGAACGAGTGGGGCCTCGTCGAGTGGACGCGCACGATCGATGCGCTCGCGGATGCCGGTGTGTTCCACGTCGCGCTCGGTGGTGGCGAGAGCGCGATTCTCCCGTGGCTCGGCCAGCTCGCCGAGCACGCGCGCGCGCGCGGCATCGTCCCGAACCTCACGACCTCCGGCCTCGCCGGCCTCGAATCGCTCCTCCCGATCGCGGAGCTGTTTGGCCAGATCAACGTCTCGATCGACGGCCTCGGCGAGGCCTACGCGGCGGTCCGCGGCTTCGATGGCTTCGCGCGCGCCGACGCAGCCGTGCGGGCGCTCCGCGCCGTCAAGCGCGAGATCGGGATCAACGTCGTGGTCACGCGCCACAACTTCGCCGAGCTCGATGCGATCTTCGCCTACGCCTCGGAGCGGCGGCTCTCCGAGGTGGAGCTGCTCCGCTTCAAGCCCTCGGGCCGCGGCGCGCGCACCTACGAGGCCCAGCGCTGCAGCGATGCGCAGCACCGCGCGTTCCTCCCCACGATCCTCGCCGCCACCAAGCGCCATGCGCTGCGGATCAAGGTCGACTGCTCGTACACACCGATGCTCGCGCACCACCGGCCCGACCGCGCGCTGCTCGCGGACCTCGCGGTCTACGGCTGCACCGGGGGCGACTTCCTCGTCGGCGCGAAGGCGGGCGGTCAGCTCACGGCATGCAGCTTCGCGTCCCCACCGCCAGCGGTGGATGGCGAGCGGCCGAAGATCGATGGGCTCGCCGCGTACTGGACGGCTCCGGATGCGTTCGGCGTGTTCCGCACGTGGCAGGCCGCCGCGGAGCCGTGCGCGAGCTGCGACTACCTGTCGCTGTGTCGCGGAGGTTGCCGGGTGGTTTCGGCGCATGTCACGGGCGCACTGTCGTCGCCCGATCCCGAGTGCCCGCGGGTGATCGACCACGCAGGGGCGAAGCCACGTCATCGTCTCCCCGTGATATAGACGGGCGCAGTTATGAAGACGGTGATGATCATCAGCGACGCCACCGGCGAGACCGCCGAGCGCATGGTTCGCGCGGCGACACTGCAGTTCAGCGAGCCGGTCCAGATCCGCCTGTACTCGCGGGTTCGACTCGAAAGCGAGCTCGAGCAGATCCTCGAGAAGGCGGCGGAGCAGCGCGCTCTGGTCGTGTTCACGGTGGTCAACACCGAGGAGCGCGCCCTCATCAGCCAGCTCGTCGAGCGGTACAACATCGAGACCGTCGACCTGATCGGCGCGCTGATCTCGAAGCTCGCCGGCTTCCTGGGGTCCGCTCCCGCCGGCGTACCGGGGCTGCTCTACGCGATCAACGACGACTACTTCCGCCGCATCGAGGCGGTCGAGTTCGCGGTCAAGAACGACGACGGCGCCGAGCCGCGCAACCTGCCGAAGGCGGACCTCGTCCTCGTCGGCATCTCGCGCACGTCGAAGACGCCGCTGTCCACGTACCTCGCGCAGCGCGGCCTCAAGGTCGCGAACGTGCCGATCGTCCTCGGCGTCGATCCGCCCGAGGAGCTCTCGCAGGTCGACGACCGCAAGGTGTTCGGCGTGATCGTGCAGCCCGACATGCTGATGCGGATCCGGCAGGCGCGCCTCTCTCACCTCGGCATGCCGAACGACTCGAGCTACGGCCAGCGCGCGCACATCGAGACCGAGATCGCGTACTCGCGCGAGATCTTCCGCAAGCACCCGACCTGGCCGGTCATCGACGTCACGAACCGCGCGATCGAAGAGACCGCCGCCGACATCCTGCGCATCTACCAAGAGCGCAACATCCCCGCGTCGTGAGCGACCCGTACCGCAGCTCCGGCGGTACGCCGTGCCCACGGTGCAACGATCCGCTGCGCCGCGAGTCCGATGATCAGCTCGAGTGCGCGAACGGCTGCGGTTCGTGGCTCGGCAACGGGCTGATCAAGACCATGATCGACCCGGCCTCGCTCGTGAAGAGCAAGGGCAATCCGTTCAAGGCGACGCCGCTGCCGCCGACGAAGTGCCTGATCTGCCGGAAGCCGCTGAACGATCTCTACCAGGGCAACGTCGACGTGCTCACGCTCGGCCAGTGCCTCGAGCACGGCGTGTGGCTCGAGGCAGCGGACCGGTCGATGTTCGAGGCGCTCTACGCGCCCGAGATCGTGCGGGAGCGCGCCGAGCGCGCGAAGCAGGCCGAGCTCGACCGCGTCTCCGAGGAGCTCGATCCGGTCGTCGCGCGGCTGATGCTCCGCGTCGATGCGCTGGAGGCGCAGGTCCGCGCGCTGGAGACCGAGACCGCCGAGCTGCGCGCGTGGCGCAGCTGGTTCGAGAAGCCGCCGTCGCAGCGCTGACGCGTCCACCGGTTCTGACGTAGTCTTGCGGCCGCATGACGGCTCCGAATGCCAGAGCCGTGCGCTACGTCGCGCTGCTCGCGCGGCGAACGACGCTCGTCCTGGCGGGCGGCGTTGCCGCACTCGGCCTCGCGATCTACCTCGTGACGTTTCACCTCCCGCTGTTCGCGGACTTCGCCTACCTGCTCCCAAAAGACGCGCAGTCGGTCGTCGACCTCCACAAGCTCGAGGCGCGGCTCGCTGGGAATGACACGGTGCTCGTGGTCGTCGACGCGCCCGATCGCGCGACCTGCGCATCAGCGACCACCGAGCTCGCGGCCGCAATCCGGCGCATCCGCCCCACCCTGGTGGTGCGCGTCGACGAGGACCAGGCCGATGCGCGGGCGTACCTGTGGGAGCATCGCTTCGTCCTGGCGCCGCTCGCCGAGGTCAAGCGGGCGCACGACGCCCTGCGCGAGCGGATCGATGCGGCGAAGCTCGCGGCCAACCCGCTGTTCGTCGACCTCGATGACAAGCCCGACGCCGCGGTGACCGACGCTGCCGCCAAGCAACAGATCTCCGACCTGCGCAAGCGCCGGCGAGAGATCGAGGAGCTGCTGCATCGCCCCACCAATGTCAGCCCGGACGGCAAGCGCGCACTGATCGAAGTCCGAGCGGCGATGAGTGCGACCGATATCGAGCAGGGCGAACAGTTGCTCGGCGAGCTCGATGCGGCGCGTACGACGGTGACCGAACGGCACGCCGGCCTCGCGATCGGCTTTGCGGGCGACCTCGTCACGGCGATCGCGGAGCACGACGCGATCGTCAGCGGCACGTTGGTCTCGAGTGCGGTCACCGCCTTGCTCGTGGGACTGGTTCTCGTCCTCTACTTCCGCAGCATCCGGCTGCTTGCGATCCTGGTCGCGACGATCACCCTGGCGACGATCGCCGCCTTCGCGACCGCGGTGTTCTCGATCGGCCACCTCAACGCGGCGACGGCCTTCCTCGGTGCGATCATCGCGGGCAACGGCGTCAACTACGGCATCTTGTTGATCGCGCGATTGCTCGAAGAGCGGCGCGCGAATGATCTCCAGCCCGCGCTGGCGATCGCGATCGCGACGACGATGCGACCCACGCTGATCGCTTCGCTCGGAGCAGCGATCGCGTACGGTGCCCTCGCCGCGACGAGCTTCAAGGGCTTCGCCGACTTCGCGATCATCGGCTCGGCCGGGATGATCCTGTGCTGGCTGGCGACCTATACGGTGTTGCCGGCGCTGGTCTTGCGATTCGCGCGCGACGTCCGCGCCCGGTCCGAGGAGCGACCCCTCGAGCGCGCGCTGGTCCGCGTCCTGGGTCTCCGTCGACCGCGCCTCGTGGTCGCCGTGGCGATCGCGGTCGGGATCGGTGCGGGCGCGGTCGTCGCCCACTACCTCGCGGGTGACCCGTTCGAATACGATCTGCGCGAGCTCGGCTCGGTTGCCGATGCCTCCGAGACCGAGCGCATGTGGATGAAGCTCGCCGAGTCGAGCTTCGGTAAGGGGCGCGCCGGCCGAACGTTCATCGCCGCGGACACCGACACGCAGGTCTCGGCGATCGTCACGGCGCTGGAGCGGCCGGATCTCCGAGGTGTGGTCGGATCGGTGCAGTCGATCCTCGACGTCGTTCCGGATCAGCGAGACCAGGAGACGAAGCTCGCGTTGCTCACCGAGATCCGCGCGATGCTCGACGATCCGCGTCTCGAGGAAGCACTCACGGAGCGCGAGCTCGCGGAGCTGCGCGAGCTACGCCCACCCGAGACCATCGGCAGGGTGACACGCGCGATGCTCCCACCGTCGATCATCGAGCTGCTCGCCGAGAAATCGGGTCGGATAGGTGCGCTCGTCTCCGTTCGCCCGGATGAACACCTCGACGAGCTCGACGGCCACGACGTGATCCGGTTCGCTGACGCCGTGCGCTCGCTCGATCTCGGTGATGGCCAGGTCGTCACCACGTCTGGTGCCAGCGTGATCTTCGCGGACATCCTCGAGGTGATCGCGCACGACGGCCCGATCGTGACCGCGATCGCTCTGTTCGGAATCGCCCTGCTGTTGCTCGTCCTCGTCGGATTCAACCGTCGGGGACTCGCCGTGTTCGTCGGCACGACCGGTGGTGCCCTGCTGATGGTGGCGGTGTGTGCGCTGCTCGATCTGAAGATCAACTTCCTCGATTTCGTCGCGCTGCCGATCACGCTGGGGCTCGGGGTCGATTACGGGATCAACGTCGCGCATCGGCAACTGGCCGTGCGCGATCCCATCGTCATGCTGCGCACGAGTGGAGCGGCTGTCTTCGTCTGCTCCCTCACGACGATGATTGGCTACGGGTCGCTGCTCGTCAGCGACAACCTCGCGATCCGTGGGTTCGGGCGAGCCTCGCTGATCGGAGAGGTCACGACGGTGCTCGCGGCCCTCGTCCTGGTTCCAGCGATCCTGGCGTTCGGAAGCTACCCGCCGCCGTCGAGCCCGGCGAGATAAGCGCTGTAGCTCACCGGCTCGAGCCGGTCGACGAGGCGCCGCAGCGTGCGCTCGAGCGAACGACGCGTGCGTGCGTGTCGCAGATCGGGCGGATGGATCGCGACGCGGGTGTCTGCCGGCCGCCGGCGCGCGACGAGCCACGCGTACGCGGCGGTCACGAGCGCATCGAACCAGCTCAGCGAGCCCCAGCCGATCAGCCGACGAGCGAGCGGGCGCTTGCGACCGTCGATCCGGATCCCGCCGAACCCTTCGATGAAGGCGAACTTACGCCGAGCGACCGCGGCGGCTGCCGGCCGTGACAGCAACCAGGCAGGCGGGACGAAGCCAGTCAGCGGGAGGTTCACGCGGGAAAAGATCTCGTCGGCGGCATCGAGCCTGCGCGCCGCCTCAGCCTCGTCGCACACGGCGAGCTCGCCCTGGTCGCGCGCGAACACGCGGGCCGTGAACCACTGCCACGGCGCCCGCGGCGAGCCGACCATGCGATGTGAATAGCCGTGCGCGACGAGCGTCGCTCCGGCGGCCGCGAGCTCGGAGAGAAACTCGCAAAGCGGCGCGTCGTCCGCCAGGGACACGCGCTGCTCGTGGAACGGGATCACGAGGATGGTGAGCGCCGAGGTCGGGATCCCTGCTGCATGCACGAGCTCCACCGCAAGGCGCACGTTGTCGTGCGTGAGGGGAGACACGTCGTGGATCGAGACGAGAAGTTTCGGACGCTCGTCGGACACGTCAGGAACCGAGAACACCACCGGAGATCGAGTGCCAGACGTCCGTCATGCTCATCTGGCTCCAGCGCTCGACCATCGCAGCTCGCGCGTTGCGTGCGACGTGCGCGCGGTTCGGAGATGCGAGCACCTCGCCCAAGGTCTTGGTGAGCCCCTCGACGCTGAGCTCGTAGCAGTAGCCGGTACGGCCGTCCTTCACGAGCTCGGCGATCGCAGCTTCCTGGGGGACGAGCACGGGGAGTCCGCTCGACATCGCCTCCATGGTGACCAATCCGAGCGTGTCGATCTTGCCTGCGAACACGAACGCGCTCGCACTCGCATACAGCCGCCGCAACGTGTCGCCCTCCTGAAGGCCGGTGAAGATCACCCACGGTCGGTCTCGGTTCGCGTGGCGCAACGCTTCGCCCTCGGGGCCCTCGCCGACCACGACCAGCAGCGGCGGCAGATCGAGGTGCTGCAAGCGCTCGACGGCATCGACCACCAGCTGCACGTTCTTCTCGCGTGACAGCCGCCCGACGCTGAGCACGATCGGTGCATTGTCCGGAACGACTCCGAGCGAGGCATAGATCTTCGGGCACGCGAACCTGGGCGAGAACTCCTCCGGATCGATCGCGACCGCGACGTGTTCGAGCTTCGCCGCCGGAACACCGAGGGACAGCAGGCGCTCGCGCGAGCTCTCGGAGAACACGAACACGCGATCGACGGTGCCGTAGAACCAGCTCACCAGCTTGCGCGACCCTGCATGAACCAACGCGTTGGCCGACAGCTGCCGCGCCAGCTCGGGAAGCTCGGTGTGGTAGGTCGCGGTGACGGGCAGCTGGAGGATGCGTGCCGCGAACAGCGCGACGATGCCCATCGGCCCGGGAGTCGCGAGCTCGACGTTCGTGATCTCGTTGCGCCAGAGCCAGTCGAGCGTGCCGAGGAGCGAAGGCAGGTGGAACTGCATGCCCTCGTAGACATCGGTCACCTGCGTGGTCGCCGACGGCAGCGGGGAGTAGACGTCCGAGCCGTCGTCGGGCGGACGATCGCCACAGTAGGGGACACGGACCTCGTACCCGTCGGCGACCGCGCGGCGCACGAACCTCCGGACCGAGCTGGTGACGCCATCGACCTGGTGAAGCGAATCGGAGAAGATCGCAAGACGCTGCTTGGTCGGTGGCCGCGGCGAGGCGACCCACTGCCCGAGGACGTTGCGCGCGAGCTTGCGCTGCTTGCCATAGTGGTGCGCCGCGAACAGGAACGGAGCCGCGCTCGCGACGGATCCAGCGAGATCGCGCAGACCGCCGAACACGCGATACATGTCGAGATCGCGAATCCCTTCGACGAGCTCGTCGACCGCGTGGCCGACCAGGCCGTCGTGAACGGCGCGGACGGCGCCCATCACGCGCGCATTTGCTTCGTCGCCAGGCTCGTCGAGGAGCTGCGGATCAACGGACGCACCCAACGACGTTGCCGTGCGTGCTGCCCCGGCGAGCAGGCTTCGCACGAACTCGTCGCGCATGCCGGTCGGTGGTTGCGCAGCGGTCTCGCGACCCGCGACCACGTCGACCAGGTCCACGAACGGGTCGGAGTACCCGGGGCGTTCGATCTTGCGCGCCGACAGGAATCCATAGGTCACGCGCGCCGCGGTCAGGTGCATCACGTTGATGTCGGCCTGATGACCGTGACACGCACCATGCCCGAGCATGACCGCTTCGAGAAACGTCGACGCGGGCAGCTGGTCGCCGTCGACCGCCATGAAGCAGCTCGCACTGTGACGGAGGGTGTGATCGTCGGAGCCGGCCGTCAGCACGTGACCGCGTGCCGCGTCGCCCGGAATCGGGAGCTCGTGGCGTGTGGCAAGCGTCGTCATGACCCGGGCATCGACGCCGCGAAGCAGCGCGTGGAGATCCTGCTCGAGGCCGCGATCGGTAAGCCCGTTGACGCCCTCGAGCGTCGGGAACAGGACGAGGATCTGCTCGAGCGTCGAGACCGTCAGCTTTCCGTTGGGGCTGAACAGCGGGTGCGCGCACGCGTGGGCGATCTGTTCGCAGCGCAGCAGGTCGACGAGGTTGTAAACGTTGTCGCGAGCCGCCTGGATGCGGTCGTGCTGGCTCGGGCTGATATTCCACGCGAGGACGTGGATGGCGCAGCCGTCGGCCGGAAACCGCGTCGTGATCTCCTCGGACAGGAAGAAGTCGGGCCGGTCGAGGAGCTGCAATCCGCCGTCGATCGTGTCGTGATCGGTGAGCGTCACGAGGCTCATGCCGCGCCGCTTGCACAACGCGTACTGCTCCGCGGGTGTCGCGTAGCTCTCGGGACACCCGAAGTTAAGCGCGTACCACTCGTCGTTCGTCGTTGAAGCGGTCGAGTGCAGGTGGAGATCGCATGTGGAGCCCAACAACAATCATGGGTGGTTGCACGAACCACGATCGACGCACAAGTCGGAAGACCCAGCGATCACGGCCTATCTCTTGCAGGAAGCCACAAGCCTCACGGCATCCGGCAAACTGCTTGGACAATCGAGGCTAGCGCGGCGAGCGGGCCCAGCTCGTCAATGCCAGCCGCGTCGGCGTGGTCTTCACGTCAACGGACTCGAAGCCTGCCGCGCGCAAGCCGCGCCCGAGCGAACCCTTCGAGAACCGCGTGGGGTGGATATCCTTGCGCGAGAATCCGGAGCGCCGTGCGATCAGCTCGAGCACCGTCGACTCGATCGCGGGGAGCCACGGTTCGCCGTAGTTCGGCGTCGACAGCCAGAGGCGTCCGCTCGGCACGAGCACGCGGCGAAGACCGGCGAGCCACGCGGGCCACGCGAGCACGTGCTCGACGACTTCCTTCGCGTAGATCGCCGCGAACCGGTGGCGCGCGCCGAGCGACTCGTCGATCGGGAGCTCGGGCGGGACGACCGTGCCGCCGGTGATGCGGACGTCGCCGCGCGCGAGCACCGCCGCGACCGCACGGTCATCGATGTCGACGACGTGGAACGTCAGGCCGCTCGGCGCCGCATCGATCTCGTGCAGCAGACCGCAGCCGACGACCAGCACCTCGCCGGAGGTGCGCTCCGCGGAGACTTGAAGCAGGAACTTCGCGAGGTCGCGCTCGAGCGGCTGGTGATAGAGCGTCCACGGGAACTGACGCGCGCGGACGTGGTTCGCGAAGTAGTCCGTTGTGTCGGTGCTCATCGCTCGGGAGGCTCGACGGCTTCGGCGATGATCATGTACTCGTAAGCGGTCGGCGAATCGGCGGCGACGAGCGGATCGGAGACCGCCCAGCGTACGAGGCGCGCGAACGGCTTGAGCATCGCGTTCGGAACGTAGCGCGCGAGGCGCGATGGATAGAAGCCGGTCAGCTTCTTGACGACGAACTCGCCGAACGACGGCGGCAGGAACAGGCGATAGAGGAACTCCGAGCGCGCGGAGCCCATGCCGTAGATCGAGCGCACCTTCCAGCCGTGCTGTGCGAGCAGCCGCGTCCACACCTTGGAGTCGTAGAGGTGCCAGTGCTGGAAGAAACCGTTGAGCGCACCCGAGACACTCATCGCCACGCGCGGCGCGTGCTCGAGCAGCCACGACTGGAGCCGGCCCTGATAGGCCCAGCGCGGCGTCGGGACGAACATCACGAGGCGCGCGCCGGTGGCGGCGGCCTTGCGCAGGTTCGCGAGCGCACCGTCGATGTCGGGCACGTGCTCGAGCGAGCAGTTTCCGATGATCTGCTCGAACTTCGTGCCCGGGAACGGCTGCTCGCGCGACACGTCGGTCAGCGACGCGGTGATCCGCTGCTTCGCCTGCTCGATCTCGCGTGCCGAGATGTCGATGCCGAAGATCTGGCGCTGGTCGTGATCGCGCAGCGTCCACCAGAAGCCGTCGCCGCAGCCGACGTCGAGGACCGGGCCGGTGCCGGTGGACACGGCCTCGATCGCCACGAGCCGGTGGATCTCGCGCAGGGTCAGCGAGAGCGGCGCATGGCGCAGGTACTCGTACGCCCAGCGCTCGATCTGCTCGTCCGACGGCGTATTCACGTCGACGGGGGGCGTGGTCTCGGGCGGGGACTCCATGTCGCGTACCAGGGTGGGCACGGCGGAGGCATACCACGTTAGATTGCGGTCCTCGACATGGCCACGGACACCCGGCTCGCACGCGCGATCTTCGTGACCACGCTCGCCGTGTATCTGCTGTCGAGCGGCCGCGAGCCGCCGTGGGCCGACGCGAACGTCCAGTACATGGCTGCCGAGAGCATGCTCCGGCGCCATGCGCTCGACATCCCGAAGCCGTGGCCCGACGACCAGTCCAAGGACGCCGAGGGCAAGTGGTACTCGACGTACCCGCTCACCACGTCGCTGATCCAGATCCCCGGCCTCGTCGTCCTCGGCGCGGCCACCACGATCTCGCCGCAGTCAGGCGGCCTCGCGAAGCCGCTGACCTCGCACCTCGCGTGCTCGCTGTTCGGCGCGTGGGCGTGTGTCCTGTTCTTCCGGCTGTGTCGCCAGCGCAAGCTGTCGCAGAAGGCCTCGAGCTACGCGACGATGATCGTCGCGTTTGCGACGACGACCTGGGTCTACGCGCACTACTCGTACTCCGAGATCGCGCAAACCGCCGCGTTCACCGGCTTCGTGCTGAACCTCCTGTTGTTCGATGACACACCGTCGAAGCCGCACGCGCGCTGGCTCGGCCTGTTCGCCGGCCTGCTGTTCAGCCTCAAGTACATCTATGCGCCGGGGATCGCGTGCGGTGTGCTGCTCCTCGTGTGGAGGAAGCGCGCGTTGAAGCGCGAGCTCGTCACGTACGCACTGCACGCCGCGATCGTCGCGGCGCCGTTCGTGATCTCGTCGATGGTCTACAACTACCTGTGCTTCGGGTCGCCGTTCACCACCGGGTACTCGGAGTACTTCGCCCGCCACTGGGGCGAGAATCCGATGACCCGGCTGTGGGCGATGTTCCTGTCGCCCGGCAAGAGCATTTTCTTGTATTCGCCGCCGCTCGTCCTCGGCTTCGCGGCACTGCCCCGACTGTGGAAGCGCCATCGCGACGCGTGCCTGATCATCCTCGCGGCCATCGTCCCCGTACTGCTCGTGTACAGCCGCTACAAGCTCAACGGCGACTGGTCGTGGGGCTACCGGTTCTGCGTGTTCATGACGCCGGTCCTCGGCCTCGCGATCGCGGTGCTGATCGATCGCTGGCAGGAAGAAGCCGCGCGCCGGTATCGCCGCGCGATCCTCGCGGTCGTCGTCGCCGCGGGCATCGCGGTCCAGCTCCTCGGCCAGTCGATCTACTGGGATCACTTCATCCGCATCAGCGAGGACGTGCGCATTGCATGGCTCGGCTCTCCGAACCGCACCGGCGCGATCATTCCAATGCGCGGCGATGGTCGCTGCGACGGTTGCTTCGAGGACGTCCACCAGCTCGAGTGGCTGCCGCCGTTCCAGCCGATCGTCGGGCAGTGGTGGCTGCTGCGCTCCGTGGTCGCCGGCGACGATGCGATGCACGCGGAGCACGAGGCGCCGTGGCACCGCTACACGTCGACACCGTTCTTCATCAAGACCGGCTACGACCGCGCGCGCATCGACTGGTGGGGCATGCTGTGGATCCACGACTTCCCGCAGTCGCAGACCATCGGGATCATCTTGCTGCTGCTGATGCTCGCCGGGACCGGCGCCGGGATCCGGCTGTGGCTACGGGCGCACCGCGCCTCTAGTACGGACGAGTCACAGGCTTCGCGACGTTCGCCGTCAGCTGATCCTTCGCCGGCAGAATGAGCACGTAGCTCTCCGGCCCGCGCTGCCACACGATCACGTGATCGGGCGACGATCGTCCGATCAGCGGGAACCAGTCCTCGAGCCGGACCATCGGCATCGGCGCGACGACCTCGGGCACCACCAGGTCGAGCTCGATCACACCGCCGCCGAGATCCTTCTGCAGGCCCTTCGCGTACGACAGCTCGGCGAGCGGCCAGCGCGGATAGAGATCGTTGTGCAGCGCACCGCCGTAGACGATCACCGCGCGATCGCTGACCAGAGAACGCGCCGTGGTGCCGAGCTTCTCGGTGATGAGCTCGAGCAGGCGGAGGAAGTCCACCCGCCCCGTGGGATCGAGCAGCGAGCCGTGCTCGATACACGTCATCGGCAGGCCATGGGTCTCGAGCTTCTTCTTGCGGCTCTTCATCACGAGCGCTTCGATGTCGGTGCCGGTGCTCGGCGGCCGCCCCGTCGCGTCCTGGACTTCCTTGCGGACCTGCCGGCCCGCCGCATCACAGTCATCATCGAGCCACGTCTCGACGACGAGGTGGCGCGAGCGCGGCACGAGCAGATCCATGATCTCGCCCGTGAACCGCGATAGCGGTGTGCGCGCGCCGTTCGGCACTCGCGTCGGGTGGTACTCGCCCACCGCGTACACCTTCGCGGGACCGGCCTCGTCGAGGATCGCGGTCATCGCGGAAGCGGTGTCAGGGAACTCGCGGAACTCGAGCTCGTCGCACGGATCGAACTCCGTGTGACACGCGCAGACGACGGCCATGGCAAGCCCGAGCCCGATCGCGCCGCGCATGGGAGGTGGACACCTGCCCGCGCGTTCGGTTCCAAGGAATCACGCTCCGCCGGGGTCGACCATCCCGTTTGGCAGGGCCTCGTGGTCGACCACGGGGACGAAGCCGTACGGCAGGTTGAACACCTCGAACACCCCGTGGGTGATCTTCCTCGCCGGCGGCGACCGATTCTCGAACAGCCAGTCGAAGAAGCCCTGGGCATTGACGCTGATGCCGATGTAGCTGTGCTGACTCTCGCGATACTTCGGGAACCCGAGCGGCTGCTCGGGCTTGTAGCCATCGGTCCCGAACCCCACCGCGAGATCGACGAATCGCGACCAGGTCCCGTACTTCATGTCGCGCAACGTGTGGATGCCGCCGAGGTGAAGTGCGACGAGGTAGGTCTCCCCGGTGTAGTCCTCGGCGATGTTGAGGTTCCCGCCTGCGAGCTGGTCGACATACGCCTGGCTCGGCAAGTACTGCACCCGGTAGTCGAACAGCTCGTCGAGCCTCGGCGACAGCGACATCGCGATGGAGAGCGCAGCGCCGAGCGTGTTGAACGCGAAGTCGCCGTACGAGAACTCGTAGTAGAAGCCGTCCTTCACCTCGACGCCGAAGAACAGCGCCTCGGCGAGTGCGGCACCGATCAGCGTCGACTTGAGCCTCGAGACCCCACCCCACTGCGAGAGCAGCTCCGTGCCGCCGCGGCCGAAGATGTACGTCGCCCACGCGTGGCCGAGCTTGTCAGCGCCGCCCGCATACCGCTTCGATCCGAACCAGCCCTCGCTGTCGCTCCAGATCTTCCAGTTGCCGTCCCCACCCCACTTGAACTCGCCGAGCGGTTTGTGGTGCCGGTACCAGGCGAAGTACGTCCAGGTCCCGAACCCCGCATAGAACCCGGCCAGCGTCAGACTCGCGGCGAGCTTGTGCGTCGGTTTCGAGTCGTCGGAGCCATGGTTTGCCAGCACCGGCGCCGGCGAAAGGTCCAGCCACGGACTGTCAGCTGCCGGGGCGTTTGGATCATGGCTAGAGTTCTGACCACCTTGTAGATCCTGTGGTCCAGCCACCGCCGAAACGTGCAACCACGTGATCAGCAAGACGGCGATCACGAACGGCTCGATAGCCCGGGTCATGGTGTGGGGGATGGGTGAAAACAACACGGCACCCTCAACTTCCTGAGGTTCGGTGATGGGGGTCCGCGCAATGTGGCAACATGCGTCAACCAACTTGAGTTGTTGAGCGAATCATCATAGTTTGCCCTGACTGCCCGGGTCTCTTCTTAACACCCCGAGCACTTCATAGCTTCCTTACCGTGAAACCTCGACTGTCTTTCCACACGTCGCCGCGGAGCCTCGCGTGACCACCCACATGCTCTGGGTGTTGTGTCACTGCCTGGCGGTGGTGGTGTTCGTGAACCGCTATGTCGCCGGCATCCTGCTGAGGCTGGCTCGCCACAAGACCTGGGACGAGACCCGGGACGACTACGAGCCGACCGTGACGGCCGTGATTCCGATGTTCAACGAAGGTGCGGCGATCAAGGAGACTCTCCAGAGCATCCTCGACTCGGACTACCCCGCCGGCAAGCTCAACATCATCTGCATCGACGACCGGTCGACCGATGACAGCTACGAGCAGGCCCGCGAGATCGCGAGGAAGTCCGGCGGTCGCCTCAAGGTCATCCGCAACACCGTCAACATGGGCAAGCGGCGCTCGATCATCCGTGCCACTCGCGAGTCCGAGTCCGAGATCGTTGTCTCGGTCGACTCCGACGTCGTGGTCGATGCGAACGCGATCCACCAGCTCATCCGCCGATTCACGGACAACAAGATCGCCGCGGTCGGCGGCTGGGTCGACGTGCGGAACAAGCAGGAGAACTGGCTCACCCGGATGCAGGTGGTGAAGTACTGGTACTCCTACTACTTCATGAAGAACCTCGAGTGGGGGTTCCGCCGCGTGATGTGCCTCTCTGGCTGCCTCACCGCATATCGCCGCAGCGTGCTCGTCGAGCTCGAGCCGGTGCTCGAGAAGCGCGAGGTCCTCGGCGTCCCGATCAAGTACGGCGAGGATCGGTTCCTCACCCGCCAGATCGTCAAGGCCGGGTACCTGACCACGATGACGCTCGAGGCTCGCTGCTGCACGACCGTGCCGAGCACGGTCTCCGGGTACTTCTCGCAGCAGCTCCGCTGGCGCCGCTCGAACATCGTCGACTACGCGGGCGGCATGACCCACGTCTGGCGCCTGAACCCGATCCTCGCGATCCACTTCTTCTCGCTGTTCGCGCTGCTGCTGGTCTACCCGATCGCGGTCGTGCGCATGCTCGCCTCGTTCAAGTTCTTCCCCGCGCTCGTCCTCCACATCGAGGCCGTGGTGTTCTTCGGCCTGCTCTACCGGTTCCGCACGCGCAAGCTGCCGAAGGAAGAGCGCGTCGGCGCGCTCGCGTTCATCCCGCTGTCGCTGCTGATGCCGGTCACGTACGCCCTGCTCACGCCGCTCGCGCTGTTCACGCTCGATACGTCGAACTGGGAGACCCGGAACCACGAGGAGACCGCGCAAGAGCCGGTCGCCGAGCCGGTGCCCGATACCGTCGTCGAGGTCGTCTCTGCGCCCATGATGATCCCGGATGCGATCACGGCCACGGGCCGGCTCGCACGCCAGAATTCTCATGCAGAAATGCCAGCGGCTTAGTGGTAAGGACGCCCCATGGAAGCCAGACCCTCTGCCCGACCCAAGTTCTGGACTGCGCTCCAGCCTTCGATCGTCCGGGTCTACAAGGTCGCGGGGCTGGTCGCCCTGACCGCGATCCTCGTCGGTTTGATCGGCTTCCTCGTCGTCAACGTCTTCTACTTCTTCGACCACACCTGGGTGCGCCCGGTGGTACTCTCGCCGACCCACCAGAAGGTCGTCGAGGCCTCGAGCCTGCTCGCTGATGCGAAGCTGCGCCAGAGCCAGCTCGATACCGAGAAGGTCGAGATCGATGCCTCGCTCGCTCAGATCGAGCGCGAGGTCGCCTCGGATGAACGGTTCATCACGGAGGTCGGCACGATCGTCGACAAGCCGGCCGCCACCGATCAGTGGCTGCTGAAGCACGAGCTCGAGAAGACCAAGCTCGACAAGGAGAATGCGGTCGGTCGCAGGATTCCGCTCGGTCAGCGTCTCGAGAGCTTGAAGCTCCGTAAAGCTGATCAGGATGCGGTCGTGAAGCGCCTGGAGGCGTCGCCGTATCTGAAGGCGATCAATCAGAAGATCACGCTCGCGTTCGTGCCCTACCAGAACCTTCGCAACGTGAAGATCGGCACCAAGCTCTACGGATGCGCCTGGGGCCTGGTGGCGTGCTCCACGGTCGGCAAGGTCACCGCGGTGCTCGAGGGCGAAGTGGACAGCGTCCACCCGCACGACGAGAGCATCCAGCGCGGCGTGATGGTCGAGATCGACGTGTCAAGCTCGGCGGCCGGCGACACCGTGCTGTTCGCGGGCGGCAAGCCGCTGTTCCTGTTCTAGGCCCGTGCTATTTCGGTAGGGTGACGCCAGAGGCGCGGGAGCAGAGCCGGAAGAACTTCATCGCCGATGCGATCGAGCTCCTGAATCGCTCGCTCGACTACGAGGAGACGCTGGCCTCGCTCGCATGGATCGCGGTCCCGACGATCGCCGACTGGTGCGCGGTCGACATCCTCGACGGCGGCAAGCTGCAGCGGCTCGCGGTGGCGCACGTCGACCCGGCGAAGATCGACCTCGCGAAGGAGCTCCTGCGCCGCTGGCCGCCCGACCTCTCCGACACGACCGGTGCGCCTGGCATCATCCGAAGCGGTCGCCCCGAGCTCGTCGCGGAGATCACGAAGGAGATGCTCGACCACGGCATCCGTGATTCCGAGCAGCGTGCGCTGGTCGAGGAGCTCGGACTGCGCAGCTACATCGGCGTGCCGCTGCGCCGCGGCGAGGACACGATCGGTGTCATCACGCTCGCGATGGCGGAGTCGGGGCGGCGCTATGACACGAGCGATCTTGCCGTTGCGGTGACCCTCGCGGATCGCGCTTCGGCGGCGATCGAGAACGCGCACTTATTTCGCGAGGTCGAGCACGCGCGTGCAGACACGGCCGCCGAGCGTGATCGCCTCGCCCAGCTGGTCTCCGCGCTGCCGATGGCCATCGCTGTCATGCGCGGCCCCGACCTCGTGTTCGACATGGTCAACGAGCCGTTCGAGCGGACCTTCGGAGGTCGTCCACTCAAAGGCCTCCGGCAGATCGATATGGGTGCTGACTCCGCGGCACGGATCGAGCGCATCCGGTCCATCATGGAGACCGGCGTTCCCTCCTCGTTCGTGGAGCTTCCGGTGACGTTCGACTGGGACGGAACCGGGGCGCAGTCGCTGCGGTACTTCGACGGTGGGATGGCGCCGATGCGCGGGGCCTCGGGCGAGATCGATGGGGTGTTCTCGTTTTCCAACGACGTCACGGACCAGGTCGTCGGGCGCCAGAATATCGAGATCGCCCGCAAGGCCGCCGAGGACGCGAACCGGGTCAAGGACGAGTTCCTGGCGATGCTCGGCCACGAGCTGCGCAACCCGCTCGCGCCGATCCTCACGGCGCTCGACCTGATGCAGATGAAGGCCCCCGACACGTTCGAGCGCGAGCGCACCGTGATCCTGCGCCAGGTGCGCCACGTCGTGCGGCTCGTCGATGACCTGCTCGACATCTCGCGGATCACTCGCGGCAACATCGAGCTCCATCGCGAGGACATCGATGTCGTCGACACCATCAGCAAGGCGCTCGAGATCTCGAGCCCGCTCCTCGAGGAGCGCAAGCACGAGCTGGTCACGAGCTTCGCGGGCGGCCTGATCGTGAACGGCGACGGTGTGCGGCTCGCCCAGGTAGTGGCGAACCTCCTGACGAACGCGGCGAAGTACACCGAGCGTGGCGGGGTGATCTCGGTGTCCGCCGTGCGCGAGGGTGATCGCATCGCGATCCGCGTCACCGACAACGGCGTCGGTATCAGCCCCGAGGTGCTGCCGCACGTGTTCGACACGTTCTACCAGAGCCGGCAGGCGATCGACCGCGCACAGGGCGGGCTCGGCCTCGGGCTCGCGATCGTGCGGACGCTCGTCGAGGTCCACGGGGGCAGCGCCCAGGCGAACAGCGCGGGCCTCGGCAAGGGCAGCGAGTTCACCGTGTGGTTGCCGGCGGCGGAGAACGCGTCGCAGGTGCGCGCTGCGGTGGGCACCCCGATCCTGGGTACGCGTCCGCTGCGCACCGATGGCATTCTGATCGTCGACGACAACGCGGATGCGCTGTCCATGCTCGCTGATGCGCTCGAGTCGCGCGGCCTGATCATCCATCGCGCGCACGACGCGCCGAGCGCGCTCGCCGAGGCGCAGAAGCAGCGGCCGCGGATCGCGCTCCTCGACATCGGGCTGCCCGTCATGGACGGCTACGAGCTCGGGCGCAGGCTGCGCGAGCTACCGGGCCTCAACCGCATCAAGCTGGTCGCGGTCACTGGCTACGGCCAGGCCTCCGACGTCGAGAAGTCGCGCGCCGCCGGTTTCGAAGCGCACCTCGTGAAGCCGATCACGCTCGACGCCGTGCAGATGACGATCGACGCCCTGCTCGCCTGAGCACGTTTTTCCTCAGGCCTTTCCTATCGTCACACTTCATGAAGTACCCGGGCTCCGAGTACCGTGCCCGGTCGACATCCTGTGATCTCAAACGGTTGAGCAACGGCCGCTGGCCTCGATCACAGCCAGTTACCCCAAGATCCTAAATGCCCGAGGGAAAGTGGCTAGATGGACGATCGTGTAGGCGATCTAAACTTAGCTTTGAGTGGCGGATTTGGGAGGCGCTGTCGAGTACCATGAAGATCGTTTGGGGAACGGCATCCTTGTGATGCAGGTGGCGGCTTCGTTGGAGGACAGCGAACGATGAGTGAAGACAAGACACGGCTCGGACTTACGCCCACTGACGCGAGCGGAGCACATCCGCGCCCGTCGCCTGATCCCAAGACTGATCCCAAGGCCGCCACCACGCAGGTGCGCCCGGCCGAGGGCAGTGGATCGATCCGCCCGCCGAATGACGCGACGATCGTCCTCGGTAACGGCAACGGCAACGGCAACGGCGAGGCGCCGATGCGCACGAAGACGTTGAGCGGTGTGCCGGTGACAAAGCCGCTGACGAACAACTCTTCGGACTCGACCATGGTGCTCGGCAACGCCGGGCCGCAGAACACCATGCCCGTCGGAACGCCGAGGCCGGGCACCACGCCCGTCGTCGCACCGCCGTCAGCGCAGACGTTCCAGGGCAAGCAGGACAACAACACGAAGCCTGCTCGCACCGAGGAATCGGGCCTGATGCCGCTCACCGGCAAGAGCGCGTGGGACACGTTCGATGGGGTCTCGACCGCCGTGCACGCGACTGCGGCCGCGCCGCATCCCGGCGTTCGCATCAACCAGTACGAGATGATCAAGATGATCGGCGAGGGCGGCATGGGGACCGTGTTCCTCGCCCGCGATCTCCGGCTCGGTCGTCGCGTCGCGATCAAGTTCCTCCAGTCAAACCAGCAAGAGCTGACCCAGCGGTTCCTCGTCGAAGCGCGCACCACCGCGCGCTGCCAGCACGACAACATCGTCGTGATCTACGAGGTCGGCGAGCACAACGGCGCGCCGTACATCGTCCTCGAGTTCCTGAACGGCAAGCCGCTCACGGACTCCACGCAGAACGGGCAGAAGCTCCCGTACGCGCGCGCGGTCGAGCTGATGTGCTCGATCCTCCGCGCGCTGCAGTGCGCGCACGAGCACGGTATCGTCCACCGCGACCTCAAGCCCGACAACATCTTCATCACCGAGTCGGGAACCCTGAAGGTCCTCGACTTCGGCATCGCGAAGGTGCTGCAGGAGAAGCAGAGCGGCGGACCCGAGACCAAGGCCTCCGGCGCGATCCGCATGCCGAGCCCGCTCGAGCTCGCGACCGGTACGAACACCAGCTTGACCCGGGTCGGCACGATCATGGGGACGCTGAAGTACATGTCCCCCGAGCAGTGGGGCATCGGCATCGAGATCGATCACCTGACGGACATCTGGGCCTGCGGCGTGCTGCTCCACCGGATGATCTGCGGCCGTCACCCGCTGCACCCGCTCGATGGCAACCAGCTCGTCGTCACGGCGATGCTCGAGCTGCCGATGCCGTCGATGCAGGAGGCCGCGCCGCCCGACGTGCCGCGCGAGCTGATCCAGATCGTGGATCGCTGCCTGCTCAAGACGAAGGAGCAGCGCTGGCAGTCGGCCGAGGAGCTGCTCCGCGCACTGGAGCCGTTCCTGCCGGGCCGCCGGATGAAGGAGCTCCAGCTCGACGAGAGCCCGTACGCGGGCCTGTCGTCGTTCCAGGAGAACGATGCCGGCAAGTTCTTCGGCCGCAACCGCGAGATCGCGGCGATGGTCACGCGCATCCGCGACCGGCCTCTGATGGCCGTCGTCGGTAGCTCGGGCGTCGGCAAGTCGTCGTTCGTTCGCGCCGGTCTCGTACCCGCGCTCAAGCGCTCGGGCGAGACGTGGGAGACCCTCGTCATCCGCCCCGGCAGAAAGCCGCTCGAGTCGCTCGCCGCCGTGATCCAACCGATGGTCGCGACGGCGGCGAACCTGTCGGACGACAT
The DNA here is from genome assembly GCA_038206055.1 of Haliangiales bacterium. GTDB lineage: Bacteria > Myxococcota_A > Polyangia > Haliangiales > Haliangiaceae > JABFXX01. Next base: position 20,198 of record JBBRBG010000024.1, read on the forward strand.
GGACGAGCAGAAGAAGCTCGTCGAGACACTGCGCCGCGAGCCGGGCCACCTCGGTCACGTGCTACGTGGCCGCGCCCGCCGCGATAACCGGCGCCTGCTGCTGTTCGTCGATCAGTTCGAGGAGCTGTTCACCCAGGTCGCCGACCCGGCCGAGCGCGCCGCGTTCATGTCATGTCTGTCGGCCGTTGCAGACGATGCAACGAGCCCGCTGCGCGTCGTGCTCTCGATCCGGTCAGACTTCCTGGACCGCGTCGCCGAAGATCCGCAGTTCCTCTCGGAGCTGACCCAAGGGTTGTTCTTCCTTGGGCCGCCGAGCCGCGACGGACTCGCCGAGGCGATCACGAACCCGGCGGAGATGGCCGGCTTCCGGTTCGAGCTCGACGCGACGGTCGACGACATGCTCGATCACCTGGAGACCACGCCCGGTGCACTGCCGTTGCTCCAGTTCGCCGCGAGCCGCCTGTGGGACGCACGCGACAAGGCGAGAAAGCTGCTCACGCACAACGCGTACACTGCGATGGGCGGCGTTGCCGGTGCACTCGCGAGCCACGCCGATCGCGTGATCAGCGATCTCGGCCCGGCGAAGATGCCGCTGATCCGCGCGATCATGCTGCGCCTCGTCACGCCGGAGCGTACGCGCGCGATCGTGCCAATGGCCGAGCTCCGCGAGCTCTCGCGCGAGGTCGGCGAGGTGCAACGCCTCATCGATCAGATGGTCGATGCTCGCCTGCTCGTCGTGCAGACCCTCGAGGGTGGCAAGGGCTCGACGGTGGAGATCGTGCACGAGTCGCTGGTCGCGAACTGGCCGGCGCTGCGCCGCTGGCTCGACGAGACCCAGGATGACGCCGAGCTGATCGATCAGCTGCGAAACGCGGCGCGCCAGTGGCACGCCAAGGGCCGCGACGTCGGCCTGCTGTGGCGCGGCGATACCGCCGAAGAAGCGAAGAAGTTCAGGAAGCGCTACAAGGGCACGCTCTCGGAGACCGAGCGCGCGTTCCTCGAAGAGGTCGTGAACTTCGAGCTCGCGGCGGCGCGCAAGCGGCGCAGCATGGTGATCGCCGGCTTCATCGCTCTCGGTGCGGTGGTGGTCGCGGCGATGGTCGCGCTCGTGCTGATCCAGTCGTCGCGCAAAGCGGCGAAGGCGAACGAGGCGGCGGCGAACAAGGCGAAGATCGAGGCCGTCGCGGCGAAGACCGAGGCCGAGCAGAACTTCACGGAGCTGAAGCGCAAGGAAGAGGAGCGCCTGCAGGCCGAGGCGGCGAAGAAGACCGCGGAGACCAAGCTCGGTGTGACGAGCGTCGCGCTCGACAAGTCGCAGGAGGATCTCCAGAAGACGAACGAGGAGCTGAAGAAGGCCCTCGACGAGAGCCTCGCGAGCGAAGAGAAGGCGAAGTCGGCAGCGCGGTTCGCCGACGACAGTGCAAAGAAGGCTCAGCTCGCGGCCGCCGAAGCCGCGCAGCAACGTGACGAAGCAGCGAAGCAGCGCGACCGCGCTGATGATCTCTACAAGACCGCAAAGCTGCGCGCCGATCGGCTCCAGGATCAGCTCGGCAGCAAATCGATCGAAGAACTCAAGTAACGGCTCTCGGGGGACTACAAAGTATGATCAAGGCTATTGCTGTGGGGCTCAGCATCGCGCTGTGCTCCGGACTCGCGTCGGCGCAGGCACCCAAACAGGTTCCTCCGCCGGCTCCGGCGCCACCGACCCCGACGCCCACTCCTCAGAAGACGCCGAAGACCGACGAGAAGGCGGGCAACAACGAGTCGTTGCAAAACGGTGGCGACACCCGGCCGTGGGCCGTGGGCGTCAGCGTCGAGAACCAGAAGATCGCGATCAAGAAGTTCCAGGAGGGGAACCAGCAGCTGAACGACGGCCTGTTCGCCCCCGCCGTGAAGCTCTATCGCGAGGCGCTCACCAAGTGGGAGCACCCTGCGATCTACTACAACCTGGCGCTCGCGCTCCTCAATCTCGATCAGCCGATCGAGGTCTACGACTCGCTGCAGAAGGCGATCAAGTTCGGCGCCGCTCCGCTCGAGAAGGACAAGTTCGAGCACGCGAAGGAGTACATGCTCCTGGTCGAGAAGCAGCTCGCCACGGTCGATGTCAGCTGCTCCAAGCCCGGCGCGCAGATCTCCGTCGACGGCAAGGTCGTGTTCAGCGTGGGTGAGGACGGCAAGGCCGGTCACTACGTGTCGCGCGTGAAGATCGGCAAGCACACGTTCGTCGCCGAGAAGCCCGGCTACAACGCGCAGGTCGACGCGCCGTTCATCGGCCCCGGCGAGACCTATCGCCTCGAGCTCACCCTGTACACGGCTGACGAGCTCACCCGCTACAAGCGCCAGTGGAACTCGAAGTACATGCCCTACGCCGTGGTCGGCGGTGGCATCGCGCTCGGCCTCGCGGGCGTGTTCCTCGAGCTCTCGGCCAACAGCTCGTACAGCGACTACGACTCGGCGGTCGCGAAGTGCAACACCGATGCATCGAGCGGTGGCTGCTCGAACATGGGCAGCGTCGCCGACATGCGGAAGAGCGGCGATACGAAGCGCACGCTCGGTTACGTCGGGTACGGCGTCGCCGGGGCAGCCGTTGTCACCGGTGTGATTCTCCTCTACGTCAACCGCTCTCAGGCCTACCAGATCACCGCCGATGAATATCGGAAGGAGCTCCGGGACAAAGAGAAAGCGGAAGGCTCGGTCTCGATCACCCCTGTCATCGGCCCCTCCATGGCGGGCGCGATGCTGAACGGTTCGTTCTAGGAGCCTACCAGATGTCCTCAACTCGCTTCTCTTTCGCTACCTGGGCCCTCGGCCTCTCGGTGCTCGCGGGATGTCCGCAGGAGCCCGCGTCGGTCGTCTGTCCCGGCACCGGCATCATCTGTCCCGAGAACACGTACTGCGGCGCGGTCCAGCCGATCTGTCTGACCACGAGCTGCGGTAACGGCATCGTCGACCTCAACGAACAGTGCGACGACGGCAACATCCTCGAGGGCGACAACTGCTCGCCGACCTGCAAGCGCGAGGAGTGCGGCAACAACGTCCTCGATCCGAACGAGGTCTGCGACGACGGCAACAAGGCGAACGGCGATGGCTGCTCCGCAAACTGCCTGTCGAAGGAGATCTGCGGCAACAGCATCGTCGACGTCGGCGAAGCCTGCGACGACGGCAATGCTGTCAACGCCGATGGCTGCAGCGGCACCCCGGTGACGGTCGGCAGTGAGATGTCTCCTTCACCGTGCAAGTCGACCGAGGTGTGCGGTAACGGCATCAAGGATCTCCAGGTCGGCGAGGTCTGCGACGACGGCAACACCGTCAGCGGCGATGGTTGCAACTCGGACTGCCGCTCCGGCGAAGGCTGCGGCAACGGGATCGTCGATCCCGGCGAGCAGTGCGACGACGGCAACGCGAACAACAACGACGACTGCCTCAACACCTGCAAGATCGGGAAGTGCGGCGACGGCATCATCGATAACTCCGGCACGCACGGCGAGACCTGCGATGCCGGCACCACCGGCTCGCCCGTCGAGACTGCGACTTGCAACATCGATTGCACCACGCGCGTCTGCGGTGATCGCAAGGTCAACCAGACCGCCGGCGAGCAGTGTGATGACGGGATCGGCGGCAACGGCGACACCAAGAACTGCACGGCACCGGCTCCGCTGGCCACTCCTGCACGCCCTGGGTGCCAGCTCAATGTCTGCGGTGACGGCCTGGTTGACATGACCCCTCCTCGCATCGAGCAGTGCGACGACGGCAACCAGAACAACACCGACGGCTGCTCGAACGCGTGCGCGCTCGCGAGCTGCGGTAACTCCACGGTCGACATGGGCGAGATGTGCGACGACGGCAACACCGATCAGACCGACGCCTGCGTGATGTGTCACACCGCGATCTGCGGCGACGGGTTCGTTCGTGCCGGCGTCGAGCAGTGCGACGACGGCAACACCCTGAACGGTGACAACTGCTCGAGCTCGTGCCGCAACGAGGTCTGCGGCAACGGCATCCTCGATGTCAACGAGGAGTGCGACGACGGCAACATGAGCAACCTGGACGCCTGCACCAACGGCTGCTCGATCGCGGTCTGCGGCGACTCGTTCACGCGGACGGGTGTCGAGCAGTGCGACGACGGCAACACGGTCAGCAACGACGGCTGTTCATCGACCTGTAACAACGAGGGTTGCGGTAACGGCATCATCGACAACAACGAGCAGTGCGACGACCACAACACGACGAGCGGTGACGGTTGCTCCTCGACGTGCAGGTTCGAAGCCTGCGGTGACGGCCTCATCAACAACGGGGAGCAGTGCGACGGCACTGGCACGGCGACCACGCAAGGTGTCGGTGGTGAAACAGCGAACTGCAATGCGGACTGCACGATCGCGAGCTGCGGCGATGGGAAGACCAACGCCACACGTCTCGAGCAGTGCGACGCGGGCCCTGGCCTCAACGCCAACGACCGCGACTGCACCGCAGCGTGCAAGATCAACATCTGCACCGACGGATTCCGCGACACCAAGGGCCCGGTCCACTTCGAGGCGTGCGACGACGGCAACACTATCCCGACCGACGGCTGCAACAACTCGTGCACGCTAGCGAGCTGCGGGAATGGTCTCCTCGACCCCGGCGAGGAGTGCGACGACAACAACAGCATCTCCACCGACTCGTGCAATGCATGCCAGGCCGCGCGCTGCGGCGATGGTGTTGTCTACGCCGGCGTGGAGCAGTGCGATCCGCCGGATGTCGGCAATGGGTGCTCAGCGCTGTGCCGTAACGAGGTCTGTGGCAACGGCTTCGTTGATCCGGGCGAGCAGTGCGATGACGGCAACCTCGTGAACGGCGACGGTTGCTCCGGCAACCTTCACCCGACGCTGAGCAAGTGCAAGTTCGAGTTCTGCGGCGATGGACTCGATGGCGCCTCCGAGGCGTGTGACAAGTCCGCGCCCGGGCAGACCGGTTCCTGCAACCGCGACTGTACTCCCTCGTTGTGCGGCGATGGCAAGTTGAACACCGACTCGCCGGCGAACGAGCAGTGCGATGATGGCGTGGTGGGGGCGAACCCGCCCACCGTGATGGTCTCGGGCGACGGGTGCTCGGCGACGTGCAAACTCGAGCGGTGTGGGAACAGTGTGATCGATACCGCTGCCGGCGAGCAGTGCGATCCGCCCAATCCGGGCGGTGGTTGCTCGGCACTCTGTCGCAACGAGGTCTGCGGCAACGGCATCCTCGACACGGCGGCCGGCGAGCAGTGCGACGATGGCAACCCCTCCGGCACCGACGCATGCGTGAGCAACCAGACGTCACCTGGAACCTGTAAGATCGCTGTCTGCGGTGATGGCAAGGTCCGCTCCGGGGTCGAGGACTGCGACACCGGCGCTGCGAACGGGGTCTCCGGCTCCTGCTCCGCGACGTGCCACACGGTCGCGTGCGGCAACGGTGTAAAGGAGCAGGGCGAAGCCTGCGACGACGGCAACACGATGGGCGGCGATGGCTGCAGCGCAGGCTGCACGAAGATCGAGAAGTGCGGCGATGGCCTACTCGATGCCGGCGAGCAGTGCGATGTGGGCATCAACAACTCGCCGACCAGCACCACGTTCACCGGAACGTGCTTCCCGGGCTGCCGATCCAACGTGTGCGGCGACGGTCACCAGGGATCGGGCGAGACCTGCGACTTCGGCATCATGCTCAACGGTCAGACGTCGTGCGCGTATGGCACCGCGACCTGCAGTCTGTGCTCGGCCACCTGCGTGGCATCGACCGGCACTGGTCCGTTTTGCGGCGATGGCACGCAGAACGGACCTGTCGGCGCCGAGGACTGCGACTCCGGCGCGATGAACACGAGCGATCCGAACTGCACCTACGGTCAGGTCTCGTGTGCTTCGCGGTGCGACTTCGGCTGCAACGTGCTGACGACCATCACGCACACTTGCGGCGATCACGTCTGCGATGCCGGGAACGAGACCCTGGCAGGGTGCCCGGCGGATTGTGGTTACACGCTGACGGTCGTGAAGACCGGCAGTGGTTTGGGCTCGGTGGCGGGTGGGCCGATCACCTGCGGTGCGACGTGTTCGGCGGATGTCGCGATCGGCGGAAGCCTGACGCTGACTGCCACGGCCGCTTCTGGCAGTACGTTCACAGGCTGGTCCGGCGGCGGTTGCTCGGGAATGAGCACGTGCATGGTGACGATGACCGCTGCCAAGACCGTCACCGCGAACTTCGTGAAGGTGCAGCAAACTATTACCGTCACCAAGTCGGGTACTGGCCAGACGACCGGCACCGTGACAGCCATGCCGATGGGCACCAATTGCGGCACCGGCTGCTCGTCGTTCGACGACGGAACGGTAGTGCTTCTGACTGCCGCGGCCGGCACGAACAATACCTTCAATGGTTGGACGGGTTGTGATGCCCTCGCGGGTCAGGTGTGCGTGGTCACCGCGAACGCCGCAAGGAACGTGACCGCGATGTTCACGCTGACACAGTTCACGGTCTCGGTGACAATCGTCGGCACGGGTACCGTGACGTCGACGCCGGCCGGGATCAACTGCACGACGGGTACCTGCAATCAGTTGTTCGACGCGGGAACGAGCGTGTCCCTCACCCAGACGACGGGCGGGACATTCACGAGCTGGACGGTCGACTGCACTGGCAACGCGGCGTGCTCGCTTCCCACACTCAGCGCAGACAAGATGGTCACCGCGACCTTCACACCCTGATGGTCTAACGTTGCGCCGCAGCATCCGTGCTGCGGCGCAACATCATGATATAGCGGCGGACATGCAGCTCTCCGCTCTCAAGATCATCGTCACCGGCGCAGCCCAGGGCCTGGGCGCGCACTTCGCTCGCCGGCTCGCCGAGGCTGGTGCTCAGGTCGCCGCTGGCGACGTCATGGAAGAGGGTCTCGCCACGCTCGCCGAGAGCACGCGCGGTCTCCCGGGTCGCGTCCACACCAAGCGCCTCGACGTCTCGAACGAGGCCGACGTCGGCGCGTTCGTCGAGTGGGCGCACGGCGAGATGGGCGGCCTCAACGGCCTCATCAACAACGCCGGCATTCTCCGCGACGGCCTCCTCGTCAAGAGGGACCGCACCACGGGCGAGGTCACGAAGCTGACCAAGGAGAAGTGGGACGCGGTGATCGGCGTCAACCTGACCGGCGCCACGTTCATGGTGCGCGACACGGTCGCGAAGATGGCGTCGGCGGATCTGAAGCCCGGCGTGATCGTCAACATGTCGTCGATCGCTCGCCACGGTAACCGCGGCCAGTCGAACTACGTGTCGGCGAAGGCAGCGCTCGCCGCGAACACCGTGACGTGGTCGCGCGAGTTCGGTCAGTTCGGTATCCGCGTCGGCGCGGTCGCCCCGGGCATGATCGAGACGCCGATGACGCAGGGCATGAACCAGAAGGCGCGCGACGCGCTGGTCGCGAACATCCCGGTCGGCCGCATCGGCCTTCCGGAGGACATCTGGCTCGCGGTGAAGTTCGTGCTCGAGTGCGACTACTTCAACGGCCGTACGATCGACGTCGACGGCGGCCTCAACATGTAATGCGCGCGCTCGTCGTGCTCTGCATGGTCGCCGCGTGTGGTAAGCCGCCGCCACGACCGACCGACATCACCACGGTTACGACCAACGCACCCGATGCGGCGGTCGCATCGGGGAGCGCGGCAACGCCGTTCGCGGTGATCACGTGGAAAGCGGGCCCCGGCGAGTTCCCGATCCCCAGCGACGCTGACGATACGGGGATGGGCGGCAACGCAACGACGTTTCACGTGCTGCGCAACCGCGACGAGGTCCACGGTCAGCTCCTCGAGAAGATGAAGCAGGATGGCTTCGTGCTCGATCAGGAGCAGATGGTGGCCGGTGGGTACCGGATGAACCTCCACAAAGGCACCCAGGCCTACTTCGTCAGCGTCACCGAGAACGGTGACAGCGAGTCGCTGTTCACCATCACCGTCAAGTAGCGACTACTGGACGGTGAACGCGACGGTGCCGATCGAGGCGCCGTCGGCGGTCTGCACCTCGACCTCCCACGCGCCGGCCTTCGAGATCGTGCGCCGCGACTGCGTCGACCACTTCTTCGAGCCGACGTTGAGCGTGGCGGTCCACGCGACCTGACCGTCGTGCTTCCACACGTGCTTCACCGATCCTTCGGCGCCGCTCACGAGCGACCACACCCACACGGTGGTGCCGGCCGGGAACGTGGTCGCCTCACCGACGATGGCGCGCTTCTCGACGCCCGTGCCGGCCTTCACCTCCGCGGAGACATCTCCCGCGGCTGGCGGCGGCGCCGGCTTCGTCGCAGGCGGCTGTGCCGGCTTCGCATCGTCTGCCATGGCCGCGCCCGAGAGCGCCATCACGAGACCCGTCGCGATCATCCAGTTAGTCGTACGCTTCATTTTAGTTCTCCCCCGCGGCGGGTTTCGTTACACCTGGCTGCCGCTGTTCCCTGCAACGCCGAGAACCTACCCCGCTATTCGCGCGCGATCAGTCGCGCAAGCGTGCGGATTCCGTCCGCCACGCGGTCAGACCATGGGGTTCCCGCGGAGATACGAATGAAGTTGGCAAACCTCTGCCGCGCAGAAAATAGCGGACCGGGAGCGACCACGATGCGGCGACGCAAGGCTTGCTCGTGCAGCGCCAGCGCATCCACGCCCGGCGGCAGCTCGACCCACAGCACGAAGCCACCGCGCGGCGACGACACGCGCGTACCCTCGGGGAACTGCGTCGCGATCGCCTCGCGATAACGCTCGACGTTACCTGCGACCGCGGCGCGCAACCGACGGAGGTGGCGATCGTATCCGCCGGAAGCGAGGAACTCGGCGACCGCCATCCCGAGGAGCGTGGGGCATGCGAGCGACTGACCATACTTGAGGCGCACGATCTGATCGTGCCAGCGACCTCCGGCGATCCAGCCGACGCGATACCCGGGCGCGAGCGTCTTCGACACGGAGCTGACGAGCAGAACGTGGCTGTCCTCGCTCGGACCGGCGAACGAGCGCAGCGGGCGCGGGCGCGAACCATCGAACACGAGCTCGCCGTAGACATCGTCCTCGATCACCGGGATGTCGTGGCGACGCGTCAGCTTGACGAGTCGCTCGCGCTCGTCCTCGGGCATGATCGATCCGGTCGGATTCGAGATCGTCGGCGCGAGCATCACCGCATGCACGCGCTGCGTGCGGAGCTGCTCCTCGAACGCGCTGACGTCGAACCCGGTGCGCGGATGCGCGGGGATCTCGAGCGCTCGCATGCCGAGGCTCTCGATCGACTGCAGCACACCGAAGTACGCGGGGGATTCGACGGCGATCACGTCTCCGGGTCTCGCGACGGCGCGGAGCGCGAGCGACAGACCCTCGGTCGCGCCGATCGTGGTGCACAGATCGTGCTCCGAGAGCGCCACCCCGGCGTCCACCGCGCGGCGCGCGATCTGCCGCCGCAGCGTCAACAGACCTGGCGCGCCCTCGTAGCGCGCACCCACGGTCGTCATCTCGCGCGTCACCTGCGTGATGATCCGGTTGAGCGCCGCGATCGGCAGGTACGAGGGATCGATCGTCGCGCAACCGAATGCGAGCAGCTCTGGATCGCGCATCGCCGAGAGAATCTTCGTGTACGCATCGGAGACGGTGACGCGCGACGGCGTCGCACACACACGGGGTGTGCGCGGCTCGGCGGTGAGCAGGCCGCGGCGGCGCACGAAGTGCCCGGACTTCGGGCGAACCTCGATCAGCCCGGCGTTCTCGAGACGCAGGTACGCCTCCAGAACGGTGGCCACGCTGACGCTGCGCTCCTGCGCCAGCCGGCGGACCGACGGGAGACGATCTCCGGAACGCAGCGCGCCGCGGTCGATGGCCTGTCCGAGCTCGTCGGCCAGATGCTCGTAGAGAAACCCACCGGTTGCCACCATGGGAGGGAAGTGTACCGATCGATGTCGCGATCGACCAGCACAGGTCCGGTGGTCTGGACCGGTACACGGCATCTGTACGGGTCAACTCACGAAAATCGTGTATCTGTACCGTTCGCGGGTTGGACTCATCATGAAGCGCATGATCGCCGAGACCACGTCCGCGCCTGCAGAAGCGACCCGCGTCGACCCGCGTCTCGTCATCAGCCTCGCCGCCGTCTACATCGTGTGGTCGTCGACCTACCTCGCGATGCGTATCGCGGTGGCGGATCTACCGCCGTTGCTGATGGCGAGCCTGCGGTTCTTGGCCGCGGGAGCCGTGATGCTGATCATCGCGCGCAGGCGCGGTGCGACGTGGCCGACCGCGCGAGAGTGGCTGCGCGTTGCACCGATCGGCGGCCTGCTGTTCCTCGGCGGGAACGGCTTGGTCGCGATCGCCGAGCGCAGCGTGTCCTCGGGCGGCGCTGCCGTCGTGTGCGCGACCATGCCGCTGTGGGTCGGCGTTCTCGGCATGGTGACCGGCGATCGCCCGAGCAGGCGCGAGTGGATCTCGCTCGGTGTCGGCTTCGTCGGCGTGTTCGTGCTGATGGGCGGCCCCACGCTCTCCGGCGAGCCGGTGCACATGGTGATGCTGATGTTCTCGCCGGTGTGCTGGGCGCTCGGCTCGATCCTCGCGCGCAAGCTGCCCGGGAAGGCCGCGAAGGACAGCTTCATGCTGCCCGCGATGGAGATGCTCACGGGCGGCGTGCTGCTGTTCGTGGTGGCCGCGATCCGCGGCGAACGGATCCCGAGCAACGCGAGCACCGAGTCATGGCTCGCCCTCGTGTACCTGTGGCTGTTCGGCTCGCTGGTCGCGTTCACCGCATACAGCTGGCTGCTCCGCAACGCGCGGCCGGTGGTCGCGACGAGCTACGCGTACGTCAATCCAATCCTCGCGGTGATCATGGGCGCTGTGATCTCGGGCGAGCCGCTCGGCATCACCACCGTGGTCGCGAACGTGCTGATCATTGGAGCGATCTGGCTCGCACTGCGGCGTACGCGCGCGGTGCCCGCCAACGGTCGCACCTGATCCCGCAGGGTTGGCGTGGCACGCCGGGTGCTCGTCTCCCGGCCATGGCCTCGCTTGATGACGTCGATTCGAACCCCGGCTATGTGCCGCCCGCGCCTGCCGATTCCAGGGTCAGCGTCCTCGAATGGCTGCTGGAGGTGGGGCACGCGGTGGCTCGCAAGGTGAAGCCGCCAACCTCACCGATGTTGCCGATCCACGCTCGCCGCTAGCCAAAGTGGCGCCGGGGTACGCCATTCGCTACCCTTTCCGGGATGTTCCGCCGCTTCCTCGGGATGGCCCTCGCCGGTGCGCTGGTCGCGACCGTGCCTGCGTGCGGCGGGAGCTCGAAGCCGGTCAAGACCGTGAAGGTGAAGAAGAAGGGCGCGACCAAGCGGTCTCTTCTCTCCGACGCGCGTGAGGACGCGAAGGCCGGCGATATCGACGCCGCAGATAAGAAGTACGCCGAGGCCTACGAGATCGACAAGGAGCTCGACGTGCTCGAGGAGCGCGTCGATTTTCTCATCCACGCGGGCCGCGCGACACGCGCGCAGGAAGCCGCGAAGGTGTTCTACGACGCAAACCCCACCAGCATCCCCGGCTACAAGCTGTACGCCGAGGCGTTGATCGCCGGTAGCAAGGGCACCGAGGCGCTCGAGATCGCCGATCAGATCCTCGGCATGAACGGTGACGATGCCGCCGGCCATGACAAGCGCGGCCGCGCACTGCTCCTGCTCGAGAAGGACCAGGAAGGCGTGGACGAGCTGCGTCACGCCGTGCAGCTCGATTCGAAGAGCGCGCAGTTCCACATGTCGCTTGGCATCGCGCTCCACAAGATGGGCGAGATCAACGAGGCCGCGCTGGAGTTCCGCTCGGCGCTCAAGAACGCACCCGACGACGCCGCCGCGCACGTGCTGCTCGGCATGGCTCTCCGCGATCAGAACGAGCTCGACGAATCGAAGCAGTTCCTCGATAAAGCGCTCGAGCTCGATCCGAACAACGGCCAGGCCTACTTCGAGATCGGCGTGCTCTACAACCGCCAGGGCAAGCAGGCCGATGCCGAGGTCGCGTTCGCGAAGGCCGTCCAGAAGTCGCCGAACGAATCACGGTTCTGGTACGCGTACGGCGAGATCTATCGGGTCCAGGAACGGTTCGATGATGCGATCAACGCGTACCGCAAGGCGGTGGATCTCGATCCGCCGTATCCGAAGGCGATCGCGAAGCTCGGCCTGCTCCTCGTCGAGCGCAAGCAGTTCGACGAGGCCGAGGCGTTCTTGATCCAGGGCATTCGCAAGGACAAGAACAACGCGGTCAACTACCTGCACCTCGGTGCCGTGTACGCGGCCAAGAAGAAGAACAGGCTCGCCATCGAGAACTTCCAGAAGTTCCTCGACCTCGCCGCGAAGACCGACCCGGACCGCGGGCGCGCCAAGGATGCGATCCAAGAGCTGAAGCGTCGCTGATCGCCTCGAGATCCGATGATACGAGTGCTCACGATCCTGATCGCAGTCTCCGGTTGCAAGGACGATATCGATCGCGATCTCGTGCAGCGCTACATGGCCAAGATTCGCCCCGATCTCGTGCAGGCCAAGGCCGGCTTGGCCACGAACCACGAGACCAGCGCGCTGATGGTCTGTTCGAACATGGTGAATCTCGAGGACATCAAGAAGACCGACGCCGTGCTTGCGGGTGACCTCGCGCAGTTCTGCACCCGTGAGTTTCCGCTCTGGGTCATGCGCCACGCGGTCGCGAAGGCAGAGGCGGCGCGCAAGCTCGAGCCCAAGGCCACATTCCTGCCCGACTGCAGCGACCTGTTCTACCCGCAGGCCGTGAAGGACCTCGCGACGTACGGCACGGCGACGGACGAGACGCGCGCGCTCGAATCTCGGATGACCTCGGCCTGCCCGAACTAATCCGCAGCGACATCCGTTATCGTTGACAGGTCGTCCGTTGTCAGGGTAGACATATATCCGTTATGACGGATGCGCCGATCGACGTCGCCGAGCGAGCCGCGGAGCTCGAGGGCAAGGACGCACTCGAGATCCTGCGCTGGGCGAGCCGCACCGTGCCGAAGCTGACGTTCGCGACCGCGTTCGGTCCCGAGGGCGGCGTGGTCGTGGATCTCATGGCGAAGGCCGGCCTTCCCATCGATGTCTTCACGCTCGATACCGGCGTGCTGTTCCCCGAGACCTACGCACTGTGGCGCGCTCTCGAGACGAAGTACGGCGTGACCATCCGCGCCGTACGCCCCGAGCAAACCATCGAGGCGCAGGCGCTGACCCACGGCTCGGCGCTGTGGGAGCGCGATCCAGATCGCTGCTGCGACCTGCGCAAGGTGCGGCCGTTGCGTGCGGCGCTGACCGGCTTCGATGCGTGGATCACCGGCATCCGCCGCGAGCAGACGCCGGAGCGAAGGACCGCGAAGGTGGTCGAGCACGACCCCACGTTCGGTCTCGTGAAGATCAACCCGCTGGTCGGGTGGACGAACGACGAGGTGTGGGCGCACATCTACGCGAACGACGTCCCGTACCACGAGCTCCATGATCGCGGGTACCCGTCGATCGGATGTCAGCCGTGCACGTCGGCGGTAGGCGCGGGCGAAGACGCGCGGGCCGGTCGCTGGCGTGGTGCCGCGAAGAAGGAGTGCGGGCTCCACGTGTTGCCCAGCAGCGGGCACGGTCCGCGATGACCACCCACACGATGTCCCCTCACGCAGGAGCCTGAGATGCCCGCGTTCTATCCCGTGTTCCTCAAGCTCGACGGCCTCCCTGTCGTCGTCGTCGGTGGCGGCCCTGTCGCCGCCAGCAAGCTCGACGGTCTGCTGACCGCGGGCGCACGCGTCACCGTGGTCGCACCGGAGATCACCGGCGCGATCCGCGCACTCGAAGGGAAGCAGGTCACGCTCGTGAAGCGCGCGTTCGTGCCCGCGGATCTCGACGGTGCGCGATGGGTCGTCGCGGCAGCGCCCCCGGACATCAATCTGCAGGTCGCAGCGGCGGCAACCGCGCGCGGCCTGTTCGTCAACGCGGTCGACGATACAGCCGCGGCCTCGGCGTACCTCGGCGGCGTGATCCGGCGCGGCGAGGTCGAAGTTGCGATCTCCACCGGCGGCGCGGCCCCGGCCCTCGCCGGTCTGTTGCGCGAGGCGCTCGATGCGCTGCTCCCCGCGGAGCTCGATCGCTGGGTCGACGTGGCCAAGCGCGCGCGCGCCGACTGGAAGCGCTCGAACGTGCCGATCACGCAGCGTCGCTCGCTGCTGCTCCGCACGCTGGTGCAGCTCTACCGCACCGATGCGCTCGTCTCCGAGCGAGGCGCGGCGTGACCGGCTTCGTCTCGCTCGTCGGCGCCGGTCCCGGCGATCCCGAGCTGCTCACGTTGCGCGCGCTGCGCCGTCTGCGCGACGCGGACCTCGTGCTCAACGACGCGCTCGTCCAGAGCGATCTGCTCGAGCTCGCTCCGAAGGCGCAGCGCTTCTATGTCGGCAAGCGCGCGGGCCGTCACTCGATCGATCAGGACGGGATCCATCGCCTGCTGATCCGCGCGGCGCGTCGTGGCCAGCGCGTGGTTCGCCTCAAGTGCGGCGATCCGTTCGTGTTCGGTCGCGGCGGCGAAGAAGCGCTCGCCCTCGAAGACGCCCGCGTTGCCTACGAGGTGGTGCCCGGCATCAGCTCCGCGCTCGCCGCGCCCGCGCTCGCCGGCATCCCGGTCACCCACCGCGGCCTCGCCTCCGGCTTCGCCGTGGTCTCCGGTCATGCCGAGTCCGCGTACGGCCCGATCCTCGACGGCATCACACCCGGATCTCTCACCGTCGTCGTGCTGATGGGCGTGCGGACCCGTGCCGCGATCGCCGCGCACTTGATCCAGCGCGGCTGGGCCGCCACCACGCGCGCCGCGATCGTCCACGGCGCATCGCACGTCGGCAGTCACACCTGGCTCGGCGACCTTGCCACGCTCGGCGGCGCCGAGTCGTCGACAGATCTTCCCGGCGTGCTCGTGATCGGTGATGTCGTCGCGCTCGCGACGCAGATCGCCTCCGCGCCCGCCTCCACCGAGTCCGTGATCGCAGCGAGGTACCTATGAGCGTCGTCGACTTCCCGCCTCCTCCCCCGCCCGGTCGTCTCGGGTTCGCACGGCACGAAGACGTCGATCTGTTCGTGCACAAGCTCGAAGCCTTCGAGTCGGGCGCACTCTCCGCCGATGACTGGCGTGGGTTCCGCCTCCTCAACGGCGTCTACGGTCAGCGCCAGGACGGCGTGATGATGATCCGCGCGAAGCTGCCCGGCGGCTTCGTCACGCCCGCGCAGCTCGAAGCGCTCGCGCTCGTCGCCGAGCGCTACGGCGGCGGCAAGGGCCACATCACCACGCGGCAGAACGTGCAGTACCACTTCGTGCCCACCGCCGACGTCGAGGGCGCGCTGCGCATCCTCGCCGACTCCGGCATCACCACGAAGGAAGCGTGCGGCCACTCCGTGCGCAACTGGACGTGCTGCCCGTTCGCAGGTGTCGCGGCCAACGAGGCGTTCGATCCCACGCCATACGTGGAGGCGCTCGCGCGTCATCTGCTCCGTGGCCCGTATTCCTCCACGCTGCCGCGCAAGCTCAAGCCCTCGCTCGGCGGATGCTGCGGCACCGATTGCTCGCAGGCGTTCATCAACGACCTCGGCTTCCTCGCGCGCAAGCGCGGAGACGAGCTCGGCTTCCAGCTGCTCGCCGGCGGCGGGCTGTCCACGCTCCGCCGCAGTGCGATCACCGTCGAGGAATTCGTGCCCCAGGCCGAGCTACTCGAGGCTGCCGACGCCGTGGTCCGCGTGTTCCACCGGATCGGCAATCGCCACAACCGTGCGAAGGCGCGCCTCAAGTGGGCGATCGACAAGATCGGCGTGGACGCGTTCCTCGCCGAGTACCGCGCCGAGCGCGAGACGATTCGCGCGGAGGGCGGCGTGCCGCTGGTGCTCCCCCCCCAGCCAGCGCTTCCGGCACGCCGTCCCCTCCTCGCCCAGGTCTCGGATCCCGATCCCGGCCACGCGGAGTGGGCGCAGTACAACGTGCGCACGCAGAAGCAGGCCGGCTTCTCCTCCGTGGTCATCCGCCTCGTCCTCGGTGACATTTCTGCCGCGCAGCTCCGCGCGCTCGCCTCGATCATCGTCCAGTTCGGCGAGGGCGAGCTGCGCACCACCAACGAGCAGAACCTCGTGCTTCGCTGGGTGCCCGATGCGCGCCTCGGCGCGCTCCACAAGGAGCTCGTGCGCGTGGGGCTCGCGCTGGGCGGCGCGAACTCGCTCGCCGACGTCGTCTCGTGCCCCGGCGCATCGAGCTGCAAGCTCGCCGTCACCGCATCACGCGGCCTGGGCGCGCAGCTCACCGACCTCCTCGATCGCCGCCCCGATCTCGTCGCTGCGGCGCGCGGTCTCGACGTCAAGGTCTCCGGTTGCCCACACGGCTGCGGCCAGCACTACATCGCCGGCATCGGCTTCCAGGGCGGCATGCGCAAGCTCGCAGGCCGTCCCGCACCGCAGTACCTCGTCTACGTGGGCGGCGGCATCGGTGCCGAGCGCGCGGACTTCGGCCGTCTGATCGGTAAGGTCCCGGCACGCCGCGCGGCGCAGACCCTCGAGCGGTTGCTCGACTTCTACATCGCAGAAGGCGGCACCGGTCACGCGTTCTGGGGGAACGTCCCCGCGGATCGGTTGAAGGCGCTGATCTCCGATCTCACCGAGCTGAGCGAGGCAGAGGCCATTGAATCCGACTTCGTCGACCTCGGCGAGAGCCGCGCGTTCGAGGTCCAGACAGGGGAAGGTGAATGCGCGAGCTGACGTATCGTTGGCTGGCTGACACGCCTTACAGATAGGTCGGACCAGTCGTCCACATTCGCTGGATCTCTGGGCTAATGGTGGGGTAGCTATCGCGCGTGATCAGCCTCTTACGTTCGGTCGGCGTCCTGGTTCTGGTGGTGGCGGCAGCGTGTGGAGACGATGGGGTTCATCACCTCGCCGATGCTCCGGGCGCACCTGATGTGCCGGTCGACATGCCGGTCGACGTGCCGACGGACGCCGCGATCGACGCTCCGCCGAATCTTGATCTCACGGTCACGCTGTCTGGAAACGGCGGCGGTCGGGTCACGTCCTCGGTCGGCGGTATCGACTGCGGTGCGACGTGCGCGCAGAACTATCCGCCGAACACCACGGTCACGCTGACCGCCCAGCCGGCGGTTGGATCGGTGTTCGCCGGGTGGATGGGTGGCTGCACGGGGACCTCTCCGACCTGCGATGTCACGCTCGCGCAGGCGACGACCGTCACCGCGACCTTCACGCTGCAGACGTTCACCGTCACCGTGGGCAAGGTCGGTGTGGGCACCGGCACCGTGATGGGCAGCGGGATCAACTGCGGCTCCACCTGCACGACGACCGTCAACTACGGCACGGCGATCACGCTGACCGCAGCGCCGCTCGCGCTCTCGAACTTCATCGGCTGGAGTGCTCCCTGCACGGGCACCGGCGCGTGCACGACCACGATCACGGCGAACACCACGATCACCGCTGCGTTCGCGCTCGACGATATCTCGATGACGGTGACGAAGTCGGGCAACGGCAGCGGCACGGTGACGTCCGCGCCGGCCGGCATCAACTGCGGCGTGGACTGCGACCAGATCTACGTCGCGAACACGATGGTGACGCTGACGGCGGCACCTGCCACCGGCTCGACGTTCTCCGGATGGAGCGGGGCTGGCTGCACGGGCACCGGCACGTGCGCCGTCACGATGACGACGGCCGTGCTGGTCACCGCGACGTTCACGCTCGACACGTTCCAGCTCGATGTCGCGAGGAGCGGAAACGGCACCGGCACCGTGACCTCGGCGCCCGCGGGCATCGCGTGCGGCGGCGACTGTAACGAGATCTACGACTACAACACGATGGTCACGTTGACCGCGGCGCCGGGCACGGGCTCGACGTTCACCGGATGGAGCGGCGGCGGGTGCACGGGTACGGGAACGTGCGTGGTCACGGTGACCGCGGCCACCAGCGTGACGGCGACGTTCACCCTCAACATGCACCTGCTCACCGTCGCGCTGGCCGGCACCGGCTCCGGCGCGGTGACCTCGACGCCAGCGGGCATCACCTGCGGGGTCGACTGCAACCAGCTCTACAACCACGGCACGATGGTGTCGCTCGCGGCCGCGCCGTCGGTAGGATCGACGTTCACCGGCTGGAGCGGCGCCTGCACCGGCACCGGCGCGTGCATGGTGACGATGACGGCGGCTGCCTCGGTGACCGCGACGTTCACGATCAAGAGCTATGCACTGACCGTGGCCCTCGCCGGCAACGGCGCCGGTAGCGTGGCCTCGTCGCCGGCAGGCATCACGTGCGGTGCGGACTGCACCGAGGTCTACACGCACGGCACCGTCGTCATGCTGACGCCGACCGCGATGGTCGGCTCGACGTTCGCCGGGTGGAGCGGCGCGTGTACCGGGACGGGCGCGTGTGCGGTGACGATGACCGCGGTCTCCGCCGTGACCGCGACGTTCACGCTGAACACGTTCGCGCTGACGGTGGCGAAGGCCGGTACCGGCAGCGGAACGGTGACGTCAACGCCGGCAGGCATCTCGTGCGGCGCCGATTGTTCCGAGATCTACAACTTCGGCCAGATGGTGATGCTGGCGCAGGCCGCGACCACGGGCTCGACGTTCACCGGCTGGAGCGGCGCATGCACCGGTACCGGCGCGTGCATCGTGACGCTGGACGCGGCGAAGTCGGTGACCGCAACCTTCACGCTCGACACGCTGACGCTCACCGTCATGACCGCCGGCACCGGCGCCGGCAGCGTGACCTCGACGCCCGCGGGGATCTCGTGCGGCGCCGATTGCTCGGAGATCTACAACTTCGGCCAGATGGTGACGCTGTCGCAGAGCGCGAGCACGGGCTCGACGTTCGCCGGCTGGAGTGGTGCGTGCACCGGCAGCGGTACGTGCACGGTCACGATGGACGCGGCGAAGTCCGTGACGGCCACGTTCACGCTCAACACCTATGCACTGACCGTGACGCCCGCGGGCACGGGTGCGGGAACGGTGACGTCGACGCCGGTCGGGATCAACTGCGGCATCGACTGCTCCGAGATCTACGGCCACGGCACGGTCGTCACGCTCGCGCAGACCGCGAGCACGGGCTCGACGTTCGCCGGCTGGAGCGGTGCGTGCTCCGGCACCGGCGCGTGCGTGGTCACGATGGATGCGGTGAAGTCGGTGACCGCGACGTTCACGCTCAACACGTACATGCTGTCGGTCACCAAGCCCGGCACCGGCGCTGGCACCGTCACCTCGACCCCCGCCGGCATCAGCTGCGGTGCGGACTGCAGCGAGGTCTACAGCCACGGCCTGGTGATCACGCTGTCGCAGACCGCCACCACCGGCTCGACGTTCACCGGCTGGGGCGGCGCGTGCTCGGGCACGGGCACCTGCACCGTGACGATGAACGCGGTGAAGTCCGTCACCGCCACGTTCACCCTCAACACGTACACGCTGACGGCGAACCCGGTCGGCAACGGTACGATCACTTCGTCGCCTGCGGGCATCTCCTGCGGCGTGGACTGCACCGAGATCTACAACCACGGCACGATCGTCACGCTCTCGCAGAGCGCAGGAATCGGTTCGACGTTCACCGGATGGAGCGGCGCGTGCACCGGCACCGGCGCGTGCATGGTCACCATGGACATGGCGAAGTCCGTCACGGCGACGTTCACGCTCAACACGTACGCGCTGACCGTGAACGCGCTCGGCACGGGCTCTGGAACGGTCACCTCGACGCCCGCGGGCATCTCGTGCGGCGTGGACTGCACCGAGGTCTACAACCACGGCACGGTCGTCACGCTCTCGCAGACCGCGGCCACCGGCTCGGTGTTCGCGGGCTGGGGCGGCGGCGTGTGCTCCGGCACCGGCGCGTGCACGGTCACGATGGACATGGCGGGGACCGTCACCGCCACGTTCAACCTCGCGACGTACACGCTGACGGTCACGAACGCGAGCTCGGCAGGCGGCGCGGGCACGATCAGCTCGACGGCGGCCGGCATCTCGTGCGGCGCGGACTGCACCGAGGTCTACAACTACGGCACGGTCGTCACGCTCACCGCGAGCCCCGGCACCGCCTCGAACTTCATCGGCTGGAGCGCCTGCGCGGGACTCGGTGCGTGCACGATCACGATCACGGCGGACACGTCGGTGACCGGGACGTTCTCGGCACCGAACGTGATGTTCGTGACCGCGGGAACCTACCGAGGCGCGTTCGCGGTCAACGCCGCCTCCGGCGCGAATGCCTACGCCGATTCGCAGTGTCAGACGCTGGCGGCCGCCGCCGGCCTCGTCGGCAACGCGCCGGGCCAGGACCCCGAGTTCCGCGCGTGGCTCTCGTCGGGCAACGCTGCTGGCCTCATCGTGAACGCGGTGAGTCGGTTCACGGGCTCGAGCGGCTGGATCCGGGCCGGCGACTGGTTGCCGGTCATGAACTCGACCACCGACCTCGCGAGCAGCAAGATCTGGTACCCGCCGCGGCGCACGCAGGACGGTGTCGATCTCGGCGCCGACGCCCAGCTGTGGACGGGCACCGACACCAACGGCATGTACACCGGCGTCGCGTGCGTCAACGGCAACGCGTGGACCACCGGCAACACCCAGATCCTTGCGACCATCGGCCTGTCGAGCGCGACTGGCTCGCCGATCACGCAGTTCGTCGACTCGAGCTGCGGCACGAGTCGACGCCTCCTCTGCATGGGCGTCGGCCGCAACACCACGGTCGGCGCGCCGCCCGCGGGTGGCAAGCTCGCCTTCACCACCGGGGGCACCTGGACGCCGAACGCGAACGGCATCACCAGCGCGGATAATGTGTGCATCGACGAGGCAGCCGCGGCGAACCTCCCCGGCACGTACAAGGCCCTGCTCACGCCGCAGGGGACGTACGCGATCCGCCGGTTCAACAGCACCGGTCGTCCGTGGGTCCGCATCGGCGACCGCCAGCGGATCACCACGTTCGAGGCGACGATGTTCTCGGCCAACACCACCGTCCTCGACGTCGCGCCGAACGCCGACGCGAGTGGCAACCGGATCGGCAACGTGTCGATCTACACCGGCGCTCCAACCGTCACGACCCTCGGCGATGCGCAAGGCACGTGCGGCGACTGGAGGAACCCCGGTGAGTTCAAGGGCACCGCCGGGTTCCCGTTCGACACCGGCATGCAGAACTACTTCTTCGGCGCACAGAACAACAATGCGCCGTGCAACGTGCCGCGCCATCTGGTCTGCTTGCAGGAATGACGCGCGGCCGCACAGCGGAGTTTCCCGGGTTCGTGCAGACCGTGCAGCTCCTGCGCGATCAGATCGCCACGCCCACGGAGTATCCGTTCTCGATCCCGGCGCTCCGCGGGTTCACGGAGCTCGATCTCGACGCGAAGGTCACGTTCCTCGTCGGCGACAACGGCTCCGGCAAGTCCACGCTGATCGAGGCGATCGCGGTGGCCGCGGGCTTCAACGCGGAGGGCGGCTCGAAGAACTTCCGGTTCTCGACTCGCAGATCCGAGTCCGAGCTGCATCGCCATCTGCGCCTCGTGAAGAGCCCGCGCCTGCTCGACGGCTTCTTCCTCCGCGCGGAGAGTCTCTTCAACGTCGCCACGGAGATCGAGTCTCTCGGAGTGGGGCAGTTCTACGGCGGTGTCTCGCTCCACGAGCAGTCGCACGGCGAGTCTTTCCTCGCGCTCGCGCAGCACCGGTTCGGCGGCAACGGTCTGTATATCCTCGACGAGCCCGAGGCAGCGCTGTCTCCGCAGCGGCAGCTCAGCTTGCTCTCGATCATCTACCAGCTCGCCGAGACCAAGCGATCGCAGTTCCTGATCGCGACCCATTCGCCGATCCTGATGGCCTACCCGGGCGCGCTGATCTACCAGCTCGGGCCCGATGGCATTCGCAGCGTCGCGTACGAGGACACCGAGCACTTCCAGATCACCCGCGACTTCCTGAACGGTCGCGAGCGCTTCTTCAAGCACCTGTTCTAGCTGAGCCTGCACGATGAGCGCACGGCCGACGGTGTTAAGGTGGGCCCCGCGATGAGCGACAACGAGGTTTCGGCCGGATCGACCACCAACGTCGAGAACGAGGGACTCGCCGAGATCGCCGTGCCGCGCCTCCGGTACCTCGCGATCGTGCTCGCGATCATGGCCGGACTGATGGCGATCGCCGTGCTGCTGTTCATGACCGGCGTGTTCAGACCTCACATGCCCAGCGCGCCCGAGATGGCCAACGTGTCGATGCGGACGCGTGCCCATTTCATCCTCACGGTCGTGGGGATCGCGATCGTCGCGTCATGCGGAATGATCGCGATCACCAAGCGTCGCACCTGGTCGCCGCAACGCGTACTGAACCTCGGCATCGCGTTCCAGATCCTGGGCGCCCTGTGCATCACGGTGGTCGAGGAGCAGACGGCCGGCCGGCAGGGGCTCTCGCTGGTCAACGTGTGGATCCTCTCGTTCGCGCTGGTGCCGCAGCGCAGCGGGCGCGCCGCGGTTGCGGCCTTCGGAGCCGCGCTCGCCGGTCCGGCCGCCGTGGCTCTCAATGTGATGATCGGATTCCGCGGGTGGCCGTCCGCGGCGAGCTTGCTCGGCGGGTCGATCGGTGCCGTCCTGTCCGCCTTCCTCGTGATGTTCATCAACAAGGTGGTCTACAGCCTCGGGCGTGAGGTCGCCGACGCCAAGCGCCTCGGTGCCTACACGCTCGTCGAGAAGCTCGGTCAAGGCGGCATGGGGGAGGTGTGGCGAGCCGAGCACCGCGCGCTGATCCGCCCGGCCGCCGTGAAGCTGCTGCGCCGCGAGACCACGGGTGGGATGAGTCGCGAGGACCTCGAGGCGATGAACCTGCGCTTTCAGCGCGAGGTGCAGGCGACCGCGCTGCTCACGTCACCTCATACGATCGCGGTCTACGACTTCGGGACCACGGGCGACCACACGCTGTACTACGTCATGGAGCTGTTGCACGGGCTCGATGCCGAGCGCCTCGTCGATGCTCACGGCCCCCTGCCGGCGGAGCGAGTGGTCTATCTCCTTCGTCAGGCATGCGACTCGCTGAGCGATGCGCATGCGAGCAAGCTGATCCATCGCGACATCAAGCCGGCGAACCTCTATCTGTGCGCGATCGGCCGCAAGGTGGACTTCATCAAGGTCCTCGACTTCGGTCTCGTCCGCGATCTCGATTCCGACGTGCGCATCACCGGTGCCGGCTTCGTCCCCGGAACACCTGCGTATGTCGCGCCCGAGACCGCCGCCACGAACGTCGTGGATGCGCGTTCCGATATCTATGCCCTCGGCTGCGTCGCATACTGGATGCTGACGGGAGGGTTGGTGTTCGAGGCGCAGACGGCCGCCGGCATGATGGCGGCCCACATCCGCGATCAGGCGCCTCCACCATCGCGACGCACCGAGCTCCCGATCCCTCCGGAGCTCGACGAGCTGGTGCTCGCATGCCTCGCCAAGGAGCCGTCGAAACGACCGCAGACCGCCGACGAGCTCCGTGACCGGCTCGATGCGATCCCCTTCGCCGAGCGCTGGAACCAGGACCGTGCAAAAGCCTGGTGGAACACGCATGTACCGGACGTGATGCTGCAACCTCAACGCGTGCTCGCTCCCACCACGGGCGCCGACGACCTTCGCCGGCGCCCGGAACCGGTGCGGCACCGTTCGTGACGCGGACGGACGACATGCGTCGGGTCTGGCTCGCCATGACGATCGCGGTCTCGGTGATCGCGTCGTTCGTGGCCGGCAAGGCCGCGCGCGACGCGATCTTCCTCGCCAACTTCGACGTGACGTCGTTGCCGCTGCTCTCGGGAATCTCCGCCGCGCTGTCGGTGCCGCTCGTGATCCTCGCGGGGCGCCTGATGGCTCGTGTTGGGCCGGCGCGGTTGGTTCCCGCGCTCAACGTGATCAGCGCGGCATTGCTCGTCATCGAATGGTCCTTGCTCGCGCAGGCTCCGCGGGCGGCAGCGCTGTTGTGCTTCCTGCATCTCGGCTCGCTCGGCGCCGTGCTGGTCTCCGGGTTCTGGTCGGTTGTCAGCGAGCGCTTCGACGCTCGCACGGCGAAGCGTTACGTTGCCCGCATCGGACTCGGCGGAACGCTCGGTGGAATCGTGGGCGGCATCGTCGCCGAGCGGACCGCGGTGCTCGCGAGCGCGGATTACTTGCTGCTGATCGTCGCGGGCATCCAGCTGTTCGTCGCGCTGGCGACCTGGCTCATAGCGAGGGGGATGGTCGAGTCGGCCGCCGACGAGTCGAAGGTCGCGTGGTCGGCCCTGAAGCACGTCTCGGGCTCACCACTGCTCCGTGCGCTCGCGGTGGTGCTCGTGTTCGGCGCGATCGCTGCGGCCGCGCTCGACTACGTGTTCAAGGCCGAGGTCGCCCACAACGCGGGCGATCTTCTTCGCGTCCTCGCCGTCTATCACACGGTGGTCAACATCGGGACCGCGCTGCTTCACGTCCTCGTTAGCCGTGTCCTGGTGACCCGGTTCGGCGTTGCTCGCAGCATCGGTGTGCTCCCCGCATTGACGACCCTCGCGAGCGGCATGGCGTTCTTCGTGCCCGGCATGTGGGCCGCGATGGCCGCACGTGGCGTCGAGATGGTGCTGCGGAGCTCGGTGTTCCGTGCCGCCTACGAGCTGATCTACGCACCGCTGCCGGAACACCAGAAGCGAGCGAGCAAGGTCGTGCTCGACGTCGGCGCCGAGCGCATCGGCGATCTGCTCGGCGCGCTCCTCATCGCCGCCGTGATCTTCTCGACCGCTGCACCGCGCGGACTCCTCCTCGGGTGCGCGGCCTTTGCCGCTGCGATCGCGCTGGCGTTCGCGTTCACCTTGCCGCGCCGCTATAGCCATGCGCTCGCCAAGAGTCTCGTCGATCGCGCGACCGACACGCCGGCGGAGGCGCGCAGGTCACTGGCGGAGACCGGAGATCTGACCACGATGTCTCTCATCGATCTGCGGGCCTCCGCGGTCGTCAACCCGTTCTCGGCGGCCCTGGAAGCGCCGGCGGCGAGGCCCAGCCAGCCGCCGGTCACCGATGAGCTCGCGAGCGCGGTCGGGCTCCTTCGCTCCGGTGACGCGACCCGCGTCCGGAGCGCCCTGACTCCGCGTCCCTCACCTGTACTCGCGCCGTTCATGATCCCGTTGCTCGGCTGGGACGCCGTGGCTTCCAGTGCGATCCGTGCGCTGACCTCGATCTCGCCGAAGTGCACCGGCACGCTGGTCGATGCGCTGCTCGATCCGAACCAGGACTTCGCGATCCGCCGGCGCCTACCTTCGATCGTCGCGGCCGGTGCTCCCGCGCTCGCACGCTGGGGATTGCTCGAGGCGCTCGCCGATACGCGGTTCGAAGTCCGCTACCGCTGCGCGCGTGCGCTGGCGCGGATGACCCGGGGTGCGAGGTTCGATCGCGAGCACATCCTCGAGCTCGTTCGCAAGGAGCTCGCCGTCGGCTCGGACGTCTGGAAGTCGTATCGCCTGATCGACGATCACGACGACAACGACGGCGACGACCACACGCCCGACGACGCGAGCGCATCGCTCCACCACATCTTACGGCTGCGGTCCGAGCTCGGGCTCGAGCACGTGTTCGCGCTGCTCGGCCTGGTGTTCCCGGCACAACCGCTCCAGATCGCGCTGCAGAGCCTGTACACCGGGGATCGCTCGCTTCACGGGACCGCGCTCGAGTACCTGGAGAGCATCCTGCCTCCCGACCTCCGCACCCTGCTGTGGCCGCTCGTGGAAGGTCAGTCGACGGCGGTCGCGTCGCGGCCCGCCACCGATGTCGCCGAGGCGCTCAGGATGTCGCAGCCGCTGATCGCCGAGAAGCTCTCGAAGCGCGCCAACCGGAAATGAGACGCTGAATCCCGCGCGCGGCATGACGTGGGTCCGACAGTTTCTCGTGTCGGCCTCCCTGGCAGCTAGGTCCGGACCCAGTCAGCACGGCGCCAGCGAATCAGCACTTCGCCGGGTATGGGACTTGCTCGACGGTTCCCCATGCTCCGTCACGTCGCACTCGTCGCCCTCCTCGGGTGCGGCCATGCGCCGGCCCCTGCCGACGACACCGACACCTTGGCCACCGTAGCCATTTCCGATTCGATCGACGCCTTCGTCGGCGCGGGCCGCACGCCGATGGCCTACCGCCAGCTCTCGACCGAGCTCGTCGCGCTGCGCGAGCGCGCTCCCGCTGTCTCCGACGAGGTCGAGCGCCGGCTGGTCGGGCTCGCCTGGTTCCCGGTCGCTCAGCTCGCTGACACCTCCCTGGATGTGCAGGTGGAGACCCTCGCACTGACGGTGTGGCCGACCCTCCTCGCGCCTGCGGGCGGGCCGCGTGCGACCGAGGATGGTTGGGCGTATCTCGAGCGGCTGTGCCGTGAGGAGCAGATCCAGGGTTGCGCGACGGTCGTGCCGGAGTTTCGAGCGCAGGTGGTCGCAGCGACCGTCGCCGACCGTGCCTTCGCGCGCGTGAAGCACGCGATCGCCGCCTGCGACGAGTGCGCGGACGACCAGGCCTGGCGCGAGGTCAGGCGCGGCTGGGAAGGCGTGTCGCGAACCGCGACCGGGAGACTCGCGGACGTCGACCATCGCGGCCGCGTGGAGATGTGGCCGATCGCGGGCGCTGGCGCGCAACGCGAAGAGCGCGCACCGGCCCTCGAGATCGAGATTGGCGCTGCGGGCGAGCTGCTGTTCGATGGCCTCAGCTACGACCGCACGTTCCGGCGACCGATCCTGCGCGACGCCCGCATGCGCGGAACCGTCGCCTTCTACATGCAGCCCACTGCACCGCTCCGGCAGCTCGCCGAGCTCCTGCGCGACGCACACGCTGCCGGCTTCTCGACCATCACCTTGCTCGCACGCGCACCGACGTTTCCGTGGGATCGCCGCGGGTACACGGTCTCGACGTCGCAGACGGCGTTCTCCGGCATGGCGCGTCCGATCCAGGCGTTCCTGCGAACGGTCGACACCGACACCGCTACCGAGCTCGCGGTCAGAGCGTGTCGAGAGCGCGCTCGAGCTGGCCTGGCAGATCTCGCAGCGTCCACCCACCGTTCCCGAACAGGATCTCGAGCGTGCGGTTGAGGCGAATCATCGCCTTGTCCACGATCGCCTTTGCCGCCAGATCTCCCTCGACCGCCTGACCGAACCGCTCCCAGTCGCGGTGGCACGTCGCGAGTGGTTTGTAGATGCGCTCGCGGGCCATCCGCGCGCGCTCGTCGTGCGCGTCGTCATCCGCGACGCGCTCGATCAACGCGATCGTGTCGCCGAAGTCGCCCAGCAGATCGCCCGCGTGCTTGCCCATGTACTTGCCGACCGCGCGCACGCCGGCTTCGGGCTTGTCGGCGCCATCGCGCGCGATGGCACACAGATCCTCGAACCGCCCCGCGAGCCTCTGATCCGGCGCGGGCTTGTTGAGGCACCCCGCCGTCGTCTTCACCGCGAACGCGGCACCACCGGCGACGAGCGCCACCACGAACCAAGCCTTACCTGTCATGCCTCGGAATGTAGCTCGGCCTTGGGCAGCGTGCTCGCGGGACTCGAGGGTCCCACCGACGCGCCCTTGCCATTCGTCATGCACACCGCGAGGCCGAGGAACGCCACTCCCGCTGCGACGAGCGGCCATGCATCGAGCCAGCCGTGGCCGATCAGGAAGCCGCCCGTGGGTGGCGCCATGATCATCGCGAGCGAGCTGAGCGATCCGGAGATGCCGATCGCCACGCCCTGTTCGTGTCGGCCCACCGCCTGTGTGATCCGGCTCGTGATCACGGGTCTCAGCACGCCGTTGCCGAACGAGTTGACGACGGTGACACCCATGATCGGCCACGCGAGATCGCCCGGTACGAGCACGATCAAGGAGTACGCGCCGACGAGCGCGATGAAGCCCGCGATGCTGAGCTGGAACTCGCCGTACTTCTTGACGAGGCGGCCGATGATGCCCCCCTGCCAGATGATGCCGACGAAGCCGGCGAACGCGAACAAGAAGCCCACCTCGCGCGCCGTCCACGGCATGGCCGGATCACCGTGGACGAACCGCCGCTCCGCAAACAACGCGAAGCCGCTGATGAAGATCGAGAACGAGAACGTGTAGAGGAAGAACTGAAGATACAGGGCGCGCAGCTGCGGACGCCGCAGGTACTGGGCGTACGCCGCCACGTCGAACGCACCGGGTCGCTTGCCACCCGGACCCACCGGTCCGGCGTCGGGCTCAGCCTCCTTCGGCTTGGTTTCCTTCGGCAGCATCGTGTACGTCGCCAGGATCGAACAGGCGGAGAGGAAGGCCGCGGCGATGAACGGCAGGTGCATGCCGTACTGCCCGAGCCAGCCGCCGAGCGCCGGGCCAAACATGAAGCCGATGCCGAACGCCACGCCGATCACGCCGAACGACTTCGCGCGATTCTCGGGCGTGGTGTGATCGGAGATGTACGCCTGCGCGAGGGACAGGTTGCCGGCGGTGATGCCGTCGAGGATGCGGCCGAGGAACACCATCCACAGGGCGGTCGAGGTGCCGAGCACGATGAACCCGAGGCAGGTGCCCGCCTGGCTGATCATCAGCAGTGGCTTGCGACCGTAGGTGTCGGAGAGCTTGCCGATGATCGGCGTCGAGATCAGCGAGCTGACGGCGTAGCAGGAGACGATCAGCGTCGCGGTCAACGGCGAGGCGCCGAACCTCTCTGCGTACAAGCCGAGCAGCGGGATCACGATCGTGAACCCGAGGACATCGACGAGCACGATCAGGAAGATCGGCAGGAGCGGGGACCGCTGGCTCATGCGCGCGCACAGGATAACCTTTCGGCGCACCAACTGCGTTACGCTAGGCCAGGATGGGGACCTCCAAGCGTGCGATTGCAAGCCACGCGGACGCGGGGCGCGCAGCGACGCGAAGCGTTGCGCAGGTCATTGCCGCGCTCGTGGCCTGCGCCCTGATGGCGACCGGGTGCTTTGGCTACAACAGGTCCGCGAAGCGCTGGTCGTACGTGGGCGACACGATCCTGCTGCTCGGCGGCGGTGGCGTGATCGCCGGCGACCTCGCCACCAAGGGCAAGGACTGCATGGAGACCACGATCATGAAGTGCGAGTACAAGCCGCCGATCTCCGGCGCGCTCGTGGTCGGCGCCGTGCTCGTGGCCGCCGGCCTGTTCGGCTACATCTTCAATGCGACGCGCGACAACGTGAAGACGTCGCGCTGACCTGCTACGGCTTGACCTCGAACTTCCACTTCGCGCCCTCGGTGCCGAGACCCGCGGCCTTGCTCGGATCCTCGTAGCCAAAGGTGATCTCGCCGCGCGCCTCGTAGATCCCCTTCGGCGCGGTGCACGTCACGGAGGCGGAGAGCACGCTGTTCTCGAGCTTGAGCTGATCGCCCTTGAGCTCCTTCGCATCGCACTTGAAGTCCGGCGGCACGGTGACCTTGAACGTGCGGGGCGTCTTCGTCGAGTAGGTCAGCCATCGCGACAGGTTGACCGACATCGAAAGCGTGAACTTGTCGTTCGGCTTGACGTTCTTCGGCGTGTCCCCGGTGGTGACGATGTACTCCTTGATCCCGGCGATCAGCTCCGCGACCTTCTTGTCGCGCGCGTCGAGGTCCGCGGGCGCGGCGGAGGTCGTCACGAGCGCGACCTTGCCGTCGAGATTGACGACGACCGAGGCAGGACCCGTCAGGGCCATCTGCTTCATGAGCAGGGTGGCGCCCTTGCCGAACCCGACCGAGCCCTGACCGACACCTTCGCTCTCGCGGATCGGATCGAGCTTCTTCGCATCGCCCTTGCTGCCGTTGATGTGCGCGATGATGTACGCGCGACCGTTCTCCTTGAGCGTGACGATGCGCGCGAGGTCATCGACGCAGGTCTTCACCTTCGTCGAGCAGAACCAGTGGATGACGACCTTGCCGGCCGAGTCCTTGAGCGACGGTACGTCGTAGAGCCAGTCCTGCTTGGTCCAGCTGCCGGGGCCCGTGACCGTGAGGTCCTCGCCCACGACGGGGAGCTTCGCGGGATCGGCGGCAGGCTTCTTGGCGGGTTGCGCGACGGCGGTGGCCGTCATGGCTCCGAGGATGACTGCAGAGAGCGAGGCTAATTTCATGGTGGGGAAGATAGCGCGAGGGAAACCGGGCGGTTCGCAGTGCGCACCAAATCTTGTGTGAGGCCCGGGTCTCGTGCGTTGCTCTGGGACGGTGCGCCGCGCTCTCGTATTCATCGCCCTGGCCGGGTGCTCGGGGAGCGCCTCTCCACAACCGCAGCCCCCGCACCAACTTCCGCCACCACCACCGCCTCCCGCCGACGCTGCGATCGATGCCCCTCCCCCGCTCGCACGACGCGGCGAGGCGTGTGGCCCGAGCCATGGTTGCGCCGGCGAGCTGTCCTGTGCGGATGCGCCCGGCGGGTACTGTACGTCCTCGTGCGGCCTGGCCGGGGTCGTTTGCCCCGACGGGAGCTGTGTCGCCACCGCACGGTCCGGAGAGCAGTGCCTGAAGCGCTGCGAGCGGGATGTGGACTGCCGCACCGGCGAGGGCTACCTCTGCGATGCGCAGTGGAAGGCGTGCCTGATCCCGAACGTGGCCGTGATCGTGCCGAAGCAATGCCCGGCGGCGAGCGTTCGCGACAAGGCGTTCGGAGCGAGCCTCGCGCTATCGAGTGCCGAGACGCCGGGCCTCTATCAGCTCGAGCCGAGCGCGCTCCTCACCGATACCGGCGATCTGCTCGCGCTGTTCGGATCGCGGCGGGGCGTGGCCGATCCGGGGCAGCTCGGCTCGGCGCTTGTCTCGCCACGCGGCGCGACGCCGACGGGCTTTCCGGTCGACTCCGGTGATCGTGCGCAGGTCCGCGTCGCGCGCGACAAGAAGGGCATCTTCTACGCGGTGTGGCTCGAGGTCGAAGGGCGGCACCGGCAGATCGCACTCGCCCGATCGCGCGATGGCAAGACCTGGACCGGCCCGCATCCCGTCGACGCCGCGGACTGCGACGACCTCGATCGCGACTGCCTCGATCGCCCGATGATCGCCATCGGCCCGGCGGCACCGAGCACCGGCAATGATCGTATTCACGTCCTTTACGCTGCCGGCGGAGGGCTCCGCGTTGCGACGTCCCTTGACGAGGGGGCAACGTTTCGCGCTCCGATCACCGCCGTCTCTGGTCATCACGGTAACGCCACCGTTGGTGCCGATGGCCGGATCCACGCGGTGGTGCTCGATCCCGCGACCAGCCTCCCCGGTTTCGGCTCCGCCGATCAGAAGATCGTCTACACGGTCTCCGTCGATAACGGCGGCTCGTTCGCGAAGGCACAGAAGCTCTCCGGTCGCGACGAGATGCTCCCCTACTACGCTTCGAACCCGAGCGTCGCCGTGGATACGAAGCGCAACATCGTCTACGCGGCGTACGTGCGCGGCGGGCGCGACGCGGTGTGGGACGTCGTGCTGCTCGCCTCGAAGGACAAGGGCAAGACGTGGAAGCGCACCGCGATCGGCGACGGCTGCGGCATTCACATGGTCCCGAACCTCGCGCTCGATCCGGTCACGGGCACGCTGCACGTCGCGTGGTACGAGGCGCGCGGCTTCGTCCACGCTAGCTGCAAGCCGGGCCTCGCGATCTGCGCGCAGCAGGGCGTCATCAACGACGTACCGTTCGCAGCGCTCTCTCTCGAGCGCGATGCGCCCCGCTCCGTCGGAGAATCAGCGGCGCTCGTGATCGACGACAAGCGCCGCATCCTCCACGCGGTATGGGCCGAGCCGGTCGACGAGCAGGGCAAGGTCGTGTCGCGGATCTTCCACGCGCAGGCAATGCTGCCGAAGAAGTAGCGATCAGCCTTTCGCGGCGAAGTAGATCGCGACGACCACGGCGACCAGCGCCTCACCGGCGATGAAGCCCGAGCCCAGCGGGACCATGAAGATGTCCGCGCTCTTCTTGTCCTTCTTCTCCCAGATCCAGCCGATCAGGCCACCGATGAACATCGTGGCGATCACCGAGAACGGAACGAGGATACCGATGCCGATGCCCGTCGGCGACGGGACGTACTTCTTGAGCTTCGGCTTCGACTCCATCACCGTGAACACGACGCCGAGGACCGAGAACACGAGCAGCGCGTAGAGCGCAGACGGAGGCAACGCCTTCACGCCGTCCTCGAGGATCTGGGCGAACCCAGACCACTTGTTCGAGATCGGCGAGGTCAGCTTCGCGTCGTCTCCGGTGATGTGCCAGGTCTCGACGAGCTTCGGATAGATCCACGACACGCAGGCCGCGCCGATCGGCACCGCGAGCAGCTGCATGATGGTGAGGTTACGCGGCTTCGTGCCGATCATCTCGCCGCACTTGTAGTCCTGCATGATCGCCTCCGACGAGGTGGCGATCGTGCCGGTCGTACCGCTGGCGACCATGTTCGCGACGATGTTGTGCGGCGCGACGGCGGCGAACAGACCCTGCATCATGTTCGAGAGCGCGCTGATCGGACCCCAGTTGGTCTCGCCGAGCACGCGCAGACCGACGAGCATCAGTGGTAGCGACAGCACCATC
Organism: Haliangiales bacterium; assembly: GCA_038206055.1. Classification (GTDB taxonomy): domain Bacteria; phylum Myxococcota_A; class Polyangia; order Haliangiales; family Haliangiaceae; genus JABFXX01. The sequence continues at coordinate 52,670 of JBBRBG010000024.1, forward strand.
GCGGCGATCGTCATCCACACGGGCATGTGGAGGAACTCGTACTGCACGATCACGAGCGCCGTCGCCGATAGCGCGATGCCAGTGACGACGAACGACAGCGGGAACTCCGCAGAGCCGATCTGCGCGTTCCTCAGGCTCTTGAACGTGGAGATCAGGAGGCGCCACCGCAGTGCGAGCGCGGTGAGGCCGCCGGCGACGAGCATGCCGGTGGCCGGCCACATCACCCAGAACAGGATGTTGGTGCGCGTCGGCGAATCCGTGAACGCCAGCTTGTGGTCGGCGCCGTGGCCGAGCTCGACGCCATACTTGACGAGGAAGTACGGGGCGATGACCCACGCGAGCATGCCGCCGATCATCATGCTGACGTTGATGCGAAGTCCGACGAGCATGCCGGAGCCGATGCTGAGCAGGCTGTACTGCGCACCGACGGCGAGGTGAGCGAGGACGATGCCGGTGGCGACCGTCTCGCCGTTCACGATCTTCGAGCCCTCGAGGAGGATCGCCTTCGGGCTCCAGCCCTCGGGGATGTACGTGAACAGCTGCGAGTCCTCGCGGAACAGCATCACGAGGCCCGAGAGCACGACGCCGATCATCACGGCGTTGAACGCCTTCAGAGCGTTGCGCTTGACCTCCTCGGAGGCATCGCGCGGCGGGTCCATGACGGTGATCGTCTCGGCGGTCGACAGGCCGTCGACATATGGCAGCTTCTCGTCGACGACGAAGTGACGGCGCAGCGGTACGGCGAGCAGGACGCCGAGGGTGCACGCACACGTCAGCCAGAGGAACGACGTGAACGGCGTCAGCTCCATCGAGAACTTGCCGCCGGTGTTGTAGCGAAGGATGTCGAACGCTCCGAGGAGCACGCACATGAACGCGGTCTGTGCGGCGCTGGTGCCGGCGGCCTCGGCGAGATTGTTCTGCCAGCGGTCGTAGTGCTTCTGGCGGAACACGATGTCGAGCAGGCGGAGGAACAGGAAGCCGAAGAACGCGGCAACCACCGAGACGTTCGGGCCGAAGCCGAGCTTCAGGACCATGTACGGGTACGACAGGCCCATCAACAGCGCGACGAGCACGCCGGCGACGATGACCTGCCACGTGATGTCGCCCCTCGTCGGCGGCGGCTCGAGGGGGAGGAGCGCTCCCTCCGGCGGGGGCCCATCGCTCCCGAGGACCTTCAGCTCGTCCTTCATGAGCTTGGCGGCGGGGACCTCGACATCCTGGTCTTCGTGACTCACGGCCGGAGACATAACACGACGCTTCGCGTGTTACCGTCGAAGATATGTCCGTCCAATTGCAGCTGGGGGCTGCGACCGTGAAACTCGAGGGGGTGTCAGCGCGCGTGTTCGCCGGGAGGGATCCGGCCGCATGCCAGCTTGCACATATGGATGCCACGCTGTCGCGTCGACACGCGGAGGTCTGGGTCGAGAACGGGAATGCGTTCATTCGCGACCTCGGCTCGGCGAACGGCACGTGGGTCAACGGTACTCACCTGGGACACGAGCCTGTCGCACTCGCACCGGGTCAGCAGATCTATCTCGGCCACGTTCCGCTGGGCGTGACGTGGGGCATCGATGGATCGAAGACCGCGATGGCGACCGACATGCCGCCCGAGCTGAAGGCGCTGATCGCGGCGCGGCAGCAACAGCAGGCGGTGGCGGCGGCCGCACCACTCGCCGTGACGAGTCCGGCGAGCACGTCGACGCCGCTGCCATCGGACTTCGCATACCGCAAGCAGGGCGCGAACTCGAACGGCGTCATGCTCCTCGCGCTCAAGCAGGACACGTTCTTCAACGGCACGATGATCGAGGGCTACGTCGAGTTCACCTCGACCGACAACCAGACCGTCGCGTCGATCACCGTCGAGCTCGTCGAGCTCAAGCGCGGTGGCCTGATCACGGGCCACACCTGGGACCGGTTCCTGGTCCGCCAGGGACCGTGGCGTGCGGCGAACGGTGACGTGCTACCGCTGCCGTTCCAGCTCCGCGTCCCGCCCGGCACGTCGATGACCGGCCCCGATGTCTACTGGGAGATCCGCGGCATGGTCGATATCAACTGGGCGAGCGACATCGACGCCAAGATCGGTATCCACATGCGCAACCAGGACATGGAGCGCATCCGCGATGCCCTCGGTTCGCTCGACTATCGCCTCGGCGAGATGAAGAGCGTCGCGCTCGGCCAGCGGTTCGAGGCCACGTTCGCACCGCCGGCGAACCTCGCGAAGCAGTGGGGCGTCAACGAGATCGAGCTCGGCATGGAGTACCTCGGGGCGAACCTCAAGGTGCACATGAAGCTCGACCGCAAGGGCCTCCACCACGACCCCGTGCTCGATCAGGTGTTCGAGCTGGGTCGCCTGCGCGCCGCATCGCAGCCGGAGCTCAACGCCACGTTCAAGGCGATGATCGACCAGCTGTTGCCGAAGAAGTAGCGGCTACTTCTTCTCGTTGCGCTTGCGCTCCTCGTCGCGCTTGCGGTCCTCGTCCTGCCGGCGGCGCTGATCGTCCTCGGCCCGCTTCTTGTCCTCGTCGGCGCGCTTCTTCTGGTCGTCCTCGGCCCGCTTGCGCTGCTCCTCGCCGCGGCGCTTGTCTTCCTCTGCGCGTTTCTTCTGATCTTCCTCGCCCTTGCGGCGATCCTCGTCCTGGCGCTTGCGCTGGTCTTCCTCGGCGCGCTTGCGCTGCTCCTCGCCACGCCGCTTCTCGTCGTCGCCTCGCTTACGCTCCTCGTCCTGGCGCTTGCGCTGGTCTTCCTCGGCGCGCTTCTTGTCGTCATCAGCGCGCTTGCGCTGCTCTTCCTCCTGCTTGCGCTTGTCTTGCTCGGCGCGCTGCCGATCGGCATCGGCGCGCTTCTTTCCCTCTTCCTCGCCGCGGCGCTTGTCCTCCTCGGCGCGTTTCTTCTGCTCCTCCTCCCCCTTGCGGCGCTCCTGCTCGGCCCGCTGCTTGTCCTCCTCCGCGCGCTTCTTCTGCTGCTCCTCCGCCTCGCGCTTGCGTTGCTCCTCGGCCTGCTTGCGCTGGCCCTCGTCGAGTCGCTTCTTCTCGTCCTCGCGCTTGCGATCGTCCTCGCGGCGCCGCTTGTCATCCTCCTCGGCGCGCTTCTTCTGCTCATCCTCGGCCCGCCGCTTGTCTTGCTCGGCGCGCTTCTTGTCGTCATCGGCGCGCTTGCGCTGATCTTCCTCGCCGCGCTTCTTGTCGTCCTCCGCCCGCTTGCGCTGCTCTTCGGCCTGCTTGCGCTGGTCCGCGTCGAGCCGCTTGCGATCGTCCTCGCGACGCTGCTTGTCGTCGTCCTCGCGACGCTTCTTCTCGTCCTCACCGCGCTTCTTGTCGTCCTCCGCCCGCTTGCGCTGCTCGTCGGCCTGCTTGCGCTGGTCCTCGTCGAGCCGCTTGCGGTCGTCCTCGCGACGCTTCTTGTCGTCGTCTTCGCGGCGCTTCTTGTCGTCCTCTTGCCGCTTGCGCTGCTCCTCGGCCTGCTTGCGCTGGTCCTCGTCGAGCCGCTTGCGATCGTCCTCGGCGCGTTTCTTCTGCTCCTCCTCGCCGCGTCGCTTGTCCTGCTCGACGCGCTTGCGCGCCTCCTCTTCCTGGCGCCGGCGATCCTCGGCGCGGCGCTTCTCGAGCTCCCCTTCCTGCTTCTTGAACGCCTCGAGCCGCTGGCGCTCGTCCTCGTCTCGGCGGCGCTTGTTCTCCTCGTTCGCTCTCCTGTCGCGCTCCTCGAGCTTCCGGCGTTCCTCCTCGAGGCGCTTCCGATCGTCCTCGGCGCGACGGCGTGCCGCATCGTCGTTTGCCTTGCGCGTGTCCTCTTCGATCTTCCGGTTGCGCTCGACGAGGCGCTTCTCCTCTTCCTCGCGGCGCGTGCGCTCCTCGTCCCACTTGTGCTGCCGGTCGGCGTCGCGTCGACGCTCCTCGTTCTCGCGCTGGGCCTGCGCGTCGCGCTCGCGCTGCACTTGCTCCTCGCGGTTGCGGCGCGCCTCGTACTCGCGCTTCTTCTCTCTCACGCGCACGTTCGCATCGCGGAGCTGATCCTTGTCGTAGCGGCCAACCTCGCGCAGCTCGAACCGATCACGGCGCGTCTGGACGCGCTGGCGACGCAGCCATTCGTCGTCGGGCCCCGCGACCCACAGGTCCTTGTTCGACCGGTGGAACCGACGGATCCGCAGCGTGCCCTTGATGTAGGCGCCGAAGTTCGCCGTCACGTAGAACCGACGCGGCTCCGGGCTGGCCAGCTGCTGCGCCGGGATGAACCGCCATTGCTCGTCGGGAACATAGGTGTCATCCGAGTAGCCCATCGGTGCCCAGCCCACCCAGCCCTCGCCGACACGCCACTGGACCCATGCAGGTCCCCACTTCGTGTCGGGCACCCAGACCCAGCGATTGACCCACACCCAGCGGCCGTAGTGATCGGTCGCCCAGCCCCACTGATCGTTCGAGACCCACGTCCATCCGACATCGGTGAACTTCCAGTGGCCGTTCGAGTACGGCTGATAGCCCGACGCCGACGGCGCGAACACCCAGCCGTACTTTGAATCGTCGTACCAATCACCGTACGCGGCGAGCTCGTCGTAGAACACGTCGAGCGACGGGACCGACTGGCCCTCGAGGCTGCTCGCGTTGATGTCGATGTACACCGGCCCCTGCGGCGGCTGATACGACTCGTCGCTGAGCGGAGCATCGTAGTTCACCGGCGGCGGCGCCGGCGGCTGGTACTGGTTCGGCTCTGGCTGCGGCGGATTTGCCGGCTGCTGGGGGTAGCCCTGCTGCGGAGGCGGCTGACCGTACTGCGGAGGCGGCGGGTTCTGGATCGTGCAGCCCGAGAGCAGCACTGCACCCAACCATGTTCTCAGACGCATGCAGGAACCTTTCGACGGATCCGAGGTGTGACGATGGCAACCCGGCCGCATTCACAGGATAGCGCTACTCGTCGCCAACTTTTTGCAGCTTCTTGCCGATCACGAGCAGCTTCTGGTGGAGGGCATGTGCCTGTGTCGCCAGCTCTTCGTACTCGGCGTCGCGCGCGTCGTTGGCCAGCTTCTCCGACCGTGTCGAGAGGTGAAGCACGCGCTCCGAGACGTCCTTCGCATCGGCCCTGGTCGGCTGCGCGCTCGCATCGCCGTTCTCGGTCTTGCCCTGGATCACCGCGTTGAGACCGCCGACCTCGCCCGCGACGGCCGTGAGCTCGCCCATCAGCGCCTGCAGCTGGAGGTTTCGCTGCTGGACCGCCGGGACGTGCGCGACGACGTCCTTCGCGAGCAGCTCCTGGTGATCGCGTGCCGCCGACAGCGCCTTGACCAGCTTCTGCCCGGCCGACTGCAGTCGCTCCTCGCACCCCGCGAGCTCGGCGAGGGCGCCGTTCGCGCGCTCGAGATGCTTCACGCTCGACAGCGGGGTCTTCAAGAACAGATCGCCCAGCCGTGCGTAGGTGGCGAGCTCGATATCGAACTCAGCGGCTGCCTCGACGAGCGGAGAGGAGTCGGTCTTGGCCATCGGCCGAACTCTCGCACAGCCACAACCGGTACGGCACCTCGCTCGACGTGAATACCTGACGAGGACGCCAGCCTCCGGCCGCGAGCAGCGCCTGCATCGCCGGCGGCGTGTGCTTGTAGCTGTGCTCGGTAACGATCGACTCGCCCGCCGCGAACGAGAACACAGCGGCGCCGATGTGAACGTCCTGACGGCACGTGCTGACCAGGTGCAGCTCCATCCGCGACGCGTCGGCGTTCCACACCGCACGGTGCTCGAACGCATCGAGATCGAACGTCGCGCCGCGCGTGCGGTTCAGGTGCGCGAGGATGTTCTTGTCGAACGCCGCGGTCACGCCGTGCTCGTCGTCGTACGCGCGCTCGAGGCGCTCGATGTCTCGCGTGCCATCGGCGCCGACGAGCAGCAGCCGATCGGGACCGACGATCCGGCCGAGCCGCGCGAGCACCGCGCGCGCTTCGCCTGGCTCGAGCGTGTCGAGTGCGCCGCGCGGTGCGATGATCAGCGACTTCGCTGCGGCGTGCTGCGGGGTCGGGAGCTCGAACGCACGCGTGTAGTCAGCGAGTAGCGGCTGGACCTCGATGCCCGGCACCGCGTGCCGGACGAGCAACGCCGTGCGCTCGAGAAGGTCGCCGGCGAGATCGATCGGCACGTAGCTGTTCGGACGCTCGAGGGCGCGCAGCACCATCCGCGTGGTCAGCGGATCGCCGCTGCCGAGCTCGATCACGCGCGCATTCGGACCGGCCTGCTGTGCGATCTGCGGCAGGTGCTTGCGCAGCAGCGCGACCTCGATCCGCGCCGGGTAGTAGCCATCGAGCCCACTCAACTTCGCGAACAGCTCGACGCCCGCGGCATCGAACAGCAGGCGGCTCGGGAGGCGCTTCTGTGCGGCGTAGAGACCCGCGAGCACGTCGTCCTCCTCGGTGATCCGCAGATTGCGGGCCGTCGCAGCGGACATCATCGAGCACCTCCTGCCCACCGGGCGGGGGCGCACAGACCGTGGGTCGTCATGGGGTGAGGAGTTGCAGTCCACGTGCCGCGATTTGTGCCGTTGGACGTGTCCGCACGCACGGTTTCATCCGGTGGCGTACGACTTGCTCCCGGAAACCTCACGCATGATTGAAGCTGTCCAACCGACCGACACGATCTTCCAGGTGCTCGCCCACGAGCACCGAGATCTGGAGGCCCGGTTCGCAGCGCTCCACGAGCTCGTGGGCATGGACTTCGAGCTCGCACGCTCGCACTACCCGCAGCTCGCCGACGCGATCCTCGCGCATCTCCGCGGTGAAGCCGAAGTGCTGATGCCGCGGCTCGCGCACATCCCCACCCTCGAAGATGTTCTTGCACGCAGCCGCACAGATCACGCGCGCATCGAGGCGGATGCGCATGCCCTCACCCTGCCCCAGCTGACCCCGAGCGAATGGGTCCGCGGACTGCGCCGTCTGGAGGCCGACGTCGAGCACCTGATCGAACGCGAGGAGTCTCACGTGTTTCCAGCGGCCCGACGCGCCCTACCCATCGACGAGTCGCACAGGCTCGCGACCGCGCTTCATCGCTGACCAGTGCGAGAAGATCGCAGTGCGACGTGGGCGCTCGTGCGGCGATACGGGCACGAACTTGCACCACCTCGAAGCATGCTTGCCCTTCTCCAGCGAGTGTTCGCCGCCTTCGGTCGCGCGCTGCGCCGGGCGTTCACTCTTCGGACGCGCCGATTCCCGGGGCCGCCATCCGCGGACCATAGAACCGCATGCTCGCCAACACCAACGTCTCGTCCCCGCCCTTGAGCTCGCGGCGCGCGGCGATATCGATGCCCCACTTGAGGTTCGCGACTCCGATGCCGCCCGTGACGTACGTGGCGCCGAGGCCGTTGTCGTGGATGCCACCGATGCGGATCGGAAAGCCCATGCTTCCGCCGCGCAGGAATAGCTCCGCGCCGCCGCCGTAGCGCGCGCCACCGCCGGCCGTCTTCCATCGCGAGTCAAAGCTGAGCGCGAGCGTGGGGATCGGGCGCGCCTGGAGCCCGGCGCCGATCGCGCGCGGGAACCAATCGGATTTCTCCGTCGCCACCAGATTCTGGCCTGACACGCCCAGGTTGATCATCTCGGTCAGCCGCACCGTGGCGCCCGCGTCGAACACGAAGCCGCTCTTCTTGCTCTCGCCCATGAGGTCCGAGCTGTAGCGGTAGTACTTCGAGGTCATGCCGATCATCACCCGGGGCACGATCATCTTCGACAGCGCGGTCCCCGCGATGTGCGTTGTGCGGCTCATCGACATGCCACCGAGCTCGGGGCTCGAGCCCGCGTACTCGTAGAAGAAGCAGCCGGGGACGACGTTCGTGGAGTCGCACGCAGACACCCCGACCAACGACGCGCTGTCGGATGCGCGATAGCCGTAGCCACCTTCGAACACGAGCTCGCGGTTGAGCGGGAGGCCCGCGGGATTGAGACCGATCGCCGACGAACCCGTGGCGCCGCCGCGCATCGCTTCACCGACGGCGATCTCGCGCGGGCCGAGCAAGTCGTCGAGCGAGTCGGGCTCGGCGTGCGCGCTCCCCAGAAAGCAGGTCACAGCGAACACGGGGAGGACGAGGCGCATGCCGGAGTGTTGGCGCGGATCTCGGCAATGCGCAAGAAACCCGACGACGTTGACGTTCTGGCAGGCGGAGCATCTCCGTCGCTGCCAACCAGGCCGAGAGCCCGAAATGCAAACAGGCGCGATTCGCATCGCGCCTGCCTCGAGTCAGTTCACTTCGATCGAGCGATTACCAGCGATCACCACCACCACCACCGCCGCCGCGACCACCGCCGCCACGACCGCGACCACCGCGACCACCGCGGCCACCGTCGCCGCCGCCGCCGCCGTAGTCACCGCCGCCGCCGCCGCCGCCGCCGTAGCCGCCGCCGCCACCACCGCTACGGTCACCACCGTAGCCGCCGCCACCACCGCGATAGCCACCGCCGCCGCCGCCGCCGCCGTAGCCGCCGCCACCGCCGCCGCCGCGCTGCTGGCGCTGCTCGGCCTCGTTAACGCGGAGCGGGCGCCCGTCGAGGGTGCGGCCGTCCATACCCTCGATGGCCTTCGCGGCCTCCTCGGGGGTGCCCATGGTCACGAATGCAAAACCGCGCGAGCGGCCCGTCTCACGATCAGAGACGAGGTGGACGTCGCTGACCGTTCCGAACTCCTGGAACGCAGTACGGACGCCATCAGCATTGGTATTGAACGAAAGATTTCCAACATACAGACGAGTGTTCATCGCTTGCTCGATCTGGCCCTGTGAAACGCTACAACCCACCCCAGAGGGGCCCGTGGTGCTCGGAAGTGGGTTTCGAACCTGTATCAGCTATCTGAAGCCCACTGAGCACCCGGAACTAGTACGCGCACAACGCTCGCAGCAAGACCGACGAACTAGGGCAGCCCCAAGCTACTCCGCGGCCTCGGCGATTGCCACTGAGAATGGGTAGTGGGCGGCAAGCGCTCGGATCCACAAGGGGATCGGGTCCTTCAGATCTTAGAAACTCCCGAGCTCCGCCGCTGTCTCATAGCCTGGACGAGTATGCTTCCGGTCGATGTCTGAGCTCGAGCGTTCGCTCCTCCGTCGCCTCCGCGACCGAGATGAGCGCGCATTTCGCGAGCTCATCGACGAGCACCGCGATCGCGTGTTCAACATCACGTATCGCATGCTCGGCAACCGGGCCGAGGCCGAGGACGTGGCGCAGGAGGTGTTCATCACGGTGTTCAAGACCATCGAGAGCTTCCGCGAGGAATCGAAGTTCTCGACCTGGCTGTACCGGGTGACCGTCAATCACTGCAAGAACCGGATCAAGTACCTCGCGCGCCGCCACGATCGCGATCGCGACGAGCTCGACGAGACCTCGCAGGCGACGAACGGCGCGGTGAACGGGGCCCCGGCGCGGTTGGCGGCGCCCGACAAGGCGCTCGCCAGCGCGCAGATGGAGAAGCTGTTGCAACAGGCGATCGCCGACCTCGACGACGATCAGCGCGCCGTGGTCATCCTCCGCGACGTCGAAGACCTGTCCATCGAGGAGATCTGCGAGATCACGGGGCTGCCGGATGGCACCGTGAAGTCGCGCCTGCATCGCGCACGCCTGGTGCTACGCAAGAAGATGCAACGCCATGTGGAGTAGCCCATGACCGATGCCGCAACGAACCTGGACGACATCGACGACGCGATCATCATCGCGCTCTCGGACTATCTCGATGGCGCGCTCACGGGCGACGCGAAGACCGATGTCGAGACGAAGATCGCATCCGATCCGACGTGGAAGGCCGCGCATGCCGAGATGGTCGAGTCACGCGATGCGACTGCCACCCTGTCTGGCCTGCAGAAGGCGCGCGCACCGGTGAACCTCGCGGAGGACGTCACACAGACGATCCACAAGCGCTCGGCGGGCCGGTTCTTCGGCAAGCGGACGCTGGGCGATCGGGTGCCGTTTCTCGCGATCCTCGTCGTCGCGATCCTCGGGCTCGCGGTGATCGGATACGTCATGTACTCGTCGCAGACCGGCTCGCTGAAGGTCGACAAGTCTTCGAAGACGACGCCGCCGACGAATCCCGTCATCAACCAGCCGTGATCAGCTGATCGTGGTGTGCGCGCCCGAGTTGCGCGCGATCGTCAGCGACGCACAGAACTTGCGGAGCGGCTCGCGGCGATCGGGCGGCACGTACTCGAGGTTGAGCTGGCGATCGGTGACCTCGAAGAACGAGCGGCCCGCGGCGAGCAGGGCGGCTTCGGCGCGCTCGATTTCATCGGTGGCGACATCACCGAGGTTGCGGCGCACGAGCTCGGCCTCGGCCTCGTGGTTGTTCTCGATGAAGAACCCGCCGAGGATCAGCTTCGCCTTGACCGCCATCGAGTGCGTGTCATCGGCGGTCTTGTGCGGCAACGACAGCACCTCCTGCAGCAGCTCGCCCGCGGCCGGCGATGCGCGCTCGTAGGCGCGACGCGTGACGTAACCGAGATCGAAGATCGCGAGCTGCGGCGCGAACACCATGCCGTAGGTGCGCGCCATCCCGGCGTAGTAGCTGAAGTGGTGTCCGATCTCGCGCAGCAGCTCCGGGCGATCCACGAGCTCGCGGCCGAGGCGGCGGTACTGATGGAACACGTCGTAGACCGCGCGCAGGTTCTTCGCCTTGATCGCCTCGCGCAGGAAGTTGTTGAAGAACCGGATGGCGAGGCGAAGCGCCTGTTCGTCGTGGTGGGCCTCCGCGCGGCACGCGATGACCCGCAGCGCGTCGGAGAACGTGGACACCGCATCGTTCGCGTTGTGCAGCGCGCGCAGGAAGCCGTGCTCGAGCTGCACCATGCACTTCATCTCGTACCAGGTCTTGGTCTCGGTCAGCATCTCGAGCGCCTCGTCAGACAGGCCGACGAAGTCCGCGCGATCGACGACGAACCACTCCTTCGGCATCCGTGACTTGTGCTGGTCGTAGTGATCCAGGAGCACCTTGATCGACCACGCGCCCTCGGCGGCGACGTCGCGGTCGTTGCGGTCGAGGGACTTGATGATGATGGTGCCGAGCTGCCCGACGCGCATCGAGAGCGCCATCTGCGCTTCGAGCGGGTCGAGCTTGCGGACGGCGACCTTCTTCACGATGTCCATCGCGTCCTCGCGCAACCGCACCAGCAGCCGCGACGGGTCGACGAAGCGCACCACGTAGAAGAAGTACGGCAGCAGGATCGCCCAGCCGGCGAGCGCGAAGAAGATCGCCAGCGTCAGCGCCCAGGTCGGCGCGAAGTTCGGACCGATCATGTAGTCGACCCACAGCACGTGCGCGGCGCCGAACGCCATGAACGTGAGCACCCATCGGTTGATCCTGTCCCGGAGGAACATCTCGATCAGCTTCGGCGTGTGCATGTTCGCCGTCAGCGGGATCGCGAGACCGATGGTCGCGATCAGCATCGCGAGCACGTTGTTGTACGCGCGCGCCATCGGCGACAG
>JBBRBG010000025.1:0-63270 GCA_038206055.1 Haliangiales bacterium
GGAAGTATGGAGAGCCCGACATTGGTGCGTCAAACGGTCTTGAAAACCGTGGCCGGTAAAACGGATGTGGGTTCGAGTCCCTCGCTCTCCGCCAACGACGCGCGCGTTCGCCCGGCTACTTGAGTCGGGGCGACGCGCGGAAGGTGATGAACCGCGCGAGCCACGGCACGAAGTAGGTGACGGCGTAGAAGCGCGGGTAGATCACGCGCGGGCGGCGTTTTTCCACCGCGCGGCGCACGAGCGTCGCGAGCTTCGCGGGGGTGCCTTCGGGGCCGCGGCCGGCCGCGCCGTCGCGGCCGCCCTCGTAGGCCGCGTAGGCGCTGTCCGCCATCGGGGTCGCGACCGGGCCGGGGTAGACGACGCAGACAAGGACGCCCGTTCCCGCGAGTTCGGCGCGAAGCGTTTCCGTGAATTGCGCGAGGCCCGCCTTCGACGCGCCGTACCACGCCTGGCCGGGAGGCGCGACGAGCGCGGCGACGGAGGCGACCTGCACGATCGTTCCCGATTTTCGCGCGAGCATTCGCGGGAGGATTTCGCGCGTGAGGAGGAGCGGCGTGACGAGGTTGAGCTGCAGGAGCTTTACGCCCGTCGCGATGTCGCTCGTCGCGGTCGCGCCGACGTTCTCCATGCCCGCGTTGTTGACGAGGACGTCGATCGGACCGTGGGTTGCCTCGGCGGCGGCGAGCCACGCGGTGGCGTGATCGGGGTTCGCGAGGTCGTGCTCGACGACGAGCGTACGGTTGCCGAGCTCGGCGGCGATGTCATCGAGGAGAGTGCGCCGGCGCGCGACGAGGGTCAGCGTATGACCGGCGCGGCCGAGCTCGCGTGCGAGCGCTGCACCGATGCCGGAGCTCGCTCCCGTGATGGCGACATGCATGGCCCAGAGCCTACAATACCGGCCGTGGTGATCCTCGAGCGCCTGGCGACCAGCTCGCATCCGCAGGTACTTCGTGTGCGAGTCACCGCACTCGAGCCCGATTTCGACGTGCCGTGGTCGGTGACCGAGCGCGAACGTGTGGGCGTGGCGGTGGCGGTGGCGCCGCGGCGCGTGGTGACGCTCGCGAGCGTGGTGGCGTGGGCGGTGGATCCGGCGCGGATCGTTGCGATCGATCACGATCGCGACCTGGCGTTGCTCGCGACCGACGAGGATGTTCCGGTCGCAGAGCTCGATGACATGCCGGCGATCGGCGACCTGGTGCTGCTCGTCGGGGAGAGTGTGGGCCACGGCGTGACGAAGGAGCTGGGCCTCACGCGCTACGCGCACTCGCAGCGGCATCTGATCTGCTTCACGGTGGATCCGCGGCAGCCTCTCGACCCGGGCGGAGCGGTGGTGATGCGCAACGGCAAGCTGACGGGGCTCGTGATGCAGTCCGATGACGAGCAGCGCGTGGAGGTGATTCCAGCGGCCATGATCCGCGCGTTCCTCGACGGTATCGGCAAGCCAGCCGGTGTGCCGGCGCTCGGCGTGGGCTTTCAGTCGTTGACGAATCCGGCAATGACCGCGCGGTTCGGCGCTGGTGGCATCGTGATCACGAGCGTGGATCTCGGTGGGACCTGCGACGGCGTCGCCCGTCCTCGGGACGTGCTGCTCTCGATCGACGGCGTGGCGGTCGACGCGGACGGGCTCGTCGCATACGCGGGCCAGACGCTGCGCCACTACGTAGTGCTCGGCACGAAGCACGCGGGCGATCAGATCCGGCTCGGGTTGCGCCGCGATGGCGTGGCGCGCGAAGCGGAGGTGACGCTCGCGCCGTGGGTACCTCTCGTGCCCTCGGCGCCGCGCGATCGAGCGCCGCGCTACATGGTGTTCGGCGGGCTCGTGTTCCAGCCGCTGACGCGCGACTACCTGACGACGTGGGAGACCTGGTGGAACAACGCGCCGAAGGAGCTGCTCACGGCGTTCTATCTCGGCCGGCGCTCCGCGGAGCGGCACGAGCTGCTCGTGTTGACCGAGGTCCTCGAGGGGCCGCTGACCACGGGCTACGACACCTACGTCAACGAGACCGTGGTGCGGGTCGACGATCGCGTGCCGCGCGACCTCGCGGACCTCGCCCGCCTGCTCGACGACGCGCGCGGCACCGTGACCCTCGAGATGAGCAGCGGCGCATTGCTCGTGTGCGACGTCGACGCGGTGCGCGAGGCTGCCGCCGGAATCCGCGACGAGCACGAGATCCCGCACGACCGCGCGTTGTCCGGTAACGGGGACGGTTTCAACTTACGCAACTTGCGATCGCCAAGTCCTTGATTCGTCGTCGTGACGAGTTCTCGCGTACTTCGCGATCGTTAGTTGCGTAAGTTGAAACCGTCCCCATTTCCGCGACGAGCGATCGCGTACTTACAGATCGTAAGTTGCGTAAGTTGAAACCGTCCCCAGATCGGCGAGCTCGATCGAGCCGCCGAGGGCGCGGCCAAGGCCCCCTACCGCGAGGGCGCGGTAGGTCGCTCGGAGGATGGCGCGGTCGGCGGCCATTTCGGAGGCGAGGCCGTCGAAGCTGTCCGAGATTTGCGGCGAGCGTGCCAGCTCGGCGAGAATCGCGCGGCCGGCAGCGGCGTGGCGGGCCTCGTCGGTGAGGACGAGCTGGAACACGGCGCGGATGGCCGGCTCGGTGGAGGCGTTGCGGTAGGCGGCGAGGACCGGGATCGATTCCTCCTCGGCGACGACGAGCTCGCGACCGACGATGCGGACAGCACGGCGTGCGGCGGATTCGCTGGCGCGCGGCGGCAGAGCCATCTCGGAGAGATCGATCGCGAGGTCATCGCGGCCGCCGAGCCAGTCCACGACCTGCGCCATCAGGTGGGTGTGGCGGAGCTCGTCGCCGATCAGGCGCTGCACGGTGCAGAGGGTTGCGAAGGGCGCTTCGAGATCGGCGAGGAGGCCGAGCAGCTCGGAGAACACCGCGACGGAGCGGTACTCGTCGACGATCCGCGACGCCCAGGCGAGGCGCGCCGCTTCGCGATCCTCCGCGGCGTACGCGCGCAGATCCGGCCGCGCGGGCAAGGGGCGCGGCGAGGTGCGAGCGAGGCCATCGGCGAACCGACGCAACAGCGGAGTGTCGGTCTCGAGCTGGATCACGGCTTCGCTCCCGGCGCAGTCTTGACCACGCGCGGCTTCTTGGGCTGGCCCCAGCACGTGCCGGAGCGTGTCATCCGGCAATCCGGCTCCGCGACGGGCGTCGCGCCGAACGCATCCCAGCAGGTGCCCGAGCGGGTCGTTCGGCACGGGTGCTCGACGAGGATCGCCGGCTGCGTTGGTGCGCTCGCGTCGCTGGTTGCGGGCTCGTTGCTCGCGGGTTGTGCCGCCACCGCCGGCGGCTCGGAGACCGCGGTCGGCGGCTGTGGCTTGGGTGGGGGCGCCGCCCAATCATGCTCGGAGGGTGGCGGCGGGCTGTGGGTGCACGCGGCGAAGGTGAGGATGGACGCGAGGGTGATGCATCTGGACATTGCCCACCGACGACGCCGCCGATCGGCGATGGGGTAACCTGGCGGCGGGCTCCTTACACGGACCTGACATGCGGACCGTTCGTGCCACTCGTTACCTGACGCCGCTCCGCGAAGGCGGCTCGATGCCCGCGATCGTCGAAGCGGATGACGAGGGTACGTACGTGATCAAGTGGCGCGGTGCCGCGCAGGGCGAGCGCGCGCTGATCGCGGAGATCGTGGCGGCGGAGATGGCGCGCGTGCTTGGTCTGCCGGTGCCGCAGCTCGTGCTGATCGAGATCGATCCGATGCTCGCGCGCTCGGAGCCCGACCAGGAGATCCAGCACCTGCTGCGCGCGAGCGCGGGGCTCAACGTCGCGCTCGACTACCTGCCGGGCGCACTCAACTACGAACCGGCACTCGCTCCGCCACCGGATGCGGAGCTCGCCGCGCGCATCGTGTGGTTCGACGCGTTCATCTCGAACGTGGACCGCACGGTGCGCAACCCGAACTTGTTGCGCTGGCACAAGCAGGTGTGGCTGATCGACCACGGCGCGGCGCTGTACTTCCATCACGACTGGCCCGGCCACCTCGCGCGCAGTGACTCCCACTTCCCCAAGATCAAGCAGCATGTACTGCTGCCGCTCGCCGGTGACATTCGCGTCGCGGATGCCGCGCTGTCGCCGCTGGTGACCGAGGCCGTGCTGACCGCGGTGCTGGCGCACGTGCCGGATGCGTGGCTCACCGCGGAGTCGACGCCGGAGGTCACGCGCGCGGGATACGTCGAGCATCTGTCGCGCCGGGTCGGCGGAGCGCGGGCATTTGTCCAGGAGGCCGAGCGTGCTCGCCTCGTATGACTACGCCGTGATTCGGGTGGTGCCGCGCGTCGAGCGGGGCGAGCAGATCAACGTCGGCGTGATCGTGTCGTGCCCGACGTGCGAGTACCTCGAGGCCGCGATCGCGCTCGACGCGGCGAAGTTGCGCGCGCTCGATCCGGAGATCGACATCGCCGAGGTCGAGGCGGCGCTCGCCGTGATTCCGTGGATCGCATCGGGCGATCCGCGCGGCGGTCCGGTCGCTGCACTACCGCGTGGCGAGAGGTTCCACTGGTTGGTCGCGCCTCGCAGCGCGATGGTGCAGGCGTCGCCGGTGCACACGGGGTTGTGCACCGAGCCGACCGACGTGCTCACGCAGTTGCTCGCACGCCTCGTCCACTAGAGTAACCCCCGGGATCACTCGAGTTGACCGCGTAGGCGTATTCCGGAAGCAGCCGCGCATCACAACACCACGACGTCAGACGGCTGCAATCACGGCTTCCGCCGCAGCGGCCGGTTCAGTTGTTTCGGAGATCGTGCGGATAGCTCGAGCAGTGCACCGTAAAGGTCAGGCGTCCCGACGCGCTCGCGCAGCGTATTCGCGAGCGCAGCATTTCGCCCGAGGTAATAACCGATCGTAAAGGCGTGTTCGATGCTCGCGAATCGACCAAGCTCGCCCTCGAGCGCCTCGACCTCATCGAGGACCACTTGTGGTGTGTCGGGGGCACCCTGCTCGACTACCGCGCGCACCGCGGCGAAGAGTGTTTCCGTGGTGCCGTCGACGCTCGAGGCGAGAGCTGCGAGAGCCAGCATAACGTCCAGGTGATCCTCGTCGCACCACCACTGCAGGAGTGCGGCCCGATCCGTTGGCGCCTCCATCAGGTGTGCGCGGAGTGACCGTGGGCCACTTCGCATCTGTGTGACGAGGAGCTGCAGAGCGTCGCGGAACGCTCCGCGAGTGGGGTGCCCGGCCCGCCACGCCATCAGCGGCGCGAGACGGGCCGGGCCAGTACGTTTCCGCGCCACCGGCACGAAGCGGTCGGCCCAGGCAGGGGAAGCGGCAGCTACGTGCGCTCCGACCATCCCCGCCGACAAGATGCGCGAAAATAGTGGCGTATCGTCGTCGGCGAGCGCGACCAGCTCCGCGACCGCGCGCACCGCCTCCTGCTCGCGATACGTTTTCGCACGTCCGCGCATGTGCACCAACTGCGCCCCGCGAACGCGCCACGCGAGCGTTGACTCTCCGACCTCGACCGCATTGAGCCCGGCTCGCAGCGTGCCAAGACGATCGCGAGCGGGCCCCGTACGATCCGGCAGTTCACCCGCGTCGAGCATGCCGCGAACACTCTCGCATGCGAGCGCGAGCCCCAACTCGTGCGACTCGAACGCCGCCCACGCAAGCACGTCTTGCAGGCCTCCGCATTGAAACAATCGTTCTAACTCGGGACCGATCGCCTCGAGGTCGACGTCGTGCTCGGGGCCATCTCGCAGCGCGACCGCTAGCACGCCGTAGATCGACGGCCGGTCCCGCAGACTCTCGCGTACGAGCCGAGCGGAAACGAGCGCAGCCTCGTCCGGGTACGCGACGTCCGGCACATCCGCGACGTCGTCGAGGTACTGCTTCAGGACGTCATCGAGCCCCTGCGTGTTGGAAGCGCGCTTGGGAGGCACGAAAGCAGCTTACTACCCAGCGCGCTTCCGGGCGGCAGTAGCGACGGGCGCGTTCTCGTGATCCTCGAGCGCGCGGATTCTCGGGGCCTGATGAAAGTCGTCCCGATGGATCAATCCTCGGGTTGGGTAACAGGTGGTTGCAGCAGGTCAGAGAACCGTACGGTCCCGTCGACTGCGTAGTCGAGCTGCCAGATGTGGTCGAAGTCGCTGCCGTCCCAGGTCGTGGGAGCATCTTGCGCTCCGAGCATGCGTGCCAATTCAGGGAGCTTTCCGTGATGCCAGCACACGAGGACGGTTTGTCCAGCGTATCCACCGTCCAAGAGAGCGAGCGCGAGATCCTGATACTGTTCGTCAGCGAGGCTCTGGCTTACCGGTAGCGTTATGGCGATGGCCAACGGCGTGACCGTCTCGATGGGTCTCACGCTGTGCTTGGACTCCGCCGTGGCGAAGAGACTCGAAAGCGCGGGGTACAGGCGAGGAATCTGGATCGCCAGCATCGCTGCGCGGGCCAGTCCCTCTTGGCTGAGATGAGAATCGTTGATGTCCATCGGCTTCTCGCCGTGGCGGATCAAGAGCACCGTCGTAGGAGTGGTTATCACGTCACCTCGGGTTTCGAGATCCGACTCTCGCATCGCGGCAGGTGCCCCGACCAGTGCCACGGCGTGCTTCGCGTGAACGAGTCCGCCCACCAGCGGCGCCAGGATCCGCTCACGATCCCGCGTCAAGCGTGGAGCTCGACTCGCGCGATCCTGTTCAGTCGTTGCGCGCGCAGCGGAACCCGAGCGCGTCGCCGATCGTGTTCGGCGCGGTCGCCGTGCGGCTGGTCGCGGTGCCGCCGATGAAGTCAGAGGATCCGCCGCGTGTGGAACGTCGCGGATCGCTGCAGCCGGGCTTGTCGTAGGGGCAGTACGCGCTCGAGGTCCACTCGTCGGCGTTGCCGGTCATGTCGAACACACCGAACGCGCTGCGGCCCGCGGGCGCGCTCGCGACCGGGCACAGCGGGAGCCCGCTACCTTTGATCTCGCACTCCTCGCCGCCCAACACGTCGTTGCCCCACGGGTAGACCCGCTGGTCGTTGCCGCGCGCCGCCAGCTCCCATTCCTCCTCGGTGGGGAGGCGCTTGCCGAGGTAGGTGCAGTACGCGACAGCCTGCGTGAAGTTGATGCAGTTGATCGGGTACGGACCGAGCTCGGGATGGTTCCAGTTGCAGCCCTTGCTCTGCAGATCGGGAATCGTGCACTGCTTCGCATCGACGCACTGCGTGTACGCGGCGAGCGTGACCTCGGTGACATCGATCGCGAACGCCGCGACGGCGACCTGATGCACGGGTCTCTCGTCCGGGTGACCGGTGCGCGAGCCCATGCGGAACTTCATCGCCTTGACGTGCGACATCTCCACGGCCGTCGCGGTCTGCGCATCGACGGTCGGCCCGGCATCGACGGGAAGTTCCGTGACCATCGCATCGGACGCTTTCGGCGCGGCGCGAGTGTGGAGATCCGGCTCGGGCGAGTGCTCCGGCTCGATCGGTCGCGCGCCACCACCGGAGCAGGCGACGAGGAAGCACGCAACTGCGAGGCGCATGCCGTGGATCGTAGCAGTGCCTAGCGCAGCTTGTGCCTGATGCGCTTCTGCTTCTTCACGGGCTCGGGGCTCGCCGCCTCGACATCCGCCGCGGCCGAATCGAGCGTCATCGCCGCCGCGAAGGCTCCGAGGGCGGCGATCGGCGAGCCGCCGAGACCGAGCGCGGCCTCACCGACGATCGTGGCCACGGCGGCACCGGCTTCGAGCTTTCCGGCCTTGCCGTTCGCGGACCAGCGGCCGAACGCCCACGGCGTGAACAGCAGATCGGGATCGCGACGAACATCCTGCTCGCCGGCGACGAGATCCGTGGTGACGCGTGTTGCCTCGTCACGCAGCGAGCGCGGCTGCTTGAGCTTCGGCGGCGGATCCGGGACGGCCTGCGGCTGCGGCGTGGGATCCGCTGACGCCACGGCGGCGCCGAGGAGCAACGATGCGATCACCACGCGACTCACCATGAAGACATGATGGCTCCGGAACGCCCCGTCGGGGAGAGAGTTCACGCGGGCTTCACGCCGACCGGGCAACCCCCTGATCCGATTCACTCGGGGCGGAGGAGGGTGAGCCCCTGGCTCGCGCCTTCGCCGGTCTGGACGGCGATCACGGTGGTCGCACCGCGGATGGCGAGCTTCGGCGATGCGGTTATCGCGGTGGCGTTCGGGATGGGAACGGCCGAGACGACCGCACCTGCCGACGAGATTCGCGCGAGGAACGTCTTCACGTCCTTCAGCGCGGGCTGGTCGAACGGTGCACTCGCGGCATTGCCGACCACGAGGATGTCGCCGTTGGCAGCGACCGCGGGCTCGATGATATCGCCCATCCCGAGGTTCGAGATCGCGAGCGACCACTTCGACTTGTGGTCCGGGCCGAGCTCCGCGACGAACGACTTCATCGAGCCTTGCGTGGGTGCGCCGCTCGCAACATCGAACGACACCATGTGGTTCTGATCGACGGGCATGTTCATGTCGGTGCCCGCGAGGATCACGCTGCCCGATTTGCCGGCGCGCACGACGTTCGCCATCGTCGCTCCGCCGGGCGCATACGCGGTGGACCACGCGATGCCACCGGCCGGCGTGTACGCGACCACGAAGGTCTGGAGCGTCTTGCCGCGAACTCCGACAAGCGGCTTGCCGCCGAGGTCGAGCCTCTCCGAGAATGCGCCGATCGCGATCACGTTGGACTTCTCATCGACCGCCACGTCGAACAGCTCGCTCTGGTCTTCGCCGCCACCGGAGATCCGGTTCGCGAACACGACCTTGCCGTCAGGCGCATACCGCGCGACGAACATCTCGGCGCTGTTCTTGCCGGTGAGCTTCTTGCCGCCGAAGTCGACAGCGTCCGCATAGTAGCCGGCGACCGCGATACTGTCCTTCGCATCGATCGCGACGCTCGCAGGGCGGTCGGGCTGGCTGCCGCCGAACCGGTGCGACCACTGGTGCGTGCCATCGGAGCCAAATTTCGCGAGGAGGATGTCCTTGTCGCCTGCGCTCGTCAGCGCACCGCCGCCAACATCGACGGTCCCGACCAGCGCGCCGGTGAGGACGATCGCGTCCTTCGAATCGATGGCGATGCTCGTGTACTCGAGCGTGCGGTCCTTGCCGAGCAGCTTCGTCCACGCGATCGGGCCTCCGGCGATCGGAACCTTGAGCAACAGCATGCCGCCCTCGCCGCCATCAAACGTCTGGGTGCCGACCGTGATCGAGTGCTCGAACTCGATGGCGATGATCGCGTTGTTCGTCGAATCGATCGCGACCGACGCGGCCCTCGCCTTACCGGCAACGAGCGACAGCGAGCCCGCCCAGCCGGAGCCCGCATTCGTCGCCGTCACGGTCCCGGCGCCAGCGCCGCTCGCAGCGATGGCACCGTCCGCGTCGGAGCCACCCTCGCGCTTCGAACCATACGAACCACCCGCGCCATTCACACCGCTGCTCGCCGGCGCACCCGACGAGTGCGATTCATCTCCGGTCGCGCTCTTTCCCTTGCAGCCAGCGAGCGCGAGGATGGCGAGGAGAACGGCACGGTTCATGGTGGGGAGGCTCGCATGTCGGCGGTCCGGACGGTGCGGCGCGGCACGAGTTGCACCGATCGGCGAGAGACCGAGGCGGTGAGGTATCGTTGGCATGCATGGCGCATCCACGCGCACCGGATTGGGCGGAGCTGCTCGGCGATGCCGGCTATGCGGAGTTTCGCGCGGCGCTGATCCTCGCGCTCGCGGAGATGCAGATCGTCGTCGACGAGCTGCACATCGACCACGGTGTGCTCCACACGCCAACGGGCGAGGCGATGGGGCTCTCCAACGTGGTGCGGCTGTGCCACGCCGCACCGCGCGAGCAGTGGTCCGTCGTGATCGTGGACCATCTGCGCCGTGCAACCGCGAAGCCTGCCCCCCTGAAGTTCTCGAAGGTCGCGGGCAGGCTGCGCGTCAGGATCACGCCCGAGCGGCTGATCGAGGCGAACCCGCAGGCGTACGTGTCGCGCGACCTCGCGCCCGGGCTGCGGGTCACCCTCGCCGTGGATCTGCCCGAGCACGTGGTGTTCGTGAAGCCCACCGAGCTCGACGAGTGGGAGCAATCGGCCGACGATCTGTTCGAACGTGCGCTCGCGAACACGGAGGCGGAAGAGCCGCTCGAGCAGCACGATATCGAGCTCGAGGATGCGCCTTCGATCGCGATGCTTGTCGGCGGATCGTACTTCGCCGCGAGCCATGTGCTGTTCCTCGAGCGCTACGTGCCGCATCATCCCAACGGCGTGCTGATCGGCCTGCCGGATCGCCACGCGCTCGCCGTGCTGCCGCTGCTTGGTACGCGCAGCGTCTCCGCGTTCGGCCCGATGGTGCGGCTCGCGAGCGCGCGGTTCGCAGAGGAGCCGGGCGCGATCACCGATCAGCTCTACTGGAAGCGCGGCACGCTGTGGGTGAGGATCGCGTGTGGCATGCGCGATGACGGCACGGCGTGGGTCGCGCCGCCCGACGAGTTCAATGACCTCGTCGCGAGATTGTCGCGGGCCGAATAGATCCGCGCACTCGCACGTTGGCGGCCCATGACTCTCGTGGCCGCTCTGCTTCTCCTCGCCGCTTGCTCGGCACCGGCGCATCCCGCCTCACCGGTGCGGTCGCCGATCATCCTCACTTACCTCGGCGTGGCGGGCTGGCAGATCGAGGCGGCAGGCAAGGTGGTGATCACGGACCCGTACCTGTCGCGACCCACGGATCCCGACGCGCCGCTCGTCCCAGATGCCGCTGCGATCGCCGCGCACACGCCCGCGAGGGCGGACCTCGTCGTGGTCGGGCACTCGCACTACGATCACTTGCTCGACGCGCCTGCGGTCGCGCTGCGCACCGGCGCGCAGCTCCTCGGTAGCGCGAGCACCACGCGGGTCGGGCGCGCGAGCGGCGTCGCGGACGAACGCCTGATCACCGTGAAGGGCGGCGAGGACTTCGCGATGGACGGATTCTCGCTCCGCGCGATTCCGAGCCTGCACTCCGCGCTCGGTGCTAAACACGTCTTCGGCACGGAGATCCCACCGGAGCCGAAGCTACCGATGCCACAGGCGGGCTATCAGGAGGGCGGCACGTTCGCGTACCTGGTGCGCATCGGCGGCCACGAGGTGCTCGTGCTGGACACAGCGAACTTCATCGAGCGCGAGCTCGTCGGGCTTCGGCCGGATATCGCGATCATCGCGCCGGGCCTGCGCGAGGAGATCCACGACTACACGTGCCGTCTGCTGCATGCACTCGGCGATCCGCCGGTGGTGATCGCGACGCACTTCGACGACTGGAAAGGTCCGCCGGTGGACGGGCCGACTTCGGACGATCTGGCGAAGTTCGCCGACGAGGTCCGCGCCTGCTCGCCCCGTACCCGTGTGATCCTGCCAAAGCACTTCGAGCGGATCACGTTGTGACGTATCATCTGCCAATGAGGGCGCTGGTCATCGTGGGGATTCTCTTCGTCGGCTCGCTCGCGCATGCCGATGCGAAGGCGGACGTCGAGGCGCTCGTCAACGCGAACCTCGAGGCGGTCGCGAAGAACGATCAGAAGGCGTTCAACGCCACATTGCGCAAGAACGCATACCAGTTCCTGCCATCGACGGATGCGCCCTCGTTGCTCGAGCGTTTCCACGGCTATCACACGTACGACGCGAAACACACGATCGACAAGATCACCGTCGTCGCCGACGCAGCCACGAAGACGGCGTGGTTCCACGTGCAGTTCACGGCGACGTACGACGTCGCGATGATGAACCCCGATGGGCCGATCCCACGCCAGCGCGAAACGCTGCGCATGGCGGGCATCGCGCTCGACGATGGTGGATGGAAGATCGCTGCCGTGATGTACGGCCACGCGATCCCCGACAAGACGCTGTACGACCGGACGGATGCCAATGCGATGGCGCCCGCGAAGCCAACGTTGAAGGGCGACAAGACGAGCGCCGGCGTCGTAGCGAAGTGGTTCGCGAAGGGCGGCGCGATCGCCACCGCTCAGAGCGCGGGCACGATCGCGGTCAACGGCACGGCGGCCGGAGAGTACGGCACGGGCTCCGTCGCGACCACGATGGTTCAGGCGTGGGACAAGCTGAAGCTATGGCCGATCGCGGCGATGGGAAAGCGCTGGGGCACGTTCCCGATCGCGCTGGTCAAGGCAGAGGTCGGTCTGCCGGTGAAGGCCGGCGGCGCGACGAAGATGCGGCTCGCCGCGATCCTCGTGAAGGACGGCGAGACCTGGCGCTGGGCCTCGCTCGCATTCTTCGCCTGGTTTGACGAGAGCAATTAGCGCACAGGCGCGAGCGTGGGGCGCTTCGCCGTGCGGTCGTCTCCCGCCGAGCGACCGAGCATGCGCTTCCACAGCCACGGGAGCAGATAGTCGCGGCTCCATGCGAGATCCTCGGCGACGCGATCGCGCCACGTTGGCGCCGCGGTCTCGGGGAGTGGATCGAGCCAGCTATCGTCGGTGCCGGGCAGGCCGAGCGCCTGCGCCAGGGCGTGCGCGGTGCGCGCGTGACCTTCGGCGTTCGCATGCAGACGATCGCGGCTCCACATCCGCGGATCGCGCACGAGCTCGCGCGCGGCGAGATCGACGAGGATCGCGCCGATGTCGCGCGAGACCGCGCGGATCTCGTCGCACAGGTCGTGTGTGCGCCGCGACAGCAGGCGCGCGAATGGCCCGCGCGTCAGCCGATGCGAGAGATCCGGGATCGTGAACGTGAGCACCGTGCAGCCGGTGTCGATCAACGCGCGTTGCATCACGCCGATGTCCGCGGCGATCTCGCGGGCAACGAACCGACCGCGCAGGAGGTCGTTCATCCCCGCGACGACGGTCGCCAGATCCGGACGCAGTGCGAGCGCGGGGCCAAGCTGCTCCTCCTTGATCTCGCGCGCGCAGCGGCCGCGCACGCCGAGGTTCGCGTAGTCGAGCGAGCCCTGATGCGCCGCCACGCGCTCGGCGAGACGATTCGCCCAGCCGCGATAGCCGCCGGCGCCATCCGGATCGTCGAGGCCTTCGGTCGTGCTGTCGCCGATGGCGACGTAGCGCGCGTACACCTTCACTCGACCTTCTTGAACAGACCGACGCGGCCCATCGCGGCCTTCACCTCGGGATCGTTCGCGCACGCGGTCTTGATCGCCACTTCCTTCGCCTCGACGTCAGCGCGCGTTGCATGCTTCTCGGCGAGATCTGCGTCGAGCTTCGCGAGGACTTCGGTCTTGCGTGCGCCCATACGTTCGCGCACACCGCGAACCTCGTCGGCCGAGAGACCCAGCGAACGCTTTCGGATCGAGGACACCAGCGGTTCGAGCACGAGCAGCCGCTTGGCGTGCGCGCCGCAATCACCATCGAACGCGAGGAGGATGCCGGGGAGCTTCTCGGCGTAGGTGATCGAATCCACGGCGAGCGACGAGACGAGCTCCTCGCGACCCGGTACCGGCGCAGCGGCCGCAGGCGCCGGTGCCGGTGCCGGTGCCGGTGCCGGCTCGGGCTCGGAGCTGCTCTTGCTGCACGCAGCGAGGACGACCAGGAGCAACCAGACGCGCATGGCTAGTGGGTACCGCGAACCTCGATCTGCTTCCAGGCGCCTGGCACGAGACCTTCCAGGCCATACGGTCCGATGGTGCTGCGAATGAGCCGCAGCGTCGGCAGGCCCACGGCGGCGGTCATCCGGCGGACCTGGCGGTTACGGCCCTCGCGGATCGCGAGCTCGAGCCAGCAATCGGGCACGGTCTTGCGCACGCGGATCGGCGGCTCGCGGGTCCACAGCCATGACGGCGGGTCGATCGCCGCGGCCTCCGCGGGGAGCGTCATCCCGTCGTTGAGGTCCACGCCCTTGCGGAGCTTTGCAAGCGCGGGCTCGGTCGCCGTGCCCTCGACCTGCACGCAGTAGGTCTTCGGTGCCTTCCAGCGCGGATCGGTCAGGCGCTGGTTGAGCTTGCCGTCGTCGGTGAGGAGCAGCAGGCCCTCGCTATCGTGATCGAGGCGACCGGCCACATACACGCGCGGCGGCAAGCCGAACTGGGCGAGCGTGGGGCGCCCCTGGTCGTCGGTGAACTTGCAGTGCACCAGGTACGGCTTGTTGAGCGCGATCAGCATCACCAGCTGTGACAGGCGAATCCGCCGTACGCGCGCACGCCACCATTGAGGTCGTTCGCGTAGATGAAGTTGCCATCGCCGAACACGCCGAGCGAGCCGCCGCCGGTGTCGATGCGATCGACCAGCGTGAACTTGTCGTTGTTGAACGACAGTGCGTACAGCCCATTCGCCTCGGCCGCGACGAAGATGTGCTGGCCATCGCTCCAGATATCGCGCGCCGCAGCCGTGGTCCCGAATGTATCGAGCTCCATCAGCGTCGTGCCAACGAGCCGGTATGCCGTCGCACCATCGACGCTCGCGACGAAGATCGTGGTGCCATCGCTCCACACTCGCGACGTACCAACGTGCCGAGAGTCGGGCGTGATCACGTCCGTGAACGTGGAGCCGGTGAAGTCGAGCACACGGAATCGATCCCCATCGGCGAACAACACGCGCGAGCCCTTCGCCCACGCTCCCTGTGCCCAGCTCTGCGTCGCGGTCGGTGTGCCGACCTGCGTGATCGCCGTGCCGTCGAACTTGATCGCGAACAGACCCGCCCCGCCGCTCGGCATGTAGACCACGCCGTTCGCGAACCAGCCGCGTCGCGCTTCCTGCAGCGTCGTGGTGTTCTGCGCGAGTTGTGTCATCTGCCCGGTGCCGGGATCGAGTGCGATCACGGTGAGCCCCGTGCCCGGCGCGCCGACATAGAAGTACTGCCCGTCGCCAACCACCGCCTCGACCCAGCCGAGGTTTGTCAGGTGATCGAGCTCGGTGAACGTCGAGCCATCGAAGCGCAGGCTGTGCAATCCACCCGTGGTATCCGCCGCGAGCAGGTGCGGCGGCGCGCTCCACACGCCATAGCCGCCGCCCGTGGTCGGGAACGCTCCCCGCTGAACGAACGGTCCGGTCTCCGCGGCCAGACACCCGCCGACGGCGGGCTCGAAGGTGCCCGAAACTGCATCTGCGCTCCCGCCACCGTCGCCGCCCAGGCCATCGAATCCGAGGCGACCGCAGCCCGACGCCAGCACGGCGACGACGGCGATACAACGAGCCGACACCTGCCGAGGATATCCGAACCGGGCGCGGCGCGCCCAGGAAACCCGCCTGCGGTACGGTTCCGTCGTGGCCGTCCAGGACGATGACGACGCAACACGAGGGCTGGGAGATGACCGCGCTTGCCGCGTATCTCGTGGGAGGCGAAGGCTGCCTATCGGGCTCCCGGATCGGAAGGCATGTTCACGTTCATGCTCCTCGACAACTTCCGCGCAGTGTCATGACAGCGCTCGCGCTGCTCCGCGTCCTCGTGGGGGCGAGGCTTAGTCCGTGATGTTGTGCTGCGCGTCGAGATACGGAAACCGCGCACGACCGACGTACTTGACGAGGAGCTTGCTGACGCCGAGGCCGATCAGCGCCATGAAGATCCACTGATCCGCGAAGATCGGCAGGCCGGGATAGAGCCGACCGCGCGCATTCCAGTACCCGGGGACCATCCACGCGCCGAAGATCACGGTCATGCCGACGAGGACGCCCAGAAACCTCGCGCGGCTCTCGCGCTGATCGCGGAGGCGCAGATCGACGTCGTGCATGAGGTCGCGGACCTTCTCGTCGCGGGTGTCGAGGGTCATCTCGTGCTTGCAGGAGATGCAGGCGCCCTCGGCGGGCTGACGCGCGCCGCAATCGATACATACCCACAGGTTGTCGGCCACGCGGGTCGATACCACGGATAGATCCTTCCCGTGTCTCGAACGTTTATGGCGGCCATGTCGCGGCTTGCCCTGGTGTGCGCGCTCGTCGGAATCCATGGAGTTGCAGCGGCCCAGCCGCCTCGGCCCACGATCGACGCCGAGTCCGTGCTCTCGCTCGGCAGGCTGACCGCGAAGCCGCGCGCGGAGCAGGAGCAGATCCTCGTGGCGTTGATCGCCGACACGCCCGACAGCGAGGTCGACGAGAAGAGCGACTACCTGTTCCGGCTGGCCGAGCTCTACAGCGCCCAGACGCGCGCGTTCCGCGACAAGGAACCACAGAAGGCGAAGGACACGCTGATCAAGGCGGTGAAGTACTGGAAGCTGCTCGCCGACAACGATGCGTTCCGCAACTACCCGAAGATGGATATCGCGCTGTTCGAGTACGGGTACACGCTGCAGAGCGGCAAGTACATGAAGGAGGCGCGCGCGGCCTACGACCGGCTGCTCAAGAACTATCCGCAGAGCAAGTTCGTCCCCGAGGCGCACCTCGCATTCGCAGACTACTACGCCTCCGCCGGTCAGCTCGCCGACGCCGAGCCGCGCTATCAGATGGTGCTGAAGTTTCCGAAGTCGCCGGCGTCCGCCTACGCGATGTACCGGCTCGGCTGGATCAAGTACGACCTGCAGCGCTACCAGGAGGCGCTCGAGGCGTTCTACAACGTGGTCGCGCTGACCAAGGAGGACAGCGCGCAGGCGTCGATCAACGCTGCGGCGAAGGAGGGCTTCGTCGCCGCGTACGCGCAGGTCGGTCAGCCGCAGAAGGCCGCCCTGGCGTTCGCGCGCGTCGATGCCACGGCGTCCGTCGAGATGCTCGAGAAGCTCGCCGGTCTCAGCGCCGACGCCGGGAAATCCGCCCACGCGATCTTCCTCTACCAGGAGCTGATCAAGACCGCGCCGACCAACCGCAGCGTGTGCCGGTGGCAGGTGAACGTGGCGACCGCGACGATCGCGTGGCCCACGGCGAATGCCGCCGACAAGATGCGCGAGGTGGAGAACCTCGTGAGGCTGCACATCGCGCTCGAGAAGGCGAAGACGCTGCCCGCGCAGGAGGCGCAGGAGTGT
Organism: Haliangiales bacterium; assembly: GCA_038206055.1. Lineage (GTDB taxonomy): Bacteria > Myxococcota_A > Polyangia > Haliangiales > Haliangiaceae > JABFXX01. The sequence continues at coordinate 16,846 of JBBRBG010000025.1, forward strand.
CGCGAGCGTGCGGCCAGGATGTCGACCGAGCTCGCGCGAGCGCTGCAAGTGCAGTCGGTGGCGACGAAGGACGACCCGACCTTCGGCTACTCGGAGCGGCTGTACAAGGTCCACGCCGAGGCCTTCCCCGACGACGCCGCGCCGACGGCGTACGCGGATCTGCTGTGGTCGCGCGCGGAGGCAGAGCGCAACATGCGCCTCAAGCCGGAGCGATGGACGGCGGCGGCCGACGCGTACGTGGACCTCGCGCGCACGGCGACCGATCCGCAGCGGGTGCGCGAGGCGGCGGCGCAGGCGGTGCTCGCGTGGAAGAAGGCGCTCGCAGTGGATCCGAGGCCGGCCGTGCAGGCAGGTGTGATCGATCTCGAGGCCGCAGCGCGCGCGCAGCCCGCGGTGATCGCGGTGCCGCCAAGCGAAGCGAAGCTCGACGTCGCGTTCGCGATCTACGAGCGAAGCATCACCGATCGCGACGAGCTCGCGCGCACGAAGTTCCTGCACGCCACGCTGCATCGGCGCCACGGCGATCACGCGCAGGCCGTGGGCGTCCTCACCGAGCTCCTCGCGAAGTTCCGCGAGCACGAGACGGCGGAGCTCGCGGCCAACCTCATGCTCGATTCGCTGATCCGGATGCAGCGGTTCGATGACGTGCTCGCGCTCGTCGATCAGTTCGCCGCCGACGCGAAGTTCCTCGAAGGGAAGCTCGCGTTGCAGGCGAACATCAAGCTGCTGCGCTCGCGCTCGCTACGTCGCCGCTAGCGCGAGGTGGCGCTTCGGCGCGGGCTCGCTGCCCACGGCCTCGGCCCACATGCGCTCGAAGTGACCGATGCGCTCCTCGAACGTCGCCGCGTGGACGCCGGCGGGGAGACCGTACGCGTGGAGCCCGCGCTGCGTACGCAGCACCACGGCGAGGTCCTGATCGGTGGTGCGCTCGAACGCGAGCTTGCGTAGCTCGCGCAGGTGAGGGAACTGATCGTCGTCGTACGAGCGCACGAACAGCGCGAGGCGATCGTGCGCGATCGGATCGACGCGGATGTACGTCAGGTCCGTCGGCGACCGCACCGGCACGAAGTTCGGGAAGATGTGACCGAACCGGATCTTCGCTGTGGACGGATCCATCTCCGGCGGCACGTAGGCCGGATTGATGTTCGCGTACGAGTAGGCGCTGTGCGTCTCGAGCACCGTCTCACCCGTGTCGGGCACGAGCAGATCGGTGAGGATGTCGTGGACGAACTGGATGTGATAGCCGTCGTTCGCGTTCTCGACGAATAGCTTCCAGTTCGCGGCGAGCTCGTAGCGTCTCTCGAACGCGAGCGACCAGCCCTCGGAGCCGGCGAGCGCGCCGGCCAGCGTTCCCACCCACTCCTCGAGTGGCGGAGCGGCGGCATCGAGGCACGCGAACACCAGCGGACCGCAGGTACCGACGCGCACGGGGATGAGTCCCATGCGCGACACATCGCCGAACTCCTGGGGATATGGAACAGCGAGCAGCTTGCCGTCGGTGCCGTAGCTCCACGCGTGGTACGGGCACTTGATCTGCTTGTCGCAGGTGCCACTGCCTTCGAGGAGCTGTGCGCCGCGGTGGCGACACGCATTGAGGAATGCGCGCAGCTCGCCGGAGTGACGATCGCGCACGACGATCACCGGCGTGCGGCCGATCGTTGCCGCGACGTAGCTGCCGGGGCCCGGCAGATCCGCGAGATCTGCGACGTGCACCCAGCTCTTCGCGAACACCGATCGCTGCTCCAGCTCGAACACGGCCGGCGAGGTAAATGCCGTCGGCGGCAGGTTCCTCCCCGATTCCGGGATCGAGAGCTCGACACCATCAACCACGACGGGACGCTGCACGGGAGGCCTCCTTGGCTGGGGACTGAGATGCGAGAGAGCGAAGCTTCGCTTCGACCTCCGCGGCAAACGGTCCGCGCGCCGGACCGATCAACATGTGGCAGACGCCGGAGATCGCGGCGGCGCGAAAGCCGGCGAGATCGAGCTCGCCGATGCCCCACGCGAGGAACGCCGCCATGTAGAGCGCGAACATGTGGCGAGCGATCACGAATGGCTCCGCCCAGTCGGCGAGCTGCCCGGCGGCCTTCGCGGCGGTGAGGTTGCTCGCCATGATCGCGATGTAGCCGTCCTCGAGGCGATGCCGCATCGGCGCGGTCTCGGGCGAGGTCATGAACATCTGCATCACAGCGCGATACAGATCCGGCGCGCTCTCCACGAGCAGCATGCCCGTCTCGAACGCGGCCATGCCGCGCGCGAAGAAGCTGTCGCCTCCATCGGGCAGGTGCGCCGCGATCTCCTTCGCTTGCGCCTCGAGCTCCGCGACGAGGATGGCGTCCTTGCTGCCGAACAGGTTGTAGAGCGTGGGCACCGCGACGCGCGCTTTCTGTGCGAGCTCGCGCATCGTCAGCCCGTCGTAGCCGCGGGCAGCGACTAGCTCGCGCGCCGCCGCCTGGATGCGCGCGCGTCGCTCAGCCTTGTGCTCTTCCATCAGTGCCATTGGAACGTGTTAAAAATATAGAACACGTTTCAATCTCTGGCAAGTCGCCTTTTTCTTCTCATTGGTTATGCTGGGTTAGCCATGATGGTCGGCCTGGATGTCCACTACGGCGACGCTGCGATCACCGCGGCGCTGGTCGGCTGGACCGCGTGGACCGATGCCGTCTCCGCACGCGAGCTGGTGGATTCGCACGCCCCGGATCCGGCGCCGTACGTGCCGGGCGCGTTCTTCGAGCGCGAGCTGCCGTACCTCATCGCGATCATCGCGCGCGTCACCGATCCGATCGAGCTCATCGTCGTCGATGGGTACGTGTGGCTCGGTCCTGATCGCAAAGGACTCGGGGTGCACGTGCACGAGCGCTACGGCGTGCCCGTGATCGGCGTGGCGAAGACCGCGTTCGCAGGCGCGACAGCGGCGCAGGTCGTGCGCGGAGGTAGCGCGACCCCGCTGCTCGTGACGTCGATCGGGATCGCGCAGGACGTCGCGGCTGCGCACGTCGCGGCGATGCACGGGACATTTCGGATCCCCACACTCCTCAAGCGAGCGGACTCGCTCGCGCGCGGTCACGCCAAGCCGATCTAGAAGGCGAACGGATACGTGAACGACGCGCCGTTCACGGTCTTGCCGAACTTCGCGGACTTCATCGCGCCGAGCACGCACTCGCCGAGCGCCGCATCGGGCGAGTCGGCGACCGACGCCGAGGTCACCGAACCATCGGGTGCGACGGCGAGCGCGATCTTGACGGTGCCCTTGACCGCGGACTTCTCGCCGCACGTAACGACGCGCGGCTTCACACGCTCGACGCCCGCGCGCACCATCGTCTTGTCGAGAGACTCGGGCACGTCGCCGACGCGCGGCTTGAAGTCCGTCGTCGCCGGCTTGTACTTCGCACAGCACGCGCGCTCGTACTTCGAGAGCACACACGAGGTCTCATCGCAGTCGTCGTCGACCGGCGCGGCGACGGCGGCGTCGGGTGGCGTCGTGGAATTCGCGATCGGCGTGTTGCTGCCGGTGTTCGGGGTGACCGGGGTCTTTGTCTTCGGCTTCGGCTCGGTCTTCGGCAGCTTCGGCTTCCCGCCCGAGCCGGCGTTCGTCGGCGGAGTGGGATCCATCTCGATGTCGGGCTCCTCGATCACCGCATCGGGTACCACGACAGGCGCCGGCTCGGGCGCCGGTGTGGGATTCGTCGCGACCGGCGTGGGTGTCGGCGCGTCGGGCTTCGTCGAAGCGGATTCTTTGTCCCGGAAGATCACGACGACGGCGAAGAAGCCGGCGCCGAGGATCACCGCGGCGAGCAGCAGCTTGAGCACCAGGCTACCGGCACGCTTCTTCACCGGATAGGCGAAGTTGCCGCGCGGGAGCTCATCGACGGAGGCGCGCGGCGGCGGCAACGTGGTGGGCGCGCGCTTCGCGGCGGACGGCTCGGTGGGCGCGGGCTTCGCCGGTGCAGGCGGCGGCTGGGTGATCGGTCGCGCACGCGTGGGCTTCGCCTCGGGTGCGTCGTCCTTCATCAGGACCGAGCGGATCTCAGCCGGGCTCGCGTCGTCGGCCGCTTCGATCAGCTCGATCTTCTCGAGCGCTTCGGTGGAGTTTCCGACGGCCCGCATTCCATCGACGGTCTCGGCTGCGTCGAGATCGGACGCCTCGTGCACGGCCGCGCCGTTGACGTGCGCGAGGGGCGTTTCGGTCTTCGGTACCGGCGGCTTTGCGGTCTTCGACGAATCTCTGCGCACCGTCGGACCGTCGGGCTCGCCGGCGAGGTCGGCCGGCTTCACGGAGTCGCGGCGCACGTTCGTCGGGCCCTCAGGCTCGGCGGCGGAGACCGCGGCCGCAGCGCCGGGCACGACGCGGATCGTCGGTCGTCCGTCGAGGTCATCGGCCTTCGCGGCGCCGGGCTTCGCCGAGTCGCGGCGCACGAAGGTTGGTCCCTCGGTCTCGGGAAGCTCGTCGTGCGGCCCACCGCGATCCGCCGCGGTGATCTGCTCGTCGACGTCAGTCGAGTCGAGTCGCGTGGACTTTGCCGTCCCGGAGGTCGCCGCGAGCGCCGGGCTTGGGGCTCTCGCGTCGCCGTACTTCGCCGGCTCGACGTTCTTCGCCTGCGCCTCGGGCGCGACGATGGCAGCGTGGCGGCCCGACTCGCGCTTCGTCGCGGCGGTGGCGGGCTGCTGCTCCCACTCGTTCGGCTTCGGTGGCACCACCGAGATCGGCTTCGGTGTCAGTGCGCGCTTGCGCGCCTCGGCGCTCGCGGTCGCATCCTTCGCACGCTGCGCCTCGATCGCCTGGGTCTTGGCATCCTGCGGCTTCGCCGGCTCGGCGGGCTTCGCCGACTCGGGCTTCTTGCGCGGCGTGATCGTGACGGGCATCGGCGTCGCGGGCGTCATCGCGAACTCGCGGCGCGCCGGCGGTGTACTGGAGCCCGCGACCCGCGGCGGCGTCGATGGCGAGATGCCGCGCGCGCCGGTGGGGTTGGCCCGCGGCGCCGGCTTCGCGATCGATGGGATCGCCATCGTGCGCGGGAACAGCGCCGGCGGCGGCGGAGCGGCGAGGGTGACATCGGTGTGGTCGTCGTCGCGGTCGGGCTCGTAGGCATCCGGATCTGCGCCCGGAGGTACGGCAGGCAGCATCGTGCCGAGATCCATCGGGCGCGTGGCGTCGTCGCCCGGTGGGATCTCGGTGGGCGCGCTCGCGGCGAGGTCCATCTCGAGCTTCTCGAGATCGATCGGCTTCGTCGGATCGTCGGTCGGCCGCTCGCGATGGACCACGTTCGCGCCGGTGCGCGAGCGGAGGCGGCCCGATGGGATCGCGGGGAGCCGCGTGTGAATCCCCGAGCCGCCCTGGGTCTTCTCGGCCGCGATGGGCTGCGGTACGGCCTCGCGTACGGGAGCGCCCGGCTCGGTGCGCAGGCGCGGCAGCTTGTCGACGAGGTTCCGCGGCGTGGTCTTCGGGTCGAACTGCGGGAGGATGAGCTTCTCCATCGCCGCCGGAATCGCGCCCGGGAGCACGAACACGACCGTTCCGCCGCACTGCGCGGCCTCCGCCGAGGACAGCATCGCGGATGCGCCGGCCTCCTGGAACATCAGCCAGCGAAACAGATCAGTGAAGCCCGGCAGCACCTCCGTGATGAGGGGCTTGAGCGCCTTGCTCGCTGCGTCGCTCTCCGCACCTGCGAGCACGAGCACGACATCGACTTCGGGATTCGCGATCAGCTCGGTCAGCCGATCGCGGATCGTCGCCTCGGAGTCCGCGATGATCTCGTCGGTGAGGATCTTGTGGCCGGCGGCCACCGCGCGATCGGTGGCCGCGTCGATCTCGTCCGGAACGGATGCCGCCGTCGTCCTCGCCACGGCGAGGAGGGCGAACTGGACCGACACGGACTCCACGGGTCCATGCTAGCGCAGTGCGGTACCGAGGGGACGCTACCGGCCGCGCTGGTAGATGCCCACCACATTGCCGGTCGTCCCACACGGGCGAGCGCGTCATGTGCCCGGATCGACGCCGTTCCAGGCGCGGCGCCGAAGTTGCTCTCTGAATATCCCGTGCGCCACGTTGCTGCCCTGATGCTCCTCGTCGGATGTACGACCCCTGACCCGTGGGAGCCGAGCCCACCGGTGACGCCGCCAGGCACCCAGCCCGAGGTGTTCATCGCCCCGAAGGGCTCGTACGACCTGACCACCACCTTCGACCTCTCGGTCGACGCGCTGGTGTCGAGCCCCTCCACGCTCACGAAGACGCTGCGCGCCTATGCGGGGTCTCCGGGCCAGACGCTGCTCGCGGCCACCGATACCTCGGCCCTCGATGGCCTGCCGCTCGCGCTACGCGGGAACCTCTCGACATGGATCGACGAGTCGATCTCGCCGCTCGCGCGCCTCAGCGTTCTCGGCATCGAGCTCGGCGTCTCGAGCTCGATGAACAAGTTCACGCTCGACAGCGTGCTCGTGTTCACGAACGGCATCGCGCGCCATCATCTGGTGTCGATCGACTTCACGTCCTCGAGTCAGTTCTCGCTCGGCGCCGAGCCCGGTGAGGATGTCGAGGCGATGCCCGCGGTTTCGACGTACGGTAACGGTCTCGAGATCGGAGATCACTCGCTCGCGATCGGAGTCGGCGGGTACGCGTGGGACGCCATCGACGAGTCGCTCGCCGACACCGGTGGCATCCGCGGCACGCTCGGCGCGGCCACGCAGTGCACGATCGTGGCGCTCTCGGTCGCGACGAAGTGCGTGGGTAACTCGTGCGTGGGTCACGCGGCGGAGCTGCAGCAGATCTGCGAGCGCGGACTGGATGAGATCTCCGCCACCAGCCGTGACGAGGCCGCGGCGTTTCGCCTGCGCACGCTCCACTTCAAGCGCGGCACCGCCGGGATGTCGGATGCCGACAAGGACGAGATCGCCGAATCGTTGTTCGGTGGCAACTGGACCGCCGAGATCAGCGCGGGTGGCGCGACCGTCGCGACCGACCTGCGGTTCGACTAGGCGATCGCTTCGAGCAGCGCTTCGACCTTGAACGGCTTGCGGAGCACGCGCGTCGGCGGCGAGACGTGAGCATTGGATCCCGTGACGACGACGACCTTGGTGTTCGCAAACCGCGGATGACCGCGCAGCGCGCCGAGGACCTCCCAGCCGTTGCCGTCGTCCATGTGGAGATCGAGCAGCACGATCTCCGGGGTCTCGTAGTCGAGAAACGCGAGTGCCTCTGCACCACCGCCGACCGCGACGACCTCGAAGCCCCGGCGCTCCATGGCGTCCTGCGTGGCCGCGCGGACATCATCATCGTCGTCAACAACCAGAACTCGTCCTCGGGGCACGAACTGACGGTATGCGGGTGGGAGCGAATGGTCCATCCCCAAAAACGTGAGGTGACCATGAGTAAATTCCCGCGCGTGTCAGGCCAGCACACTGTTCACTGCGCGCACGGCGACACGCCGATCGCATCGATCTCGTTCCACCCGGCGACCTGCCTGGAGGCGATGCGCACGTGCACGGCGACGATCGGCTCCGCGGTGCAGCCAACGTCAATATGAAGTTTGTTGGCGGCGCCGTTCGTCTGCGGCGCGCCCTGGTACGCGGTGATGCGCTCGCCACTCGCCGTGATCATCTCGACCGCGCTGATCGCGCCGGGGTTGTACGTCTCGAACAGGTCGATCGCGGAAATCCGCGTGGGTTGCGCGTAACCCACCTCGAGCCACTCGTCCTTGTCATCCGCGCCGAGCGAGGCCCAGGCGTTCGCGTTATCGCCGTGGGTGGGGAACACGTCGGGCGCGCCGAGCACGCGATCGGCGGCCCACGAGGTGGAGGTGTACTGGCTGGAGAAGGCGCGTACCGTCGAGGCCCACTGGATCGCGGGCGGCGCGATCACGATCGGCTGTGTGGTCCACGCAGCGTCGATCGACGCGACCTGATGCTGGTACTCGGCCTGCGTGATTCGCTGGTGCTCGACGTCGGAGCAGGTGAGCGAGCGCCGCGCGACGATTGCGCGATCGTGCTGCGACAGCGACGCCATGTCGAACGTCACCGCGCAAGGATCGATCGTCGCGTGCGGGGTGTGCGTGGCGAGCGCCGCGCCCGAGACGGTGATCGCGATCAGGGATGCCGCGAGGCCCCCCATCACGAGGGTCTTGCCGAGGGCGGGGGGCGAGGAGGACGCGGGGACGAGCATGGTCCTCTTGAACGCTCGACCCTGCCGAAAGTTTGCTCCTACCCCTGCACACATCTACCGGCGCGCTACCGTGCGCCCATGACTCCCGAGGAGTGGCGTGCAGGTGGCAGCTATTTCGACTGGCGCGGCCACCGCATGTTCTGCCGCGTCGAGGGTTCGGGAGACCCACTGCTGGTCATCCACGGGTTCCCCACCGCGTCGTGGGACTGGTGGAAGCTGTGGCCCGCGTTGACCAAGGCGTACCGCTGCCACGCGGTCGACATGCTCGGCTACGGGTACTCCGCAAAGCCCCGCGATGCGGCGTACTCGATCCTGCGCCAGGCCGACCTTCAGGAAGCCCTGCTCGCGCGCGAAGGCGTCAGCAGCCATCGCATACTCGCGCACGACTACGGGCTCACCGTCGCGCAGGAGCTACTCGCGCGAAAGGGTGCGATCCGCGGCGCGTGCCTCCTCAACGGCGGCATGTTCCCCGAGTCGCACCGGCCGGTGCTCACGCAGAAGCTGCTCGCATCGCCCCTCGGCGCGGTGATCGCGCGGCTATCGTCGTACCGCACGTTCGCGCGCACGATGCAGCGGATCTGGGGCGAGACGGCGCTGCCCGACGAGGAGGCTCGCGCGATGTGGAGCCTCGTGACCGAGAGCGACGGCATGCGCGTGATGTCGAAGCTGATCGGCTATATCGCCGAGCGCAAGAAATACCGCGAGCGCTGGGTCGGCGCTCTCACCACCACGAGCGTGCCACTGCGCTTCATCTGCGGCCTCGTCGATCCGATCTCCGGCGCGCACATGGCCGCACGCTATCGCGAGCTCGTGCCGAAGCCAGATGTCGTCGAGCTGCCGAAAGTGGGCCACTATCCGCAGGTCGAGGCGCCGGAGGCCGTGCAGGCAGCGGTGCTGGAATTCTTCGCGCGCTGCTGACGTTGCCTCCCGGGATGAGAGCGATTGCCCTCCCGGTGCTGTGCGTCTCGACCACCGCCGCTGCCGCGCCCAATCTGGCGCTCCACTACGCGCCGCTGTTCGAGAAGGGAAAGACGTTCACGTATGCACTGTCGGTGACGAACTTCGACTACATCGAGAAGAAGAACGGCACGTTCAAGAGCGTGAAGATGAAGCCGGAGCTCTCGACGTTCACGTGCAACGTGACGGCGGTGATCGGCGCTCCCCGACGCGATCGTGTCCACGATCCACTGTGATCGTGAGATCGATACGGCCTACTCGTTTCGCGTCGACGGCATGTGGGTCGCCAACCAGGCGGGTGTGTGGCGCGCCGGCGCCGACACCGACGCGTTGCCGGTATCGTCGGCAGACATCGAGAAGCCGGCGGCGGCGGAACGCCGCGGATCGTCGAATACACGCTGAAGAACTAGTAGCGGTAGAGCGAGACCGTCGCGCCGGTGCGGCCAATCTTGTCGAGCGTGGCGACGTCGGCGATCCCGTTGCCGTCGAAGTCGCCGACCGTCATCGCCTGCGCGTGGACATCGAGCAGGTGCTCCGAGGTCAGCGAGCCATCCGCGGCGATGTGGATGCGGCGGACCGATGCGCCATCGGCGGCGAGGAACACCGGCTCATCGATGCCATCGGCGTCGGTGTCGCCGGTCGAGATCGCGAGCGCGGCTTCGTCGAGGAAGTTGACGGTGCCGGTGCGGCTGCTGACGACGAAGATCCGCGCCGCGGTGCCGATCGCATCGGCGATGCCATCGCCATCGACATCCGCGATGGTCAAGCTGCGTGTGCCGGCCGAGTCCTGGGACAGTGCGGTCGCCGTGAACGCGTACGGATCGGCGCTGCTCGCGCGCGCGACGCCGATCTCCACGGTCTGACTGCCGAGTGGCTGCGCGAGATAGAACAGCTCGTTCTTCGCGGATGCGGCGACGTTCTTGAACGCCTTGCCGCTGACGAGGGTGCGCTCGTCGGTGGCCGCGATCACCGGTGCGGGCTCGGTGCTCGGCACCGACGAGACACGGAGCGTATCGCCGCCGGCGACGATGATCTCTCCCCTGGTGTCGCGATCGAGATCGGCGACGGTGAGGTCGTCGAAGTCCTGCATGTAGTTGACGCGCATCGGGTGCGCCATCGTGACGCCGAACCATGCGACGTATGACGGCGCTGTGTCGACGATCCCGATGGTCTCGACGGAGTACTGGCCATCGAGGTTCGCGATCCGTGTCGCGCGGTACTTCGCGCCGTACGCGGTGTGCGAGGTCACCGACTGGAGCTTGCCCTCGTACCACTGGACGTTGTCGACCATCGACGCATCGCTGCACGCGCTGGTCAGCACGAGCGCGATCGGTCCGTTCGGGAGCGTGGGACCGCGGTCCATGGTGCGGATGCAATCACGGGTGTAGAGATCGGCGGAGGGCTCGTCTCCCGACGAGAGCCCGCAACCGGTGACGAGGACGAGCGTGCAAGCGAGGCGCATGATGCCGCCGAGCACAGCACGGGGCGTGCCGAGCGCGATCGCACGCGCCCGTGGGACTTCAGCCTCGCGGGAGACCGTGGCTATGACAGCCGCGTCGCGCGCGTGTGCGAAAACTTGGCGCTCACCGCGGCCGGAACGCGAACGGGTAGTTGACCTTGATGGCGCCCGGAGGCCGCGGCGGGCGGGGGAACTTGAGCTTCGACATCACCTTGGCAACGCACGTGTCGACGCCGGGTAGCCCGGAGGCCGTGCTGTCCTCGACCGTGCCGTTGCCCACGATGGTGAACGATGCGGTGACCAGGCCCTCGAGCTTCGGGTTCTTCTCGAGCGCGCGCTCGTAGCAGGCTCGAACCTCGCGGAGGTGCGCGCGGATCTCGGCCCTGATCGGCGACAGGTCGGGATACGCGGCCGCCGACGCGCCGAGAGCGCAGAGGATCGCGACGGGGAGCAGCCTCATGCGCCTTGGACACCAGGCGCGGCCGCCGGTTCCTAGTCTTGCTCGGAGGGGTCCCAGCCGGTCGCGAGGTTCTCCTCGAGCGCGTCCAGCCGGGCGAGCTGATCGACGGATAGTGTGAAATCCCAGATGCTTCCGTTCTCGGCGATGCGGGCTTCGCGCACGGACTTCGGCAGCACCACGAAGCCGTGCTGCACGCCCCACTTCAGCAGAACCTGCGCGGGAGTCTTGCCGAGCTCGCCTGCGATCGTCTTGATCACCGGATGCCCGAGGCGCTTGCCGCGGGTCAGCGGGCTATAGGCCTCGACGACGATCTTCTCCTTCGCGCACAGCGCGACCGTGTCCCGGCGCTGGAGGAACGGCGACAGCTCGATCTGGTTCGCGTCGGGTGGGTGCGAGGCGATCGCGAGCAGCTCCTCGAGGTGCGGCACGAGGTAGTTGCTGACGCCAATCGAGCGCGCACGCTTCGCGGCGTGCAACTCTTCGAGCGCGCGCCAGGACTCGAGGCGCAGACGAGGCACGGGCCAGTGGATCAGATAGAGATCGATGTAGTCGAGGCCGAGGCGCTTCGCACTCGCGTCGAACGCGCGCAGCGCCTTGTCGTGGCCGTGGTCGTCGTTCCACAGCTTGGTGGTCACGAAGATCTGCTCGCGCGGAATTCCACAATCCTTGATCGCGGCGCCGACGTCGGCCTCGTTGTGATAGATGTGCGCGGTATCGATGTGGCGATAACCGAGGCGCAGTGCGTTCGCCACGGCGTCGCGGGTGGTGGCTCCAGCGGCTGCCTGCCAGACACCGAGTCCGAGCTGCGGGATATTCCGGCCGGAGCGCAGTAGAAGCGCGGGACTGCTCGACATCCGCCGACTCTACCGCCTCGTCGCGAGTATGCTCGCCGCGTGCTGCCGGCGTTTCTCCAGGCGCGCCCCGATGCGGGGTGGCGCGCAGCCTCGCCCGGAACCCGCGGAATGATCGACGGGGTCACGCTGATCGCGCGCTCGCGCTGGTGGGGGAAGCGATGGACGGTGACGAGCGAGTCCACGTTCCCGGTGCCGGAGCCGCTGTTGCTGTTCGCGTCGCGCAAGGGCATGGACCACGGGTTCTGGCGCGACTACCGGATCGGCGACGCTGCGTTCGACCAGCGGCACTTCGTGTTCAGCGATTCGCCCGCGCTGCTGCCGCTGATTCTCGGCCCGCAGACGCGTCTCGCGCTCGGCGTGAAGACGCGGCTCGACGACGCGCTCTCGTTGTACGTGGTGGGGGGTGTCTCGCGCGTCAGCGGCACGAACCATGGCGATGACATGACCGCCGTCACGCGCCACCTCGACGTCCATCGCGCACTCGCGAAGGATCACGAGGAGCTGATGGCCGCGTGGACGGCACTGCTCACCAAGGTGCACGGCCGCGCCGAACCGCACTGGCCACCGGCGGGCATCCTGATGAATCCGGTGGGTGCGCTGCGGCTCTCGCTCGGCTGGCTGCCGAAGGACGAGGACTCGTTGCGCACGAAGCTGACCGGCGAGGACGGCCGCGCCCGCGCGCGCTGGAAGCTCCGCGAGGCAGAGCCATTCGAGGATAGCAACCTCGAGATCGGCCACCGGCGGATGATCCTCCGCGGAAATCCAACCCTGCCGAAGCCGCAGCTCGACCAGCTCGTCGATCGCGCGGCGATCGTCTCGATCTCGTGTGCCGCCGAGGTTCGCGTCGCGGTGCGCGGCGTGGCCACCGAGACACAGCTCGGCAACATGGTGCGCGTGCTCGAGCAAGTGCTGAAGGCTGCGGACTCCGGCACGCCCTATCGCTAGGATGCGGCGGTGCTCGACCTCGACGCTTACTTCGCGCGGATCGGTTACCCCGGATCGCGCGCTCCGACGCTGGAGACGCTCAACAGCATCGTCCACGCGCACATCCAGGCGATCCCGTTCGAGAACCTCGACGTGCTGCTCGGCGTGCCGATCCGGCTCGAGCCCGAGGCGATCGAGGCCAAGCTCGTCCACGCTCGGCGGGGCGGCTACTGCTTCGAGCAGAACGCACTCCTCTTGCACGTGCTCGAGCAACTCGGCTATCGCGTGCAGCCGCTGAGCGCCCGCGTGCGCTATGGCCGGCCGCGTGACTACACGCCTGCACGCACGCACCTGCTCGTGCGCGTGGAGCTCGAGGAATCGTGGCTCGTCGACGTGGGCGTGGGCACGATGTCGATCGGCTGCGCGCTGCGGCTCGACGAGCACGGCCCCCAGGACACGCCGCACGAGACGCGGCGCCTGCTGCGCGAGAACGATCGCATCTATCATCAGGTGCGGTTCGGCGACGACTGGGTCGACGTTGCGGAGCTCACGCTCGAGGAGATGCCGCCGATCGATCGCATCGTCGCGAACTGGTACACGAGCACGCACCCCGACTCGCACTTCAAGCACCGGTTCCTCGTCGCGCGCGCGCTGCCCGCCGGGCGCCGCACCACGATTCTCAACCGCGACTTCTCGGTCCGCGAGCACGATGGCGAGGCCGACGAGCAGCGGATCGCGTCGCCCGCCGAGCTGCTCGCGCTCCTCGATACTCAGTTCGGCCTGACGTTCCCCACTGGAACGCAGTTCCCGTGCTCGGGCCTCGACTGGAGCTAGAGCAGCTTCTTGATCGCTGCTTCGACCGCGCCGAAGTTCTCCGCGCCGACCTGCACGTGGCGCACGACGCCTGCCTTGTCGATCACCACCAGCATCGGCACCGCGAACCGTAGATAGCGCTGGCCGATCTGATCCTCCACGTCGCGTGCGATCGCGTAGCTCAGCGGATGCACGGCGAGGAAGTCCCTCACGACCTCGGGTTCCTCGGCGGTCAGGCCGACGATGCGCAGGCCGCGTGGGCCATACGTCGTCTGCCATTGATCCAGGAACGGCAGCGTCATCGCGCACGGTCCGCACCAGGTGGCCCAGAAATCGACGACAACGACGTTCCCGGCGAGATCCTTCAGCACCGGCGAGTACGCGCCCGCGATGCGCTCCGCGGCGAACGGCGGCGCGGGCTTGCCGAGCAGCGATAGCTCGGCGATCTGATCGAAGCTCGGCATCTCCGCGATCGCGATCGTCAGCGAGACGTCCTTGCCGGCGCGCTTCACCACGAACGGCGTCTTGCCGGGCGCGTGGCCACGGATTGTCTCCACCGCCTCGATATCCATGAACACCGCACGACCATCGACGGTCGCGATCTGATCGCCGATGCGCACACCTGCCAGCTCCGCCGGCGCGCCGGGGACCACGCGGATCACACGCGTGGTGCCCTGATCGAATCGCACGCCGATCCACGATGGCGAGGTCGGCGCAGCGCGCTTCGCGACGGGAGCCGGATCCGCGATCATCGTCGGCACGGGATCCGGTGCCGGCTTCGGGGCCGTCGCCGGATGCGAGCACGCGGCCACCGCGACACAGAGGACCAGCGCGCGCATCGTCCACAGTCTAGCAGCTAGAACAGGCCGAGCTGCCGCGGCGCGCCGGGCCACGTCGGTAGCTCGCCGACATCTACGTGTGCACGGAGCATGGCATGGAACGCGTAGGCGTTCTCGGGGGCGAACGCGTCATCGGGTGCGTGCATGAAGAAGTACGGGCGCTTGCCCTCGTCGATCCACGTCGCGAACTGGCGGCTCCATGGCTCGGCGAAGCCGCGGCTCTCCTCGAACGTCTCGTGCGGGACGAAGCGGACGAGCGGCTGCGCGGCGGTCGCGCGCATCACGACGGGCAGCGCGGGCTTCTTCCCGCGCACATCGGCGAACTGCAGGCTCTTGCTCGACTGCACGCCGCGCGTGTCCATCACCACCAGATCCACGCCGCGTGCGGTGAGGAGCTCGACGAGCTCGGTGGCAGCGGGACCGGCGTGGAAGAACACCTCGTCGCGCACCTCGACGCCGTAGTGGAAGTCGTTCGGCAGTGTGGCGAGGAGCTCGGCGAGGCGTGGGAGGTGGGCCGCGCCGAACCGCGGCGGGAGCTGGAGGAACAACGTGCCGAGCGTGTCGCCGAGCGGGGAGATCCGCCTCAGAAACTCGGTGACCTCCACGGCGCAATCGACGAGTAGACGGTCGTGCGTGATCGTGCGCGGGAACTTGAAGCAGAACCGGAACTCGGCCGGGACTTGGTCACGCCAGCGCGCGACGGTCTCGACCGTGGGGAGTGCGTAGAACGTGGTGTTGCCCTCGACGGTATTGAACACCTCGGCGTACCGGGCGAGGAAGTCGGTGGTCTTCGTGCCCGTCGGGAACAGGCCACCGACCCAGGACTTGAGCCCCCAGCCGGGGCAGCCGAGGTAATAGCCGCGAATCGCCACGGCGCGAGTGTCGCGCAAGTCCGTGCCCATCCGCGAGAATTGGGGTTCACGCGGACTTCACGCGACGATCACGGCCGTCTCCGCGGGGATTTCCTATCGTGAGGGTCATGCGCAAAACCCTTCTGCTCCTGTCGGTGTTCTTTCTCGTCGTCCGCCGGGTGGTCACGAAACGTTGATCCGAGCACGAAGCATGCGGGACAATTTTTCCATGTCCGTCTCCCACCTCTCTCTCACCAAATCCGAGACCCGCGAGCTCGCGGAGAAGGACTACCGGCACCTCCTCGCATCGCGGCTCGGCGAGCCCAGTGACTGGAAGATGAACAACAGCCTGTTCTTCACCGGCTTCGTCGCGATCGCCGCCGTGCTCGCCGTGCTCGCGCTGGTGCTGCGCTAGCTCACTTGAGAAACCGCGGCTTGTCCGATGGCGGTGGCGAAGGCTCGGGGGCCTTCGACGGCTCGGGCGCCACGGGCGGCGCAGTGCGCTCGCGCGCCGTCGCGCGCGGCAGCTCGGGACGCGAGGCGCGATCCTTGCGCTCGTCGACGACGGCCTCGACGGCCGACTTGAGGACCACGCCGACCGCGGTGGCGGCGATCACGAAGCCGCCGAGCGCGGCCAGCTCGGGATCGTAACGATAGCTACCACCGTAGGAGGTCGAGTACGGATCACCGGCGACGTTGCGCTCTGACTCGGCGAGCGCGAGGTCCATGGAGGCGCGGCGTTCCTCCGCGGTGAACGATGCATCCGCGGAGACGCCGGTCGCCTCCCCACAGTGCGGACACTTCACGGCGTGCTCGTGAACCGGCATGCTGCACGCCGCGCAGGGAATCGCCACGTCGTCGATTCTACGTCGTGCTAGCGTCCGCGGCCATGACGCACTGGTTCCTGATCCTCGCTCTCGGTCTCGGTGCCTGCGGCGGCAAGAAGGACGACAAGGTGCCTCCGGCCGCGTCGGCGACGCCGGTCGCGACGACGCCGACGCCGACGACACCGACCGCGAACGGGGCGACGGCGTTCTGGAAGTGGTTCACCGACCACGCCACCGAGCTTCACAAGACCACGGATCTCCGCGCTGTCATGGAGAGCATCAGTGCCGAGCTCGAGAAGGCGTACCCCGGCGTGTTCGCGGAGATCGGGAAGAACGGCGACGAGCTCATGCTCGTGATCAGCGCCGATGGCATCAAGAAGTTGTTCCCGCAGGTCCAGGAAGTCTACGCGGCGCGCCCGACCGTGCCGGGCTGGAAGATCGTCGCGTTCCGCCAGCGCGACGCGGGCTTCGCCATCGAGATGGAGGGCAAGAAGATCGAGCCGAAGACGGTGAAGTTCGTGGGCACGCCGGGTGAGGGCAAGCTCGATCTCGACGTCTACTTGCCCGGCTTCAAGAAGGATGACGAGGAGATGAAGAAGATCGGCTTCATCATCCTCGATCACGTGATCGGCGAGTACGACATGGAGACGAAGATCGGCGGCATCGAGTTCGGGGCGCTCGAGACCGCGCCGGCGGCGGCGAAGTCACTCACCGAGCTGCCCGCGATGGTCGACTCGATCAAGTAGCGCGCTGCTGCTACGCTGGAGGCGTGCACGGGTTCTGGAAGGGAATGATCCTCGGCCTGGTCAACGTGTTCGTGATCGCCATCGGGATGGCGGTCCTCGAGAACGAAGCGCAGATGATGAGTCTCGTCGTCGTGTTCGGCGGCATCCCGGGCGTGGTGGCAGGCGCCTTCATCGGCGCCGCCGCGAGCGCGCTGGCGCCGCAGCCGCCGGCCGTGCGGCTCGCGCTTCTCGCGCTGCCCGCGGTGGGCGTGGTGTTCGGTCTGGCACACGAGTTCGGCATGCAGGACCTCGCCACGGTCTCGTGCATCCCCACGCTCGTCGGCGTGCTGATCCTCGAGCGCTGGACGCGGGTGGTGGCGGCGCCGCCGGTGCCGGTCGCGCGCGTCGCCAGCTAGGAGCGCGTAGGTCATAGACCTGCGCGCTCGGCAATCCGCAGTGCCGGATGCGAACCGGAGTCCGCTGGTTCAGGTGAGCCCCAAAGGCCCCGAAGGTCCCGAAGCAGAGTCTTCTCCTGCAGGAGAAAGCCTCTCCTCAGGGTCTTCGAGAACTTCGGGGCTCCTCTTTCCGGAAGCACGGTCGCGTGGATTCGTCGCCGTCCATCCGGCCGGGCGCCCTAGGTTCCGGCGCGAGCGAGGACGTCCTCGATCTCTCTTCGGCCCGGCTCGGCGCGGGTTCTCCGATCGAAGTGGCCGATCAGGCCGCCCGCGTGATCGAAGACGAAGACCGCGGGGATCATCGGAGGCGAGCCGAGCGCCTCGAACAATGCATCGTCCGCCAGCACGATCGGGAGCCATGAGTGGTTTCCCGCATAGCGCTTGAGGGCTTCGGGATTTCCGCGGTGGTCGTAATTTTCGTGCTCGTGATAGCTGACGCCGATGATGCGGAGGTCGGGGTGCAGCTTGCGGAGCGTGTCGAGGGTCGCCAGCTCGGCAGCGCAGTGCTCGCACCACGAGGCGAGAACCACGACGATGGTCGAGCGGGCAGGGCTCGCGCCGATGGGAGCGCCCGTCAGGTCGCTGGAAGTCTCGACGAGGGCGAGCGCGCCGGGGGCCGGAGGAGAGATCCGTTGCTGCGGATGCGTTGCACACGCAAACAGCAGGAATAGACCGAACATCCACCTCATCCCGCGAGGATAGCGCACCGCGGCGCCATCAGAATGTCACCGACGGAAACGCTTGCAACACATGGCAACGGTGATCACAGTGGAAGCATCGGAACCCCTGAGGGAATCGCTTGAACCATCTGTATCTCGGAGCCGTCGCTTTCGGAGTCACGCTGCTGGTGGCGTCGATCTTCCTCGGAGGCAAGGACACCGATCATGGCTCTCATTCTCATGGCGACACCGCGGTCGGCCTCGGATGGGCGCCGGTCACCTCGCTGCGGTTCTGGGTGTTCTTCCTCGCGTTCGGAGGCGGCGCAGGCCTCGCGCTCGAGGCGCTCGATTCGAGCAAGCTGGTCTCGGCGATCGGTGCGGGCGCGATCGGGTGGATCTCAGGTGCGATCGCCGTCGCGGTCGTGAAGATGCTGAACAAGCACAGCGTGTCGAGTGACGTGAAGGGCACCGAGCTCGTCGGCACCACGGGCCTCTTGACGCTCCCCGTGGGCCCCGGCAAGCCCGGCAAGGTGCGGGTCGAGATCAAGGGCCGCGCCGAGGACTACGTCGCCAATACCGACGAGGAAGCCGGCGAGCTACCCACGGGGACGCCGGTCCTGATCATCGCAGAAGGCGAGCGCGGGTCGTTGCTCGTCGCCAAGGCCGAGATGTAGCGTCGGTCCCGCTCCAGGGGACCCCGGAGCGGTTGCGTCGATTCGAGTGTTAGGTCGTGGGCGGGGTGCGCCCACGGTCGTGGTGTGTCCAACAGGAGGCTGTCATGAACAAGATCCCACCCGAGATTCTCGGCGGAGTCGGCGCCGGTATCGCCGTCTTGCTGCTGCTGATCATCGTCTATCGATATCTGCTGCGCATCTGTCGGCCGAACGAGATCCTGATCTTCTCGGGGCGCAAGCACAAGACTCCGGACGGCCGCACGGTCGGCTACCGCGTGGTGTTCGGCGGCCGCGGGATGCGGATCCCCGTGGTCGAGACGGTCTCGCAGATGGACGTGTCGCTGATCTCGGTCCCGATGGCGGTCACCGGGGCGTACTCGGAGGGCGGCATTCCGCTCAACGTCCACGCGATCGCGAACATCAAGGTGTCGACGGACCCGCGGTTCGTCGGCAACGCGATCCAGCAGCTCCTTGGCAAGGACCGCAACGAGATCTCGCGCATGGTGAAGGAGACCCTTGAAGGTCACCTTCGCGGCGTGTGCGCGACGATGACGCCCGAGGACATCAACCAGGATCGCCTCAAGTTCGCGCGCCAGCTCGAGGAGAGTGCGGGACGTGATCTGGAGAAGCTCGGTCTCGAGCTCGACGTGCTGAAGATCCAGCACATCGCGGACGACCGGAACTATCTCGAGAGCATCGGCCGTCAGCGGATCGCCGAGATCCTGCGGACCGCCGAGGTCGCGGAGTCCGATGCCGTTCGCCAGGCCGAACAGTCCGAGGCGGCGGCGCGCGCGCGCGGCGAGGTCGCGATGACGAACGCGCAGGCGACCGTGCAGCGCAAGCAGAACGAGCTCCGGCAGATCAAGGCCGAGGTGGATGCCGAGGCGCGCTCCGAAGAGGTGCGTGCCGAGGCGGCGGGTCAACAGGCCCGCGCCGAGGCCGACCTCGAGCTGCAGAAGATGCGTGGCGAGCTCGAGCAGCTCCGCCTCGAGGCCGAGGTCACGATCCCCGCCGAGGTCGACGCGCAGGTCCGCGAGCTGTTCGCCGCGGGTCAGGCTGCGCCGATCGCCGCCGATGGCGAGGCGATGGCGAAGTCCCTCCAGGAGGTCGCCGGCGCGTGGCGCGATAGCGGCGGCAAGGCGATGGACATGTTCGTGCTCCAGCACCTCGACACGATCTTCGGCGACGTCGCGAAGGCGGCGCAGCGCGTGAAGGTCAACGAGGTCAACCTGATCGATGGCGGCGATGGCCAGACGATCGCGGCATACGCGGCTGCGTTTCCCGCGACGATGGGCAAGCTGCTCAACGAGGTGACGAGGACCCTGGGCGTCGATATCGCCAAGGTCATCACCGGAACCTCCAACCCCAACATCCGCAGCTAAGGAGGAAGTCATGCAAAACGTCGTCCTCGTTGGAGCCGTCGCGACCATCGGAGCACTGCTCCTGATCGCGTTCCTCATCTCGCGCATGATCTACATCTGCCCGCCGAACGAAGTGCTGATCTTCTCCGGCGGCCATCGCAAGCTGCCCGGCGTGGATCGCCCGGTCGGCTACCGTCTGATCCAGGGTGGCCGTGGCATCCGCATCCCGCTGATCGAGGTCGTCGATCGGATGAACCTCACGAACATGGTGATCGAGCTGCGCGTTCAAGGCGCGTACTCGCGCGGCGGTATCCCGCTCAACGTCCAGGGCGTCGCGAACGTCAAGGTCTCCAGCAAGAACGGTCAGCTCGCGAACGCGATCGAGCGGTTCCTCGGCATGACCCCGACGCAGATCATGCAGGTCGCGCGCGAGACGCTCGAAGGTAACCTCCGCGGCGTGCTCTCGACGCTGACCCCGGAGGAGGTCAACACGGACCGCGAGAAGTTCGCGGGCGCGCTCGTCCACGAGGCGGATCACGATCTCGCGCGGCTCGGCCTCGAGCTGACCACGCTGATGATCCAGCACGTCTCCGACGACAAGGGCTACCTCGACTCGATCGGTCGCCGGCAGACCGCCGACCTCCAGAAGACGTCGCGGATCTCCGAGGCCGAGAACCACGCGCTCTCGAACGAGAACTCGGCCTCGAACTTCATGAACCAGGAGATCGCGAAGGTCGACGCCCAGATCGCGACCGCTCGCGCGGAAGGTCAGCGGCGGATCGCCGAGGCGCAGACACGCAAGGGCGCGCTCGTCGCCGAGTCGAAGGGCCAGGTCTACGCGCTGCTCGCGAAGGCGACCGCCGAGGTCCAGGTGCAGCGCGCGCGGCTCGCGCAGGTGCGCTACCAGCTGATCGCCGACAAGGTGAAGCCGGCCGAAGCGAAGAAGGCGCAGATGATCGCGCAGGCACGCGGTGCGGCCTCGAAGATCATCGAGGACGGTAAGGCGACCGCGACGGCGATTCGCTCGCTCGGCGAGACCTGGGCGAAGGCCGGCGACAGCGCTCGCCAGATCTTCGTCGCGCAGAAGCTACAGGGCCTCGTCGCGACGATGATGAGCACCGTTGGCGAGATCCCGATCGACAAGGTCACCGTGATCGACAAGGACCTCGCGGCGAACGGCTCGAACTTCGCGGTCAAGGCGGCGATCACGTCCGAGCAGTTGAAGCAGCTCCTCGGCGTTGACGTGGCGGCGGCCATCCAGCGGCTCGCCGGAGACCAGCGGGCGCTTCCACCGGTGACGCGCAAGCCTGACGCTGGCTGAGCGATGAAGGCGCAGCTCGAGAAGGCGGAGGCGTTGTTCGCCGACCGCAAGGTCGACGAGGCGATGGGAATCCTCGGGGAGCTGCTGCAGGCGGCGGCGCGGGATGCGCCCGCGCGCGATCAGTTGCTCGCTTGGGTGGTCGCGCATGTCGATGACGAGCACCCGCAGGTCGCGGCGCACATCGCGCTGGCGGGCGGGGCGCTCGTCGAGAACGGTGCGTCGCCGGTGGGGATCGGGCGGGCGATCGTCGCACCGGTGCTGCGCGCGCTCACCGATGCGGCGCGGATGTTCGCGCATGCCCAGGAGTTCGGGCACCAGCACGCGGAGTCGGATGCCGATGCCGATGCCGATGCCGATGCCGCCCCCGATCACGATCACGATCACGACCACGATCACGATCACGATCACGACTCCCACTCCCACTCTCTCGAGATAGGCGGGTGGGCGCTCTCCGACGACGATCTACAGCGGATCGCGGCGAAGGACGTGGCGGCGGTGCGGGCGTGGTTCGCGCTCGAGATGTGGTACCGGCCCGCGGTCGCGTGCTGGTCGCGCGACCGCTCCCTGCTTCGCGAGATCCAGTCCACGCCCGGGTTGCGAGAGGCGATCGCGAAGCTGGGCCGCGAGACCGATACCTCCTACTGGCTGTCGATCCTGATCGAGACGCTCGTCAAGGCACGGGTGATCGTCCTCGTGCCCGAGCTCGAGGAGGCCTGGAGCATGACGCTCGACGGCGTCGTTGACATGGGCCAGCTCACGGTTCTCGCCTCGAGCTTCCTCGCGGAGCCGCTGCGGCGGATCGAGGCGTCGGGCATCGCGACCGAGGAGGAGCTCACCGTGATGACGGGGGAGGGCCCGCAGAGCGGTGGCGGTGGGTACAGCTCGAGCTTCGCGTTCTACCCATCCGAGGCGTGTGACCCGACCGATGCGCTGCCCCGCGATGGCATCCACATGTGGTCGGCGCCAGGCGGCACCGGCTCGCACAGCCTGCCGGGCGACTTCCTGCCCGGCACGTTGCCGGAGATCGATGGCGCGCGCGTGCTCGTGATGGTGGGCCCGAAGGCGCCGGGGATGCGGTTCACGCGGATCATCCAGTCCTCGCGCATGTTCGAGGCGCTGACTGCGAAGATCACCGACGTGACGAGCTTGCCCGCTTCGCAGGCGAAGGCGCTGTTCGACGTCGCGCGCGAGCGCGGCCGTGCGGCGAGAGCCTAGCTGCCGAGGCTGAGACCGACGCGGCGGCGCGCGGTCAGGCAGTTGAACGAGCCGAGTGTGAACTCGCGACAGGTCTTCGGGCGGTCGTCGTAGATCACGCACAGGTACTTCGTGGCCTTGCCCAGGGCGATCTCGCCGCCGTGGAGCGCGGCGCAGCGCTCGTTGTTGCGCAGGACCTCGAGGCGGGTGCCGTGCTTGACGACGAAGCCCGGCTGCTTCTTCACCATGGGATCGCGCGGCGCGACATCGACCGAGTGATACGCCTCGCGGCAGCACGCGCCGCAGGTCAGGCAATCGAGCGCCGCTTCGAACCGCTCGCAGCTGGGCCACGCCGGATCGATCTTCGTGTTCGCCTGGCGGCAGTGCGAGCCGCCGCGCTTGTCGAAGCGCCAGGCGCACGAGCCGCACGTGCCGGTCGCTTCGCCGCCCGGCAAGCCGGTCGGATGCTTGTCGCGCGGCGCGTTGATCGTCGCCCACAGCGGCGTCGGTTCGGGGAATGGGATCGCGAAGTTGCGCGCATCGGCCGCGATCCGCGCGGATGCGGCGAGCGCTTCGTCGAGGAGCCCGGCCCACGGCAGCGTGTCGGAACGGCGGAGTGCGGCGATCGCACGCTGAACAGATGGATCGGTGCGATCTGCGAGTACGTCACCCGACAAGGTGTCCCAGAACGCGCGGAACTCCGTGGTCGGGGCGAACAGGCCGCGCAGGCCGTGGCGGCCCGTCAGCACCCACTGCGTGCGCAAGCACGCGTGCTCGCGCCAGTCGTGGTCGGGCGCGGTGTTGTCCATGCCCCAGTCGGGCGCCTTGAAGGCCTCCGTTCCCTCGACGAGGGAGTGGCAGATCTCGTGGAAGATCATCTGCGCGAGGCTGTCGTCGGCATCGAGATCCGCGTCGATCGCGATGGTCAGGTGACCGCGACCATCGGTAGATGCATATGTATCCGCGGAGCGCACGATCTCGAGCCCGAGATGGCGCGCCGCTCCGAGCCACACCTGCGCGAGTGGATCGATGTACCGCTGTGTCACCGCACGTGCCACAGCTGCCCTCTAGCACGAAAAGTTGCCTTACCGGTGAGGGACGTCGAAGGTGGAACCATGCAGGGGGACATCGCGCTGGCCGGCTTCGTGCTGACCAAGGAAGAATGGCAGGCGCTCGACGCGGTGTCGCGCGCGCAGCTCGTGTCCGTGGCGCTGCGCCGCGACGAGCCGGGCCTGCCGACCGCGGCGGGTAGCGGACCGATCGAGCTCGTGGCCGACGAAGAGATCGCGAAGTAGCTGTCCTGTCCGGAACCGGCCAGTCGCGGCGGGTACCGCGTGGTACCCCGTGAAGCGTGCTGACGGATGACGCGTGCTACGCCGCGATGCTGACCCGCGATCGGCGGTTCGACGGCGTGTTCTTCGTCGCCGTCTCGACGACTGGCATCTACTGCCGCCCGATCTGCCCGGCGCGGACACCTGGGCGCACGCGCTGCACGTTCTACGCAACGCCCGTGCTGTGCGAGGCCGCCGGCTACCGCGCGTGTTTCCGCTGTCGTCCCGAGCTCGCTCCAGGAAACGCCGATGTCGATGCGGTCGATGCCCTCGTTGCAACGGCGGCGCGGCGCATCGCGGAAGGTGCGCTCAACGATCGCTCCGTCAACGACCTCGCCGCCGAGCTCGGCGTCTCCGCGCGCCATCTGCGGCGCGCGACCGAGGCGCGCCTCGGCGTATCTCCGATCGATCTCGCGCAGAGCCGGCGCCTCGCGCTTGCGAAGCAGCTCCTACAAGACACCGCGATGCCGGTGACGGAGATCGCGTTCGCCGCTGGGTTCGGCAGCGTGCGCCGGTTCAATGCCGCGTTCCACGATCGCATGGGCAAGGCGCCGTCCGTGATGCGCCGCGGGCACGCGCCGGAGTCACGGGCCGGCGGGCTCACGCTGCGCCTCGACTACCGGCCCCCGTACGAGTGGACGCAGTTGCTCGCGTTCCTCCGCATGCGCGCGATTCCCGGCGTCGAGGTCGCCTCTGCGGACGCCTACCGCCGCACGGTCCGGATCGGCGCGCACACCGGCACGCTCGAGGTCCGTCAGGCCGTGGGGCGTCCGAGCCTCTCGCTCTCGGTGTCGCCGGGATTGTCACCGGTGCTGATGCCGCTCGTCGCGCGCGTGCGCCGTATGTTCGATGTGGATGCGCGGCCCGACGTGATCGCGGACGTGCTCGGGCGCGATGCGCTGCTCGCTCCGCTCGTCGCGGCGCGCCCCGGGCTACGGCTGCCGGGTGCGATCGAACCGTTCGAGGCCGCGATTCGCGCGCTGCTCGGTCAGCAAGTGTCCGTCAAAGGCGCGACCACGCTCGCCGGCCGGTTCGCCGCCGCGTTCGGCCGCCGGTACGACGGAGGTGACGGCCTGACCGACGTGTTCCCGACCGCGACCGAGGTCGCAGCTGTGTCTCCCGCGGCGATCGCGGCGATCGGCCTGCCGGGGGCGCGCGCGGCTGCGATCCACGGCTTCGCGACGGCGCTCGCCACGAATCGTATCGCCCTCGAGGGCGAGCTCGAGACGTTCGTCGCCCGCGCGGTCGCGCTGCCCGGTGTGGGACCGTGGACCGCGCACTACCTCGCGATGCGCGCGCTCCATCTGCCCGATGCGTTCCCCGCTGCGGATCTCGGGATCAAGAAGGCGCTGGATGCAACGCCGCGCGAGGCCGAGGCCCGCGCCGAGGCATGGCGGCCGTTTCGTTCGTATGCGGTGATCCACCTGTGGACCGCCCTTGGAGGAACTGATGCTGGTGATGAAGATCGTGTCGTCCCCCGTCGGCCCGCTGTGCCTGTTCGCGCGCGGCGATCAGCTGACCGGCCTGTACTCCCCCGAGCAAGGACCGCCGAGCGTGGTGCCGGAGAGCGACGCGTCCGTGCTCGTCGAGACCGCACGTCAGCTCGCCGAGTACTTCGCGGGTGACCGCCGTACGTTCGATCTCCCGCTCGCCCCCGAGGGCACGGGGTTCCAGCAGCTCGTGTGGCGCGCCCTCACCACGATCCCGTTTGGCGAGACGCGCACGTACGGTCAGCAGGCGCAGCTGATCAAGCGTCCGTCGGCGAGCCGCGCCGTCGGCGCTGCGAACGGCAAGAATCCGATCGGCATCATCGTGCCGTGTCATCGCGTGATCGGCTCGAACGGAACGCTCACGGGGTACGCGGGTGGGCTCGCGATGAAGCAATGGCTCCTCGAGCACGAGCGGCGCTCCTCGAGCCGGCTACACAACTCACACGAGCCGGCACTGCGGCTGCTCTAGGAGCCGGTAGCTCGTAGACGGAGATGTCGAGAACTGCGTCGGCGGAGCATTCGCTCGTGTGCACCTGCGCCCCGAAGTCCCGAAGGGACACGAAGCAGAGTCTTCTCCTGGAGGAGAAAGCCTCTTCTTGGGGAACTTCCGGTCTTCTGCTTCGGGTCCCTTCGCGACTTCGGGGCGCACGAGCACACGAGCGGATGAACCGCCGACGCATCCAGTGCTAGAGCATGCAGTCGCCGCACGAGCCGTCGTCGCTCCGGTTCGACTGGATCACTTCGACCTTCCACCGCACGCCCGTGGTGATCTCGAGCGTGCGCGTCACGTGCATGCACGAGCCGCTGCAGCGACTGGTGCGGCAACGCACGGTCACCGCGCGCGGGTTGCCGGCGAGCACCGAGCAGCTCTGCGCCGTGGGGAGCTCGTCGGACTTGTCCCGTGGCATCAGCTGGCGGATTCGCCGCTCGAGCACGCTCGCCGTGGGCACGAGCGCCGCGCTCGCCCGTTCGATCACGTTCTGCCTGATCAACGCCTCGAGCAGCGGCACGCGGACCTTCGGATCGTTCGAGATCACGGCCGAGCGGCCGAGCTCGATCGCGCGCTCGTTGCCGCTCGCCATCCGCTCCGCGAGTGCCTTCGCGCCGGATGCGCGCTGCTTCGCGTCGCCCTTCCAGATCTGCGCGAGGAACGTCTCCTCGGCGATCGGGTCTGCGATGGCGAGGCCGCCGATGCCCCCCACAACCGCGAGCACCGTGGCACCCCACCGCATGCCATCAGTATGCCGCGTGCTAGGTTGCTCGGGTATGCCGGCGTGGTCGCTGTTCGTCCTCCTCGGAGCGGGGCTCGCGTTTATCGCCGGGCGTGGCGTGCACCGCAGGACCCAGCAGACTGGCGCGGCGAACGCGGCGGGCCTGATCCCGGTCAGGGACCTCACGCATCTCCCCGAGGCGCTCCAGCGCAGCGCACTGTGGACGCTGAGCGATGGCGGCTTCGAGCGCCGCGTGGTCCATGGCGTGCTGTCGCGCCTCGCGCACGATGTAGACGTCACTGCATTTGATCTCGAGACGCTGCGCGAGCGGCGCGGCGAGTGGGCATGGCTGCCGCTCGATCAGCCGTTCCGGATCGGTCCCGTGGTCAGCATCGTCGCGTGCGAGACCGATCGCGTGTTCCCGCACCTGTTGCTCAAGCGCAGCGGCCTGGGCGACGATCTCGAGGATGACAACCTGATCGAGCGCACCGGTCACATCGCGAAGCTGACGCGCGATGGCCTCGGCCTCGCGCGTTCTTACGCCGCCGAGCTCCCGACCACCCTGCCGGCAGCCGAGCTTGGTGTGCCGCTGCCCGAGAGCTGGCGCGCCTACGGGAAGGACGGCGCGGTACTCAGCGAGCTACTGGGCGCGGGCTTCGCGCAGACTCTCGAGACGGCGGGCCGCCGCGACCTCGTGGTCGAGCTACTCGACACCCTGATCCTGGTCTATCCCGCGTCGCGAGATGTGGTCGGCTCCGACGCGTTCGCCGACCTGACCCAGACCGCGCTCGCGATCACCGACGGCTTGATCGCCGCGTCGCCGGCGCTGTCACCCCGTGGTGTCGAGGCGGCGGGCCCTCCGAGCTAGCCTAGCGCCACTCTGCAGTGACCTTGAAGCCGGCCTTGTTGACCGAGCTATCCGAGACGAAGCGCAGGTAGTGGTACTGACCCGCGAACTCCTCGGTCGTCGCCGGGCCGGTGGTGCCCGTGAAGCGCTTGTCCATCTTCCACGCGCCGTTGACCCAGCTCCACACCTCGAGGAAGTCGTAGTTCGCCTCGAGCGCGAAGCCGGCAGCCGTGGTCAGGCGGAGCGACTGCGCGCCGGCGGGGAGCGAGAGCTCCTTCCACACGCTCGTCGAGCTCGCATACGGGTGCGCCGTCTCGAACACGCCACTCGTCACGCTCTTCCACGCCACGCCCGCGGCCCAGGCGCACGCGTTCGCGTTGCACGCCCACGCACCCAGCACGGCCGGGTGGGGAAGCGCGGTGCAGTCCGCCGGAGCATCGCAGTAGTTCTTCACGACGCAGCGACCGCCGGCATCCGGGAACGGGTAGCTGAACTGCGAGGCGCCGAACCGGCAGCGGTTGTCGGCGAGGCACGACAGGCCGCGGATGGTTCCGCACTGGTCACCGGGGTCGCCGCACTGTCCCTGATGGACCACGGTGACGCCCGCGCACGCCGCTTCGCACGCGTTGGCGAACGTGGTGCTGCTCTCGCTGCAGACCGGCGCGTCGAGCGTCGGGCACGAGCAGGTCTGGGCCTCGACGCACGTCGCGGTGTCGGCGTCGCACGAGAAGCTATCGCCGCAGGTGAGGCCGCCGCTGGGCGTGCCGCACGTGAACAGCGCCTCGAAGTCGGCGATCAGCTGCGCGACCGCCGCGTCCTGCGAGCCCTCGCCGGCGACGAACGTCACCGTCTTCGTTCCGGCCTTGATGACCAGGGTCTCGGTGGCGATGGTCGTCGGGTTGCTCCTGGTGTAGCCGGGGCCGTGGAGCAGGCCGAGGTCGGAGGCGCGCTTGACGAGCGCGTTGACCTTGGTCTGGTCGAGCGTACCGATCTCGGTGGTCATCGGGGCGTCGGTCGGGCCGGGGTGGGTCTCGCTCGCGACGTTGCCGTTCACGGTGTGCGCCGTGCGGTTGTGACCCTGCGCGCGGCGGTGGTCGATCTGGACGGTGCTGTTCACCGCGCACACGCGCGCGACGGGGCAGCCACATACCGCGGTCGGCGGCGTGACGTCGACGTGGCCGGCGCTACACGCGGGGTACGCGATCGTCGGGCAGAGCGGCGAGCCGGCCCACTCGTACTTGTCGACCTCGAAGCCGTGGCGCGTGACGCTGCCATCGCTCTCGAGGCGAACGTTCACGCCCTGTCCGCTCTTCGGGAACCACGCGGTCCACGTGTTGTCCTTGTCGCCATCGAAGCTCTGCGGCGCGGCGCCACCGGCGGGCTCGACCGTGAGGAAGTCGTACGTTGCTTCAGTGCGCAGCACCTTGAAGTGAACGCGGATCTGGCTCGCACAGGACGGCAGGCTCGTATATGGGACCGGGTAGACCTTGTTCAGGTTGTTGGTGTACGGGTGCACCGACTGGACGTTGACCGCGATCTCCTTGCTGGAGGCATCGGCCTTCCCGAGCTCGGAGGGAACCGACGGCGGCTGGCTCTCATCTACGACGCCCTTGGCGTCTTCCTTGTCCGTCGCGCACGCGGCGCCGAGGACGGTGAACAGAACTACGCAATGCTTCAACATAAGTTTGCGCGCGCCAGGAGCAACATCTGTTCCGGTCCGCGCACGACGCAACGCTGTGTTTCATCGATGCGTGGTTGCACGAACTGCGCGTCTACGTCGCAGCACTGGCTAGTCGAGTTGCCGTCCTTGCACGCGAGGTGAGCCGGCTCACCGCCGTGACATCGATCCGCGACGTCGGAGCCAGCCCTTTGCGCGCTCGGGATAGTGGAGATTCCCGTCGTCGTCGTACCAGGTGTCGACGGAGATCGGAGTCCGCCCACGAATCACGTAGTCGCTGATCCGCGGGCAGGGCGTCCGTGGTACGAGGCCAGATCCCGCGCACAGCTCGATCGCCTCGATGGATGCGGGCCTGGGCGGAAGCGTGAGCGGTGACCCGTTCGCGATCGCGAGCATCGCGTCTCGCACGAGCGGCGCCGCGGCATCCATACCGACGAGGCCGAGCGTCGCCGTACCGTCGAACGTGCCGGCCCACGCGCCCACGATCACCTCGCGCGTCGCGCCGATGGCCCAGGTATCCGCGAACCCGCGCGCGGTGCCGGTCTTCGCGGCGATCGGAAACGGGAGATCGAACGGCAGCTCCATCCCGAAGCCGGGGCGCCGCGCCTCTGGATCCGCGAGCATGTCCATCACGAGCCACGACGTCTCCGGAGAGAACACGCGGCGCTCCGACGTGCGTGCCGGCGACCACCGCGTGCCATCTGGCAGCACGGCCGCGGTGATGCCGCGCGGCTTGCCGGCGAAGCCGTCCTTGACGAGAAAGCCATAGCCCGCGGCGAGATCGATCAGGCGGACCTTCGCGGCTCCGAGCGCGAGTCGCAGGCCGTAGTCATCGGGCGCGCCGGCGAGCTCGGCGACGCCGGCAGCGCGCAGCACGCTCATCACGCGCGTGACGCCGACCTTCTGGAGCACGTCGACCGCGGCAAAGTTGTACGAGCTCGCGAGCGCCTCGCGATAGCGCACTGGCCCGTGCTCCACGCTCCCCGACGGTGCGAAGTAGTCGTCGGCCGTATCGCGCGTGTCCCACGCGATCGTCGCGGGGTTGTCCCCGTGCTCGATCGCGGCGCCGTAGACGAACGGCTTGAGCGCGGAGCCGGGATGGCGGCGGCGCGTGGTGATGTTGATCTGCCCGCCGACGCCGTCCCACGCCGCCGAGCCGATCATCACGCGGACGTCGGTGGTCTGGGTATCGAGGACCACGAGCCCGGCCTGATCGAGGTTGCGCCGATGGAGCGCTGCCACTTGCTCGGAAACGCGGCGTTGCAGGGTGCGCTGGAGGCGCAGATCGAGCGTGGTGCGCACCGTGCCACCCGCGCGGCGCACCACCGGCGGGAGCTGATCCGCGACCCACCGCGTGAAGTGCGGCGCCTCGTCGACCGGCGCGAAGTGCCCCACCGCGATCTGCGTGACCTGCGCGGCGCGCGCGCGATCCTCCGTGATGACCGCGCGCTCGACGAGCAGGGCGAGAACGCGATCGCGCCGCCGCAGCGCGGCATCGAGGTGCTTCAGCGGATCGTATGCGGTCGGCGCGCGCGGGATCACGGCGAGCAGCGAGGCCTCCGCATCCGACAGGCCGCTCGGTGGCCTGCCGAAGTACAGCTGCGATGCGGCCGCGAACCCGTACGCGCCGTTCCCGAAGTAGGCGCGGTTCATCCACTGCTCGAGGATCGTGCGCTTGTCCACGGCGCGCTCGATCCGCAGCGCGAGCAGCGACTCGCGCAGCTTCGCCGACAGGCTGCGTGCCTCGTCCGCGGTCGCAAGCATGCGCGCGAGCTGCATCGTCAGCGTGGATCCGCCGAACCGTCCGCCCTGCAAGTCGAGCCATACCGCGCGCGCGACGCCCGCGCCGCTGACGCCGCCGTGATCCCAGAACCCCTCGTCCTCCGATTCGATCACGGCGGACACCGCCAGCGCGGGCAGCTCGCCGAGCTTCGTCCACCGGGTGCGATCCGCGCCGAGCGCGGGCAGCACGGCGATCTGCTCGCCGCGCAGGTCGAGCAGCACGAGTGGCTCGCTCGTCGCGACGAGGTCATCCGGATCGTACGGCGCCACGATCAGCGTCACGACCGCGATCTGGATCGCGACGACGATCGGGAGCAGGAGCGCGACGACGCCCCAGCGACCGTATCGCCAGGTCAGACCGATGCCGCGCGCGAACCGGGAGGCCAGCATCTACTTCGCGATCGTCACGATCGTACGCTCCGTGCGGCCACGGACGTCGGGCGCGTACATCGCCTCGATGGTCGCGGGCATCGCGGCGAACGTGCCGTCGATGGTGGCGCGCGCCTGGTAGCTCAGCTCGTAGCTGCCGGCATCCATCCGGTCTGCGAACCACTGCACGCGGTCATCGCGCATCTCCTGGTGATCGAACGTGACGGTGTTCCACCACGAGCGCGTCGACGATGTCGTTGGCGGAGTGCCGGTGCCGCCGGCCGCGAGCTTCGGGTTGAGCACCTCGAAGCCGGCGGGGATGGGATCCACGAGCGCGACCCAGCGCCGCTCGGCGGCCGCGGTGATCGAGAGCTTCACCGTGACCATGTCGCCGGTCTTGAACGACGACTTCGCAGCGCCGGTCGCATCGAAGTATCCGCGGCGGATCGTGTAACCGTTCGCGACCGCCGCACCCGCGTCGACGCGGGCCTCGGTGACGCGCACGCCGATCGTGCCGCCGTCGCTGACGAGGACCTCGATGTCATCGCCCGTGGTGTCGGCGAGCGGCACGCTGAGCGAGGCGATCTCCGAGCCGGTGATCTTCTTCTTGAACACCTGCTTGCCGCCGATCTTGATGGTCGCGGTGGTCTCGCCGGTCGCCGCGCGCCGGCCGTACTCGGCAAGCGCGACGAGCGACCAGAGATTCTCCTGCGTCGAGGTCCACGTGCCGGTCGTGAGGCGCGAGGCCTTGAGGCCTGCGACCAGCGGATCGATCATCTTCGACGTCGGGTCGACCTCGAGCAGCGCCGCGAGGGTCATCGCCGTCGCGCGCACGTCGGAGGTCATGTACATCTCGTACTCCTCGCCGGCGAACGTCTCCTTGACGACGGCGCGGCCATCGCTGAGGACGAGGCTCGACTCGACGAGCTTCTGCAGCTCCACGACCTGCGCCCGGTCCGCCTGCGCGAGGAACAGTGCCCGGAGGAGGAACGCCTGGCCCCACTTCGGTAGGCCCGCGCGGATCGCGAACAGCCGCGCGTTCAGCGAGCCGTCGGGCTTGCCGCGCATCGCCATCACGTACGCCGCCATCGCCATGGTCGCGCCGTCGCCGTTCGGCTTCAGGGTCCCGGTGTTGCTCGCCCACGCGGAGAGCGCCGCGATGCCGCGATCGAACACCTCCGCGGGAATCTCCTCGCCGGACCGTTGCGCGATCGTGAGGCCCCACAGCGCGTACGCGGCGAGGTGCGGATAGGTCTGTGATTGCGGCCACAGCGAGAACAGCCCATCGCCCTGCTGGTGGCGGATCACCTTCTGCGTGCCGATGCGGATGAACTGGCTCGCCTTCGTGCCCGTCAGGCTCGGGTCGTCGAGTGTGTTTGCCAGATCGCGCGCCGCGACCAGCGGGATGAACCGCGACATCGTCTGCTCGAGGCAGCCGTACGGGTACTCGACGAGCGACCGCAGCCCGGGCGCGAGCTCGCCGACGCCGCTGTGGTCGACGGTGATCGTCAGCTTGCTCTCCTTGCGCAGTACATCGGTGGCGGAGGCGATCTTGCCCTCCCAAGTGCCTGCCTTGCCGAGCTGCTTCTCGACGAGCAACCGGTTGTCGATGATCCGCGGTCGATCGATCGGCAGCGTCACCTTGACCGCATCGCGCTCGGTGCCGAGGGCGACTGCGAATTCGAACGTGGCCGAGGGGTTCTCGGAGGCCTTCGCGGCGAACCGCACGCGCGCCGAGCCATTCGCCGGCACGGCCACGGTCTCGCGCGCGTCATCGAGCGTGGCGCCGACCGCCTTCGCGGTGACCACGGCGATGCCTGCTTGATCGGTGCGGTTGTGGATCACCACGCCGACCGAGGCCGCATCGCCCGAGCGCAGGAACCGCGGCAGGGCCGGCTGCGCCATCAGCGGCTTGTTCACCGTCAGCCGTGTCTCGCCGGCGCCGAACTGATCGCGGATGTCGGCGGCGACTGCCATCAGGCGGAACGCGGTCAGGTTATCCGGCGCCGTGAACGAGAACGCGATCTCGCCCTTGTCGTCGGTGACGAGCATCGGCGCCCAGTACGCGGACGCGAGGAACTTGCTGCGCACGCGCTGGCCATCCGCGGCGGCGCCGCTATCGCCGCCCTCGTCGGGATCTCCGCTTTCCGGATCCGCGAGTCGCGCGACCCGGTTCCAGTTCGTGCCCGCATCGACGCCGAGCCCGTAGGATGCGTAGAACGTCTTCATCGGATTCGGCGTCTGGAAGGCAATCAGTTGCAACACGCCTTCATCGGCGGCCGAGAGCGCGACCTCCGCCTTCACCGGCGCACCCGCGTGGGTGACCGCGATCTTGCCGCTCACCTTCTCCCCCGGGCGCACGCTCGGGTTGTCGAGCGTGACAGCCACGTCGAGCGCCTTGTGCTCGCTCGAGACCTTGAGCTCGACGATGCCCATCTTGAACATCGGCCGGTTGCGGTCGCCCGCGCCACGCCGCCCGGTGACCAGCGCGACGCTCGCGAACACGTTCGGCGCCCACGCATCCGCGATCGCGAGCTCCACGCCTTCCGACGACGCGCCGAGCTTCTTGACCCGCGCTTCGATGATGCCATCGCGCTCGATCGTGATCAGCGCGGTCGGCTTGTCGAGGTTCGCCTGCGCGACAAGTCGCGCGGTATCGCCGACCTGATACGTCGGCTTGCTCGCGATCAGCGTCATCCGATCGCCTTCGTCGCCGCTCCAGAATGCTTCGCCCTTGCCGATCACCCAGATCTCGCTCGCCACGACGACCGCGTTGCCGAGGGAGTCCTTCGCCTCGGCGCGCACGATGTAGTCGCCCGGCTCGGTCGGAAACAGTCGCTCGACGTGCGAACCCGTCGCGGCGATGTCGACGTCGCGCTCGAGCATCACCTTCTCGGATGCGTCGCAGCGCTGGAAGCTGCGCGCGCCCACGTCGTTCCACAGGCACGAGCGCACCGTGCGCGTGAACGTCAGCTTCGCCTTCGCAGCCGCGCGGCCGCCGCTCGGATCGAGCGCGACGAGGTTGACGCCGAACGGCATGCCCACGGCCTGCACGAACTCGTTCGCGTGCATGCCGAGGTACAGCGACGTCTTGTGAGCGGTCACCACCGCCGACTTGCCCATCGTCTGATCGGCGCTGTCTGTGACGTTGGCGCTGAGGATGTAGTCGACCGGTCCGGTGAAGCTCGTGGCGCTATCTCGTGCGGCGATCTTCAGCATGCCCTGCGCATCGGTCGTGCCCTGACCGTCGGAGATGAACTCGCCGTAGTCGTCGCGTTCGTTCCACCACCAGTACTCGTTCGGATTCGCCGAGAACGTGTAGTCGGCATAGCCGGTGAACTGCAGCGGGTGGTTGCGCTTGCGCAGGCTCCACTCCACCTTGCCGTTCGCGACCGGTGCGCCGAACAGGTACTTCGCGTCGAGATCGAACGCGAGCTTCTCGCCGGGGCGCGGATTCGCAACGCCGGGCTTGAGGCCCACCTCGTAGGTCGCCGCGCGGAACTCCTCGACGGTGAACCTCTCGCGAAACACCTGATCCGCCACCGTGGCGCGCACGTAGTAGTCGCCGAGCACGGCCTCGGGGCCGAGCTGCATGTCGAACGCAAAGCCGCCGAACGTCGACAGCTTGGCCTTCGTGGTCATCACGCTCTGGCCGCGCGAGTCGGAGACCTCGATGGCCACGTTGCGCTTCGTCGGCACGCGCGGCGGTGAGCCGGCCAGGATCTCGCGGGCAATCCCCTTGAAGTGGACCTCCTCGCCCGGTTTGTAGAGACCACGATCGCTCTGGATGAAGCCGCGCACCTTGGTCTGCCCACCCTTGCGATCCTCAGCGACGCCGAAGTTCCAGATCTGGATCCCGTTCGCCCAGTTCCCATCGACCACGGCGATGTCGCCGGCCTTCTCGACGATCGCGATCAGCCGCTGGCTGCGATAGCTGTCCCAGTCGTCCCAGTCACCCTCCGCTTCCTCGGGCTGCTCGACGGCCTTCTGCAGCTTGAGCAGCGCGCTACCCGGGATCTTGATCAGGCCATCGGCGTTCGTGACGTCGACCCACACCTGCTTGCCGGCCGGCGTGAACACCGCGACCTTCGCACCGGGAACGGGCACGCCCGTCGCGAGCGATGTCACCCACACCAGGCCCGACGACGTGCCTGTCTTGATCAGCACCCCGAGGTCGGTGACGTTCGCGAGCACGCGGTTGCGGCGCGGCGCGAGCCAGCTGCGCTGCGGATCTGGCTTGATGTCATCCGATCGGATCTCGGCGAGGTACACGCCGCGCATGCCGGGCGCCGCGGCGCAGGTCTTGCCCAGCTCGAGCTCGTTGAGCAGCCACTTGTTCTTGCCCGTGGTCTTGAACGCGGTGGTCTTCGCGGTCGCTCCGAGCTTCTTCCAGTCGAGCGGCTTGTCGTCGTCGTTGCCGCCCCACGGGTCGTAGTTCATGTCGGTGGTGAGGACCTGGACGAGCTTGTCCTTGGGGATCGCGGCGCACTCGAGCTGGAACGTGTTGATGTTGCGCGACCACACCGGGTAGCCCTTCGCCGAGGCCTCGAGCGCGAAGATGCCGCGCTCCATCGACAGCCGCGGACGCGCATCGCCGGTGCGGAACGCGTGCTGCTCGGGCGCCGCGAGCTGCTGGCCGAACGTGTCGACGAGGCCGTCGATCGTGATCGCGTAGTCGGTCTCGGTGTCGAGATCCGCCGTGACGCGGTATTCGGTGCCATCGCCGGAGAGGTAGCCCTGATCGAGACCGGCGATCGCCGGCGTACTCTTCACTGCCTTGCGCGCGGCGTCGAGGGTGACCGGCGTGGAGAACCCGAACGTCAGGGTGACCTCGTCGGCCGCGATATCGTCGCCATTCGGGCCGAGCTTCGTCACGGTCAGTGGCGGTCGTGCGCGCACTGCGAGCGTGTAAGGCTTGTCGAGCGCGGCGTTCCCGCCCGCGCCGGCGAGGCCATCGCAGGTCAGCGTGTACGCGGCGCCGGGCACCAGATGTTGCGCGGGTTCGAGCGCGACGTTCGAATTGGCCTCCGTGTCGCCGAACGGCGTTTTCAGCGCGATCGCGCCGGTCAGCCCGAGCAGCCTGCAGTGCAGCGCAGCCTCGGCGGCGAGCACGGGCTGGTTGAACGACAGCGGGAGCTTGCCATCCGGCGCGAGCGACGCTGCGTCCACGCCCCACACGCCTTCGACGACGAGAGGCCGGTGCACGAACGAGAACTGAAACCCGGACGTGCGCGCGCCGAGCTCACCGACAAGCGAGACACGGTAGCGGGTCGATGCAGACAGCGCCTCGGTCGGCTCGATAAAGAGCGTCTGACGATCCTGCCAGAACCCTCTCCACGCAAACGCGGGCTCGATGCGCAGCGTCGCCGCATCCGCCGGCTTGCCGACCATCCCCTCGCCAACCACCGGCTTGTCGAACTTGATCTCGACCGGCTCCGCCTTGTCGACCGCGCCCTGCGGCGCATAGGACATCACCTGGACGTCGCCCTTCCTGCCGCCACCGCAGCCGAGCAGAGATGTGATCAGCCCGGCGATCGTGCCAACGGCGATCGAGTAGGAGAGAACGACTTGCCGGCGGCTCAGTCGAGCGGCGGAATCGGGAAACCAGGTGAAGGACATCGTGGACACCACATGTGCAGTGCCAGTGCCGACTCGCGGCCGAGCGATCGCGCGGAGTTGGCCGCTACGTGGTCTCGCTGACACAAAAGTGGAGACACGAAATTTTGCGTGCGATCCATGCGTTGCTACGGAACAACGTCGACCGCGACCTCGCGCAGCGGGGCCGGCAGCGAGCCGGAGCGCAACACGAGCGCGAGGTCCGTGGCTTCTTGCTGCTTCGCGGCGGGATCCGTTCCGCCCATCGTGATCGACGCGCGTCCGCCGCGGATCGGGCCATTGATGATCGGCGCACTCTTGATCGTACCGTCGAGAACCACCGCGAGCTTCTTGCCCGCGATCCGCGTCGTCAGCTCGCCGAACGACTGTGTGCCCGCGCGGTTGAGGTCGAGCAGCACGAGCGGTTGTTTGCTGTTCGGATCGGACACGAGCTCGGCGTGCGCGACATCCGCGCCGGTGATCACGGCCTTCCTTTCGAGGAGGTAGCTCCGCCACAGCGGCTTGTCTCCGGGGTTCTCTGGATCGAGCAGCTCGAAGCCGAGCACGCGATCCGCGGGGAGTGTGAAGGTCGGATCGCTCGCCGCCAGCCGCGCGAAGTACCGCTCGAGGCTCGGCCGCTCCGGTCCGCGCAGATAGAAGTCAGCGTGCTCCTCGGCGTTGAGCTCGGCGCGCCACTGATCGATGCCGCCGCTGATGCCGGCCGCGAGGGCCTCCGGATCTGTCGCCTTGCCCTCCATGCCATCGCTACCGACGTGCTGGAACGCGCGCTTCATCAGCGGCGATCCCTCGTCGACGACCTTGAATTCGAGCACGCCCGATCGCGGGAGGAGCTTCCGCATCGCGGCGAGCAACTCGGCACTGTTGCCGCGGAGCTCGACCACGAGCTGGCCGCCTTTGGGCACCGCGGTCGCGCCCGATAGCCCGAGCTGGACGAGGCGATTCCCGACCGTCTTCGCGGCCTCGGCGAGTGCGGCCTGCTTCACACTCGCCTTGTACGCCGCTGTGATCGCGAAGCACACCGCGCCGGGCACGGCGTCGGTGGCGCAGGGGCGCGCTTCGATCAGGTCGCGGTATCCCGTGCGGATCGCGTCGCCGAGCTCGCCGGCCTTGTTCGGATCACTCGCCGCGGCGGCGATCACGCCGGTCGACGACAGCTTCACCGTGGTGCCCGGCGTCGCCTCGAGGTCGCGCTTGATCTCGACGGCCTTGTCTTCGACTGCCTTGTCGAGGTCGACGTCGTACGTGATCCGCACACCGCCGCTCTTCGCTTGCTCGGACTTGCCACCGCACGCCGCAGCGATCACGAGGCACACGGTCACGAGCGTTCTCATCCGCCTCGTATACACCTCCTCCCAAGTACTGTTCACGGACGCATCGAGGGCACTGGGAGTGGCGAGTTTTGGGAGACGGTTTCGCCCGATCGTCCAAGTATTTGAACCCCTTGGACCATCCCGAGACTGTCAGACCCCTGATCTATAATAGGTCCTTGAAGCAATCGAACTACGCAGAAGGCACCGGTACCAAGAACTGGACGAAGCTGTTTCAGGCATTCGCGGAGGCCCTCGACTGGGTCCTCTCTCTCGCGAGCGATCTCGCGCGCAACTACCCCGCGGAGGTCGCCACCGTCGAGCGCGTCCGCACCTTCATCCATCGCCGGATCGCAGGCGACCCGGCGCACATTCGCGCAGATGATCTCCTGTTCGCACTCGGCTTGATCGGCGGCGCACTCGAGCTCTATCGGTCTACCGAAGCGGCGCCGCGAGTCCACGCTCGCACACTCCGCGCGAAGTCGCGCCCGGCGCGGCAGTCGCCGCTACGCGTGAATCACCGCGGTGCGCGTGCAGCCGCCGACGGCAAGTCGCCGATCCAGCACTCGCTGTTCGCGCACTGAGCTCAACCGCAGCTCGCCGTTCGGCGGCCGAACATCAGTTCGGGCATCGGCGAGACATCGGCCGCCGGTGATCGATCGGTGGCGTGCAGGTGCTGCTCGATCGCGGCGCATTCGTCCTTGGCCTCGGCGCAGCTCGTTGCGGTCGGCGGCACAAGAATCGCGGCGGGCAGTGCCTCCCATGCGGTGCACGTGTGCTGCGGCGCCGGCATCTGATCGGGGCGCATGCCGACGCCCTGGAAGTGCATCTCGTCGTGAAGACGCAGCTCGAGCCCGGTGCCCGACGCTCCGGCGTGCACGATGCGTAGCTCGTAGGACCGCGATCCCCAGCGATGCGGGGTGCTGCCGGGCGCCTCGCCGGCGATCAGGCGCTGCAGCGTTGGTTTCGCGACGACGGCTGCCGGAGGTGGCCGCGCAGGTACGGGCCGCGGCGCGGAGGAGCAGGCGGCGAGGAGAGCAGCGAAGCACAGAGAGAAGCGCATCCGCGATCCGACGTACGTCGAAGCGGTTCCTCGAGGCGCATCACGTGGTGCCGCGCTCGCAGGGTGGGACTAACGCGGCATCGATCCTCACGCTGCTGTGCGATTCGCACCACAAGGACCTGCACGATGGGGTGATTCGGATATCAGGGCGTGCGCCCGACGGGCTGGTGTTCGAGCGGCTGGCGCGCATGGCGAGCGATGAGGAGTCGCCGCGGTACGAGCGCGTCGGTCCCCGCGGGGACTGAACTGACATCGTGCTGACAACTGAAAGGATCGTCGCCGGTTGCGCTGCAGCTTGGCGCGCATGACTTCACGGGGGGCCCTGAGCTGGGAACCCGGGGATGTCCATACCTTGCACGCACGCGAGCGCGAAGATCGAACCGCCCGGCCGTGCGTGTAAGGTGGGACGGCATGGTGCGTCCATTCGCAGTGCTCGTGCTGGCCATCGCCGCGATGGCGGGAAGCGCGCGTGCGAGCGGCAACACCTCCCGGCTGATGGGCATGTATCCCGCCGGCGCGGGAACGGCCACGGCGGTGGCGCTGCCGATGGTGGAGAGCAAGGTCGAGGTCATCGTTCGCGGGCCGCTCGTCGAGACGGTCGTCACGCAGAAGTTCACGAACCGCGGCGACAAGGCGATCGAGGCGACGTACATCTTTCCGCTGCCGCTCGATGCCGCCGTCACGGCGATGTCGATCAAGTCGGGCACGCGGACGATCAGGGCCGCGATCGAGAAGCGCGACGACGCGCAGCGGCGCTACGAGGATGCGGTCAGCGCGGGTGTGGCGGCGGCGGTGCTCGATCAGGAGCGGCCCGATGTGTTCACGCAGACGGTCGCCGCGATCCCACCGAAGGGGACCGTGGAGATCGTGCTGCGCTACGACGCGCTCGCGCGCTATGCGAGCGGCACCTGGCAGCTCGTGCTGCCGATGGTGGTCGCGCCGCGCTACGTGCCGGGGACGATCAGCGGGCGCCCCACCACGGGCACCGGTCGCTCGCCCGATACGGATCGCGCGCCGGATGCGTCGCGGGTGACGCCGTCGACGGGACCGCAGGCGGGCGGTCCCACGCACGTCGCGATTCACTTCGCCGAGCCGGTGACCGGCGTGACGAGCCCGACGCACGAGCTCGCGGATGCGAAGGCGCCGGATGTGTCCTTCACGGATCCGCACTCGGACCACGACGCCGTGATCCGCTGGACGGCGACGGTGCCCGCGGCCGGCTGGGTCGAGCAGGATGCGCGTGGCGGTTATGCGGCGGTGATCGTCGAAGCGCCGGCGAATGCGGCGGCGCGAAAGGG
Organism: Haliangiales bacterium; assembly: GCA_038206055.1. GTDB lineage: Bacteria > Myxococcota_A > Polyangia > Haliangiales > Haliangiaceae > JABFXX01. Next base: position 57,366 of record JBBRBG010000025.1, read on the forward strand.
TTCGCTCCGCATGCTGCTGGTCCTCGATCGCGCGGCGACGATGCAGGGCGATGCGAATGTCACGGCGCAGCCGATCGTCCGCGCGCTGTTCGGCGCACTGACGCCGGCGGATCGGATCGCGGTGCTGGGCGTTGACAAGTCGACGTGGTCCGCACCGGCGGATGCGCTGCGCAGCGTGGAGACCGCGTGGCAACGCAGCGGCGGCGCGCTCGATCTCTCGCACGTGCTCGAAGCGGCGCGGCCCGATGGTGCCGCGATCGTCGTGGTCAGCGATGGTCTGGTGGCCGACGACACGGCAGTGCTCGCCGCGGGCAAGAAGCTCGGCGTGCCGATCCACGTGATCGGCGTCGGCCCGGCACCGGCGCGCGCGTTGCTCACGCAGCTCGCGGCGTCGACAGGCGGCACCGTGCGCTTCGTCGTGCCGGCGGATGACCTCGCGGCGATCGCGAAGGCGGCCGTCATGGATGTCGGGAGCCCGGCGCAGGCGTTGACGGTCACCTGGGGCACGCTCGCGGCGAGTGACGTGGTGCCGGGCATCCTGCCGCGGCTCGGCGCGGGCCAGGCCATCCTCGTGCTCGCCCGCGTGAAGCGAGCGCAGACCGCGAACGCGCGCGCGCGGGGCGAGCTGTTCGCGATCGATGCACTGCCTGCGAGCCCCGCGCTCGCGGGTGCGACGAGCGGATCGGGACCGCTCGCGCGCCGCTGGGCCCGGCTTCGGCTCGACGAGATGCTCGTCGGCAAGCGCGACGAGGCCGCGGTCACGAAGCACGCGCTCGAGTTCGGGCTGGTCTCGCCGTACACGTCGTTCGTCGCGGTCGGCACCGATGTGGTGGTGCAGGGCGGGACCAAGCACTCGGTCGCGGTGCCGGTCTCGGTTCCATCGGGCATGGACTGGAACGACGTCAAGCGGGAGACCGCGCTCGACTTCGATCGCAACATCAGCCAGCGAGAGGTCGCCAACAAGAAGGCGACCGAGAAGAAGCCCGCCGAGAGGTTGCCCGAGAAGACACCGAAGGTCGTCACGAAGGACGACTACCGTCCGACACCCGCTCCGATCCAGACGCAGACCCCGAGCGCGCCGCCCTCACCGCAACCGACCGGCGGAGCTACCGTCACGTCGACGGGAGTCGAGGAAGAGGACGGTCGCGATGGCGACGGCGTCAGTGACGCCGACGAGGAGTCCCCGGTCCGCAAGAAGAGCAAGAAGGACGTCAGCATGGCGCCCGAGTCCGCCGACTACGCGGAGACCATCAGCGTCACTGGGACCTCGCTCACGGTCGCGCGGCGCAGCGTGCTCGGTCGCGGCTTCCGCGCGTCGCTCGCGCTCGGCGGTGGTCTGGTGTTGCAGGATCAGACGCGCGCACCGGCGATCGCGCTGAACCTTCGCCTCGAGCGTGGCTTCGACCGCTCGTTCGTCGGCGCGGAGGGCTCGCTCTGGCTTGTTGACGGGCTCCACGCGCAGGGACGTGTGCTCGCGACGTTCGCGCGCGTCGGCGTCGCGCGGTGGCTCGAGATCGGCCTCGGCTTCGGCGCACACTTTGGCGCGGGTGTTGGACCTGCAGGCGCGTTCGCGCTGCGGTTCCACCTGCCGCCGGCGCCGTGGCTCGCGGCGTATCTCCGCTACGACGGCGCGCTGCTCGTGCAGCCGGATGGTTCGCGCCAGGGTCAGAACGCGGCGACCGGCGGACTCGAGTGGGGCTTCTGAGCGATCACCACATCGTCGTGTAGCCGACGTTCACGGAGCGACGGCGTCAGCACACCCGAGCGACCGACCGGAAAGTTCGCGGCTGCGGCGCGCGGGCGCACGCCACGGTGTACAAACCGCGCGTGCGCAACATCCGCCTTGTCGTCGAGTACGACGGCACCGAGCTATCGGGGTGGCAGCGGCAGGACAACGGTCCGACCGTGCAGCAGCACCTCGAGGAAGCGCTCGCGAAGCTGCTCACGCACGAGACGAAGGTCAGCGGTGCATCGCGCACGGATGCCGGCGTCCATGCGCGCGCGCAGGTCGCGCTGTTCCGCACGGAGCGCACGATCCCGCTGGATGGGATCCGACGCGGTCTCAACTCGATGCTGCCCGACTCGATCGCCGTGCAGGAAGTGACCGAGGTTGCCGACGACTTTCACCCGCGGTTCAGCGCCACGGGAAAGCACTATCGCTACACCATCCATCGCGGCCCGAATCGCTCGCCGCGCTGGCGCTATCGCGCATGGCACCTCCGGGAGACGCTCGATGTGGCGGCGATGCAGGTGGCGCTCGGCGCGCTGGTCGGGCAGCACGACTTCGCCGCGTTTCGCGCCGCCGGATGCGCCTCCCCAACGACCGTCCGCCGGATCGACTCGATCGACCTGACCGAGGCGGAGTGCTTGCTCCACGTGGATGTCCGCGGCAACGCGTTCCTCAGGAACATGGTCCGGATCGTGGTCGGGACCCTGGTCGACGTCGGGGTTGGCCGGCTGACCGCCGCGCAAGTTGGTGAAATCCTTGCCGGGAAGGACCGCACCCAGGGGGGCCGAACCGCTCCCGCGCACGGACTGGAGCTGGTCGAGGTCTACTACGACGGCACGCGTGTAAGCTCCGGGCTTCACAGGCGTTAACCAGGTGTCCGTGGCCTCCGAACCCGCCACAGCAGTCGAGCTCGAACAAGAGCAAAGGCTCGTGGAGGAGGCCCAACAAGGCAACCTCGACGCCATGAGACCGATCCTCGAACGCTACGCGCAGCCGCTCTACGGCACCGTGATCTTGCCGCGTCTCGGCAACACGGTGTCCGCGGAAGAGGTCCTGCGCGACACGCTCGCGACGGCGGTCGAGAAGATCAAGCGGTTCACGTGGCAGGGAAAGTCCATCTATCCATGGCTTCGCCAGATCGCGATCAACAAGGTGTTCGACGTCCATCGCCAGTCCAAGCGCTCGCGCCGGCTGGCGGACGCGATGGCGCACGAGGTCAAGCACGAGACGGATGCGGAGAGCCACGCGGACGCGCAGCTCATGGCCGACCAGGAGCGCCGCGCACATCGGGACCGGATCGACGACACCATGCAGCAACTTCAAGACAGGTACCGCACCGCGATCGAGCTACGCTTGATCCAGGAGCTGTCACGCGAGGAATGCGCCAAGCGTCTCAACGTGACGATCGGGACCTTCGACGTGTTGCTGTTCCGCGCTGTTCGCGCCTTTCGCAAGCATTTCGGCGAGCAGGAGCAACCTGATGCCCAGTAACGACGACGACTTCCTGACCGCAGGGATCCCCGAGCCCGATGCCGAGGCCACGCCCTCGGAACGGATGCACGCGAGGACGTTCGCGGACATCATCGACAAGACGCTGACGAACAAGACGCCGGCTGCGATGTCGGCCGATGACCGCGCGCTGGTCGAAGTGGCCACGGTGATCCGCGCGTCGCACGGGCAGATGGAGCTCGCGCCGGCGAAGCAGCGCTCGATCGTGGAAGATGCGCTGCGCCAGGCGATCGGCGGCGCGGCGGCGAACACGAGCGGAGCGGTGACGCCGATCGGCAAGGCGCGCAGCAAGCGCTGGGTGCCGTGGGCGATGACGGCAATGACCACGACGATCGCGGCAGCAGCGGTGCTCGTGCTGTGGCTGCGCGCGCCGAGGACGCAGTACATCGACAAGCCCGAGGTTGCGAAGCTGCCGGAGACCTGGCGCTCGCGCCCGGTGGATCCGTTGATCGGGCCGATCGCGCGCGAGTCCGCGGGCGATGCGAGCTCGCGGATCGATTACATCTTCGCGGATCGCCTCGATGGGTACCGTGATCGTCGCCTGAGCGGTCGGGCGCGTGGAGGCAAGCCATGAAGACCTGGTTGATGTTGATCTCGATCACGGTGCTGGGCATCAGCGCGTGCTCGACAGGCGACCGCGAGCCCAGCCCGCCGCCTGCGACCAAGACGGCCGAGCCGACTGACGTGATCGACGAGGAGCTGATGGTTTCTCTCGCCCAGGCGAAGAATTTCCATCGCAAGGCGAAGGTCTACATGAGCGATGGCAACCTCGCTGCTGCTACTGCCTCGGTCCGGCAGATCCTGTCCCTGCGGTTCCCGAAGGGCGCGCCCGAGGCCGATGACGTGCGGCTCGATGCGCGCGCGCTGCTCGCGAAGCTCCTCGTCAGCCAGAACCAGCTCGAGGAAGCGATGAGGACCGTCGATGAGGGGCTGGCGCAGAACACGCGCGAGAGCTTCTTCGTGGCAAACCTTTACACGGTGCAGGGCGAGATCCACGAGGCGCGCGCGGCGGTCGCCGAGGGCGAAGGCGAGCCCGGCAAGGCGAAGGTCGCGGAGGAGCGGCGGGCGGCGATCGCATCGTACGACCGGTCGATCCAGATCAACGAGAAGCTGCAGAAGCAGCTGGTGGACGAGAAATGAGGGCGGCGCTCGCCGGACTCGTCGTCCTGCTGTCCGCATGCCCGAGTCCACCGTCGGGCCCCTCGGCGGCGGAGATTCGCATGCAGCGGCAGAACCAGATCACGGCGTTGTGGACGCAGATCCGGCAATGGCGCCACGAGGCGGGGATGGATCTCGAGCCGTCGCCGATCCTGATCTCGCAGCCGCCGAAGACGGTCTCGGATGCGAAGCGCGCGTGCCCGGATAACCACCAGGTGCCAAAGTCGTGCGGCGATATCTGCAGCATCGCCGATGCGATCTGCGACAACGCCGAGGCGATCTGCGATCTCGCGGATCAGCTCGGCAAGCAGGACGAGTTCGCACAGGGGAAGTGCACGAGCGCGAAGGCATCGTGCCGCGAGGCGAAGCAGCAATGCTGTGGCTGCTCCGACAAGGATCAGTGATGCGCGGCGCAGGTGCAGCTCTCATTGCAAGTGCGTGCTGCATGGCCATCGTCGCGTGCGCGGCCGGGAAACAGTCGGCCATGATCCCCGCCGCCAGTCACCAGGATGCCGGCGCCATGGCACCGCAGTCGCCGCAGCACGACGAGATCGCCCGCCTCGACGCCGAGATCGATGCGGAGCTGACGAAGCGCTCGCTGCCCGCGGCGGCACCACCTTCGTGCTCGGGAGCCAGCTGCCTCACCGCGGCGTCGGCGATCCCGATGGGAAGCCAGCAGCGCGTCGAGGGCCCGAGCTGCAAGGCGCCGGTCAACGATACCTGCAAGGACAGCTGCACGATGGCGGACTCGATCTGCAAGAACGCGGAGCGGATCTGCACGCTCTCGAAGCAGCTCGATAACGACGCCTGGGCGAACGAGAAGTGCGTGAAAGGCTCCGAGAGCTGCACGCAGTCGAACAAGCTGTGCTGCAGCTGTCTATAATCCGGGCTTGATCCGGCTCGCGACCGAAGACGATCACGACGCGATCTGGGCCGCGCTCGAGCCCGTGCTGCGCGCCGGCGAGTCGTACGCACTGCCCCGAGACTGGGATCGCGCGAGCGCGCTCGCGTACTGGTTCGCGACGTCGCACGAGGTGTTCGTCGCGACTGACGACGATGCCGGCATCGTGCTCGGCACCTACTTCCTGATGGCGAACCAGCAGGGCGGCGGGGCGCACGTCGCGAACTGCGGCTACCTGACCGCTCCGCACGCCGGCGGTCGCGGGATCGCCCGCGCGATGTGCGCGCACTCGCTGGACCGCGCGCGCGAGCGGGGCTTCCGCGCGATGCAGTTCAACTTCGTCGTCGCGACCAATGCCGCCGCCCTCCACCTGTGGAAGGCGATGGGCTTTCAGATCGTCGGCCTGCTTCCCGGCGCGTTCGCGCATCCCGCGGCCGGCGACGTCGATGCGCTCGTCATGCACCGCACGCTCTAGGAGCGCGTAGGTCATAGACCTGCGCGCTCGGCAATCCGCAGTGCCGGATGCGAACCGGAGTCCGCTGGTTCAGGTGAGCCCCAAAGGCCCCGAAGGTCCCGAAGCAGAGTCTTCTCCAGCAGGAGAAAGCCTC
>JBBRBG010000026.1:0-62567 GCA_038206055.1 Haliangiales bacterium
GATGAAATCATGAGCCACGCGCATCGCGACGAGACCGAGAAGGTCGAGGGCGGGGCGCCGGTCCGCGCCGACGAGAGGGTGGCCACGCCGGCCGCCGGCTCGATCTCGAACGCCGAGGCCGAGCGCAAGGCGAAGGAGAAGCGCGATGCCGACGGCGTCGAGGTCGACGTCGACACCCAGCGCAAGTTCCTCGGCGATGCGGATGGGACCGAAGGCGGTGCGCCGCGGCCGCTCACGATCGACGAGATCGAGGAGCGGGCGCTCGTCCACGCGGCGGCGCGGACGCATCGCGGTCCGCCGGCGCCGCGACACGCCGAGGTCGGCGACGAGGTGTCGTGGATTGCCCAGGGTCAGCTCGGCGAGCTCGGCCATTTCGAAGATGAACGCGGCGCTTCTTGGGTCGCGGAGGAGCAGACTCCGGACCGTGCATCGCTCGGCGACGACGCCTCCGCGAGCTGGATTCGCGGTGGCGACGCGTGACGAAGTCCATTCTCGACAACGACATCAAGTCGGTGAAGACTCGGGTCCAGGGATGAAGGAGTCATGACGAGCGCCTACCGCGACGCCCTGGCCCACCGGTTCATCGCGCGCGTGCTCGACGAGACCCGCGCCTGGTCCGCGGAGCTGCAGGTGCGACTGCACCGACTCGCGTTCGACGTCCTGCCCGAGATCGTACTCGAGCTGTCGGAGGACGACGCGCGCGCCTGGGCTCAGCGGTGGCGCGCGCAGATCGAGCGCGAGCTCGCAATCGAGATCCCCGAAGACCAGACGCGGTGGATCGCGGAGATGGCTGCGGAGTACGAGCGCACGCACCGCCCGCCCCCGCTTCCGTCGGCGGAGGAGCTCGAGCGGCTCGCGCGCATGTTCTCACGGCTCGGACCGCTCGCGCTCGCACTGCCATGGCGCGGCGACACGCGTGCGAAGGCCTGATGCGCGAAGCGCGGAGCATCGCGGAGGCGCGCCTGTACATCGCGCGGCAGCCGTGCGGAGGCTGCGCTGCCACCGGGTTCGCGGAGCCGAGCCGCATCGTCGAGAGCGGCGAGCGGCTCTGCGTGTCGTGCAGCGGTTACTGTCCGCGGTGCGGTGCGGAGCGGTCGTTCGAGCTGGCTCTCGGTGAGGAGCGCGTTCCGCCGCTCGCGCTCGGGAATGCGGCGCCGTCGACACTACTCGACGCGGGCGAGTGGATCGAGCTAGCCGAGGAGAGCGGCTCGCGGGTCCCCGGATCCGCGACGGGTCTCGATCCGGCGCAGCGCGCGGCGGCGCGCGCCGAGCTCGTCCGCGCGCTTGCGGCGCTCGGGGAGGTCCTCAAGTTCTACGAGCCCGGCGCTGCGGAACCGCCGATGAGCGCGTTCTTCACCGCGGCGGGGCGGCGGGTCTACCTCGCCGACGCGGGCCGGTTCGCAAGGTTCCGAATCGACGCGGTGCTCGAGGCGTGGCGCGCCCTCGCGGCCGAGTTGACGCAGCACGCTTGAGATCCCCGACCGATCCGGCGGGCGCCGTGATCGACTATCTGTGCGCACCGTGCTCCCTCCAGGACAACTACGAAGTCGCGAAGGAGTAACGATCTCCGTCGGACACTGACCGATCGGCCGGCCCCCTCCCCGTCCGGAGCGGGTCGAACGGTGGTACCAACGCAAGGACGTGTCGGCCGGCAGTATGCGCAGCTCGCTCGGCTACCTGAAGCCGTACCGGAAGTCGCTCGCACTCGGCGTCGCGATGCTGCTGCTCACGAACGTGTTCTACCTCGGCGTGCCCGAGGCACTGGGCCACGCGGTCGACGCGCTCGGCGTGAGAAGCCCCGACTACATCCTCCAGCTCGTCGGGCTCATGGTCGCGTTCGCGCTGCTCACGGCGATGACGCGCATCGCTTCGCGAATTCTGATCTTCAACTCGGGGCGCGCCGCCGAGTACGACCTGCGCTCGGACCTGTTCGGGCACCTGATGACGCTGTCGCCGGCGTACTACCGCGACCACCCGACGGGCGACGTGATGTCGCGCCTGACGAACGACGTCCAGACGGTGCGCGGGATGTGGGGCGCGGGCCTGCTCAACCTCGCGAACGCGGTGCTCGCGTTCGTCACCGTGCTCGGGCGCATGCTGTGGGCGGATCCGATCGTGACCATGTGGGCGATCCTGCCGTTCCCGCTGATCTACGTCGTCGGCCAGGCGATGAGCCGGCGGATCTACGGGACGATGCGCTCGGTCCAGGCCGAGCTCGGCGCGCTGAGCACGCGGATCCAGGAGGATCTGAGCGCGATCCAGGTGATCAAGACGTACGGCCTCGAGGGCGTGCGGCGGAAGGGGTTCATCGCGCGCAGCGAGAAGCTGCTCCGCGAGAACATGGAGGCGGCGAAGGTCCGCATCCAGCTCGGGCCGATGCTCAACACGCTCGCCGCGATGAGCATGGCGATCCTGATCCTGTTCGGTGGGCGCGCGCTGATCCACGGCGACATGTCGAAGGGCGAGCTCGTGGCGTTCTCGGGGTACCTCGTGCGGCTCGTGTGGCCGACCCTGACGCTCGGCTTCATGCTCGCGCTCGTCCAGCGGGGACGCGCGTCGTGGTCGCGGCTCGTCCAGCTGCAGGACACGAAGCCGGATATCGCGGAGGGCACCGGGACCGCGCTGCCCGCGTCGAAGCTGCCGGCGAAGGTCGAGGTCAAGGAGCTGACGATCAAGATCGGCGAGCGCGCGATCCTCGACCACGTCTCGATCACGCTCGCGCCGGGCACGGTGACTGCCATTGTCGGGCGTACGGGCGCGGGCAAGAGCACGCTCGTCGATGCGCTGTGCCGGTTGATCGACGTGCCCACCGGCGCGGTGTTCATCGACGGCCGCGACATCACGACGCTGCCGCTCTCGTCGCTGCGCGCGCAGATCGGCTACGCGCCCCAGGAAGCGTTTCTGTTCTCGACCACGATCGCGGACAACGTGGCGATGGGCTACGGCGGCGGCACCGCGATCCCGGCGGCACGCGCGAAGGAGCTCGAGCGCGTGATCGGCATGGCGGCGTCCGAGGATCTGCGTGCGGAGCCGAAGGTCACGGCGGCCGCCACGGCGGCGGGCCTCGCTCGCGATCTTCAGGCGATGCCCGAGGGCCTCGGCACGATCGTCGGCGAGCGCGGTATCACGCTCTCGGGCGGGCAGCGGCAGCGGGTGGCGCTCGCGCGGGCGCTGGCGGCGGCGCCGCGCTTGCTCGTTCTCGATGACTCGCTGTCATCGGTCGACGCCGAGACCGAGCGCACGATCCTCAAGCACCTGCGCGACGTGATGAGCGGGCGTACGGCCGTGCTGATCTCGCACCGCGTGGCGGCGATCAAGGACGCGGATCAGATCATCGTGCTCGACCAGGGCAAGGTGGTCGCGCGCGGCACGCACGAGGAGCTGCTCGCACAGCCGGGCACGTACCAGGATCTGTACAAGAGCCAGCTCGATGTCGACGCCGTGAAGCGGCAGGCCGTGGGCTGATGGCGGCACCGATGGCGAGCCAGCCGCAGACGCCACCCTCTCCGGGCGGTGGTGGAGCAGCGAGTGCGCGGGTCGGAGCGGCGGAAGAGGTGGTCCTCGGCAAGGCGTACGACATCGCGCTGATGCGCCGGCTGTGGCCGTTCATCCGGCCGCACTGGAAGCTGCTCCTGGCGTGGGCGTGCTTCATGCCGGTCACGATCGCGCTCGAGCTCGCGCAGCCGGCGGTGTTCCGCTACGCGCTGACCACGCACATCCTGACCGGCAACATCGCCCCGCTACCGTTCGATGCCGCGGCCTACTTGGCCCTCGTGCTCGCGCAGGGAGCGTCGGGCTTCTGCGAGACCTGGTACCTCCAGCTCGCAGGGCAACGAACGATGCACGCGCTGCGCATCGCGATCTTCGACAAGGTGCTATCGCAGCGTGCCGCGTTTTTCGACCGGATCCCCGTCGGTCGGTTGATGACGCGCATGACGAACGACATCGAGAGCCTGAACGAGATGTTCGCGCAGGGTGCGATCACCCTGATCGCCGACTTCGTGAAGATGATCGCGATCGTGATCGTCATGTTGACGATCGATGCCACGCTCGCCGTGCTCACGTTCCTCACGCTGCCGCTGCTCGTGGTGCTCGTCGAGTATGCGCGGCGGTTGATGCGCGCGTCGTTCCGCCAGATCCGCGTGCGGCTCGCCGCCATGAACGCGTTCGCGCAGGAGCACCTCTCGGGTATCAAGGTCGTGCAGCTGCTCGGCCGCTCCACCACCGCCCAGCGCGAGTACGACGAGATCAACGCCGGCCACCGCGATGCTTATCTCGGTCAGATCCGTGCTGACTCCGCGATGTACGCGATCGTCGAGGCGATCGGCTCGATGGCGATCGGCGTGGTCATCTGGTACGCGGGCGGTCATCGCGCCGAGAGCATTCCGATGATCGGCGTGGTCGTGGTGTTCATCGAGTACATCAACAAGTTCTTCATCCCGGTGCGCGACCTGTCGCAGAAGTACGCCGTGATGCAGGGCGCGATGGCGGCGAGCGAGCGGATCTTCCAGCTCCTCGACACCGACGAGCCGGATGGCGCGGCCGACCCGAAGGCCACGCGCGGCGACGGAGCGGCGGCCAAACCGAACAAGCAAGCGCCGGCGATCGAGCTCGCCAACGTGCATTTCAGCTACGGCGCGGAGCCGATCCTGCGCGGGCTCGACATGCGTGTGCCGCGTGGCGCGACCGTGGCCGTCGTCGGCGCGACCGGCTCGGGCAAGTCCACCGTGATCAAGCTCCTGACCCGGCTCTATGAACGCGATCGCGGCGCCATCAAGCTCGACGGGGTGGACATTCGCGATCTCCCGCTCGCGGAGCTGCGCCGCCGGATCACCGTGGTCAGCCAGGACGTGCTCCTGTTCGCCGGCACGCTCGCCGAGAACATCGCGATGGGCCAAGAGTACACGCGCGACCAGCTCGACGAGGCGGTGCGCCGCGTCGGGCTCGATCGCGCGCTGGCCCGGCGCGAGAGCGGGCTCGATACGAAGGTCGCCGAACGCGGCTCGAACTTCTCCGCCGGCGAGCGCCAGCTCGTGGCGTTCGCACGCGCGCTGCTCCGCGACCCGGAGATCCTGATCCTCGACGAGGCGACCGCGCATGTCGATCCCGAGGCCGAGCGCCTGATCGAGAAAGGCGTCGCCGAGCTGATGAAGGGCCGCACCACCCTGGTGATCGCCCACCGGCTCTCGACCATTCGCAATGCGGATCTGATCGTCGTCGTCGACAAGGGCACCGTGCTCGAGCAGGGCGCCCACGACGAGCTGGTCGCAAAAGGCGGCTATTACGCCGCGCTGGAGCGCACGTTCCGCCGGCAGGATGCCGACGAGACCTGAGCGGCCGATTTTGGTATGCTAGATGACAGATGTCGCTCGGGTTGCCCGCGCTACGCGCTGCCATCGAGGCGATGGCCGATGGGGCGATCGTCGCCGACACGCGCTCCGGTGAGGTGTTCGTCAACGCATCCGCGCGCGAGATGCTCGGGATCCCGAGCGATGCGGTCGTCGACACCACGTATCTGAAGGACACCGTCGGGTTCTATCCGTTCGACCTCGCGGCCGGGTCGAACGATGGGCAACCGATCCGCGAGGAAGTCCGGATCGGCGATCGCGTGCTGCACTCGGTGGTCACGCCGCTGCGCGACGCCGACGTCTCGCGCTCGATCGGCGCGGTCGTGATCCTCCGCGACCTCGGTGACACCGCCGACGTCGCCCGCCGCCGTGCGGAGTTCGCTCAAGTGATGTCGCACGAGCTGCGCACGCCGCTGACCTCGATCGCCGGTGCGCTCGACATCGTGCTCTCGGGGTACGCCGGAGCGCTCTCCGACCGCCAGCTTCGCTACGTCGACATGGCGCGCCAGGCGGCGACGCGGATGAACCAGCTCGTCGATCAGCTGATGGACCTCGCGCGCGCGCAGTCTGGCTCGATCACGATCGCGAGCGCGCCGGTGCATCTCGATCGCCTCGCCCGCGAGGTCATCGATCGCTACCGCGCCGCCGCGGCGACGAAGCAGTTGACGATCGTGCTCGGTGCGTCGGCGGAGGACATCTCGATCCTCGGCGATCCCGAGCGGCTCGCGCAGGTGCTCGGTAACCTGGTCACCAACGCGGTGCGGTTCGCGCCGACCGGCGGCGTGATCGACGTCCAGGTGTTCGGGCCGCCGTTGTCGGAGGACGCGGTCGGCGTCTCGGTGCACAACACCGGCGATCCGATCGCGCCCGAGGATCGCGAGCGGGTCTTCGAGCCGTTCTCGGCATCGAGCCGCCGGGTCGGCGGGACCGCACTCGGCCTCTCGATCTCGCGCACGATCATCGAGGCCCATGGCGGCCGGATCTGGGTCGAGTCGAACGCGACCGGGACCAAGTTCGTGTTCACGCTGCCGGTGTCCGCGAAGTCCGACAAGACCGCGCAGATGCCGGACCCCAACGAGGGCCCCCCCCGGCGACGCGGCCTCGGCGAGGGGGCGTGCGCGCTCGTCGTCGACGACGATCCGCGGCGCGCGCTGCTGCTCAAGGGCCTGCTGATGTCCCTGACCGATCGCGTGCTGGTCGCGAACGATGTCGACAGCGCACTCGTCATCGCCCGCGCCGAGCACCCTGCCCTCGCCGTGATCGCCGGCGCCATGGCCGATGCGTTGCCGCTGCTCGCGATCCTCGAACACGATCCGGATACGGCGAAGACGGCGGTGATGGTCGTCGGCGACGCGGAGCGGCGCACCGATCTACTCGCCGCGGGTGCGGATGACCTGCTCGAGTTCCCGATCCAGCCGGCAGTGTTCCGCGATGCGTGTCTGCGACTCGTCGAATCGGGACGCCGCGAAGCGCCGCGCGTGCTCGTGGTCGACGACGATCCTTCGATTCGCTTGATCTGCCGCGAGGTGCTCGAGCTCGGTGGCTATCAGGTCCGCGACGCCGGCAACGCGAACGCCGCGCTCGCCGAGGCGCGCCGGTTCCGGCCCGACATGATCCTGATGGACGTGCTGATGCCCGGCATCGATGGCTATCGCACGGCGGAGATGATCCGCGCCGACGCATCGATCGGCATGGCGCCGATCATGTTCCTCTCGGCGCGCGGCGACACCGCCGACAAGGTCCGCGCGTTTCGTTCCGGCGCAGAGGACTACATGGTCAAGCCGTTCGACGCGGCCGAGCTCCTCGCGCGCGTCGCCAAGGCGCTCGATCGCCAGGCACGCGAGCTCGGCGCCTCGCCGACCACGCAGCTTCCCGGCGCCGATGCGATCCAGGGCGAGATCGAGCTCCAGATCGAGGGCGGTGAACCATCCGCGGTCGCGTGCTACCTCGACCTCGACAACCTGAAGGCGTTCAATGACTACTACGGCTACGCGAAGGCGAACGCGGTGATCCGGCAGACCGGCGACGTGATCCGCAACGTCATGATGCAGCGGGGGAACACAGGCGACTTCATCGGCCACATCGCCGGCGACGACTTCGTGTTCGTGACGTCTGCGGATCGCGCCGATACCGTGTGCAAGGGCATCTGCGAACGGTTCGATCAGCTGATCCGCCTCTACTACGATCCTGCCGACCGCCAGCGCGGCTACATCGAGACGAAGGACCGGTTCGGCATACAGCGCAAGTTCCCGATCATGAGCGTATCGATCGCCGCGATCTCGCTTTCGCATGCGAAGTCCTACGCAGGTCTCGCGGAGCTCGCCGCCGTCGGAAAGCGCACCGCCAAGGCGATTCCCGGATCGACCTACGTCCGCGACGGCGAGACGATGCTGCAGGCCGCCGCGACCACATAGTCGCCAAGCCACGCGTGGCCGCCTTGGCGGCCGGCTACCACCAGGTATCGAAGTCCTCGGCGATGCCGATCACGTGCTCGAGGTCGTGCACGCGGCCATTCGCCGTGCGCACGCGTCCCGTGAACGCGCCGATCACGTGACGCAAACGATTCCGGACGAGCGGAAGATCGAGGCGCTGCGATACGTGGGCAACGGCCTTCATCGAGATATCGATGTTGTCCGCGCGGATCCGCCACGGGCTCGCGCCCTCCGCGGTCTGCGACGCCAGCTCGACCCCGGTGATCGCCTCGCGCTTGCCGTCGATCCACACCGCATTCTCGCTGACCGGGGCGTCGGGCGTGGGGTCGACGAGGTTCAGGCCGATGACTTCGCCGTGCTTCGTGCGACCGCACAGCGCGACCCACTTCCACACCGCGTGGCGCAGCGCGTACATCTTCGTGAAGTCCAACGTTCCGTACGAGCGATCGGGCGCGAACGGGATGGAGCGGCCGTCGATGTTGACGTGTCCCGAGACCGAGAACGCGGCGAACTTGTGCGTGTAGTTCCAGCGCCCCCCCGGGAGCGGCACGCAGAGCGACAGGTGCTCGTCGGCAGGCCGGCTCGAGAACGCGAGCTCGGCGCCGAGCTTTCCCCCGCCCTCGGTCTTCGCGTCGATGTGCACGGCAAACCGACGACCGCCGTCGAGGTTCTCGATCGCCACGCTCAGCCCGCGCGCGCGGAACGTGTGCTCGCCGGCAGCGCTCGACGGCGCGACCCGTGTGCCCATCTGCAGCGGTGTGATCGCGAACTTCTTGTGGACGTTGGCGGTGCCGAGCTCCGCCGCGTAGACGAAGCTGTTGCTCGCGAACCCCGCCGTGCCGACCGCGAACGCGATGAACAGATCGTCCGTCGACGCGGTCATGTACTGCCAGCTCTTGAGCCGCAGCTTCTGGCGATACGTGCTCTCGGCCCGCCCCAACGTGCCGGGCTTTCCCGCGAGGAGATCGAGCGAGTGCGAGATCTGTGCATCCTCGAGGTTCGGATCGAGCAGCGGGTGGTCCCACGCGCCGATGATCGGAGTGGTGCTGTTCGGCTCGACGAGATCGCTCACGCCGCCACCATATCCGATCAGGTCACGAAGCGACGCGGGCTCCCGGCGCCGGAACGCGCAGCAGCTTCTTGAGCTCCTCGGGGAGCTTGGCGAGGTTCTCCGGGTCGTCGTCGACGATCAGGCCCCGGCAGCCGGCGGCGCCGCAATGGCACGCCTCGGCGACCTCGGCGGTGAACGCGTAGTCGTACGTGATCTCCTCGCCGACCGGGATGTCGCGCAGCGCGACCCACCACGCACGCATCGTGTTCTCTGCGTGGTCCCAGTTCGAGCGGACGTCGGAGTTCGGATCGCACGAGTGATTGAACCAGCGCGTCTGGCACGCGAGGTCCCAGAACAGCGGATCGCCCTGCCCCGAGTCCTCGCCAGGGAGGATCAGCGCGTAGGTATCGTCGAACTCGGCATCGGCTTGATAGAGCACGCCGTCGCCGAAGCAGACCGTCTCGCCTGCAGCGAACGGGCGCGTGGTGATCACGCCGTAGCCATGGATCTTGGAGTGAATGACGCGGAGGCCTTCGAGCAACGGCATGTGTGGGCCGCTATCTTCAGGATCGTTTGTAAGACTGCAAGCCCGATCGCGAAGATCGAGGTAGATTCCTCGTCGCAATGGCAAACAAGCTCAAGGTCGGCGTGCTCGGCGCGACCGGCATGGTCGGTCAGAGGTTCGTCTCCCTGCTGGAAGGTCATCCGTGGTTCGAGGTGACGGCCGTGGCGGCGAGTCCGAGCTCTGCGGGCAAGCAGTACGCCGATGCCGTGGCAGGGCGCTGGACGCTCCCGGGCGAGGTGCCGCCGACCGCCGCGCGGCTCACGGTCGCGAACGCTTCCGACGTCGAGAAGATCGCGAGCCAGGTCGACTTCGTGTTCTGCGCCGTCGACATGGACAAGGCCGCGACTGCGAAGCTCGAGGACGACTACGCGAAGGCGGAGACGCCGGTGGTGTCGAACAACTCCGCGCACCGGTGGACTCCGGATGTGCCGATGATGATCCCGGAGATCAACGCCGATCACATGGGCGTCATCGAGGCGCAGAAGAAGCGGCTCGGCACGAAGCGCGGGTTCATCGCGGTCAAGCCGAACTGCTCGATCCAGAGCTACGTGCCGGCGATCCATCCGCTGTGGGCGTTCGGACCCACGAAGATCGCGGTGTGCACCTACCAGGCGATCTCCGGAGCCGGCAAGACGTTCGAGACCTGGCCCGAGATGGTCGACAACGTGATCCCGTTCATCAAGGGCGAGGAAGAGAAGAGCGAGCAGGAGCCCCTGAAGGTGTGGGGAAAGATCGAAGGCGGCCGGATCGTGAACGCGACCGCGCCCCTCATCACCGCGCAGTGCATTCGCGTGCCGGTCAGCGACGGCCACATGGCAGCCGTGTTCGTCGCGTTCGACAAGAAGCCGTCCAGGGACCAGATCCTGTCCGCGTGGAAGGAGTTCGGCGGCAAGCCGCAGCAGCTGGGACTGCCGAGCGCGCCGAAGCCGTTCCTCAACTACTTCGAAGACGACAACCGCCCGCAGACCAAGCTCGACCGGGACGCCGGCAAAGGCCAGGCGGTCTCGATCGGTCGGCTTCGCCCCGATGCGATGTTTGACTGGCGGTTCGTCGCGCTCTCGCACAACACGGTGCGCGGCGCAGCAGGTGGGGCGGTGCTGACCGCGGAGCTGCTCAAGGCCGAGGGTCAGATCGCCGCGAAATGATGCACCGGGTCGTGTCAGGCACCTGACCACCTTCCCCGACGGAAATCCCGAGGGGTGTCGGGATCACATGCGATCAGCCGTGGTGTGGACTACGCAGGTAACAACCGGGCGCCGGCGCACATAGTTCGCAGCTCAGGTAGTCGTCAGGTAGCGCTTGCCTGAGACCATGTTCCGGGCGAGCGTTAAGGTTCATGGCCAAAAGCCCTCCTCCAGAGCGGCGCCGCGTCAAACGGCCCGGCGAGGACGAGCCCGTCAAGCTCGCCCGCGGCACCCGCGATTCGCTCGAGCCGATGCACCTCGAGGACGCGGACGTCCCCGACGTCGTGGAGGAGCACGAAGAGATCGAGATCACAGATCCGAGTGAGGCGGCGGAGGCTGCAGTCACCGATGCGCGCATGCTCGAGCTGGCCCAGCGGCGGTTCGGCCTGTCTCAGTTCCGTCCCGGGCAGGCGCTCGCGATCCGCAACGTGCTCGCGGGCATCGACACCCTCGCGATCATGCCCACCGGAGCCGGCAAGTCGCTGTGCTACCAGCTCCCCGCCCTCGAGCTGACCGGCGTCACGCTCGTGGTGTCTCCGTTGATCGCGCTGATGAAGGATCAGTACGACAAGCTCGACCACCTCAACATGGACGTACTTCGGCTCGACTCCACGCTATCGCCGCGGGACGAGCAGATTTCGCTCGCGCGTCTGTCGTCGAACAAGCCGTGCATCGCGTACGTCACGCCCGAGCGCCTCGGCGATCCGCGGTTTCGCGAGCGCCTCGCCACCGTCAACGTGTCGTTGTTCGTGGTCGATGAGGCGCACTGCATCTCGCAGTGGGGGCACGACTTCCGCCCCGCGTACCTCGGGCTCGGTGAAGCGGTGATCGCTCTCGGGAAACCGCCGGTGCTCGCCCTGACCGCGACCGCGCCGCCGAAGGTCAAGGACGACATCCTCGCCCAGCTCCAGATCCCCGATGCATCGGTGATCGACATCGGCCTCGATCGGCCGAACCTCCGCTATCACGTGGTCAAGGCGTCGAGTGAGCGCAAGAAGCAAGCGCTCCTCCTCCGCCTGATCGAGCGGCAGGAGGGCTGCGGCATCATCTACGCCGCCACGGTGAAGACCGTCGATGCGCTCGCCGACTTCCTGTGGTCACAAGGCGTGGAGTGCGGTCGCTACCACGGCCGCATGCGGGCGAAGGATCGCGAGCGCGTGCAGAGCGCCTTCATGGAGCGCAGCGATCCGCGCCTGATGGTCGCTACGAACGCGTTCGGCCTCGGGGTCGACAAGCAGGACCTCCGGTTCGTCATCCACTACAACTTCCCGGGCTCGCTCGAGAGCTACTACCAGGAAGCCGGTCGCGCGGGCCGTGATGGCAAGCCTGCGGACTGTGTGCTGCTCTACCAGCCCGAGGACAAGCGCATCCAGAGCTTCTTCCTCGGGGGGCGCTATCCCACGCCGGAACAGACCCGCGCGGTCGCCGAGGCGCTCGTGCAGGTCACCGGCGGCAAGATCGCCACCGACGACACCGACGACCACGAGGACGTGTTCCGCACCGTGAAGGAGATCGCCGAGCGCGCCGATGCGCCCGCGAAGAAGGCGCGCGTGGTGCTCTCGTTCCTCAAGGAGGTCGGGTTCGCTGCAGAGGCGCCGGGCGCATTGTTCGCTCCGCGCGCGATCGAGCCGCCGAGCATCGAGAACCTCGCCCGCGCCGCGAACCGCTACGAGCAGAAGCGCGCGCAGGACCGCGCCCGCCTCGCAGCGATGCTGCGGTACGCGCAATCGCATCTGTGCCGTACCCGCCTGCTCGTCACGTACTTCGGCTACCTCGACGCGGCGCCGTGTGGCAGCTGCGATAACTGCGTGCGCTCGGCGAAGTCCGCGTCCGCACCGAACCGCGAGCAAGAGACCGTGGCCGCGGCGCTGGCGGCACGGCGTGGTGGCGTGGACGCGACCCAGCGCAAAGCGCTGCTCGAGGAGGCGCTGCGCCGCGGGCGCGGTGGTCGTGGCCGCGCGCTCAAGATCGAGCGCGTCAAGCGGCCCGTGTTCGGTCCGCTCGAGAAGGGCGACATCGTCCGCCACGCCAGGTGGGGCGAGGGCGAGGTCGTGCGCGTCAGCGGTGACACCGTGGCCACGTTCTTCCCGGTGTACGGCGAGAAGCTCCTGAAGACGAGCTTCCTTGAAAAAGTCGAAAATTAGGGATTCGCAGCGCGCTGGCGCCGCATCTCGTAGAGCGCCAGCGACGCGGCCACCGAGACGTTGAACGAGCCGATGCCGCTGCGCTCGCTGGCCATGTCGATCACGGCGTGGAAGTCGCAGTTCTTCGCGACGAGCGGGCGGATGCCGGTGCCCTCGGCGCCCAGCACGAGGCACACGGGGACCTTGCCGTCGATCTGATCGATGCGCTGCGCTGTCTCGCTCGCGTGCACTGCGACGCGCCACAAGCCGTGCTCGCGCAGCTCCTCGAGAGCGCGCACGAGGTTTCCGACTTGAACCACCGGGAGGAGCTCGCTCGCACCCGCCGATGCCTTCGCTGTCACCGCGGTGACCTGCGCCGCGCGGTGGTCGGGGATGATCACGCCGCCGGCGCCGAGAAGATATGCCGAGCGGAGAATCGCGCCGAGGTTGCGCGGATCCTCGACGCCATCGAGTGCGAGGAGGAGTGCCGGCCCAGGGCCGCCGACCACGTCCTCGAGCTGCGCGTACGCGAACGGTCCGAGCCACGCGACCACGCCCTGGTGAAGCGCGCCCTCGCCCGCCACGCGGTCGAGCGTCTGGCGATCGCGATCCTCGACGACGATCCCGGCCGCGCGCGCGGCGACCACGGCGGCCGCCACGGGATCGCTGGTCTGGCGCCCGGAGCGCTGCGGATCGGTCCAGATCGCCTTGATCGACTTCGGCCGTACGGTGAGGAGCTCGCGGACTGGACCTGCGCCGTAGATCAAGCGCTCGCCGGGGCCGCTGATGAACCCGGTACCGGTACCGCGCGGACCGCGCCCGCTTCCCTCGTTGCGCCCGCCGCTCATGACAGCTCGTCGACGATCGCGCGCGCCGCGGCCGCGGGATCCGGCGCATCGCGCAGCGGCCGACCGACCACGACGAGGTCTGCGCCCGCGGTGCGCGCCTGCTTCGGCGTCATCACGCGCTTCTGGTCGCCAGCGGCCGCACCGGCCGGGCGCACACCAGGCGTGACGATCAGGAACGAGCTCGGTGCGATCGCACGGATGGTCGCCACCTCGTGCGGCGATGCGACGACGCCCGCGCAGCCCGCGGCGATCGCGAGCTGGGTGCGCTTCTTGACCAGCTCGCCGACCGGGCCGATCGCCCCGATCTCGAGGAGGTCGTTGTCGTCGAGGGACGTCAGCACGGTCACCGCGAGCACGCGCATCGCGGGCCCCGCCGCCTTGACCGCCGCCTCGAGCATCGCGCGGCCACCGCCCGCGTGGACGGTGAGCAGACCCGCGCCGAGCTGCGAGACGCGCGAGGTGGCGCGCGCGACGGTCTCGGGGATGTCGTGCAGCTTCAGATCGAGCATCACGCGATGCCCGCGCGCGACGTGATCCGCGACGATCGACGGGCCTTCCGCGCAGAACAGCTCGAGACCGAGCTTGATCCAGCTCGGCACACCGCCGAGCTTCGCGACGAGCGCATCCGCCTCGGCGCGGTTGGGCGCATCGAGCGCCGCGATCAGGCGATTGCCGACGAAGGAGGAGTCCGCCACGGGCCGGCTATACCACGGGAAGAGCGACGGCCTCGCGAGCGCCCGAGGGACCGTGCCCGGCGACGATGTCCGGGCGGTGCGTGTGCCCGAGCATGCCGGGGGCGTGTCCGAGTAGTGAGCCCCAAAGTTCCCGAAGGCCCGATGGAGAGGCTTTCTCCTCCAGGAGAAGACTCTGCTTCGGGATCTTTGGGGGCTTCGGGGCAGTCTGATCCGGGATCCGCTGGTCGCTGCGAGCCCGGGCCGGTGCGTATGCCCGAGCTGCACCCGAGCGGGCAATCCGACGCACGCCGGCCGCCGCAGCACCGCTCAGTGCGCGACGCGGATCGCGAACACGCCGCCGGTCTCCTCGGCGACGGTGTACAGCACGCCGGGATCGGCCCGGCGGTGGTCCTGGTCGAACCGGATCGTCCCCGTGAGGCCCGCGAGCTCGCCCTTCGCGAGCGTGGCGGCGAGAGCGGCGCGGCCGTTGGTCCCGGCGGCCGCTGCGAGCTGCACGGCGTCGAACGCGTACGCCTCGAGGAAGCCGGGCGCGCGCCCGAACGCGCCGATGAAGCGATCGAGGAACGCCTTGCTGGCCGGATCCTGATCGTCGGGGTAGTAGCCGGGCGCGAGGAACGCTCCCTCCGAGTGACGGCCCGCATCGGTCAGGTACGCGGCGGTCAGGTTCTCCGCGGTGGAGAGCAAGAGGACCGGCTTGCCGCCGATCACCTTCTTCGTGCCGAGCGGCTTCGGGATCTTTCCGGTCGCGGCGAGAGCGGGTGCGATCAGGCCAAGCGTGTCGGCCTGCGCGGGTACGAACACCGCGTCCCAGTCGCCGGTGAGCTTCGCGGTGAACCCGGCGAACGACTTCGTCTCGGCCTTGTACGTGACCGTGGAGACGAGGGTGCCCCCGCCCTTCTCGACCTCGTCCTTGAACGCCGCGGTCATCGCGCGCCCGTAGCCATTCTCCGCCGCGAGCACGGCGAACTTCTTCACGCCCTTCGCGAGAGCGCGTTGCGCGAGCGCCCGGCTGCGCGCCTCGCCCGAGTGCACCATGTGGAACACATATGTGCTGCCCGCGTTCTTCTCGGCCGCCGTGCTCAAGCTGAGCAGCGGGAGCTGGAGGCTCTCTGCGCGCTTTCCCGCCGCGTCGACCGCGCTCGAATCGATCGGCCCGATGATCGCGATCACGTTGTTTCGCGCGAGATCCTCGACGGCGACCGCGGATGCATCGGCATCCATCGCGCTCCGCACCTCGACGGCCGCGATGCCCCTGCCATCCGATACGCCCGCGGCCATCCCGAGCCCGGCCGCGGCGGCCTCCGCGACCCGGTTCTGCTTGCCGCCGAGCGGCAGCACGGCACCGACGAGGCCTGCGTTGCCCGAACCGCTGCCCGAGCTCGCGGCCGGGGTCTCGCCGATCGCTTTCGGCAACCCGACGGCGACGCGCGCTGTCGCCGCGCGCTCGGCGAGATGATCGTCGTGCTTCCCAGCCTGATCGGCGAGGAGCGCGAGCCGGCTCGCGACGGCGGCCATCGCGGGGCCCTTCTTGTCGTCGATCTCGTCGTAGATCCGCTTCAGCGTGTCGGGATCCGCGGTCGCGACGACCTCGAGCACCCGCGCCACGATCAGCGCCTTCTCGGTCGGTGACACGCGGACGTAGAGCTGATCGAACACCGGCAACGACGCGAGGGGCCGCTCGCCAAGCGCGGTCGCATACGCGAGCGCGGCAAGGTATTCGGTGCGCTCGTCGTCGTTCTCGATCGCCTTCTCGCCCCGCTTGAGCTGACCGAGCACCTGCTTCGGATCGCCGCCGTAGTTGTTGGCGATGCCGAGGAACAGCTCCGCGCGCGACGTCAGCCCCGCATCGACATCGGCGTCGACGGTGGACTTCAGCGCCTTGATCGCGATGTCGAACTGGCGAGCCTTCACCGCCGCGATGCCCGCGTAGAGCTGCGCCCAGGGTGCGATCGGGTCACCCGGGAAGTCCTCGGCGATCTGCCGAAACTCTTCCGTGTTGCGCCCGTCGCGCAGGAACTTTGCCTTCGCCTCCGCGAACCGAGCGCGCGCACTGGCGTCGCCGTTCTGAGGGACATCCGGCACCAGCGTCTTGCGGGTACCGCGCGGGCACGCCGCGAGCGCGACCACGAGGGTCAGCAGGGCCACGGCACGCACGAGGAACATCGGCACCGCTCGACGATAGCGACATGCGCGACCCTCCGCAAATGACCAGCTAAGCACGCCTACCCCGCAGGCTAATTCGGAGTATCAACTCGGGAATAACATGTCCCGCACGGATCGCATGACCGCCGACCTCGAGCGAGCCTTCGAGGCCCTCGAGGAGGGCGAGATCGACGCAGCAGCCGCCATCCTCGAGCGCCTCAAGCGGATCGACCGCAAGAACGCGGACGTGATCACGCTCGCCGCCTCCGTCGCGGATGCGACCGGTAACGTCGAGGAGGCGATCTCCCAGTACCGCGCGCTGTCCGAGCTCCACAAGGACGATCCGATGCCGCGCATCTGCATCGCGCGCCTCGAGCTCCACGGCATCGGCGATGCCGATTCCGCGCTCGAGACCGTCGAGGCAGCGTTCGACTTCATCGACGAGGAGGCCGACCTCGTCGAGGCCGTGTACATCAAGACCGAAGCGCTCCTCGCGCTCGAACGCACCGCCGATGCGCGCGAGACTCTGTCCGAGCTCTCGAGCTCCGTGATCGACGACGCGGAGCTCGCGCTCGATCTCGCCGAGCTCGCACTCGGTGCGGAGGATCACGCCGCCGCGACCCGCTGGATCGACGCCGCCCGCAAGCTCGACGACGGCATCGCCGCCGACGCGCTCCACCTGCTCGGCCGCGTCCACGAGGCCACCGAGGACCGCGCGAACATGATCGCCGCGTGGCAGCAGGTCCGCGTGCTCGACGCGAAGCTCCCCGCGGGCGATGTGACGATCAGCGACGACGAGGTCGAGCAGATCGCCCTCGATACGCTCGCCGAGCTGCCGCAGAACATCCGCACCAAGCTCGAGCGCGTGCCGATCCTGATCGACACCGCGCCCTCCGAGGAGCAGGTCGCCGACGGTCTCGATCCGCGCATCCTCGGCCTGTTCCAGGGCACGCCCATGCCGGAGACCGGCAACGCTGCGCCCGCGGTCACGAATATCCTCCTGTTCAAGACCAACCTCGAGCGGTTTGCACACGACGAGGACCACCTCGGCGAGGAGATCCGGATCACCGTGCTCCACGAGACCGCGCACTACTTCGGGCTCGACGAGGAAGACCTCGTGAAGCTCGGCCTCGACTGAACCGAGCGCGGGCGCTCACCGAGCGCGTGTGGCGACCGTGACGCCCAGGTGAGGCGGGCCCGCGATCGGTTGTCGCCGATCGCAGCGGCGGTACACCAAAGCATGAAGCTCGCCTCGCTTGTCATGCTCCTCGCGATCGGTGGCACCGCCGCCGCCGGTCCGAAGGTCACCGTCGCTCCGAAGGTCGCGTCTCCGGGGGATGCCGTGCTGGTCACCGTCTCCGGCGCGAAGGACATGCCGAAGGGCACCGCCAATGGCACCGCGCTCGAGTTCTTCCCGACGAAGGCGGGCTTTCAGGCGCTGATCGCGATCCCACTGGATGCGAAGCCAGAGCCGATCTCCATCGAGATCCAGAGCGCGAAGCTGCCCGTCGCGGTCAAGGTCAAGGAGAAGAAGTTCGCCGAGACGGACGTCATCGTCGAGGACGAGATGGCGAATCCGCCGAAGGCGGACCGCGATCGCATCGACGCCGACAACGGCGCGATCATCGGCGCCGTGGGCAAGGGCAAGGGCACGCCGCAGTTCACGCGCGCGTTCAAGCGCCCGCCCGGCACGGTCACGTCGCCGTTCGGCGAGTGGCGCACGTTCAATGATGGCCACCGCAGCCAGCACCTCGGAACCGACCTGTTCGCGACGGAAGCCTCATCCGTGAAGGCGGTCAATGCGGGCACCGTCACGCTGGTGCGCGACACGTTCCTCGCGGGCAACGTGGTCGTGGTCGCCCACGGTGGCGGCATGGCGACGGCCTACTACCACCTCAGCAAGGCCACGGTCGCCGAGGGCGACGTGATCACGCAGGGCGCTGAGATCGGCCTCGCGGGCCACACCGGCCGCGCCACGGGACCGCACCTCCACATCAGCGTGCGCGTGCCCGGCGGCTGGGTCGATCCGGCGACGTTCTTCAAGCTCGCGATCTCGCCGCCCCGCGCGGCGGTGACCGCGACCCGCTAGTTCATCAGTTCGGGATACAGGCGCCAGCGAACGGCGTGCCCGGGACGCAGAAACCCGGACCGCTGAGCGAGAAGCAGCACTCGCCCGCCACCGTGCACTCGCTGTTGCCGTTGCAGAACAGGCCCATGGTGCCCGAGTCGATCGGCGCATCGATCACCGTCTGCTGCGAGTCGATCGACGCGTCGATCGGCGGCGGCGTATCGGGCTGCGAGCTCGAGTCACGCTTCACGGCCGCATCGATCTTGGGCATGTCATCGCCACCCGAGCCGGGATTGCCGGCGTTGGCGCAACTGCACGCCATCAAGGCGAGCGCGAGACCGCGGAGCGCTGCTGACATCGATACCCCCGCGCGCATCGTATCCAGGCGCGACGCCGCTTCAACCGTTTTCTGGTGGCCCCGGTCGGATCTATGCCGCGTTGCGCAATCCGTGCACCCGCCGGGAGAGGAATAAGCCCCTGGAGACGCTATCCGAGGGTCGCCACGCGGTCGCCGAACAGCCGCTCGAGACGGGTCATCAGATCCTCGGTCGGGGCCAGGGCCCACGCCTCGGGCAGGTGGACCACGGTCTCGGACCGCTGGCCGATCTTGAGCCGGATGACCGCCTGGCAGTTCCCGCGCGTCGCATTCGCGAGGATCGTCTTCAGCTCGTCCACGAGGTCGTGCGTGACCTGGTCCGCATCGAGGTGGATATCGACGCGCGTGGACTTCGCCTCGCGCAGCTGCGACAGCGGCGCCGCGGACTCGAGCAGCATCTTCCACTCGGGCGCCTCGGCATTGCCCTCGTTCTTGACCGCGCCCGAGCACAGGATCGGCTCGTCGCTGACGAGCACGTGGCGGACCTTCTCGAACGTCTTCGGGAACGCGATCACCTCGAGCGTGCCCTCGGCATCCTCGAGCATGAAGCGCGCCATCTTGTCGCCCTTCTTCGTGATCATCTCGCGGTACTGGCTGACGATGCCGCCGATCGCGTTATCGCCGACGCCGCGCGTGCCGTTGGAGAACGAGCTGGTCGACGCGGTGGCGTAGCGCTGGAGATCACCGCGATACCGATCGAGCGGATGGCCCGACACGTAGAACCCGAGTGACTCCTTCTCGAACGCGAGCAGCTGCTTGTGGTTCCACTCCTCGATGTCGGGATACGTCTCCCCGACCTTCTCGCCCACGGGTTTCGGTGGCTCGGCTGCGTTGAACAGTCCGAACAGCGAGGTCTGCCCGCTGCGCCGATCACGCTGATCGGCGGCACCGCGCTCGATCGCGGCATCGAGCGCCGCGAGGAGCTTCGCGCGGTGATGATTGCCCGGCAGTCCATCGACCGCGCCGCTCTTGACGAGCTGCTCGAGCACGCGCCGGTTGCACTTCTGCGTGTCGACGCGGCGACACAGCTCGAAGATCGATTCGAACTTTCCATCCGCCGCGCGCGCCTCGAGGATCGCTTCGACGGCGTTCGAGCCGACGCCCTTCACGGCGCCGAGCCCGAAGCGAATGACCTTGCCGCCGAGCGCATCGGCCCGCGGCGTGACGCTGAAGTCCTGCAGCGACTCGTTGATATCCGGCCGCTCGACGACGAGGCCCATCGCGCGCGCCTCGGCGATGAACTTGACGATGTTGTCGATGTTGTCCGCATCGCACGACATCAGACCCGCCATGAACTCGTGCGGGTAGTGGTGCTTGAGATACGCGGTCTGGTACGTGATCCACCCGTACGCGGCGGAGTGCGACCGGTTGAAGCCGTACCCCGCGAAGAACGCCATGAGGTCGAAGACCTCCTCGGCGATCTTGATGTCGAGCTGCTTCGCCTTGGCGCCGGCGATGAAGGTCTCCTTCTGCTTCGCCATCTCCTCGGGCTTCTTCTTGCCCATCGCGCGGCGCAGCAGATCGGCGCCGCCGAGCGAGTAGCCGCCCATCACCTGAGCGATCTGCATGACCTGCTCCTGGTAGACGATGACGCCGTACGTATCGGCGAGCACCTCGGCGAGGATCGGATGCGGATACTCGACCTTCTTGCGGCCGTGCTTTCGATCGATGAAGTCATCGACCATGCCGCCCTCGAGCGGACCCGGGCGATACAGCGCGACGGCCGCGATGATGTCTTCGAGGCAGTCCGGCTTGAGCTTCTTCAGCATCTCGCGGAAGCCGCTCGACTCGAGCTGGAACACGCCGGTCGTGTCCGCGCGCGAGATCATCTTGAACACGTCGGCGTCGGTCTTGGCGATGAGGTCGATGTCGAACTCGTCGATCCCTTCGCGAGCCCGCTGCTGGTTGACCAATTTGACGGCGGTATGGATCACCGTGAGCGTCTTGAGGCCGAGGAAGTCGAACTTGACGAGTCCCGCCTTTTCTACCTCCTTCATCGCGAACTGCGTCACGATCTCGTCGTTCTGCCCGCGGAAGCAGGGCACGTACTCCCACAGCGGCTTCTCGGCGATCACGATGCCGGCGGCGTGCATGCCGGCGTTGCGATTGAGGCCCTCGAGCGCGGCGGCGAGATCCAGCAGCTCGCGGTGCAGCGGGCTCTCGTTGTAGAGCTGCTTCAGCTCGGGCGTCTGCTCGATGGCCTCGCGCACCGGCGGGCTCTTCCCCTGCACCGGCTCGGGGACGAGCTTCGCGAGTTTGTCGGCCTCGCCGAACGGGATCTCCATCGCGCGCGCGATGTCGCGGATCACGCCGCGCGCCTTGAGCTGATGGAACGTGGCGATCTGACCGACCTGGTCCTTGCCGTACTTTTCCTGGACGTACTTGATGACCTCGCCGCGCCGGTTCATGCAGAAGTCGACGTCGAAGTCAGGCATCGACACGCGCTCGGGGTTCAGGAACCGCTCGAACAGGAGCTTGAACTCGATCGGGTCGATGTCCGTGATCCGCATGACCCAGGCGACGACCGACCCTGCGCCGGAGCCGCGACCCGGACCGACCGGGATGCCGTGTTCCTTCGCCCAGCGGATGAAGTCCCAGACGATCAGGAAGTATCCCGAGAAGCCCATCTTCTGGATGACGGCGATCTCGACCTTCGCGCGCTCGCGATACTGATCCGGATCGAACTTCACGCCGCGGCTCGCGAGCTCCGTGAACCGACGATCGAGGCCCTTGTCGACAATCGCGCCGAGGTACGTATCGAGGGTCTCGCCCTCGGGGACCTTGTACGTGGGCAGGTAGGTCTGATCGAGCTTGAGCTTGACGTTGCAGCGCTGGGCGATCAGCGCCGTGTTCTCGATCGCCTGCGAGACGTCCTTGAACGCGGACTCCATCTCCGCGGGCGACTTCATGTAGTAGCTGTCGACCTGGTGCTTGAGCCGCTTCTCGTCCTTGAGGCTCTTGCCGGTCTGGATCGCCATCAGCACGTCATGTGCGGCGGCGTCGGCGCGGTTGACGTAGTGACAGTCGTTCGTGGCGACGAGCGGGATGTTGAGCTTCTTGCTCATGCGGATCAGCTCGCCGTTGAGCGTGTCCTGCTCGGACGTGGGCGTCGGCATCAGCTCGAGGAAGAAGTCCCCCTCGGCGAACATCGACGCGTACTCCTTTGCTGTCTCCTCCGCCGCCGCGACGCCGTTCTTCTCGAGCGTCTGCGCGATCTCGCCGCCGAGGCAGGCAGACGTGCCGATCAAGCCCTCGGAGTGATCGCGGAGGATCTGCTTGTCGATCCGCGGGTTGTAGTAGAAGCCCTCGAGGTAGCCCTTCGAGTTCAGGAACGAGAGGTTCTTGTAGCCGACCTCGTTCTTGGCCAGCAGGATGAGGTGGTAGTTGCGGCGGTTGGTGCGGTCCGTGCGATCGGTCGCGGCCACGTAGGTCTCGCAGCCGAAGATCAGCTTCACGCCGGCGGCCTTGGCCTCGGTGTAGAGGTCGATCGCGCCGAACATGTTGCCGTGGTCGGTGACCGCCACCGAGTCCATCCCCAGCTCCTTGACCTTGGGGAACAGGTCCTTCACGCGGATCGCGCCGTCGAGCAGGCTGTACTGCGTGTGCAGATGAAGATGCGTGAACCCGGTCATGGTAAGGACTCACTGGTTTAGCTCATGCGCGTGACACTCCCGAGGGCCTTGCTGGCCATTGTGATCGGCGCCTGCGCTCGCTCGCAGCCGCCCGTCGCTCCCGGACCGTCGATCGCGGCAGATCCCCCGATCTCGCTGAGGTCGATGACCGAGGAGTGCGACGCGATGATCGACGCGCTTGGCACATTCCGGACGTGTCCGAATCTTGACGAGGACAACCGGGACAACCTCGAGGCCTGGATCGAGCGCGCACACCAGGACTTCATCGCAGGCCGCAAGGTCACGCTCGCCGCGGACGCACAGCAGGCCATTGCCCTCGCCTGCCGGCGCGCTACCAACAGCGTCAGCGCCGCCACGGAGCGATGCCGCGCAGGCCGGTCACCGCAGGCCGAATAACGCCAGGCCTGCGTGATGAACTGCCGATCTTCGCCGTCGGGATCGGGGTGTTGGCGCTGGACGAGAACGAAGCCAGCGCGATACTTGCAGGCGACCACACAAGGAATGTCGATGCGTATTGCCCACGTCACGAACTACTGGCCGAACGTCCACGGGCACGCCTACTACACCGAGAACTTGATGAACGGCATCCACACGCTGCGCCCGGAGCGCCAGTACGTGATCGGTGAAGGCGACACCGCAGCGGTCGAGACCGAGACGTATCGCGCCGCGCCGTACTGGTCGCGCCACGCGAACTACGTCGACGACGTCGTTCGCGGGCTGCGCGAGGTCAAGGCGGACGTGGCGTACCTCCAGTACTCCGATGACGTGTTCGGTGCCGACAACCGGTTCCCGCGTCTGATCGCGGCGATCGAGGAGGCGGGCACGCGCGCGGTGGTTGTCACGCACTCCGTGTATCCGGCGAGCCGGCGGATGAAGTTCGAGCCCGGTGGAACCGTGGTCGAGTTCGATCGCGCGGTCGGCAAGGCGGCGAGCTGCCTCCACGTTCACACGACCCGCATGAAGACCGAGCTCGTCGAGCGCGGGATCGATGCATCGAAGATCGCCGTGATCCCGCACGGCAGCCTCGCGATGGAGGCACGGGATCAGGCGGCGAGCCGCAAGGAGCTCGGCATCCCCGAGAACGCGAAGGTGGTGCTGTTCTTCGGCTTCATCTGGACCGGCAAGGGCGTCGAGCGGCTGCAGTCGGCGTTCCGCGTGCTGCTGAAGCGGGTCCCCGATGCGTTCCTGTACATCGGCGGGTACACGCGGGCGCGCCGGTGGGGCATGTACGTCAAGTATCTGCACCTGCGGGCGTCGCTGCTCGGGATCGGTGGTCGGACGCGGCTGTCGGGCGCTTACGTGCCGAACGATGCCGTGCCCAGCGTGTTCTCCGCAGCCGACGTCGTTGCCATGCCGTACCGCCAGGACTACGCGTCGGTCTCCGGCGTGGTGCACCAGACCGCCGGGATGGGCAAGCTCATGCTGTGCTCGCGGATCACGAAGTTCGACGAGATCGGCGAGCACGTCTCGCCCGAGCTCCTCGCGGATCCCGATTCCACCGAGGAGTGGGCCGCCGGGCTCGAGCGGCTCCTCGTCGACAAGGAGTTCGCCGAGGCGATGCGCGCGCGGATCCTCAAGTTCGGGGACGACACGAGCTGGGAGCACGTCGCCGAGCAGCACCTCCAGCTGTGCGATGCCCTCGTCGCCGGCAAGGCGGCGGCCTGATGTTGATCCGGGGAAAGGTCCCGCTGCGCGTCAGCTTCTCCGGCGGCGGCTCGGATGTGAGTCCGTACTGCGACGAGTACGGCGGATGTGTGCTGTCGACGACGATCGGCATGTACATCTTCGGTGCACTCGAGGTGCGTCCGGACAAGAATGTCGAGATCTTCTCCGTCGATTACGACGAGGTGGTGAAGTACGAGCTCGGCTCGGAGCTGACGAGCGGCGACAAGCTCGCGTTCCTGCACGCCGTGATCAAGCGGCTGAACCCGCCGATGGGATTCAACCTGTACCTGCACTCCGATGCCCCTCCGGGCACGGGCCTCGGGTCCTCCGGTGCGATCTCGGCGCTGATCGTCGGGCTCGTCAACCACGCGTTCAATCTGATGATGTCGCGCTACGACATGGCGGCGCTCGCGTACGCCGTCGAGCACGACGACCTCGGGCGCTCGGTCGGGCGCCAGGATCACTACGCGGCCGTGTTCGGCGGGATGAACTTCATCGAGTTCACGGCGGCCGGGACGCTCGTGATCCCGCTCCGCGTCGAGTCGTGGATCCTCGACGAGCTCGTCTACCACTGCCAGATGTTCTACACGCGCAAGAAGCGCGATTCGGTCGACATCGTCGCGAAGCAAGTCGAGTCGTACAAGGAGAAGCGACCCTCCACGCTCGCTGCTCTCGAGGAGATGAAGGCGCTGACCCACGAGATGCGCCGGTGCTTGCTGACCGGCGAGATGCGCCAGTTTGGCACGTTGCTTGACGACGCGTGGGTCAACAAGAAGAGGATGAACCCCGACACGGCGACCCCGTACCTCGACGAGCTGTACGCGGCGGCGCGCGAGGCCGGCGCTCTCGGCGGCAAGTTGCTCGGCGCCGGTGGCGGCGGGTTCTTCCTGTTCTACACGCCGTTCATGCGGCAGGCGCGCGTCATCGAGGCGATGACCCGGCTCGGGGCGCAGAGCGTGCCGCTGGTGCTCGACCACGACGGGATGCGGACCTGGGAAGTCAGGCACACCCTCCACGACGAGACCGAGGGGCTGTTCGGGATCCCGTGATGATCGAGTCTGCATTCGTCCTGTGTGGTGGGCTCGGCACGCGCCTTCGCGACGCCGTCGCCGACGTGCCGAAGGTTCTCGCGCCGATCGCCGGCCGCCCGTTTCTCGACCTGCTCGTCGGCGTGCTCCATGACAGCGGCGTTCGTCGCATCGTCCTCCTCACCGGCTACCTGTCCGAGCTCGTCGAGCAGCACGTGGCGCAGAACCTCCGGGCCCAGTACCCCGACGTGGAGCTCGTGATCTCGCCGGAGCCCGCGCCGCTCGGCACGGGTGGCGCGGTCCAGCACGCGGCGAGATTCATCGAGGGCCCGTTCCTCCTGCTCAACGGCGATACCCACCTCGAGCTCGACCTCACCGCGCTCGTCGCCGCGCACCACCAGGCCCACGCGCTGATCACGATCGCTGTGGTCCACGTCCCCGAGGCAGAGCGGTTCGGCACGATCGACGTCGGCGAAGATGGTCGGGTCCGTAGCTTCGCCGAGAAGGGCCACCGCGGCCCGGGGCTCGTCAACGCCGGCGTCTACGTCGTCGAGCCGCGTGCACTCGCCGCGATCGCCGCCGGTGTCTTCGTCTCCCTCGAGCGCACCACCTTGCCGGCTCTCGTCGCAGCAGGCGAGCCGGTCTACGCCGCGGTCCTACCCGGCTCGTTCGTCGACATCGGGACCGCGGAGAGCTGGTCCGCACTGTCGTCGACAGTTGCTGCACGCACGGAGGTCTGACCCATGACTGATCTGAACAGCCACATCGACCACTCGATTCGCGAGAGCATCGCCACGAAGCAGCACCTGCTCGACGTCGCGCCGGCGATCGCCGCAGCGGCCGAGCTGCTCGTCACGTGCTACCGCAACGGCGGAAAGGCGCTGTTCTTCGGCAACGGTGGAAGTGCCGCCGATGCCCAGCACCTGGCCGCCGAGCTCGAGTGCCGGTTCGCGTTCGACCGCGCGCCGCTCGCCGCGCTCGCCCTCCACGCCAACACGTCCACCGTCACCGCCGTCGCCAACGACTACGCGTACGACGACGTGTTCGCGCGCCTGCTCCGCGCCCATGCCCGCCCGGGCGACGTCGCGGTCGCGCTGTCGACGAGCGGCACGTCGCGCAACGTGGTGGCCGCGGCCAAGGTTGCGAAGGAGATCGGCATCGGGCTCGTCGCCTTGACCGGCGAGCACTCGGCGACGCTCGCGGAGCTCGCCACCGTCGTGGTCGCGGTGCCCTCCCGCGTCACCGGCCGCGTCCAGGAGTGTCACATCCTGATCGGCCACATCCTGTGCGAATGGATCGAGCGCTCGTTGTTCACGAAGGCACCATGAGCGACGTCGCCGCGCGCCCGGCGATCGCCGAGGCGTGGATCCTCGCCGGGACGCTCGACGGCGTCCCTGCGAGTCCCGCACTCGACATGGTCCTCGGTGGCATCCCGTACCTGACCCGCCTTGTTTGCGATCTTGGCTCGGCGGGTGCGAGCCGGATCGTCCTCGTGTGGTGCGGCGACACGCCGGTGCCCGAGCTCGCGAAGATCACGGCCGACGAGCGGATCGTCTCGCGCGGCGGCGTCACGATCGTCACCGCCCCACCCCGCGGCGAACCCGACGATCCGGTGCTCGTCGTGCGCGCTGATCGCGTGTACCACCGCGAGCTGCCGAAGCTCGCCGCCCAGGCGTGGCGCGGCTCGTCGAGCGAGGCCGGTCGCGTGCGTGGCCCGGAGTACGACGCTGCGCTCGCGACTTCCCGCAGCCTGGCCACACCGCTCCATGCGGCCGCGGCACGCCCCGGCGCGATCGCCGCCCACATCGCGGGCATCAGCGACATCGCCGAGGCCCCTCCGCCCTATCTCGGGTTCTGCACGCCCGCACGCGACGCGCGAGAGCTACGCGTCGGGCGCAAGAAGCTCGTCAGCTCGCTGCGGAAATCAGCCGACGGCATCGCGGCCAAGCTGCTCAACCGCCGCATCTCGTTGCCGATCACGCGCATGATCGCGAACACGTCGATCAGTCCAAACCAGATCACGCTGATCGCGCTCGCGTGCGCGCTCGCCGGTGCCGCCGTGATCTCGCGCGGCGGCTACCTCCCCGGCCTGGTCGGCATGCTGCTCGTCGAGCTCGGATCGATCGTCGATGGCATCGACGGCGAGCTCGCCCGCCTGCGCTTCCAGTTCTCGCGCAAGGGTCAGTGGCTCGACACGATCGTCGATGACGTTGCAAACGTCGCGTACACCTCCGGCGTGATGATCAGCCTCGATAGAGCCGGCGCCACGTGGGCGGTGCCGCTCGGCGCCGCGGCGATCGCCGCGTTCGTGCTGACCCAGGCCACCCAGTACTACCTGATCCTGCGTGTCTATCGCTCGGGCGACCTGGCCGCCATCCCGTGGGCGTTCCAGAGCTCCGAGTTCCTGTCGCAACGGCCGCGCGGCGTGCTGCCGTGGATCAAGGCCACGGTCCCGAAGCTCCTCAAGCGCGACTTCGTGGTCACGCTGTTCGTCGTGATGGCCGCGATCGGCCACCTCGAGATCGTGCTCGGAGTGTTCTGCGCCGGGGCGTTCACGTTCTTCCTGGTGCTGTTCACCCAGCTCCTGCGGAATCGCGAATCGATCGCGCGCGCCGCCCGCGCCTAGAGGAGCCTGGTAGCTCTCGTAGGCGATGACTGCGGAGAATTGCGGCGGCGGATCATTCGCTCGTGCGAGTGCGCCCCGAAGTCCTGAAGGGACCCGAACCAGACTCTTCTCCTGCAGGAGAAAGCCTCTTCTTTGGGAGCTTCGGGTCTCCGGGGCGCAACTGAACCAGCGAGCTCGGTCGTGGCGTGCGGAGTAGCTGCGACCTAGGCGTCCGCAGCGACTTCGTCGCGGTGCGCGCGTCTCCGCAGCAACCAGCGTGCGACCACGACGAACAGGATCGCGACCATCGTGGCGGTGACGACCCCGAAGCGCAGCGCCGGCGCTGCGTCGGCGAGTACGATCATCAGCACCACACCCACGCCACTCGCGACGGCTGCGGCAACGACCAACGGCAACAGCGCGCGCACGAGCTCCACGCCGCGCAGCTCCACCACAGAGAAGATCTGGCGAAGCATCATGGCGAACGCCACCGGATACCCAACGGCCCACGCCAGTGCGACGGAGGTCGCGCCCATGGTGGGACCGAGGCCCAGTGCTGCCACGAGGAACAGCGTCGAGAGCGTGACCCCGGCGGCGATCTGATAGCGCAGCGTCAGGTCGGGGCGGCCAAGGCCATCGAACAACGGCGGCCCCAGATGCGACAACCCGCGCAGGACGGCGACCACGGCCATCAGCCGCATCGATGTCGCCGCGGCTCGATACTCGGTCCCGAGCAGCACGGTGAGCGCGTCGGGGGCGGTCACGAGCAGTACGGCCACGTAGCCGAGAACGATCGCCACGTTCTGCCGGCAGAACGCGATGAACTGGCGCGCCACGGCCGGCGGCGACGACCGGAGCCGCGCGAACGCCGGAAACGCGACGCCGGTGACCACCCCGGAGATGAACCGGACCGGCTCGAGCACCAGCTCGTACGCGGCGCGATAGATGCCGAGGGCTTGCGGTCCGAACACCGCGCCGACGACCTGGTAGTCGAGGTTCGAGTACACCGCGAAGATCATCTCGCCACCCGTCGAGCGCAGTCCGAACGCGATGTCGTCGCGGACGGTGGCGGGCTCGAACACCAGCGACGGACGCCACCGGAGGATCAGGGGCACGCCCGTCGCATACACCACGTAGCGCGCGATCGGTCCCACGACGAACGCCCACACCCCGCCACCGGCCATCGCGACGGCGAGCTTGACCCCAAAATCGGCGAGGTTGGCGACCATGCGCACCAACGAGAGCTCCTTGAAGCGGAGCTCGCGCTTGAGCATCGCTTGCGGCATCGCGTACGCCGCGCGGATCACGATGGCCACGCCGAACACGCGGGTAACGTCGGTGATGATCGGCTCGCCGTGCAGTCGTGCAAGAAGTGGCGCCGAGAACCACAGCGCGACGTACAGCACCACGCCGCCGGCGATGTTGATCCAGTACAGCGTCGAGAGCTGTGCCTGGGTATGCGTCACCCGACGACCGATGATCGATGCGGCGACGCCCAGCTCGGAGGCCAGCTCGAGAGCGCCGAAGATCGAGACCACAGCCGTGGCAATCCCGTACTGCTTCGGCGTCACCCAGAACCGCAGGATCAGCAGCGTCCCCAGCACCTCGAGGACCGCGATCAACGACGCCGCGGCACCGACCCACGCCAGGCCACGATTGACGCGCCGATGCACATCATCGAGCGAATCGCCGCTGCGGTCCGCCGGTGGCTCGACGTCGCTCATCGGCTACAGGCCGAGCTCCGCGGAGAACCGGTTGACGAACACCCGATCGGGGTCGAGCCGCTGTCGGACCTCGCGATACGCACTCCATTTCGGGTACATCGCCGGCACCACGTCGGGTGAGTAGAGCAGGTGTTTCCCCCAGTGCGGCCGGGCATCGTGCTGGTGCAACAACGCGACGAGATCCGTGACAAATGGATTGTTAGCGTGGATGAAGACCGACACCCACAGACACGGCTTGCCGAGCGTCGGCGACAGCCACAGGTCGTCACCTGCCATCGGGCGGAGCCCGATCATGCGATCCGGCCCGCCGCGTTTGTCGCGAAGCAACGCGCGGAGCTCGCGAAGGAAGGCCTCGCTGCTTGCCAGGTCGATCGCAAACTCGCTCTCGACCGGTGTGCGTTGCCGCTTTCGTCGCTCGAGAATGGTGGCAGCGTCGCCATCGATCGGCGCGAGCATGTCCTCGTACCTGCCCCGATAGTCCTTCGATCGGATCGACGAGAATGGCCACGAGACACCAAGATTTCGTGCGACCCAGGCGTAGACGCTGGTCGTGTCGCCGAACCGCTGTTCGCGCTTGCGGGGCAGATCCTGCGGCCCATCCTCGCGAGCAACCTGGGTCGAGGCGTAGTCGATCACCCACTCCGTCGTCGACTCCCAGACCGCCGCGCGAAACGTCGCATTGCCCTCGTTGTGGACCAGCTCGCGCGCGTAGTCCTCGATCGAATACTGTCGCCGCCGCAAGACGAGATCGAAGATCGGCTCGCACACGATGTCGAGCACCACGATGATTCCCGTCGAACCGAACGAGCTGATCACGGCGCGGAACTCGTCCGTGCCCTGTTCGAAGGTGTGGGTCTGGCGGTTGCCGTCGAGGACGACGACGCGCGTCACCGACGACGCCAACGAGCCGTAGCGATACGATCCACCATGCGTGCCGGTCGAGACAGCCCCGGCGATGGTCTGCCCGCCCCACTCGCCGATGGTTGGAATCGCAAAGCCGCTCGCGCGGGCAAACCCGACGACATCACGCAGCAGGGTCCATGCCGCCGTGCGAATCACACCCGGTGTGACCCATTCGAGCATCGGCTCGAGAGGATCCTGAACTCGCCGACCGGTGGTTTCGAAACACGGGCTCTTCGAGGTCTGCGAACCAACGCCACGACAGCCATCGGGTGTCCCCACGAACTGTGCGGCCACCTGTTCGACGATCCGCTCGATCGACATGCGCTATTGGTCGCCGAACGGCCGAGGATGATAGCCGAGCAGGCGGCTGGCCTTGTCATGCGGAAAGTGTGCCGCCCGCGTGTAGTCCATCGAGCGAATGTTCCCGCGCAGCTTCTCCATCAAGCGCAGGGACCATCGCACCGTCCAGTCGATGGGCCGCGGTAGATCGATCGCGCTGATGCTGCGCTGCTTGGCGATCGTGGCGCAGAATGCTCGATGCTCGACCATCTCGCCGCCGATGTTGAACGTTTCGTTGGCGGCGGCGGAGCTCACCGCTGCAACCGTGGCGGCAGCGACATCGGCGATGCTGACAAAGTCGAACGCCATGCGCCCGAACTTGACGTGCCAGGTTCGCAGCGTAGCGGCCACGCTCTCGTCCCACGACAGGCTCCCCGCTCCATACACGTTCGTCGGCCGGATGATCATGAACTCGAGATCAGACTGGCCGCAGAGCTCTTCGACGACGTGCTCGCCCTTCAGCTTCGTGAGGGCGTAGGGATTGAGTCGCGGATCGAGGACCGGACGGACGGCTTCGGTGTACGTGCCATCGGCTTGCGGCGTGCCGCGGTACACGGAGGTCGAGCTGACGTAGACGAACCGACGCACGCCGTTCCGCTGCGCGGCGGTGAGCAGATCTTTCGTGCCTTGCACGTTGATGAGCTCGCTCGTGGCGGGCTGCTTCTTGGGCTTGTACGCAGCGCAATGAATGACCGCATCCGCCCCCGCGCACAGCTTGTCGAGCGCGGCGGCGTCGGCGAGGTCTCCGTCGACGAACTGCACACCTTCGGCAGCAAGCGTCCTCGAGATCTCGGACGGCGCCCGCAGCAGACTGCGCACACCAGACCCGGCGGCGTGCAGTGCCCGACAGATCGACTGCCCGACAAAGCCCGTGCCGCCGGTGACCGCGATCGTCTTGCCGTTCGGCGTCATCTCGGCTGTGTTAACCGCATCTTCTCGACGTGTCAAAGCCTGGCCAGGAGGTACGGACCCGCGTCCGCGAGCGAATCGAACACGGCGTCGCACAGCCCGGCCGCGCGCGCCGCAACCTCCTCGGCGGCGCCGTAGCCCGTGCGGACGAGCACCGTATGGCATCCGGCGGCACGTCCAGCGGCGAGATCCGTCGCCTTGTCGCCAACCATCACCGAGCGCGCGAGGTCGATGCCAAGGTCTGCCGCGGCATCCAGAAGCATGCCCGGCTCCGGCTTGCGGCAGCGGCACGCGATCCGGTACTCGCCGATGCCTGCCGTCGGGTGGTGCGGGCAGAAGTACGAACCGGCGAGCGCAGTACCGGAGGCTGCGAGCAGCTCGTCGAGACGCGCGGTCACCCCCGCGAGGTCCGCCTCGGAGTACATGCCGCGGCCGATCCCGGCCTGGTTCGTGACCACGACCACCAGCGCGCCGGCGTCGACGAGCGCGCGGATCGTGCTCGCCACGCCCGCGATGAGGACCAGCTGCGCCGGATCGTGGAGGTACTCGACCTCCTCGTTGATCACGCCATCGCGGTCGAGGAAGACGCAGTGCCGGCCCGCGTCCGTCATCATGATGCGGCGGGATACGCCGCTGCACGCAGCGCCTGCTTCGCCTCGGCCACCGTCTGCTTGTAGACGCTGCGCTCCTCCTTCGTGAGGGTCATCCAGGCCGACGCCGAGTAGCCCGCCATGAAGAAGAACTGCATGTCGAAGAAGAACTTCCGCGCGAAGATCAACATCGCCACGGTGGTCACGAGGAACCAGGTCGCCACGACGAAGAACCCGAACCGATGCTTCCGCGCGATCCGGTGCGACGGGAACGGCAGGTAGGTCAGCGTCAGCAGGGAGAGCAACGGGATCAGGATCACGCCGAACCACCAGCCTCCTGGCGCGTGCGGGGCGAGCGTGGCGTTGCAGTAGGCGATCGCCCAGAATCCGAGGACGGAGCGCGGCAGGCCGGCCCACACGCCCTTCACGTTGACCGGCGCGACGATGTTGCGCGCGTGACGGATCGAGACCGAGACGATGATGACCGCGGCGAGCGCGATCGCCAGCACCTGGTCCCACGGCCGTGGGAGGAGACCGACGTCCTTGTAGATGGTGTAGACGATCGCCGCCGGGGCGATCACGTGCGAGAGGTGATCGCTGATCGTGTCGTACTCACCGCCGAACTGATTCGAAGTGCCGAGCTTGCGCGCGATGTAGCCATCGAGCGTGTCGCCGCACAGATAGCCGATCATCACGCTGATGCCCGCGTAGTACGGCTGCCCATCGATGCACAGGCAGATCGCGACCACACCACCCATCAGGTTGATGGTCGTGAAGATGTCCTTGATGCCGAACCCGAACATCACGGCACCCGACTCGTCGAGCTACGCGGTCCGACGAACGACGCGCAGCGACGGTGCGGGCGCGCCTTCGAACCGAGTGATCAGCTCCAGCTCGTCCAGCTTCCGACCGGTGTATGCGGTGCTGGCGAACGTGTTGAGAATCGCCTGGTTGAGCTCGAAGCCGCTCTTCGCAGCGAGACACAGCATGTTCGCGTTGTTGATCGTGCGCGCGAGCTCTGCGTCTTCCACACTCATGCAGCGCGCGGCGTAGATGCCCTTGAACTTGTTGGCGGCGATCGACATGCCCATGCCCGTGCCGCAGCACAGCACGCCGAAGCTCTCCGGGTCGGCCTGGACCGCGGTGCAGACGAGCTCCGCAGACGTCAGGTAGTGGAGCTGGGCATCATCCACCGCGTCGGTCAGGTCCCCGTGGACGCCGAGCGCATCGCGGTAGGCGATCAGCTCGGGACGGATGTAGCGGTCGTATCCGAAGTAGATACGCTTGCCCGCATGCGAGCCCAATCGTCGAATCACTGTGGTCCCTTCTAACAAGGTGGAAGACCGAGACGCAAGATCGTTGCCACCTCGACACACCACAGACATGGGCTCTAGGTGTTCAATTTCCCCCACTTCGTGGGGGGGGTGGGGGGCGGAACCTGTCAGGTCCCGCGACCCGGACGTCAGCGCTTGAACACCTCGGACAGAGCCGCCTTGGCCGCTTCGATATCCAGATCCGTCAGGAACCCGATGGTGCTGAGCTGGAAGTGGCTCTGGTCACCCGGAATGCCATAGAGGCAGAAGAAGCCGCGCTCCTCCATTGTCTTGGCAAACGCGCTGTAAGGCAGTCCGACAGGGAGGGAAAAGTTTACAGCGATATTCGAGCGAAACTGGGCAGCGAGGAGCGGCGCAAGCCCGAGGGTCGCGAGGTGGGCCGTGAGGTCCGCCATCTGTCGCTGGATCCGCGCCATGTGCGCGTCGATGCCAATCTCCTGCAAATACATGCACGCGGCACGGAGCGCAGCGTGGAGCACCACCGGCTGGGCGAACCGCGGCTGGAGCTCGGCGCTCTGCTTCTTGTACTCGGCGACCACGTCGAGGTAGTAGCCCCGCGGCCGCGCGTTGCCGGTTGCCGCCTCGAGCGCGACGACCGAGTCCTTCCTCGTGAACACGATCCCGAGGCCCGGCGCGGCCATGATCGCCTTCGCGGACGATGCGGTGACGAGGTCGATGCCCGAGGCCTCGATATCGATCGGGTACGCGTACGCGCTCGAGATGCCGTCCGCCGCGACGAACTTCCCGCGCTGCTTGCAGACACGCCCGATGTCCTCGAACGGGTTGCGCAGACCTGCGCGGGTCTCGTGGCTGACGAACCAAACCCACTTGATCGAAGGATCCGCGTCGAGCGCGGCGGCGAACGCCTGCGGATCGAGCGGCTGATCATGCGGCGCCGTGATCACTGCGACGTCGAACCCGTTCTGCTTCGCCTGTGCGACGGCGCGATCTCCGAAGTAGCCGTTGCTCGCGAGCAGGCCGCGGCCGAGCGGCTGGAACGCGAGCATGCATGCCTCGTTGGCGCCGGTGCCGGTCGCGGTGAGGATGGTCGCGAAGTACTGATCCGGATTCTTGATCCCGATCAGATTCTTCAGATCACGCTCGGTGTCCGCGAACATCCGCGAGAACGCATCCTGCCGGTGGTAGTTGCACGGCGGACTGGCGAGGTACTCCGCTACGAGCGGAGGAGTCCGGACAGGTCCCGGCGTGAACAGAATCAGGTCGCGCATCTGGTTCCGAGGGTTCTTGGCGAATGCGTTTACCACTGTTGCAGCAGTAGAGACCAGGTCTTCGTGTCTGGGTAGCGGCTGCTTGTGGCATGTTTCTTGGCCCTCGGGAAGAGGCCGGCAAACCCGCTTTCAGACGGGGCGAACTGAACGATTTCGCGACGCGTCGCGTTCGCGAAGAAGCGTTAACAAGGCCGGGGTAGCGAGGATCGCAACTGCGATGCAGGCGATCTCCCCGAGGAGCGCGGCCTCACCGAATGCGCGGATCCCGCCGTTCGCCGAGAGCATCAGCGTGCTGTAGCCCACGGACGTCGTGAACGAGCACAACACCACCGTGCCGCCGATCGTACGCAGCAGGTGCTGCGGTCCGCGCGCACCGTCCTGGCGATCGCGCGCGGCGATGTTGACCGCGTAGTCGATACCGATCCCGATCGTGATCGGCAGCGCGATCAGATCGAGGAAGTGGACCTTGAGGCCGACCAGCGCGCAGGCGGCGATCATCACGATCACGCCCGCCATGCCGCTCGCGAGCGTGACGAGCCCGTGGCGACGGATGCCCAGAACGACGAACACGGCGAGGATCGAGCCGCCGATCGCGAACAGGATCATGTTCGGTGCGTCGGACTCCATCGTGACGATGATGTCCGCGACCACCATCGACTCGCCGGCGACGACCGCGTTTGGCGGCAGCTCGAGCGCGTTGACCTCGCGGGCGAACTCGAGGCGATGGTCGACGTTGAACGAGTTGAACCGCGTCGCTCCGCGCACGATGATCAGCCGGCCGATCGAGCCGTCCTTCTCGATGAACGGCCACGCGAGCTCCTGCGGGACGTCCTTGTCGAGCACGGGCGCGAGATCCGCAGGCATCGGCCGGACCTCGTCGAGATCCGCGCGCTCCTTGTCCGAGAGGCTCGCCTGGAGCTTCGGATCGTCGAGGAGCTTCGTGATCTCCCGGAGCACCTCGACCTTGGCGTGCTGGTTCGAGGGCAGGAGGTCGTCGATCGAGTGCACGTCGCGCATCCAGCGTCTGGTCGGCTCGCGTTTGGCATCCTCGGCGCGAAGTTTCTCGACGAGCGGTTGGACCTGCGCACGGTCGTCCACCGCGATCGCGATCTGATACGCCTGCCCCGATAGCATGCTCTTCGTGTCGAGCGATTCCGCGAGGTGCTTGTCGAGGGCGCGCGCTTCGTTGATCGCCGGAGTCGACGACTGCAGATCGCGCCAGTCGTGGGTGAACGGATCGCGCGCGATGAACCTCGCCGTGATGATCAGGCCGGCGACCGTGACCACGATGGCGACGCCCATCACGAGCTTGAGGTGTCGCACCGGCAGGATGTGCGAGAGGACGGCGCCGACCGCCGGCGGCTTGGTGACCTTGAGCCAGCCGCGGCGAGCGAACACGAACAGGGCCGCTGGAAGCACCGTGAACGTGGTCAGCCAGGTCAGCACCATCCCGATGCCCGCGATCGCACCGAACTGGCGGAACCCGCGGAAGTCCGTGATCAGCAGCGAGGTGTACGCGACCCCCGCTGTGGCCGTGGCGGCGAGGGTGCCGCGCATCGCGCCGCCGATCGCCGA
The DNA here is from genome assembly GCA_038206055.1 of Haliangiales bacterium. GTDB lineage: Bacteria > Myxococcota_A > Polyangia > Haliangiales > Haliangiaceae > JABFXX01. The sequence goes on from JBBRBG010000026.1 coordinate 36,366, forward strand.
CACCAATGCCCTGCTCGCCTCGCCGGGATGGGTGCGCAGATCCTCCTGGAACCGTGCCACCAGAATGAGGCCCGCGTTGATCCCGTTACCGACGACGATCGCGAACAGAAACGCGGTCATCACGTTGAGGTGACCGACCATCGCCCACGCCATCGCGAACGTCGCGGCGACGCCCACCGATAGCGCCCACAGCATCGCGAGCACGACCTTGCCGGACCGAAAATAGAGCAACAGGCCGATCGCGCACAGCACGACCGTGATGATCACGGACAGCGTCATGCCTTCGAGCACCGAGTCGTGCTCGTGCATCGAGTTCGGGACGTTGCCGGTCACTCCGAACGTGACACCCGGCCCGACCTCGCGCCGGACCTCGTCGATCGCATCCTCGACAAGACCGACCAGCTTGCGCGCGCTGTGCGGATCCGATGCCGAGAACGTGGTCTGCAGCGAGACCATCTGCAGGCTGCCGTCCTTCGAGACCCGGAGCGGCGGATGAGCCGCGGCCTCCTTGGCATCCTTCAGCTTGTTCTGCAGCTCGGCGAGCTTGTCGGGCGTGTTCGGATCGGGCTTCCCCGGATCATCGTCGTCGAGCGGCACGAACAGCGGATTCGCGTTGCGCTTCGCCTGATCGATCCGGTCGCGGAGTGCCTGCTTTGCGGCCTCGAGATCCGCGAGGTCCGCGAACAGAAACCGGTGTGCCCAGGCGTAGCGGCGCAGCGGTCCATCATCGGCGGAGAACTGCGCGACGAGCGCGGGGGCGAGCACCGCGAGCTTGGCCGAGAGCAGCTCCCCGGCGCGCTTGCGCTGCGCCACACCTGCGGGCGTTGCCTCCGACTCGATGACGACCTGCACCGTGCCGAACGATCGTGCGCGCTTCTGGATCGCGACGAGATCCTTGACCGACCGCTTCGATTGCGGGAGCAAGTTTGTCAGATCGCTCTTGATCGACATCTTGCTCGCCAGATATCCGCCGAGCAGCGCGACCAGCACCGACAGCACGAGGATGCCAACCCGATTCCGGTCGAGCCACGAGGCGAAGCGCTCGGCTGTCGGTCGGGACACGGAGGGCGATATACCTTCCTGCGCCGGTCAGCGCCACTGCCGTGCGAGCGCCAGGCCCCGATCGAACCGTGCGATCCGGGCGCCACGCTCGTCGGCATTGATCCGCGGCTGATAGTGCGCCTGACTACGCGCACGCCGCTGGCGAAGGTCATCGAGACTGACCGTTCCCGATCGCAGGGCCACCAGCGCGCACGCGCCGACCACCGTGGCCTCCTCCTCGGCCGCGACGGCGACCGGTGCTCCGAGCAGATCGGCCACGCGTTGCATCAGCGGTGCCGACCGCGCGAGACCACCATCCGCGCGCAGCGTGGTCACCATCACCCCCGCATCGCGCTCGATCGCGCGCACCACCTCGACGACCCGGCACGCCAGACCCTCGGCCATCGCACCGACGAGCTGCTCGCGGGTGGTCGCGGTGGTCAAGCCGAGCCATGCACCGCGCGCACCTCGATTCCAGTGCGGGGCGCCGAGTCCTGAGAGCGCGGGCACGAACACCGGTCCGTCGCCGAGCATCGCGGGCGAGCCGACCTCGATCGCGCGCGGCTCGCCGCCCGTGGCAAGCGCCGCGTCGTCGGTGGGCAAGCCCAGTGCCGCCGCCCAGTCGAGCGCGGAGCCGACAGAGAGCACGCCGCCGTCGAGCGCGTAGGTGGTCTCGCCACCGCGCCGCCACGCAACGGTCGCGAGCGTCCCCTGCCCGCTCGGCCGCTGCGTGCCGCTGTTCGCGTACACGAAGCAGCCGGTGCCAAACGTCGCCTTGATGTCGCCGCGATCGACGCAACCCTGCCCGAGCATGGCGGCGGGCTGGTCGACGATGCTGCCGCGGATCGGAACGCCATCCAGGGCACCGCCGAGGCACGTGCCGAAGTCGGCGTCGCAATCGCGGATCTCGGCGAGGATGCCGCGCGGGATCCGGAAGATATCGAGGAGCGGCTGGTGCCAGGTGCAACCACCGATCTCGGCGAGCAGCGTGCGCGCCGCGGTGGATGCATCGGTCGCGAACACCTCGCCCTGGGTCAGCCGATCGATCAGCCAGGTGTCCAGCGTACCGGCGCGGAGATATCCCTTCGCTGCGAGGTCGCGCGCGCTCTCGTCGAGGAGCAACCGCAGCTTCGTCGCGGAGAAGTACGAGTCAAGCCGCAAGCCGGTCGCAGCTCGGATCACGGGCTCGTGCTCCGCGTACATGGGCAGCAACGACTCCGTGCGCGTGTCGCTCCACACCACCGCGCGATGCAGCGGCTTGCCGGTGCGCGCGTCCCACAGCATCACCGTCTCACCCTGGTTCGCGATCGCCACGGCGCTCGGCCGCTCGCCGCCGGCGAGGACCTCGGCGATCACCCGCTGCGTGTTCGCCCACAGCTCCTCGGCATCGTGCTCCACCCATCCGGGGTGAGGCGTGTGCTGGGTGTGCGCCGCGTAGGCCGACGCACGAATGTTCAGCCGCTCGTCGACCAGGACCGCCCTCGTGCCGGTCGTGCCCTGGTCGATCCCGAGCAGCATGGTCCGTTAATCGTCCCCGAGGGGATTCCTTCGGTGTGCGGTGAATCCGCCCCTTACTTCGTCCGGGCGGATTCGATCCATCACCTCAGTCATAGTACTCGGCGCCGAGGTGGGTGATCAGCTCGTCACCCTTCGTGTAGCGCAGCGTGTTCTTCAGCTTCATGAGCTGGATGAACAGATCGTGCTCCGGGTACAGACCCTCGGGCGTCATCGGGCTCTTCCAGTAGAAGCTCAGCCACTCCTGGACGCCGCTCATCCCCGCGCGCTGCGCGAAGTCGAGGAACAGCGCGAGGTCGAGGACGATCGGCGCCGCGAGGATCGAGTCGCGGCACAGGAAGTTGACCTTGATCTGCATCGGGTAGCCGAGCCACCCGAAGATGTCGATGTTGTCCCAGCCCTCTTTGTTATCGCCGCGCGGCGGGTAGTAGTTGATGCGCACGACGTGGCTGACGTCGCCGTAGAGCTCCGGGTAGAGCTCCGGCTGCAGGATGTGGTCGATCACACCGAGCTTGGAGACCTCCTTGCTCTTGAACGACTCGGGATCGTCGAGGACCTCGCCATCGCGGTTGCCGAGGATGTTCGTCGAGTACCAGCCCTTGAGGCCGAGCATGCGCGCCTTGAACATCGGCGCGAGGACCGTCTTCAGCAGCGTCTGGCCCGTCTTGAAGTCCTTGCCGGTGACCGGCAGGTTCTGCTTGCGCGCGAGCTCCATGAGCGCGCCGGTCTCGAGCGACAGGTTCGGCGCGCCGTTGGCGTACGGGACGCCCATCTTGAGGCACGCGTACGCGTAGATCTGCGACGGCGCGATCTCGTCGCTCGAAGCCTCGAGGCCGGCCTCGAACTTCGCGAGCGTGGAGTGGACGTCGGCCGGCGTGCGATAGACCTCGGTCGAGCCGCACCACACCGCGATCATGCGATCGCAGCCGTTGGTCGCCTTGAACTGCTTGATGTCCTCCATCAGCTGCTGGGCGAGGTGCATCTTCGACGTGCCCTTCTTGACGTTGGGCCCGTTGAGCTTCTTGACGAACGCCTGCTCGAACACCGCGGTCATCGGCTTGATCGCCTCGAGCTCGGCCTTGATCGGCTCGAGGTGCTCGTGCTTGTCGAGGACGCCAGCCTTGATCGCCGCCTGGTACGCGTTCTCCGGGAAGATGTCCCAGCCGCCGAACACGATGTCGTCGAGCTTGGCGAGCGAGACGTAGTCCTTGATTGCGGGTGAGTTGCCATCGGTGCGCTTACCGAGGCGGATGTGCCCGAGCTGCGTCAGCGAACCGACCGGCTGGCCGATACCCTTCCGGATCGCGATGACGCCGGCGATGAATGTCGTCGCCACTGCGCCCATGCCCGGCATGAGGATGCCCAGCTTGCCGCTGGCTGGCTTGACGTCGACGCCTTTCTTGAGAGCCATGATCGAAACTCCGTTTGGTTTGCTCTGAGCGAGCGCTTGAGAACGAGGGACCTTGCACCGAGCTACGTCGGGTTTCAAGCGGCGAAGAGGGGTACAACCTGGTAGCCCCGGCGGTGAATCTTCAACGCTTGCCGGGAGATGGCAGAAACCCGGCGAGGAGCTGCTGGAGTGCGGTCGGTAGGCGCGAGAGATCGCGTTTGATCCCGCAGGGCTCGGCCGGACGCTCGTTGTCGACGATGACGTCGGCGCGGTCCCGCGGGGCGAGTTGCTCGCGGTACATCCGCTGGGACGGGAAGTAACGCTGGTCGATCCGCCACTCGATCTCTGCCTGGGTCCTGCCCTTGCGGAGGTCGCGGGCGATGATCCGGCGGCGCGCCTCGGCCTCGCTGGTGTCGAGGTAGATCAGCATCCCTTGCCCCACCGATGGCATGCGCAGCGGGAACACACCTTCGACCACGGCGACGGTGGCAGCGTCGAACATGACCGCGCGCGCGCCCGTGCGCCGCTCGTTCGCGACGTCGTAGATCGGCACCTCGGCGGAGCCCTCGCCTGCGAGAAATGCGCGGAGCACGGCGTCGCACGCGTCGAGGTCGTAATAGCCGTCGTAGTACGCCGTGGCCTCGGAGCCGGCGCTGGTCCAGTCCACGGCACGGCGGAAGTCGTCGACGCGAATCACCACTGCGCGATGGCCGTGCGCGGTGAGCGCGTCGGCCAGCCGGCGCGAGAGTGTCGACTTGCCGGCCCCGTCGAGCCCGTCGATGGTGACCAGTGTCCTCACGCCGGCACGTACGGCGCGAGCGCGCCAACGAGGGCGCCATGGCACGCCCCGTTGGAGCAGATGCTGCCGCGGCGGTGCTTCGGATCCGGCAGATTGTACCGGAACTCGGCGCCTGCGCCGTCGGTGTACATCCCGCCGGCCTCGCGCACGATGATCTCGGGCGCGCAGGTATCCCATTCGCACTCGCCCGAGCTGAGGTTGATCACGGCATCGAGCGCTCCGGCCGCGACCGCCATCAGCTTCGTCGATGCGCCCATCGCCAGCCGGCTCGCGATCTGATGCGCGTCGAGGAACGCGACGAGCGATGCGCTCGGATACGCGCGGCTCGTGCCGATCCGCAGCGCGGTCAGCTCTGCGGTTGCGCTCACGTGCACGCGCGTGCGGTGCGCGCCCTCGATCCGCCACGCTCCGTGGCCCCGCGCCGCGCTGTACGTGACGCCGGAGCCCGGGAGGTCGACCGCACCGACCACCGGCTTGCCATCGACGGCCAGCCCGACGTGCACCGCGAACTCGCCGCTGCGTTGCACGAAGTCCTTCGTACCGTCGAGCGGATCGACGATCCATACTCGCCGCGAGGTCAGCCGCGCATCCGTATCTGGCGTCTCCTCCGACAGGATCGCGTCGGCGGGGAACGCCGAGGTGAGGATCTCGAGGATCACGGCGTTCGCATCGCGGTCGGCCTGGGTCACCGGCGAGTCATCGGCCTTGGTATCGACCGCGATCTCTCCGCGCTGGTAGTGGTCCCGGATCACGGCGCCCGCCGCTCGCACGGCGCGCTCGGCGATCTCCAGCTCGACCGGGTACTCCATTTCGGGGACCCTAACACGCACGAACGGGCCCGCCATGCACGCGTGCGGCACGCCAGGGCAAGCTTTGCTAACGTCCAGCGATGTCCATCGGAGACACCGTCTTCGTCGACTACGCGCATGCACCGCGCGTGGCGGGAATGCGGCTGTGCGGGATGACCGTCGCCGAGCGCGTGCTGCGGCAGGCGGCGCAAGCCGGCGCGACCCGCGCGATCGTGCGCGGCGCCGCACTGCCGGAGCTCGCCGCGCTGCCGATCGCGGTCGAGACCATCGCACGGGATGCGGCACCACCAGAGGCACGTGCGATCGCGGGCGACGTGATCGCCGGCGTGACGATCACCGACGAGCCGACCCGCCGACGCGCGAGCCGGGCACTGCTGCAGACCTGCCGGCGACCGTACGACGGTCTCGGCGACAGGTTCGTGATCCGCGCGCTCTCGCTGCGACTGTCGGCGGTGTTCTGCCGGCTCCACGTCACGCCGAATCAGATCACGTGGGTCAACATCCTCGTCGGGCTCGTCGCGTGCGGATGTGCCGCGCAGGGCACGCGACAGGCGTTCATCGCCGCCGGTGCACTGATGTTCGTGCAGGTCGTGCTCGATTCGTGCGACGGCGAGGTCGCGCGACTCCGCTACCTGGCGAGCAAGTTCGGGATGTGGCTCGACAACACCTCGGACGATCTGATCGACAACCTGTTCCTCGCGATGCTCGGAGTCGGCATCGGCGGCGTATGGCTACCGATCGGGATCGCCGCTGCGGTCGCGAAGTCGCTGATCGCGGTGATGATCCACATCGATGTCGCGCGACGCGGCAAGGCCGGCGATGTGATGGCGTTCAAATGGTTCTTCGACAGCGCTGACGAGGAGCTCGCAGAGCGGTTCGAGACCGGAACCTCGATCACGGGGATCGGGCGCGCGTTCGCACGCCGAGACGTGTACATCCTCGTGTGGGCGGTGATGTGTCTTGCCGGCGTGCCGGAGATCGCGCTCGTCCACGGCGCGATCGTGGCGTTCGGCTACTTCGGCCTCGCCATCGTCCACGTCGCCGTCAGCGCGAGGCGTCGATCGCGCGCATCTGCAGACCGCGCTTGATCATCATGATCATGAGCTGCGCGCCCTGGGAGACCGCGAGCACCCACACCAGAAGGTCCATGCGACCGACGATGAGGCCGACGCCGATCCAGAAGTAGAGATCGATCTCCTCGAACAGGAACGCGCGAAGCATCGACGAACCGAACCACATGCCCCACTGCAGCGGAGTGCGCGCCGGTGGGTCGACCGGCGGCGTCGCCGGCGAGTGCCGGTTGGCAGCCATCACGATCCACTTCATGTAGCCGAGCACGAGCAGCGCGTAGGCCGCCGCCATTGCGAGCATCGGCAGTCGGATATCGCCGGTGTCCTTGTACGCGGCCCAGCCGACGGCGCCGCTGATCACGATCCAGGTCACCGCGTCGCTGACCTTGTCGTAGAACGCGCCGAACGCGCTCCCGGTGCGCCGGTAGCGCGCGAGGGTGCCATCGACGTGATCGAGCAAGCAGCCGATCTGAAGGAGGATCAGAGCCTCCCACAGATAGGTCTGGTGGTTCGTGAACAGGAAGATCGCGCCGGCGATCTTCGAAAGGGTCGCTGCGCTGGTGACGAGGTTCGGTGTCAGCCACTTCCAGTCGGCGACCGCGAGCATCATCAGGATCGACAGCGGCCGCATCACCAGGCGCGAATAGAAGTCGCTGCTCTGGATGTTACGGATCCGCCGGAGCCGCCCGCGGTCGAAGGCCGGGCGAGCTTCGGGCAGCGATACGGTGAGCTCAGCCGGCACGACGACGCTCGGCGAGCTCTGCCGAGAGGTCGAGCGCGGAGGCCGCAGGCGCCCGGAGACGCGCGATCTCGTCGGCCAGAACTGTCAGGAACTGATCGATCGAGTCATCGGCCAGGTCGCCCATGTTCGCGATCTGCATGTAGCGGTCGGCGAGGATTCCCTTGCAGCCATAGACGATGATGCCGCGCGCCTTGACCGCGTCATACAGCGCATCGAACGCGACGCCATCGGGAAGCTTGCAGGTGACGATCGAGCTGGACTCCGCGCCGGTGTGCGTGAGCGACGCCATGCCCAGCGCGGCCAGGCCCTCGCGCAGCTCGTGATTGCGCCGCTTGTACGTCGCGAACCGCGCGGCGTGGCCGTCCGCGAGGAACTCGGAGCACGCTGCGTCGAGCGCGAAATAGACCGACACGGCCGGCGTGAACGGTGTCTGCGCCAGCTCGTCCATGTAGCGGCGGTAGCGCCGCAGGTCGAGGTAGTAGCTCTTCGGCTTGAGCCCCTCGATGCGGTCCCACACGCGCGGCGAGACGCACATGAACGAGACGCCGCTCACCGCGTGCAGGCACTTGTTCGCGCTGCCGTAGCAGATGTCGATGTTGTCACGTACGACGTCGATGTCCTCGGCGCCGAGCGACGAGACCGCATCTACGATCAGCAGCGCATCGTGCGCGCGGCACAGTGCACCGATCTCGCGGACAGGATTCAGGAGGCCGACCGAGGTCTCGTGGTGGATCACCGCGACGACGGCGATATCGGGGAACTGCGCCAGCGCCGCCGCGACATCGGCCGGCGACACCGCCTCGCCCCAGCCGTAGCGCAGGTGGATGATGTCCATCGCGTGAACGGTGGCGACCTCGACGAGCCGCGCACCGAACGCACCGTTGTCGATGATCAGGATCTTGCGGTCCGGCGGAACCGTCGAGACCAGCGCCGATTCCATTGCCGCCGTGCCGCTGCCGGTGATCGCCACGACCGTGTGCTGCTGCGTCCCGCGGTAAATGCGGCGGAGCTTGCCGGTCAGCGAGACCATCAGCTCGGAGAAGATCGAGTCGCGGTGGCAGACGTCGTGGTGGATCAGCGCGCTCTTCACCGTGGCCGTGGTGTTCACCGGGCCAGGGTTGAGCAGCATGTAGTGGCCGTGCTTCTTCGTCTCGAGAAGCGCGCTGACTTGCTGTTCGACATCGATCGGGCGACGGGCGGCCCAGGCCCACACGTTGCTCCGGAGGCCGAGCACGCGGCCGTGCTGCGCGAGCGCGAGCAGTCCGTGCTCGAGCGTGGGATTCGGAAGGGCGTCGAGTGCGCGAAGGATCGCCGGGGTGACGAGCGCGTGTCCCGTGAAGACGCCGTCCGTGTCGACGAGGTCCTCACCAAGGGCTTCGACGGTGTACAGCTCCGAGTCTGCCTCGCGGACGAGCTTGACGTGCACCTCGGTGCCGGGATCCGATGCGCCCGTGGTCGCGACAACGATCGCCGCGTCGCATGCCGGCTGCTCGTTGGCCAGCGCGACGAGCGCGCGCAACGTGCTGGTGTCGAGCGGGCGATCGCCGCGCACGATGAGGCAATGTCCGGTGGCCTCCTCGATCCATCGCCGGCCGGTCAGCACCGCGGACCCGGAGAGATTCTTCCACGACAGGTTCGCGAGGACCTCGACGCGCAGGCTCGGCAGCTCGTGAATGGCGAGCCGCACCCGCAGCTCCTCCGCGTGGCGACCGTCGACGACCGCAACCTCGGTCACGCCGAGCTCGACGAGTCCTTCCAACGTCTTTCGGATCCTTGACACGGAGCCGGCCGACAGCTGGTTTCCCGACTCGAGTGCGAGTCGGTTCGCGAGCACGACGGCGTGCGAGACCATAGATAGCGGCGCTGGTGCAACAACCGAACCGTCCGAGATTCGGGTACTTGCGGAAGAATCCGTCAAGTCTTCACCACATTGTGTCGGTGGTTTGACAACGAGGTAGCAGCGCGATGACCGGTCGGCTGCGGGACGTTGGACTGCAGAGTCGCTTCGCGTATCGTCCCCAGCCTCCATGAAAGCGGTGATCCTCGCGGCAGGCGTCGGCTCCCGCCTCGCACCGTTGACGAACGATCGTCCAAAAGTGCTGGTGGAGGTACTCGGCCGGTCGTTCCTCGCACGTCAGCTCGAGGCCCTGGCGGCAGTTGGAATCGCGGGCTCTGACGTCGTGGTGGTCGGTGGCTATCGCGTCGACCGGCTGCGCGAGGCACTCGCGGGATCCGGCGCGACGATCGTGGTCAACGACAAGTACGAGCCGTGGAACAACTTCTACTCGGTGCTCGTCGCCGAACCGGCACTTCGCGGGCACGACTTCCTCCAGCTCGACGGGGACACGATCCTCGACGCGAACATCCTCCCGAGACTGGTCGCGGCGCCTGGCGCTGCGGTCCTCGCGGTCGACTGCCGGCCGGATCTCGACGACGAGACGATGAAGGTCACGGTCGCTCCCGGCACGATGCGCATGACGGCGGTCTCGAAGAAGCTCGATCCCGCAGCGTGCGCAGGCGAGTACATCGGGATCACAAAATTGTCGGCCACGGCCGCCGCTGTGGTGTTCGCGGAGCTCGCGAAATTTCCCGCCGAGAACCTGACACACGAATACTACGAGTACGCGTTCAACCGCCTTGCGCCGGAGCGGATCGCATTCGAGGTCGTCGATGTCCACGACTGCACGGTCCTCGAGATCGATAACGTCGAGGATCTCCGGCGCGCCGAGGAGCTGCTAGGCAACCTGTAGCTCGTAGCGTAGGCGTAGGCGTCGACGATCGAGAACCGCCCCGGCGGATCATGCGCTCGTGTGCTCGGGCGCCCCGAAGCCCCGAAGGGCCCCGAAGCAGAGGCTGGCCTGGGGGAGATGGCCTCTGCTTTGGGAGCTTCGGGCCGTTGGGGCGCAACTGAACCAGCGAGCTCCGTCGTGGTGTGCGGAGTAGCTGTTGCGCCGCGGGTCAGCTCCTACGACGCAATCTGATCGTCGATCGGCGGTGCCGAGTCGGCCGAGAGCGCGCGCTTCGCGGTCCGGAGGCTGATGCCCTGCGTGTAGGCGAGCAAGATGCCGGTGACGAGCAGGACGACGCCGGTCGTGCACGCGAGCCGCGCCCACGGTGGGAACCCGCCCATCAACCGATGCGCGCCGAGCGCGGCGACGCCGGCGGCGATCATGCACAACGCCACACCCGCGATCGATCGCAGGTACTTGCCGACCGACCACCCGAGCGTAGCGGTCGCCATGAACACGAGCACCGCGAACGCGATCGGATAGCCGATCGCCCATGCGATGGCGACCGAGATGAAACCGAACCGACCGCCCAGCAGCCACGCACCACCGACGTACGCGAGCGGCAGTGCGATGGCCGCGGTCAGCGTGTACTTGAACGTCCGCTCCGGCTTCCCCACCCCATCGAGAAGCGGCGGCACCACGAAGCTCACCGCCCGAAGCACGGCGACCACACACAGGATCCGGATCGCCGGCTCGGCGCCGACGTAATCGGGAAAGATCACCGCGATCACGTCCTCCGCGGCGACCAGGACGATCGCCGAGTACGTCATCACCGTGATCAGGTTGAGCCGCGTGAACGATACGAACTGCGCGATCAGACGATCCTTTGTATGTCGCAACCTCGCGAATGCGGGAAACGCGATGTCGACGATCACGTTCGAGATCATGCGCACCGGTTCGAGCACCACCTCGAACGCGAGACGGTACAGGCCGAGTGCTTCCTTGCCGAAGAACGCACCGACAATCGGGTAGTCGACGTTCGTGTAGAAGTAGAACAGGATCTGGCTCGCCGAGGTCTTGAGGCCGAAGGTGATGTACTCCTTCGCCTCGCTGACCCGCAGGATCATCTTCGGCTTCCACGGATGCTGGAGCTGCGCGCCGATGCCGGTCACAAGGACGCGGCACATCGGGCCGAGCACGAAGCACCAGATGCCGAAGCCAGCGGCGGCAAAGCCAACCTTGCCGAAGAACTCGGCCAGGTTCGCGATGATGCGAATCACCGAGAGCTCCTTGAACCGGAGCTCGCGCTTCATCAACGCGACAGGGATGAAGTACAGGTTCTGGAACAGCAGCTTCGTCCCGTACACGACGAGCATCCAGCCGACGATCGGATAGCCGATCTGCGTACCGATGATCGGCGCGATGACGAGGAGCAGGACGAACAGGACCGAAGCGGTCCCGAGGTTGATCCAGAACACCGTCGAGATCTTCGACTCGCTATGATCGTCCCGCTGGATCACCGCCGACGACAGACCGAGATCCGTCGCCTGGTCCAGGATCGGGAAGATCCAGATGCACATCGTCGCGATGCCGTACTCCGCCTTCGACACCCACGTGTTGAGGATGATCAAGATCGCGAGCAGATCGAGCACGCTGACGAGCGAGCTGGCGACGCCGATCCACGCCAACCCGCGGTTGACGTCGGTGTCCATGCGCTCCTGCTCGGACATCGCGAGCGAGCGTACAGCGAGTTGCTCGCTGCGGCACGCGAGCGCGACCGCTTAGGACGTCGCCAGCATCGCCTCGGCGGCAGCGCGATCGGCAGGCGTGTCGACGTCCTGCCACTTCTCGGCGCCGATATCGGCGACCCGAGCGCGGCCTTCGGCGGCGAGCAGCCGCACGCCCTCGGTCAGCGAGCAGTCGCCCTTCTCCGCGCGGACGATCGCGAGCTTCTCGAGCAGGTGCGGGGTCACGCAGAACACGCCGCAGTCGATCCTGTCGTAGTCGGTGAGCTGCTTGCCGATCTCGACGATGCCTCCGCCGGAGCTCTTCACCTTCGTCGCGTCGTCGATATCGAGCACGTCGTGGATCCGAGGATCGGTCGCGAGGTAGAGGTCGGCCGCGGCCATGTCCTGGCTACCGACGAGACGAGCGATGGCAGGGGTGTAGATATGATCCGCCATCGACAGCAGGAAGGGTCCAACGACCTGCGCGCCGCCGACCATCACCGAGATCCCGTTCGCCTTCTCGAAGTCCGCGTTGTGCGCGCAGACAACCTCGACGCCCGGGCGCTCGCGGCCGGAGACCGCCGCGCGCACGAGCTCCGCCTTGTACCCGGTGACGACGACGATCCGGCGCACGCCCGCCGCTGAGAGAGACGCGATCGTCCGCTCGATCAAGGCCACACCCCCGACAACCTGGAGCGGCTTCGGGAGGTCGTCCTCGGACTGACGGAGTCGGGTGCCCTTGCCCGCAGCCAGAATCACGGCGCTCTCGATCATGAGGCCGAGCCTTGCATACAACCGGTGCCCCGGCAGCGTACCCGTGCCGCTAATGCCCGAACGTGCCGGGCTCGTCGACGATCGGCAGCACCACCACCGGAGCCATGACGGCCACGCGCTCCTCGCGGTGCCGCACCTTCGCGCGCTTCACCGTCTCGCTGAACGTCACGAGAAGGAGACCGATGGTCGCGTACATCAGGGTGATGCAGCGGCGCGCGATCACCAGGGTGACGGCGAGCGCCGGGTTGTAACCGAGCGTGCGAAACAGGCCGAAGTAGCTGCCCTCGGAGACGCCCACGCCCATCGGCACGAGCGTCGAGGCGAGGTAGATCGGGAAGCTGCCGACGGTAAACGCGGCGACAAAGCCGAACGAGATGCTCGTCCCGATCGCGCGGAGGATCAGCATCGAGAGCAGCATCGCCGACAACCGCGATACCAGCAGCGCGATGATGCCGATCGCGCGCTCGCGCCGGCTCGCGCCGGAGGTCATCCGGAGCTTCTCGTCGATATCGTGGAGCTTCGCGTACCAGCCCTCGTAGCGCGCCTGCTTGACGAGGCGGAGCTTGACCGGGACCTTCGCGAGGCTCGCGAGCATGCCGCGGCGCACGAGTGCGTAGAGGCCGATCGAGATCACGAAGCACAGCACACCGACGCCGAGGAACAGCACGCGCATGGCGAGCGGCATCGGCACCAGCAGCGCGAGTACCGGCGCCGCGAGCGCGACGATGCCGAGCTCGATGGCGAAGCTGACGACGTTGTAGAGGAGAACGGTCGAGACGGCGCGCGACGACGACACCACGTCGGTGAGCACCGACATCTTGACGACCTCGCCGAGATTTCCGCTCGGGGTCACCGCGTTGACGGCGCGACCCGCGAGCTGCGCGAGGAATGCGTCCTTGAGCGCGAGCTTGTCAGGAGCGGCAAACGCGCGCAGCGCCGTCGAGTGCAGCGTGGTGTTGAAGACCTCGAGTGCGGCGACCGCGATCCACCACCAGCCGATCAACCTCAGGTAGTGGCCAAGGGTGCGCAGGCCGACGTGCCGGATCGTGAACACGAGCGCGACGATGGCGATCGCGAGGAGCGCGGGGGTTACCCACCGAACCCAGGACGGGCGAGCGCTCACGGGTAATACCTATAGCAGCAAGTGCCCGCTACTTCAGCTGCGGATGTTCGCGATGCCAGGCCCGGGCCGCGAAGATGACGACCTCGAGCGCGAGCGTCAGGGCGATGGTCACGGCGGCGCAGGCCACCGCGACCTTGACGGCGGGAATAACCACGAGCCACAGCGGTCCCGGCACTTGAAAATACGGTGCAGGGAAGAACGCCCATAACAGGCCCGCCGGGAGCATCGCGAGCACGAGGCCCGTCCACGCGATCCCGTTTGCGGCGGCGAGCCGGCGCGCGAGGTTTCCCTGGTCGCGGAGCGCCCACAGGCTCGCGGCGACCTGGACCACCATGCCCACAAGGCCGTACTTCGCGAGCTGCGCAGCGAGGTGGCCCTGCGCCGGGACGAGCGACGGAGAGAACCGCTGGCCGAGCGTGCCGATCAGCCCGTAGTAGACGACGAAGAACGCCGGCACGGCCGTGAGCAGCACGCGCACGTGGAAGCGCAACGCCCCCCAGCGCACCAGCAGCGCGGCGAGCACACCGGCGAGGACGAGCGCGATACCGACGAGCGCGAGGCGCAGCGCGCGGTGCTCGAGGAGCTCGTCGGAGGCCCGCGCATCTGCCACGGCGACAACGCGCTCCGTGGTCACCAGCCGCGCCGCATCGGCGGCCTCGATCTGTGACCGTGCGACGGGATCGAGCGCGAGCACGTGGGTCAGTGACTTCCCGAGGCCGTGACCGGGGGCGGCGATGCCGAGCAGCGCGGAGATGGTCGGCGCGACGTCGATCAAGCGCGCGTCGTCTGCGGAGCCGGCGTGATCGATGCCGGCGCCCGCGAAGATCAGAGGAACGCTCAGCACCTCGGGCTCGGTGCCGCCGTGGCCGCCCTTCTTGGTGTGGCCGTGATCGGCGAGCACCACGATCGTATCCAGCGCGAGATCGACACGGCCGAGCACGCGAGCGAGCGCACGATCGACGCTCTCGGCGGCCTCGCGGTACTGAGTACTCTCGGCGCCATACTGGTGACCCGCGATGTCCACCGAGCTGACGAGCAGCACGACGAGGTCGGCGTTTCCGCCGCTGACGAGGGCCGACCCAGCCGCGGAGAATCCGCCCGGCCATGGCACGTAACGCGCGTCATCGAACGGAGACACCAGGGTGCTCTCCGGCGCGTCGACGATCGACGGTGCGAGGGGATCCTGCATCGTATCGATATCGATGTCCTCGGGCACGGCGGTGCGGAGGAACAGCTGCGGCAGCACCGCGTAGTCGGTGGCGGTCACGACCTGGAGCTTCGCGGCGTGCGCGCGATCCATCAGCGTGTCGAGCGTGACCGGCGTGGCGTGGTGATTGGTGCGCACGCCGCTCGCCGAGGGTGGAACGCCGGCGAGGATCGAGACGTAGTTCGGCCGCGACCAGGTGGGATAATGCGACTGCGCCTCGAGATCGAGGCCGGTGCGGCGCAGCGAATCGAGGAACGGAAGCTCGTAGCTCTTGTCGCTGCGCAACCCATCGATGATCACGAGGAACACGCGACGCGCGAGTCGCGGCGTCCGCGGATCGTGGATCGCGGGCTCGATCTTCGCGAGAGGTGGCTGCACGATCTCGAGATCCGCCATGAACGACGCGCCGGAGATCGCGGCGCGCACGGCGCCGATCGCACCGAGCGCGACGAGCAGTAGCGCCGCGGCCACCACCTGCCTCGTCCGTGCAACCTCGACCGCGCGCATCCATCAGGATACCGCCCTGAAGACGCGAGCGCACTACGCGGATTGGGCGCGCAGGTTCGCGAGCTGCTCGGCGGAGCCGAGGACGACCAGCGTCATTCCCGGGCCGATCTTCTCGTTAGCGTCGGGGTTGTAGGTCCAGCTCGCGGTGTCGCTCGGAGACAGCGCCAGCACGGTCATGCCGAACCGCTCGCGGATTCGCGCGTCGCGCAGGGTGCCGCCGAGGTCCGCGGCCTTGTCGCCGAGCCGGACCTCCTCGATGCGATACGCGGCGCGCTTGTCGCGCAGCATGTCATCGAGGAACCGGACCACCGCGGGGCGAATCATCTCGGAGACGATGCGCATGCCGCCGATGAAGTTCGGCGAGACCACCGCATCCGCACCCGACCGACGGATCTTCTCGACGTGCGAGAGCTCCGCGCAGCGCGCCACGATCCGCAGCGCGGGGTTGCTCTGGCGGCCGGAGACCACGAGGTACAGGTTGTCCTTGTCGGACGACAGCGCCGCGACCATGCCGCGCGCGGTGCTGAGGTTCGCCGCGGCGATCACGTCATCATCCGTCGCATCCCCGACGAGGAACGAGTACTCGGCCTTCGGAAACTTGTCGGCGATCTCCCGCAGCTCGACCTCGTTCATGTCGATCGCGATGACCGGCGTGCCGGTCTTCAGCAGCTCCTCGATGACATTGCGCCCCGTCGAGCCAGCGCCGCAAACCACCACGTGATCCTTCATGCGTTTTATCCGTTTCTTGAGCTTGGAGGCGAACAGGACGTTGCGCAGGTCGCCCTCGATGATGAAGGCGGTGATCGTCGACGAGAAGAACACGATGCTGGCCGTGCCAAACAGGAGAAGGATCGTCGTGAACCCTCGCGCGTACTCGACCTTGTCCATCCCTTGGAGGATCTCGCCGTACCCGACGGTCGTGACGGTGATGACCGTCATGTACATGCAGTCCTTGAACTTCCACAGCCCGTCCCCGATCAGCCAGTAGCCCACGCCGCCGCTGATCACGACGATCAGGATGGCAACGAAGCCCATGATCATGCGTTTGACGAGCGATGACATCGGACCCGTCGCCGACGATAGCAAACATTTGCTATTAACCGCGCATGCAGCTCCTCGCCAGCTACCTCACGGGTGCGGGGTCCTCCGGCTCCGGGGCCAAATCCACGCTCGTCAATCCGGCGACCGAAGCCCCGCTGGCCGAGGTGTGCAACGGCGGGCACGATCTCGCCGGCGCGTTCGCCTACGCGCGCACCTCCGGCCTCGCAGAGCTGGGCCCGCTGTCCTTCGCGCAGCGCGGCGCCCTCCTCGCCTCGTGTGCGAAGGCGATCCACGGCGCGCGCGAGGCGCTGATCGATCTCGCGGTCGCGAACGGCGGCAACACGCGCAGCGACGCGAAGTTCGACGTCGATGGCGGCGCGATGACGCTGTCGTACTACGCGGAGCTCGGCGCGAAGCTCGGCGCGGTCTCGCTCCTCGCCGACGGCGACCCGATCCAGGTCGGCCGCACCGCGCGGATGGGTGGCCAGCACGTGTGGGGACGCCGCCGCGGCGTCGCGGTCCACATCAACGCGTTCAACTTCCCCGGCTGGGGTCTGTGCGAGAAGCTCGGCACGGCGCTGCTCGCCGGTATGCCCGTGATCTCGAAGCCGGCGACCGCGACCGCGCTCGTCGCGCACAAGATGATGGAGTTATTCGCGCCGCTGCTCCCCGCAGGCGTGCTGCAGCTGCTCGTCGGCCCCGCCGGCTCGCTGCTCGACAACCTCGGGCCCGGTGACGTCGTCGCGTTCACCGGTGGCAGCACCACCGCGCACATGCTGCGCACGCACCCGAAGATCATCGAGCACTCGGTGCGCCTCAACATCGAGGCCGACTCGCTCAACGCCGCCGTGCTCGGGCCCGACGTGGACCTGACCTCGGAGACCGGCGGCCTGTTCCTTGCCGACGTGGTGCGCGACATGACCCAGAAGACCGGTCAGAAGTGCACGGCGATCCGCCGCGTGCTCGTCCCGCTCGGCAAGGAAGGCGATGTCGCCGAAGCGCTCCGCGAGCGCCTCGCCAGCCTCGTCGTCGGCGATCCGGCCCAGGACGGCGTGCGCATGGGGCCGCTCGCCACCGCCGCGCAGGCCACCGACATCCGCACCGGCATCGCGCGCCTCGCGACCGCCACCACCGAGGTGTTCGGCGGCACCGGCGACGTCACGCCGGTCGGCGTCCCCGCGGGCAAGGGCTTCTTCGTCGGCCCCGTCGTGCGCGCCACCAAGGATCCGATGAACTGCGCGCCGCTCAACGAGCACGAGGTGTTCGGCCCGTGCACGACGATCGGCAGCTACGACGGCACCGCCGTGTTCGCCGCGGCGTTCGTCGCGAAGGGCAACGGCTGCCTCGTGTCCTCCGCCTACTCCGACGAGCGCGATTGGGTCGGCGCGTTCGTCGGCGCCGCGGCTCCCTGGTGCGGCCGGCTCTACCTCGGCTCGGCGAAGATGGCGGCGCAATCGCCCGGCCCGGGCACCGCCCTGCCCTCGCTCCTCCACGGCGGCCCCGGCCGCGCCGGCGGTGGCGAGGAGCTCGGCGGCGAGCGCGGGATGCAGCTCTACATGCAGCGCACGGCCCTCGAGGGCGACGCGAGCGTGCTCAAGTCGCTCTTGGGGGGGTAGCCGCCAAGTCGCCGGCACTGCCGCCATGTGCGGCCGCTGCCGCCACAGCCGCCAATTACTGCGCCGCCGAGACCACTCTCGTGCAGGACGGGTGCTTTGATTGGCCGCCAAGCCGCCAAGAGCGCCAAGGATTTGGAGGTCCATTCTCGGGATCTCGCGCGAGCACGCATGCTCTGCCGTCGTCGCTTGAGACTCGCGCGCGCTTTCGCGCGCTCGCCCAAATGTCGGTCCGGGCGCTGCTGCGCGATTGAGGTCGGGGAGGTCTCAGCGGCAGCAGCCGGTGGCGGCGTGGCGGCAGTGGCGGCGTGGCGGCAGTGGCGGCGGCTTTGCGGCCGTCCCATGCAGCGCGGCGGCGCGCTACGGGATCGTTGGCGGCCGACGACGGATGGCGGCCGGCGCGTCGGGATCGGGCTCGAGCATCGGCAGGAGGTTCGCCAGCTCCCGCGCGACCTGGCGGCAGCGGTGGCGTACGAAGTCGATGCCGTACGGCTCCGCGAGGAACACGATCAGTGTGCAGTCGTACCAGAAGCTCATCGCGTAGGCGTCGGGGTCCACGATCTCGCCGTAGGACGAGCCCGGGGCGTGCGTGTTCGCCGTGCGCCGCGCGAGGAACTGCCAGCGCGAGGATTCCGATTCGTCGGGTGTGTTCGCGGACGCGATGAGCTTGCCCGCGCGCGTGACGATCGCGTTCGACGCGCGATCGATGCCCGCCAGGCCTTTGAGGAAGTGCGCGATGCGGTCGGTGACCTTGTCGCTGGTCGGCGCGGAGCCCGGGCCGACGAACGCCTCGGGGAGGCGGGCGACCTCCCAGCGGCGGCGGATCGCGCGCAGCTGGCGGGTGACGTGCTCGAACGCCTGCTCGATCGGGGTGTCGGAGGAGGAGCGCGTGCCGAGCTCGACGCGAAGGAACTCGCCGCCGCCGAGCGCCAGGGTGCGCGCCGGGACGCCGGTCCGGACGTCGTCGTGCTCCGTGATGCGGGCGGAGACGGCGCCGATCTCCGCAACCAGATCGCGAAGGACTTGCATCACCTCGTCCTCGAGACCGGTCTCCGTGGTCACGATGCCTCGCTGACGGGCAGGTATGTCGTGGAGATCATCGTGGTGGGCTGGGCGTAGAAAAAGTAGTTCGCGATCGAAGGGTCGGCGCCGTAGAGCGCGCGCCACTCGCCGGCGCGGAAGCCCGGTGGGGCGTGGGCGATGTCCCCAAAATCGAGGTGCGTGAGCCCGTAGGCCGGCAGGATCGCGACGAGCTTCTGGAGGCGCTTGAGCAGCGGTGCGTCGTAGACGCCGGCGCGCGGGGACTCGCGGATCACGTAGCCGTGGTCGGCGCGAACGAGGTTGATCGCGACCTGCTGCACGGCGGCGACCGGCGCGCGATGGCTGAGCACGACGCGCAGGTAGAGCTCCTCGATCGCATCCGTGGAGCGCCACTCGTCGGGGATCTCGGCGTCGTGGTCGCGGACCTGGACCACGCAGGGCGTGCGGCCAAGGGAGAGCACGTAGATGTAGTCGCAGGCCTCGTCGTCGCCGCCGGTGCGGACGAACGTGGCGGCCTTGAGCTCGAGCGCGAGCTCCTCGGCCAGGCCGGCGAGATCATCGGGCGACAGACCGGCGGGCTCGCCGTCGTCGACCTCGCCCCAGGTCTGCGTCGGGTACAGGTCGGCCAGCGCCTGTTCCACGGTGCCCATCATCTGGCCCTTGTGGTCGTCGCAGCCTTCCTTGCCCTTGCAGTTCGTACAGCCGCCCATGGGGAACGACTGCGTTTATCACGCTTCCGGGCCCCAACTACGGGAGATCGCACAGCCGGTCCCAGGTGTCGCTCCGGTCGCAATTTCGCCGGCGTGGAAACCCTTGTAGGGTCGCCCGCATGAAGCGCTCGCTCGTCCTCACGCTGATCCTCGTCGCCGCCTGCGGCAGCAAGAAAGACAAGGAGGGGAAGATGGCTCCGCTTCCCCCGCCGACCACCGGATCCGCCGGATCTGGGTCCGCAGGATCGGGGTCCGCAGCCGCTGCCCCGCCCGCCGCGGCGCCCTCCCCCGCGATCGATCTCGCCGGTATGGACAAGGCCGTGAAGCCCGGTGATGACTTCTTCGCGTACGCGAACGGCACGTGGTTCAAGACCACCGAGATCCCGGCAGACCGCTCGAGCTGGGGCTCGGGCGCGATCACGGTCGAGAAGACCGCGAAGCGTGTCGCGGACCTCATCAAGGAAGCGATGACCGCGCCCGAGGGCTCCGAGGCCCGCAAGGTGGGCGACTACTACGCGACGTACATGGACGAGGCGGCGATCGAGAAGGCCGGCATCGCGC
The DNA here is from genome assembly GCA_038206055.1 of Haliangiales bacterium. GTDB lineage: Bacteria > Myxococcota_A > Polyangia > Haliangiales > Haliangiaceae > JABFXX01. The sequence continues at coordinate 56,765 of JBBRBG010000026.1, forward strand.
CGCTCAAGCCCGCGCTCGACAAGATCGCCGCGATCACGGAGCCGATGCACCTCGCGCTGGCGATCGGCGAGACGCTGCGTGCCGACGTGGATGCGATCAACAACACGACGTTCGAGACCTCGAACCTGTTCGGCGTGTGGATCGCGCAGGACCTCACCGATCCGAGCAAGTACATCCCGTTCCTCATGCAGGGCGGCCTCGGTATGCCGAGCCGCGAGTACTACCTGGATGCGGCGCCCAAGATGGCCGACCTGCGCACGAAGTATCAGGCGCACATCGTGGCGATGCTGAAGCTCGCCGGCGTCGCAGATGCCGACGCGCTCGCACCGAAGATCATGGATCTCGAGACGAAGATCGCGAAGGCGCACCAACCTCGCAGCGACTCCGAGAACGTGAAGAACGGCATCACGCACTGGACCCGCAACGACTTCGAGACCAAGGCGCCGGGCCTGTCGTGGGGCGCCGTGTTCGAACGCGCGCAGCTCTCCGCGATCACGACGTTCGATGTCTGGCACCCGAAGGCCATGATCGGCATCGCCGCGCTCGCGAAGTCGGTCCCGCTGGAGACCTGGAAGGCATACCTGACGTTCCATGCGATCGCTCGCGCTGCGCCGATGCTACCGAAGGCGTTCGTCGACGAGAGCTTCGCGTTCTACGGTAGTGCGCTCGCCGGCACGCCCGCACTCGCGGAGCGCTGGAAACGCGGCGTGGATGCGACGAGCGATGCCCTCGGCGAGGCGGTCGGCAAGATGTACGTCGGCAAGTACTTCCCCGATGCCGCGAAGCAGAAGATCGCAGCGATGGTGAAGAACATCCTCGCCGCGTTCGATCGGCGGATCGATCAGCTCGCGTGGATGACGCCCGCGACGAAGGCGAAGGCCAAGGCGAAGCTCGCGATCATCAAGGTCAGCGTCGGCTACCCCGACAAGTTCCGCGACTACTCGGGCCTCGAGATCGTGAAGGGCGACGCGCTCGGCAACGCCCAGCGCGCCGGGCTGTTCGAGTACAAGCGCAACCTCGCGAAGCTCGGCACGCCGGTGGATCGCGACGAGTGGGTGATGACGCCGCAGCTCGTCAACGCGGTCAACCTGCCCGCCATGAACGCGATGAACTTCCCGGCCGGCATGCTGCAGCCGCCGTACTTCGATCCGGATCGTCCGTCCGCGATGGACTACGGCGCGATCGGCTCCGTGATCGGGCACGAGATCAGTCACAGCTTCGACGACCAGGGCGCGCTGTTCGACGCGAACGGCAAGCTCGAGAACTGGTGGACGAAGGAGGACTTCGCGCACTTCGCTGCATCCGGCGCGGCGCTCGCGAAGCAGTACGACGGCTACAAGCCGTTTCCCGACCTCGCGGTCAACGGCAAGCAGACGCTGTCGGAGAACATTGCGGATGTTGCCGGGCTGTCGGCCGCCTACGACGCGTACCGCCTGTCGCTCGGCGGTAAGGAGGCTCCGCTGTGGGAGGGCCTCACCGGCGATCAGCAGTTCTTCATCGCATTCGCACAGGGGTGGCGCAGCAAGTACCGCGAGCCGGCGCTACGGCGCCGCCTCCTCACCGATGGCCACTCGCCCGGCGAGTTCCGCGCCGACGCCGTGCGCAACCTCGACGCGTGGTACGCGGCGTTCGACATCAAGGACGGCAAGCTCGCGCTGACGCCCGAGCAGCGCGTCAAGATCTGGTAGTCGCAAGCCCCACGAACGTGGGGCGCGCAGCAACGCGAAGCGTTGCGAAGGTCGAAGGTCAAAGCCCGACGCGTTCGCTGGGCGGCAGAGAGAGGCCGAAGCCCTCGTGCAGCGCGCGGATCGCGAGCTCGGCGTACTTGCGCGCGATCACGCACGAGATCTTGATCTCGGAGGTCGAGATCAGCTGGATGTTGATGTTCTCGGCCGCGAGCAGCTGGAACATCGTCTTCGCCACACCGGCGTGCGAACGCATGCCGACGCCGACGACGCTGACCTTGCAGATCTCGTCGTCGTAGCTGACGCGCTCGCCGCCGTTGCCGACGAGCTCCGGGACCTTGTCCCGCAAGATCTCGACCGTGCGCTTGCGGTCGCCCTTCGGCACCGTGAACGTGAGGTCCGTGGTGCCGTCGTAGGCCTGGTTCTGCACGATCATGTCGACGGAGATCCCGCCATCCGCGAGCGGCGCGAACAGCCTTCCAGCGACGCCGGAGATATCCGGCAGATCCTCGCAGGTGATCTTCGCTTCATCCTTGGCGATGGTGACTCCCGAGACGACGACTTTCTCCATGGCAGCATCCTCCGGGACGACCCACGTCCCTTCGACATCCGAGAAGCTCGAACGGACGTGAATCCGCACGCCGGACTTCATCCCCAGCTCGACCGAGCGGATCTGCAGGACCTTCGCGCCAAGCGACGCGAGCTCCAGCATCTCCTCGTAGCTGATGCGATCGATCTTGCGCGCCGTCGGCACCACGTTTGGATCCGTGGTGTAGACGCCATCGACGTCGGTGTAGATCTCGCAGACGTCAGCCGCGAGCGCCGCCGCGATCGCGACGCCGGTCGTATCCGATCCGCCGCGGCCGAGCGTGGTGATCGAGCCCTTCTCGTCCACGCCCTGGAAGCCGGCGATCACCGCGATCTCGCCGGCGTCGAGCGCTTCCTTGATCGGGGCGGACTCGATCGACACGATGCGCGCGCGAGAGAACGCTGAGTCCGTGACGATCTTGCACTGGTGGCCGAGGAACGAGCGCGCCTTGCCGCCGGCCGCGCGAATCGCGAGTGCGATCAGACCGACCGACACTTGCTCGCCGGTGGAGATGATCACGTCGACCTCACGGTCGTTCGGATCTTCCTGGAGCTGGCGCGTGAGCTCGAGCAGGCGATTCGTCTCGCCCGACATCGCGGACACCACGAGCGCGACTTGATGGCCCTGCCGCTGCGTGGCGAGACACCGCGCCGCGACGTTCTTCATCCGGTCGATGGTACCGACGGAGGTCCCGCCGTACTTCTGAACGATCAACACGGCCCGAGACCCTACACGCCTGACGCACCGTGGTACAGCCCGCACGTGCTGGACGCGCAGGCTCCCTCGGACGACGACGCTCCGCTGGTTCTGTTCACGACACTGCCGAACGTCGACAAGGCCGCGCAGATCGCGAAGATCCTCGTCGAGGAGCAACTGTGCGCGTGCGTGAACCTCGTCCCCGCCGTGCGCTCGATCTATCGCTGGCAGGGCCAGGTCTCGGACGAGACCGAGACCCTCGCGATCATCAAGACCATCCGCGGGCGCTACGACGCACTGGCAGCCCGCCTCGTATCGCTACATCCGTACGACGTGCCGGAGCTCATCGCCGTGCAGCCTGTCGGTGGCCACGCGCCCTACCTCGCGTGGATCACCGACTCCGTGTCGTGAGCTACGGGCAGTCGGCGCAGGTCGGATCGGCCATCTCGGCCGGGTCGCAGATGCCGTCGTTGTTGCACATACCGAGTCCACCGCCGCCGCCGCCGATGCACGCGGTGCACGCGGCCATGTCGAGGCCGCTCGGGCACTGCTGACCGAGGATCGCGCAGAACAGGCAGTCCTGAACGTTCGCGGGGCACGCGCCGCTGCCGGAGCCGGAGCCGGAGCCACCGCCGCAATCATTCGGGCACGACGCCGACGTCTCGCCGGTCTCGCACGTGCCGTTGCCGCAGACGATCTGCGGGTTGTTGCTGCCGCCGTTGCCGCAGTCCGCGGTGCAGCTGCCGACTTCGCTCGCCGCGCACACGCTGTCGCCGCAGACGGGCGCGGCCGCGACCGACGCGTCGGGACCGGTGCCACCGCCTCCGCCGTCGTCCGATCCGCCCCAGCTACAACCTGCGATCGACGCGCAGACGAATACCAAAGTGGTGATCCTCATCATGCGCGGCATCGTACTAATGCGGAGTACGAGATCAACGCCAAAGTGAGTGCGTGTCACGATTCATCACGATTCATCCGCTCTCCGCCCCGTACACATGATGCGCAAATCGGCGATCGATCGCACGCCGCAGCGCGGCGTGCTCCGGTCGAACCAAGGCCGGATCTCCGTCGAGGATTTGCTCCGCGTGACCTCTCGCCTCGAGAAGTAGCGTTGTGTGCTGATGTAGGTCGCCAAACCTCAAGGTGGGCACACCGGCCTGACGTGGACCGAGCAACTCTCCGGGTCCGCGGAGTGCGAGGTCGTACTCCGCGATGCGGAATCCGTCGTGTGTCTCGACCATCGCACCGAGGCGCGTCTCGGCGTCGGGACCGAGCGTTCCTTTCGCGAGCAACACGCAGTGCGCCGCACCGCCGCCGCGGCCCACACGGCCGCGCAGCTGATGGAGCTGCGCGAGGCCGAAGCGATCCGCGTCGTGGATCATCATCACGGTCGCCGCGGGAACATCGACGCCGACCTCGATCACCGTCGTCGCGACGAGCACGTCGAGCTCGCCGGTCTTGAACGCGCGCATCGCACGATCGCGCGCGTCGCTGTCGAGGCGGCCATGCACGAGACCGACACGCGCCTTCGGCAACGCAGCGCGCGCCTCATCGACCGTGGTCGTCGCATCCGCCCAGTCCTTGCTTCCCTCGTCGTCCGGATCGTCGCTCGGCTCGATCTTCGGACACACGATGTACGCGCGCTCGCCGAGGGCGATGCGCTCGCCAATGAGCTTGTACGCGGCCGCGCGGCCCTTCGCGCCGGCGAGCTGCTTGGTCTGCACGGGCTGCCGACCGGGCGGCAATTCATCGAGCACGCTGACATCGAGATCGCCGTACGCGGTGAGCGCGAGCGTGCGCGGGATCGGCGTCGCCGTCATCACCAGCAGGTGCGGCGCACCCTGCCCGTCTCCCTTGTCGCGCAGCTTCGCGCGCTGCGCGACGCCGAACCGATGCTGCTCGTCGATGATGACGAGGCCGAGCGCCTGAAACCCGACGCTCTCCGCGATCAGCGAGTGCGTGCCGATCACGACATCGATGTGCCCCGCGCCGAGCAGCGCGAGGAGCGACGCGCGCACGCCCTTGGGTGTCGACGCGGTCAGGATCTCGAGCCGCAGCTTCGCGACCTCGGCCCACTTCCTCCACGTCTCGATGTGCTGCTCGGCGAGCAGCTCGGTCGGCGCCATCACGGCGACCTGCCGGCCCGAGCGCGCCACCTGAAGCGCCGCGGCGAACGCGACCGCGGTCTTGCCCGCCCCGACATCGCCTTGCAGCAGCCGGTTCATCGGCACCGCGCGCCCGAGATCCTCGGCGAGCTCGTCGATCGATCTGCGCTGCGCGCCGGTGAGCGTGAACGGCAGCGCGCGCTCGAGCTCCCGCGGAACGCCCGTGCCGCGCACGCACGGCACCGCTGCGTCCTGCCGGCGCTCGCGTCGCCGCAGCGTGATCGCGACGCCGAGCGCGAACAGCTCACCGAACGCGAGCCGCTTCTGCCACTGGCTCACACCGTCGTTGAGCTGCGCGAGCTCCGCGGGGTCGATGTCGGGCGAGGGCGAGTGCAGCCGCGTCAGGGTCTCGCCCATGCTCGGTAGCTTTGCCGCCGCCTCGACGCTCGCGGGCACACCGTCATCGATCCCCGCCGCGACGCGCGCGCACGCGGCCGCGCATGCCTGGCGCAGCCGGCTCGCGGGGACGCCGGGGATCTCGGGATAGCGCGTGATGATCGAGGGCATCGCCTTGCCCTCGATGCCCTCGATCTCGATGCCGAGGATGTCGGGATTCGCGAGCTCGAGCCTCCCCCCGCGCAGCTTGAGCACGCCGTTCAGCGTGACGAGGCTGCCGGGAGGCATGCGCTTGTCGATGCCCGCCCAGACGTTGAACCAGCGCACGACGC
>JBBRBG010000027.1:0-58271 GCA_038206055.1 Haliangiales bacterium
TCGCGCCCTGGATCTAACCCTATCAGGTTGGGGGCGATGGCGAGTTCTCGCTCGACGCTGCGTTCTTATCGCTGACGACCCGCGCCACAGGTCCACCCTCGGGGATCCTGCGCGCGCGCCACGTGGCGATCGCGAGCACCATCACCGCGGCGATCGCGCACGCGACCGCGACCGCATTTGCATTCATCGCGCGCGAGATGCCGTTCGCGAGGTTCGTTGCCTTCTCGGAAGCATCATCGCGTGCGAGCTGCGCCACGGTCTCCGACAGCATCCACTGCGAGTACGCGATGCCGCCGGCGGTCGCCATCTCGAGTAACGCCGCGATCACGTACATCCACCGCGGTACGCGATGCCGCAGGGCGCGTCGCCACAGCTCGAGCCCGATGATCACCGGGATCGCGATGATGATGAGAACCCGCTGATCACCGATCACCGTGAAACCCTAGCACCGTGCGCAGGCGCCCACCGCTGAACGTCAGCACGTCCCGTGGGGCTCGCTCCCGCGTGAGCCAGCGCCAACGCACCCTCGGCGGTGCGAACCCGCCGGGCCTGCTGGTTGCACGTAGAGGGAGGATGCCTCCGCTCTCGAACCTCTGGATCGTCCGGCACGGACAGAGCGCCGATGTCGCCGAGGGTCGCGCGATGGATGTGCCGCTCTCCGCGAACGGCATGAAGCAAGCGCGCTCGGTAGGGGCGTGGTTCGCGAATCAGCCCGAGCGACCGACGCTGATCCTGACCTCGCCGCACCTCTGCGCGCATCGCACCGCCGCGGCGATCGCGGCAGCGCTCGGGTTGCCGGCCGTGCTGCGCGTCGACGAACGTTTGCGCGAACAGGACATGGGCTGCCTCGACCGGCTGAGCTCCGACGACATCATCGGGAGGTTCCCACGCGAGGCGGAGCAGCTCGCGCAGGTCGGCAAGTTCTACTATCGGCCGCCCGGCGGCGAGAGCTGGTGCGACGTGCTGCTGCGCACCCGCTCGCTGATCGATCACATGCGGCTCGTCAACACCGAGCCGCGGGTGCTGCTCGTCGCGCACCAGGTGAACTTGCTCTGCGCGCGCGCGGCGATCGAGCACCTCGACGAGCACGCGATCCTCGCGGTCGACAAGCGCCGTGACGTGGTCGACGGCGGCGTCACGTCGTACCTCGCTGATCGCACCGGCGCATTCGAGCTGACGGCGTACAACTTCGTCGCACCGCCCGAGCCTGCGGATGCGTACATGACCGCCCGGGGTTAGGTCCGTTGCATCGGACTCGGCTGACGGACAACCTCCGTCAGTCTTTGGGAGCCGGGCCCCAGTCCACGCCGGTCGCCGCGCCGCTCCACACCTTGAGCGCCTTGCCTGTGCCGTCGGCATTCGCGATGAACACACCCTGACCCGAGCGCGCAAACGCGATCGCGCGACCGTTCGGCGAGAACGATGGTTCCTCGTTGTTGCCGTCGTTCTGCGTGATGCGGGTCATCGCCTTGTTGTCGAGATCGAGCGTGACGATGTCGTAGTGCCCGCCGTCGCGCGTGGTGTACGCGATGATGTGCTTGCCCGCCTTGGGCGACCACGTCGGCGTGGTGTTGTAGCTGCCGTTGAACGAGACCTGCTTCGCCGCGCCGCCGCCCGCGCCGATGACGAAGATCTGCGGGCCACCGTTGCGGTCGGAGACGAACGCGATCTGGCCGCCGTCGGGCGACCACGAGGGCGACGTATCGATTGCCTTGTCGTTGGTCAGTCGCTTGATCACGCTGCCATCGCTCGCGCTGATCAGGTAGATGTCGGGGCTGCCGTCCTTCGACAGGGTCAGCGCGAGCTTGCTGCCATCGGGTGACCACGCCGCGCCGGTGTTCATCCCCGGATAGCCGGAGATCTTCTTCGGCCGCCCGCCGCCGGCCGCGCCGACGTAGAGGTCCGGGTTGTTGCGCATGAAGCTCGTGTAGGCGATCTGCCCGCCCGACGGCGAGAACGCCGGCAGGATGTTCGTCGACGAGTTGTTCGACACGGCGAACGCGCCGTTGCCGTCGAAGTCCATCGCGTAGATCGCGCTGGTCTTCTTCGCCTTCGCGGTGAACGCGATCTTCGAGCCGAAGAAGCCCGCCTCGCCCGTGTAGTACTTCACGACCTCGTTGCACCAGCGGTGGACGATGCTCCGCGTGGTGCCGACGCTCTTCTTGTACGTCTTCGCGAGCACCGCGGTGGCGCCCTTCGAGACCTCGTAGAGCTTGAAGTCGATGTCGGTCGCCGTGACCTTGTACTTCACGACGCCGAGCGCGCCGACGTCCTTCCACTTCTGCGGATCGATGGTCAGGCCCTCGGTCTTGAGGTCCGCGAGGAACGAGGCAGGATCGAGGACCTTGAACACGCCGGCGACCGACATGTTGAAGCTCTCGACCTGCGAGATCTCCTTCGAGATCGCATCGCCTTCGGGTGCCGTTGGAAGCGCGAGCGGATAGTTGCCCTTCTTCGTCGCGTTGACATCGATGACGACGCCGTCATCCGCCTCGGCGCGCGCGGAGATCCCCGTCGCGAGCATGAAGCAGACAACGAGGCTTATTCGGATGATTTGACGGTGAACTTGAAACATACCCATCTGGTGGTTAGCTGCTTCAGCAGGTGCGTCGGGACTTCTTCCGGCTTGTCGTTCCGCTTCTGTTTGAGCTCGCGTAGCGCAGTCTCGGCGAGGGTGGCGATGTCGTCATCCCCTTTCACCTGGAACTTCGTCTCCGGGATCTTGCCGTCTGCATTGATGTGGATGCAACCCACCGGGGCAGCTGCACCGCTCTTTGCGAGCTCCGGTGAGGACCAGGCGAGATCCACCACGAGGCGCTGGAAGTAGGGATCGCCTTTCGTGACGTCGCCGATACCGAACTGCGAGCCATCGAACGAGCCGATCTGCGGCATGGTATCGCCCGGCTCCTGATCGGGATCCTGACGCTGGAACTGCTTCAGCGGATCCTTGATCGGCTTGTCGGCCGGCTTGTCGGGCTTCTTGTCATCGGGCTTCTTCTCGTCGGGCTTCTTGGTCTCGTCGTGCGACACGCCCTCGGGCTTGACCTCGGGCGGTGGTGGCGCCTTCTGCTTCTGCGGCTGCTTCGGCGCGTTCGGCTTCTTGTAGGCGAGCGAGGCCTCGATCGCTTCCATGTTCTCGAGCGGCGGGGTGCTGTCGGCCTTGGCATCGCCCATGAGCACGGTCGGAACGACCAGCGCCGCGCACAGCGCCATGGCGCCGAACGCTGCGAACATGTGCATCTCGCTCTCTCGCATGTGGCTTAGACGTCCGTCACTTCGGCTGGATTTGACCGTCGAGCTCGCCGAGCCGTCCCGCGAGGTTGTCCTCGGCTTCCGTGAGCATCATTACCTTCGCAACCCCGGCGTTCTTCGCAACCGCCATCGCCGTGATCACGACCCCGTAGGGCAGGGCCGTATCGGCCTCGATGTACAGCTCGCTCTCCTTCTTGACGCGCTCGTTGGCCGCGAGCTTCACCGACAGATCCTGCCATGTGACCTGGGTTCCACCGAGAAAGATCCGGTTGGTCTTGTCGATCGAGAGGACGAGCTTGCCCTCGGGGTCCTCGATGTTCTTCGCGGTCACCTGAGGCAGATCGAGATCGACGCCGGTATTCATCATCGGCGCCGTGATCATGAAGATGATCAGCAGCACCAGCATCACGTCGACCATCGGCGTGACGTTGATCTCGGAGTTCAACTCGTTGTCGCCGCGCCCTGAGCTCATCCCCATTGGAGGCTCCTAGCGAAGAAAGTGCCGCTTGATGATGTTGAGATAGTCCTGCTCGAACGTCTCCATCTCCGAGCGCAGCACGCGGATTCGCCGCTGGAAGTAGTTGTAGGCCACGACGGCCGGGATCGCGGCGACGAGGCCGATCGCGGTCGCGAACAGCGCCTCGGCGATGTGCGGGCCGACGACCTTCAGACTCGCAGCTCCCGACGCCTCGCCGATCGCGACGAACGCGAACAGGATGCCAACGACGGTGCCGAACAGGCCGATGAACGGTGCCGCGGAGCCGGTCGTCGCGAGGAACGCGATCATCGACTCGAGCTTGTTGTTCTCCACGGTCTGCGCACGTCGCAGTGCGCGCTCGATGTTCGCGAGGTTGCCTTCGCGGTCATCCTTGAGGTTCTCGTCACTGGCCAGCTTCGCGAGCTCGGTGTAGCCCGCGACGAACATCTGCGAGATCGGGCTGTTCCGCAGTGCTTGTGCCTGCTTGTAGATCTGCTCGATATCGCGCGACTTCCAGAACGAGTCGGTGAAGCGGTTGGACTCGTCCGAGGCGCGCCGCAGGTACATCGTCTTGAAGATGATGATGTACAGGCCGACCATGAACATCACCGCGAGGATGATCATGACGACCTTGACGATCCAATGCGCGTGGTTGAACAGGCTGACGAGGTCCAGGCCCGCCCCGATCACAGATGTCGCCGAAACCCCTGGCATATCGAGTTTTTGGGCAATAGCACGCGGCACGACGAGCGGTCAAATCGACGAGACGGCAGGTGTGCGCGGGTGACGCAGGTTCGATCGTGGCGCTACGACGACAGCATGGTGTAACCGGGTTCGAGCGATCGGAGGGTGAAGGCTTGCTCCCGGTCACACTCGAGTGTGCCAAGGCCGCCGCGAACCCGAACACCTACACGTCGTCCGATTCCGATCTGTGTCGCCTGATCCTGGGTGATACCGTGAGCTTGGGTCGGTCGAGCTCGTGCTTCACGTGTCCTACTGTGGTCGCAAACCCTGCATCCGCTCATAGGTTTGCGAGAGATCACAGCATGCGGCACCATGCTGGCGCAGCGATTGCCTTAGTGTTCCCGAGTGAAGCAACCTACGGTCACGACGTCAAAGACGTGGCCACGTAACGAATGTACCCAGAGGAGAGCTCGATGAAGAAACTAGTCCTAGGAAGCCTGATGGCGGTCGTTGTCTCGCAGGCGGCGGGCTGCATCATTAGCAGTGGTGGCGGCTCTGATTACGCCGTGATCAATGCGCAGTGGGCGCTCAAGACCACGGCTGGGGCGAAGCTGTCGTGCCCGCCGGGCACGACCACAGCCGCGGTCTACTCCCAGGCCGTGGATACGAGCTTCCGTCTGGTCGGCTCGCCGTTCATCGACCTCTACGACTGCAACGCCGGCGTGGGCAACAGCGATCCGCTGCCGCCGGACGTCTACCAGGAGTGGGTCGAGCTCACGAGCGAAGGCGGCGGCAACGTGGCGTACACGTCGACCTCGCTCAACGAAGCCTCGCCAACCGACGACTACTTCGTGGACGTGCTCGACGTCGATCAGACGTTCAAGACCACGATCCTGGAGGACGGCGGCTACTTCCAGTTCGACTGGGATCTGCGCAACGCTGCGAACCAGCCGATCACCTGCGGTGGCGTCGCGAAGGTCGCGATCCTGTCGACCAGCGTGACGAACGCCAACAACTCGTTTGACGATCGCTTCCCGTGCGACAAGCAGTACGGCCTCACGGGTGGCCTCCTCAACGGCGGCTACACGCTCGAGGTCTCGGCGACCAACGCCGCCGGCCAGGGCCTCGGACCGCAGACCGAGATCCTGAACCGCCCGATCGCGCCGAAGAACAAGGTCACCGACCTCGGCGTCGTCATGGTCCGCGTCGACTGAACCGCTCTGACCTCACGGTCCACCGAGCGCCCGCACCTCGTCAGAAGTGCGGGCGTTCCGCGTTTCGGAGCATGCTAAGGTCCAAACGTGAGCCAGCGACGTCGGTTCCAGTTCTCGAGCCTCGGGATCACCCGCGGGGCGCTGGTCGTGTTCGGCATCCAGCTCGGCGTCTCGCTGATCTGGATGATGCTCGAGCCGGAGATGAAGGCGACGGTCGGCGAGTACGCCATCGCGTCGCCATCGCAGGTGTTCGAGCACGGCCGTGTGTGGACGATCCTCACGACGCCGTTCCTCGAACCCTCGTTCTTCCAGCTCCTGCTCACGGGCTTCATGATGTTCTCGTTCGTGCCGACCCTCGAACGGTTCTGGGGCACGGCGCGGTTCTATCGGTTCTTCGCCGCCACCTCGATCGTGGGCGTGGTGTGCGGGCTCCTCCTTGGCAAGCTGATCGGCGTCGACGCACCGATCTTCGGTCTGTCGCCGTTCGTGTGGGGGACCATGGTCGCCTACGGCGTGGTCTACGCGCGCCAGCCCGTCCAGATCTGGGGCGTGCTTCCGCTGACCGGTCGCCAGATGATGTGGGGCTTCATCGCGTTCCTCACCCTCTTCGTGGTGCTCCAGCAGCGATGGTGGGACGGCGCGGCGTACGCCGGAGGAATGGTGACCGCGGCGATCATCGTCTCGAAGCGGTGGAGCCCGGGCCTCGTGTGGAAGCGCTGGAAGATCTCGCGCGCGCGGGCAAAGCTGACCGTGATGCAGGGTGGCGCGGCGCCCAGGCCGAAGCGCGACGAGCAGAAGTGGCTTAATTAACCGTGGTACGGTCCTCCTGATGGAGCCAGAGGAAGGGTCCGCATTCGAATCAGGCACCGGCCTGACCACCCTGTTCGAGGGCGAGTGGGCGACGGTCCGCCGGCTTCGCAAGGGCAAGCTCGTCGTCACGAGCGGCGCCGACCAGGGCAAAGAGGTCGAGATCAACAAGCCGCGCGTGACGGGGGGGCGCAGCATCATCAGCGACCTGGTCGTGCAAGACAAAGCGGTCTCGGGCTCCCACTTCGAGGTCAGTGCGCGTGATGACGGCTATCGGCTCCGCGACCTGAACTCGCGCAACGGCATCTTCGTCGGCGAGCTCCGGATCCGCGAGGTGTTCCTGCGCCCGGGCACGATCTTCCGGATCGGCCACACCAACATCCAGTTCCAGACGCTCCAGGACGTCGTCGAGATCGAGCTGTCCAAGAAGGACCGGTTCGACGCGATGCTCGGTGCTTCGCCCGCGATGCGCGAGATCTTCGCGCACCTCGAGAAGGTCGCGCCGAGCGAGCTGACCTGTCTGATCACCGGCGAGACCGGCACCGGCAAGGAGATGGTCGCGCGTGCGCTCCATAACGCCTCGGGCCGCAAGTCCAAGCCGTTCGTGGTGCTCGACTGCGGATCGATCCCGCGCGAGCTGATCGAGTCCACGCTGTTCGGCCACGAGAAGGGCAGCTTCACCGGCGCCCACGCGCAGCACGACGGCTGCTTCATGCAGGCGAACGGCGGCACGATCTTCCTCGACGAAATCGGCGAGCTCGACGTCACCCTGCAGCCGAAGTTGCTGCGCGTGCTCGAGCAGCGCGAGATCAAGCGGGTCGGCGGTGATCGCACGCACAAGGTGGACGTCCGCGTCCTCGCCGCCACGAACCGTGACCTCCGCGAGGAGGTCAACAAGGGCACGTTCCGCGAGGATCTCTACTTCCGCCTCTCTGTCGTCCATGTCGAGCTGCCGCCGATGCGCGAGCGTCGCGAGGACATCCCGGGGCTCGCGAACCACTTCCTCCGCGAGGTCGCGTCGCGTCGCGGCATGACGATGTCGTGGTCGCAGGATGCGATGGCCGGCATGATGAACCACGCGTGGCCCGGCAACGTTCGCGAGATGCGCAACGTCGTCGAGCGCGCCGCGGCGCTCTCCGATGGCCCGACGATCACGCGCGCGGACCTCGTGTTCGGTCGCGAGATGGGACCGTCGCTGATGGTCAGCCACGATCTCGCGCAGGCGGGTGCGATGGCGGCACAGCGCGCCGCGGCCCAGCTAGCCGGCATCGACCTCCCGGTCCAGCAAGGGCCGGCGATCTTCGATGCCGCCCTGCTCAAGGCCGGCGCCGGCTTCAAGCACGCGAAACAGACGGTTGTCGATGCATTCGAGATCGCCTACCTCGGCGCGCTCATGCTGCGGAACGACGGCAACATCACACGGTCGGCACAGGAAGCGGGTCTCACTCGCTACCACCTCCGCGAGCTCTTGAAGCGCCACGGCCTCAAGGGCGGCGACCAAGAATAGCTGCTCGGCATTGCCGTGCGCGCTGGTCTCAGCGACGTTCACTGATGACATGAAGGGGATCGCAGCACCCCGTTAGGTGCCCTCACCGACATCGGGCATTCCGCACATCGACAGTCTCGTCGAAGCACACCAAGCTCACCCACATGTCCGCGACGGTGCTCAACGTCAACGATCACGCGGCAGATCTCGCCATCGTCACGCAGATGCTTCGCGGCGCCGGATACACCGTGATCGAGGCGACGTCCGGCGAGGATGCCCTCGAGCTCGCGCGCAGCCACATCCCGGCGATCGATCTGCTCGTTCTCGATCTCGTGCTGCCCGACATGAGTGGGCTCGAGGTCTGTCGGCGGCTCAAGGCGGATCCGGAGACGCGCGACATCAAGATCCTCCACACGTCGGCCCCATCGATCACGGCGACCCAGAAGATCGAAGGGCTCGAGGCGGGCGCCGATGGCTATCTCACACAGCCGTTCGAGCCGCGCGACCTGCTCGCCACGGTTCGGTCGCTGATCCGTCTGAGTCAGACCGAAGCGGATCTGGGAGCACGCAACGAGCTCCTGCGGATCGCGAACCAGCGCAAGGACGAGTTCCTGGCGATGCTCGCGCACGAGCTGCGAAACCCGCTCGCCGCGATTCACCTCGGGCTGCCGATGCTCGCGCGATTTCCACCGCGCGATGCACTCGAGCAGCGCACGCTCGCCGCGATGGGACGGCAGACGCAGCTGTTGATCCAGCTCGTGGACGATCTGCTCGATACTGCGCGCGTGACGCAGGGCCGCATCGAGCTCCACGTCGGCCGCGTCGAGCTCGCTTCGCTGGTGACCACGGTGTGCGACGGGATGCGCGAGCGCGTGTTCGGTCCGCGCGAGCAGCAGCTCGTGGTCAGCGTGCCCGCATCGGTCATCGTCAATGGCGATGCGGCGCGGCTCGAGCAGATCCTCACGAACCTGCTCGACAACGCGAGCAAGTACTCCGATCCTCGCACCGAGGTACACGTCACGCTCGCGATCTGCGATGGGCAGGTGGATCTCGCGATCCGCGATCACGGGATCGGCATCGACCCGGCGGTGCTACCGGAGATCTTCGAGCTGTTCACGCAGGGCTCCACTTCGATCGATCGCTCGCGCGGTGGCCTCGGGATCGGACTCACGCTGGTCAAAGCGCTCGTCGTGCTCCACGGGGGCTCGATCACGGCGAGCTCTGCGGGTATCGGTCACGGCAGCGAGATCCGATGTCGCCTGCCGTGCGCCGACGGATGCGCCGACACGATCGGAGCCGCACCCGTCGCGGCTGTCGAGTCCGCATCGTTCAAGATCGTGGTGATCGACGACAACGAGGACGGAAGGTTCATGCTGCGCAGCCTGTGCGAGATGCAGGGCCACGAGGTCGTCGAAGCCGCCGATGGGCTTGAAGGCGTCGCACGTACCTTCGAGGTCCATCCCGACATCGCGTTCGTCGATATCGGCCTGCCCGGGATCGACGGCTACGAGGTCGCGCGCCGGGTTCGAGCCGACGCGCATGGCGGCCGGTTGCCGTACCTCGTGGCGCTCTCCGGCTATGGCTCGAGCGAGCACCGCGCGCTCGCGTTCGCCGCCGGCTTCGATGAGCACATCGCGAAGCCGATGGCGATGGATCAACTAGCGGCGGTGATGGCCAAGGCGCGCGAGCGCGACCACGGCTCCTAGCTGAGGCGCTCGAGAATCTCTTCGCGCGAGGCGACGCCCTTCTCGATCAACAAGGCGAGCAGCTTGCGCAGCACTTCCTCGTCCCGGGCGACGAGCGCCTCGAGCCGCTGGAGGCGCCCCTGGAGCGCATCGATCTCCGCGTCACGCAGCTGACCGCCCGACAGCATCGGCGGCGCGGTGCGCTGCGGATACGTGCGGATGCCTTCGGCCGGCTGCTGCGCCGCCGTGGGCGCCGGTGCGGAGGCAGCCTGCGTGGTGCTGCGCCGCGAGCGTTCGGGCTGAGGCGTGTGCTCGAGATCGAGCATGTCGGCGCCGTCGAAGGCGATGCCGGCCTCGGTGCGGTGGCTACCGCCGTGATACTTCGCGAGCGCGCGCTCGATGTTGCGCGGGCCGCAGAGGTACGGACGGATGTTCATCTGCGTGCGAATGCGCAGCTCGTCGGTGACGCCCACGTTCGTGGGATCGACCATCGCAACGTCGAGGAACTTCATCTGTTGATCGAACGCGACGATCTGATGCTGGCGCGCCATCTCGTCGGAGATCAACCGCGTGACCGAGTCGGGGATCTCGAAGCTATCGAGATCGATGCTCGGCAACCCGAGATGTTTGCCGAGGACGCGCACGAGGTCCTCCTCGGCGATCAGGCGAAGCTCGACGAGGGTCTTGCCCAGCGGACGGCCCCAGCGGCGCTGGTCCGCGAGCGCCGAGCGCAGGCGCGCCTCGTCGAGCACACCCGCCTCGATCAGCATCTCCCCGAGCTTCTTCCGCGCCATGGCCTCTCCGTCCTAATTCGCGGGCACGACGGTCGCCTGGCCCGTGCTCGCTAGCGTACCGAGGAACCTGGCCGCTTGCTGCTTTGCCGTGGAGATGTCGAACACGACGAAGTGGCCGTCCGAGCCCGGGCGCTGGTTGAACTGGGCGAGGACCGCTGTCACCCCGTTCAGGTTGTTGGTGATCGGCGCTACCTGGACGGTGCGGCCACGGAGCTCGAGGCCCTCGACCGGCTTCTGCGCCGCCTCCTTGACGATGTCGCCACCGAGGGCGGTCGCGAACGCCTCGATACCCACGTTCGGTGAGTACGTATCGGTGAAGCCTTCGGTCTGGAAGATCGGGCGCGGGGCCACGCCGACCGGGGGATGGCGAACCATGAGCGGTGCGTAGTTCGCCGGATCCGACCGCTCGACCCACATCTGGACAAGGGCGAGCGAGGGGTTGTCGACGTCGACCGGCTCGTCGCGGAGGAAGGTCTCGACGAGCGCCGGGATGTTCAGCGGCTTGGTCTTGTTGAGGAGGTTCAGGTAGAGGAGGCCCGCAGTTCCCGACAGCACGGCGCCCTTGAGCTCGGGCTCGAACGCGACGAAGCCGGGGCCGGTCAGCCCGCCCTGGGAGTGACCGAAGAAGAACACCTTCGTCATGTCGAACACGATCGTGCGCCCGGCATCGTCGAACGACACCGCGCGGGCGAGGCGGAGCTGCGAGAACGCATCGGCGTAGCCCTGCAGTGCGTTGTCCCGTGCGGCGTACACGTTGCCGAAGTTGAAGAAGTCGAGCTCCGGGTTGCCGCCGGGGTTGCGCGGTCCGTGGAGCACCTGGTCCATCGAGATCGTCGCGATGCCTTCCGCCGACAGTCGCTCGGCGGTGCCGTCGTCGTAGCCCGAGAGATAGTCGCCGCCGGTGCCGTGCGAGTAGATCGCGATCGGGAAGCCGTTCGGTGGCACCGGACCGGCGGGCACGACGAGCGAGAACCGCAGCGGCTCCATGCGCTGCATCATCGCGACACCGTCGGTGCCAACCGTGATCCGCCCGCTCGGCGAGTTCTTGTAGGGCACGTCACCGGCCTGGAAGTTCGGCGCCATGTAGTTGCCGGTGAACACCGTGAACGTCGAGGTGCCCATGTGAACCGCGATGTCGGTGGGGACGGGCGCCGGTGCCGCCGCCACGCCCTTGCGCAGCGCCTCGGCGACGCTCGTGGCGTGCTGCGTCGTGAACACGCCGGCAGTGGCGACATCGTCGCGCTCGTCGTCGCCGGCCTCGTCGAGGAAATCGAGCAGCGGCTGGTACACCGTGCGTGCGTGGACGATCGCCGGATCCGCATCCTTGCCGACGAGCTTCGACATCGCCGACGCGACTCCGATCGACCCGCCGCCGTCGCCCTTGACGCGCGTGGTGATCACGAGCGCGTAGGTGGTTCCCTCATCGAGCGGGAACCCGGGATAGGGCCGCACCACCAGATGGTTGCCGCCGAGGGTCTGGGTGCCGTCGGCGCGAAACTTCACGACGATCGGCGTGCGCGCGCCGCGATCCGGTGAGTCGGGATCGATGTTGACGACGTACACCGACGACGCCGGCTCGACCGAGGCGGCGGGATCCGGGAGGCTCGCAGGATCGAGCGCACCATCGAACCGGGCGAACATCGCGGAGTTGAGACCGAAGCCATCGAGCTCGCTCGCCGCGGTGCGCATCTGCTCGAGGAGGAGCGCGTTCGTGGGGAACTCGGAGAGATCGAGCGCGCCGCTCTCGGTGCGGCGCAGATCGTTCGGGAACGGTAGGTCGTAGAAGTCGCCCGCGGTCGCCGTACCGGGCACGGCGAACAGCGCGGTCGTCGACGAGTCGTCACACGCGCAGAGCGCGAACCCCAGCACAGCGATCGCGACACCCTGGCGGACCATGGCGGCAACCTAGCACCGACTCAGGCGCTAGAAGGTGAGCACGACCACACCGCCGGCCGCGATTCCCGCCCCACCGGCGGCGACCCCGATCGCCCACTTCGGATGATCCGCCAGGAAGTATGCCGCCGCCCCGCCGATGCCGACCGCGAGCCCGCTGATCGTCAGGGCCGTGCCGATCCGGCGCCGGTGACGGCGGCCGCCCGCCAGCTCGCGGTTGGTGCCTTCGACGACGGTCTTCATGGCGGCCGCCCGGAGTGCCGCGTCGTCGGGGAGCGTGTTCGGAATCTCGTTGAGCAATGCGATGGTGGCGAGCGTCGCCGCGGTCATCGCCTCGTTGATCGTGCACACGTCACAGCGTTCGGATTTCTGGGCGAGGACGCGCCCGGTATCGGTGCGCACGAGGGTGACCACGTAGCCAAAGCTCGTGCCAGACCCGTTGAGCGCAGCGAGCAGCACGAGCTCGGCACGGGTCTGGATGCGGACCTCCGCGAGGCAGTCGCCGACGAGGCAGCCATCGGTCCACTTCGTCGAGAACTTCATCCGGTCGCGCATTTGCGCGCGGTTCGAGAGCCAGTACTGGTTCGTATCGAGCTGCTGCTCGAGTTGCATCTCGAACTTCGCCTTGACGTCATCCGAGACGCCATCGACGCGCACGTCGAGGATCCCGACCATGCGGCGCTGCTCCGGCGGCGGCCGATCCGGCACGGGGGCCGGCCTCGGCGCCGGCCGCTTGGCATCCGCAGACGCGCTACCCGCGGCGAGACCGCCGAGCACCGCAACCACCACCACCAACCCCCCCCAGCCCCTCGGGGATGACGGGCAAAGGGTCACGCCTCGTCTACTTGGGTGATGAACTGCTTCATCAGGCCGTCGATCATGAGGTTGCGATCGGTGTCCTTGTACTTCCCGTCCCGCCACCCCGACTGGATGTCGTCGTACTTCTTGTGCATGTCCGCGATCGTCGCCTTGTAGACGCTCACCTTCTTGATGATGTCCTTCTGATTGCGGATGAAGTAGCTGATCATCGAGGCGCCCGCGGCGACGCTGAGGACGAGGCCGAGTGGACCGCCGAGGGCGTACCGGAGGCCGATGCGCAGCGCGATCGCGAGGCCGGCGCCGATCGCGACCTTCTTGGTACCGGAGCCGTCCACGACCGAGTCCTTGGCCATCGCAAACGAGGTGGTCCCGGAGGAGATCAGCAGAGCGATGAAGTTGCCCTTCCGAGTGGTCCAACCGCGGTCGTAGTACTCGCGAATCGCCTGCTTCAGGAACGCGTCGAAGGACGTGTACAGCCCTGTTGCGCCTTCAACAGGTGTCTTCGAGGGTTCTGCCACCCTGGAAGGATACCACCAAGGTCGCGTTTGACAGGGGTGGCGGCGTCGCACAGATTCGAGGGGTGACCCGGACATGTCTGGCGTTGGTGTGCATCCTTGCGGCAGCGGGGACGGCACGCGCCGACTTTGCAACCGGGCGCGACAAGCTCGTCGCAGGTGATTACAAGACGGCGATCGGAGAGCTCGGCAAGGTGGTTGGCAAGGACCGCCCCGCCGCACGCTTGTTGATCGCTCGCGCGCAGTCCGCGATGGGCGACTACGCGGCCGCAGAGGCAACACTCGCGCCGCTGATCGGCGGCAAGGATGCGCAGGCCGCCGAGGCGCGCATGGATCTCGCCGACATCCGCATTCACACGGGCAAGCTCGCCGATGCGCGCAAGGATCTCGAGGCGCTCGCGAAGGAGCGACCCGACGACCGCGGTGTGCGCACCGCGCTCGGTCTCGCGCGCTACTGGTCGGGCGACGCGCTCGGGGCGAAGGCGCTGTTCGACGAGACGGTGAAGGACTCCGATGCGCAGAAGCTCAACCTCGACGATCCGGCGTCGCTCGTGCAGCTCGCCATCGCCGCGCGCTACACCGCGAACTTCCAGCTCTCGAACGATGCGTTTCGCGAGGCGCTCAAGTTGAACCCGCAGCTCACCGACGCCGGTGTCGAATGGGCCGACCTGTTCTTGCAGAAGTACGCGGCGCCGCTCGCGGAGCAGACGCTCGAGGAGGTGTTCAAGATCAACCCGAACCACCCTGATGCGCACGCCGCGATGGCCGAGGTCATCATCGAGACGCGCTACGAGCTCGCCGCGGTACGTCATCACGTCGATGCGGCGCTCGCGGTGAATCCGAAGAACGCGCGCGCGCTCAAGGTGCAGGCGTCGATCAGCATCGATCAGAACCAGTGGGACGCTGCGAAGAAGACGCTCGATGGCGTGCTAGCCGTTAACCCGCAGGACACCGAGGCGATCGCGATGAAGGCGACGATCGCATGGCTGCGCGACGACATGAAGACCTACGACGTCGAGCGCAAGAAGGCGCTGGCGATCAATCCGGCATATGCCGAGCTCTACCGGGTCGTCGCGCGCTCCGCCGTGCGCGAGCATCGCTACGTCGAGGCGATCGAGCTCGAGAAGGAGGCGGTCAAGCTGAAGCCGAGCTTCTACGAAGCGATGGCGGGCGCGGGTCTCGGCTACCTCCGGCTCGGCATGGAGAAGGAAGGCCTCGAGTGGATCGAGAAGTCATGGGTCGGCGATCAGTACAACGTGCGCACGTTCAACACGCGCGATCTGTTCAAGACCACGATCCCGAAGGACTACTCGATCTCGATGACGAAGAGCTTCCGGATCCGGTACCACAACGAGGAACGCCCGGTGCTGTCGCGGTTCCTCGAGCCGACGATGGAGAAGGCGTTCGCCGACATGGTCAAGCGCTACGGCTTCACGCCGACCTTGCCGACCACACTCGAGCTCTACGCGGATCGCACCGACTACGCCATCCGCACGGTCGGCCTCCCGGATCTCGGCGCGCTCGGCGTTTGCTTCGGCAAGGTGATCACGGCGATGTCGCCGGCGACCGGTGACATCAACTGGGGCATGGTGCTGTGGCACGAGCTCGGTCACGTGTTCGCGATCCAGCTCTCGAGCTCGCGCGTGCCACGGTGGTTCACCGAGGGCCTCAGCGAGTACGAGACGCTCGTCGCGAATCCGTCGTGGCGGCGAGAGAACGATGCGGACCTCTACGGCGCGGTCGCGAACAACACACTGCCCTCGATCGGCGCGCTCAACTCCGAGTTCATGCAGCCCGATACGAACGCGGTCGTGGTCGCGTACTACCAGTCGGCGGTGACGATCGAGTTCCTCGTGCAGAACTATGGGTTTCCGAAGATCGTCGATGCGCTCAAGCTCTACGGCAAGGGCAAGGAGACGCCCGAGGTGCTGCAGGCGATCACCGGCAAGACGATCGCGCAGCTCGATACGGACTTCCGCGCTTACCTCGACATCCGCCTCAAGCCGTACGCCGGCACGTTCAAGCTGCCGAGCCGCGGCTTCGATGACGTCACGAAGCTCGAGATCGCCGCCGATGCAGCGCCGAAGGATGCCAAGCTGCGCGCGATCGTGGCGCTCGGTCATTACTACGGCGGCGATGCGGAGAAGGCCGCCACGGTGGCGACCGCTGCGCTCGTGCTCGATCCGAAGCAGCCGTACGCGCGCTACATCCTTGCCGAGGTCGCGCTCCACAAGAACGATGCACCGAAGGCGAAGGCGCTGTTCGTGGGCCTGATCGCCGACGGCCACGACAACTACGACCTGCGCACCCGACTCGCGCAGATCGCGCAGACGGATGGGGACTTCGTCGAAGTCGAGAAGCAGCTGTGCGCGGCGAAGAAGCTCGACCCGGAGCGCAGCTATCCGTATCAGGAGCTCGCGGGGCTCTACAAGAAGCAGGGCAACATGCCCCGGAGTCTCGTCGAGATGGAGCACTACGCGTTCCTCGAGCAGATGGAGCTCGCGCCGCTCAAGGAGCTGATCGCCGAGTACGGCAAGCTCGCGAACTGGCCGAAGGTGAGGACGTATGCCGAGATGGCGACGTACATCGCGCCGTCTGATCCGGATGTGCTGACCGGCCTCGGCAGAGCGGCGTTCGAGCTCGGCGACGGCAATCGCGCCCTGTTCGCGTACGACACGATGCTGCTGATGACGCCGGCACCGCGCCGCCCCGCGATCGTTCACATCGGTCGCGCGCGCGTGTTCCTCGCGATGAACAAGAAGACCGAAGCGAAGGCCGCGCTCGCGCTCGCGATGAAGACCGAGCCCGAGAACGCCGAGGTCCTCGAGCTCAAGGTGAAGCTCAAGTAGTTACTGAGACACCGGTGCCGGCGAGATCATCGCGCCACCGGCGAGCGTGCCCTTCGTCCAGACATAGCCGAGCCCGCCGCCGCCACCGCCGCCGCCGGAGACATCGGGGAGGCCATCGAGGACGGTGAACGCGATGCGCGAGCTGCCCGAGCCACCATTCGCGCCGCCGTTCGCGACATCGCCCATGCCGCCGCTCGCCTGCATGTTCCACTGCCCCGTGGTGCCGTCGCCGCCGTGGACGCCGCCGAAACACGCGCCACCACCGCCGCCGCCGCCGCCGTTCGCGACGATCTTGCCGGGCACGGCGAGCGCCGCCCCATCGAGGACGATCATGCCGCCGCCGCCGCCGCCGCCGCCGCCTTGCTCGAAGCCGCCATTGCCGGGCGCGCAGGTGCCGAGCTGGCCCAGGATCGTCCCGCCGCCGGCGCCCGATGCGTAGACCGCTCCCGGCACGGTGATCGTGCCGCCGGAGACAAGCGCCACAGCTCCGCCGCCGAGGCCACCGGGACCGCCCGGATTGACGCCATCGCTATCGCCGCCTTCGCCGCCAACCGCACCGCGACAACCACCGCGCAACGTGACCGGTGTGGCCTGGCCAGTTCCCGACGGGCCACCCGGTGCCACCCCGGCAGGCGGACCATTCATGTTCGTGTCGCCGGTGCCGCCGGTGCCGCCGCGCGTCGAGAAGGTGCCGCCGCCGCCACCGCCGCCGCCGCCGCGGTCGTTCGTCCCGGCCGACGAGTTCGTGCACGCCAGGCCCTGCGAGCCGGCGCCGCGGCGCGAGGGCATCGCCTTGCTGGAGACATCGATCGTGCCACCGACGTTGATCATCGTCGCAGCCACGAGCACGAGCGGCCGCGGACCCGTGGCCGTCAGCTCGCCGGTGACCGTGATCGTGTCGGCGGCGATCACGCAGACCTCCACGCCGTCGGACTGCGCGTAGATCAGCGTGCACGCCGCATCGTTGCCGGTGTTCAGCGGGGAGAGTGGCGACACCGTGCCGGTGGGCGCGCTGGTGAAGCAGACGTGGACGAGCGTGCCGTAGCAGACGTCGCCCGAAGTTCCGATCATGGCGTCGGGCGCATCGTCGATCTCCGACGCGTCGAGCGACGGTGTGGACCCGGTGGGCACGGAGAACCCACAGGCTCCCAGTGATCCGAGCACCAACAGCGCTCCGGGGACGGTCCGGACCATGCTCCCAGTCTACCAGCGCTAACCGGCGAGCAAGCGCTGCATCGTGTCGATGACCTGACGAAGGCGCATCGGCTTGTCGAGGAAGATGTTCGCGCCGGCCTCGAGCGCGGAGCGACGCGCGGCGTCACCGCCGGCGGAGACCGCGATGATCGGCAGGTCGGCCAGGCCGAGCTCGGTGCGCGCCTGCATGATCACGCGCGGACCGTCGAGGATCGGCAGGTAGACGTCGATGATCAGCGCATCGAACGTTTCCTTGCGGAGGATCTCCACGGCGGCGCGGCCATCCTCGGCGTTGCGGAACACGAACGAGACTCCGCCGAAGTCGCGGCGAGACGAGCCGCGCAGACCTTCCGTGATGAGCTGCGCGACGTGCTTGTTATCCTCGACGACGAGCACGCGGAACAGACGCGACACCGTCTTCGGATCGCGGTTCTTCACCTTGTCGATCACCGCGGCGAGCGCGACCTGCGCGGGACCGGGCGCGAACTCGATACCGGCGCCGGCATCACCTTCCTCGCCGGGCTCCTCGCGCTTCCACCGCACCACGCCCTCGATCGCGATCGGTTCGAGAAGACCGGGGAACGAGAGGACGAGCTGGACGCGGGTGCCGATCGGAAGCGCGCGATTCGTGGCGACGAACGTGCCACCGGACGACAGGTTCTCGGTGAAGTCCCCGACCAGATCATCCGCGCCTTCGTACTCGACGAACAGCGTCACGGGCTCGCGCGAGTCCCGTCGTTTCTCGTCCTCGGTCATTCGCTAACCAAATGATCTCAGGGCGGTCCGCGGATCGCAAGAGTTCCCCCCCCTAGGTGGCCGCGGGTACCCGGACGGTGAAGGTCGTACCTCTGCCGACCGTGCTCGCGACATCGACGTCGCCGCCGTGATCCCGCACGATCGACTGCGTCAGCGCGAGCCCCAGGCCGTTTCCTCCGTCCTTGGTGGAAAAGAACGAGTCGAACACGCGCGGGAGCACGTCGGGCGCGATGCCCACACCGGAGTCCTCGACCTCGATGACCACGCGGTTGCCCTCCTTGCGCGTCCGGAGGATCACCCAGCCCTCGCCCTTGACTGCCACGGCATCGGCGGCGTTGCGCACCAGGTTGATCAGGCACTGCCGGATCTGGCCGGCGTCGATGTTGCCGACGAGCTCCTCGCTCGACAGCTCGGTCGTGAGCACCACCTGACGCGCGGCCAGGTCCTCGCGCACGAAGGCCGCGAGCGCGGTGACCATCGCGTTGATCGGCTCGGCGGCGAGCTTCGGCTTGGGGAGGCGCGCGAACGCGAGGTACTCCTCGGTGATCGCGGTGAGGCGATCGACCTCGCGGTGGATCGCACGGCACAGGCCGCGCGCTTCGTCGGCGTTCGGGACGCCCTCGAGCTCCTCCTCGAGCAGCTCGGTGTTGAGGCCGATCGACGACAGCGGGTTGCGCACCTCGTGCGTGATCATCGCTGCCATCTTGCCGACCGCAGCGAGCCGCTCGGCGCGCACCTTCTCGCGCTCGCGCTCCTCGACCGCGTGGCCCATCGAGTTGAACTCGCGCGCGAGATCCGCGACCTCCGCGGGACCGCGCTCCGGGATCCGGCTCCCGTAGTCACCGGCGGCGATCCTCCGCGCTGCATCGCGCAGGCGGCTCAGCGGGCGCAGTGTGATCACGACCCAGATCGTGATGCACAGGCCCAGCAGCACGGCAGCGAGGCCGAGGTAGATCGTGCGCAGCCGGAGCGTGTGCTCGTTCTGCTCGAGCGTGTGCGTCGTCGCGCTCACGTTGCGATCGAGCTGCTCCGAGAGCGAGTTCGCCTTCCCCATCAGCTTGCGCTCCTCGCCACGCAGCTTCTGCAGCACTTCGAACGCGGTCTTCTGCGCCGGGTCCCAGTTCGCCGCGTCGCCGACCGGGATCGACGCCAGCATCTCCGTGTACATGGCGTCGACGGTGGCGACGGAGCCCTCGAGCGACTCGATCTTCGGCCGGGTCACCGCGAACTGCTTCGGATCGATGTCGACCAGGCGGCCAACGGTGTCGAGGATGCGCCGCAGGGTAGACAGCGCGCGGTCGCGGTTGGCCCGCGAGTTCCGCAGCGCCATCTGGGCGACCTGGGCGTTGGACTCGTCCTGGAGGAGGGCCTCCAGGTAGTTCTTGAGGTCCTCCTGCCGGCGGGCCAGGTCCTTGGCCGCGAGGGCAAGCGGCACGTAACCCTTGCCGATCAGTGTGACCTGGTCCTCGACCTGGCTCATGTTGAACACCACGGTCGCGGTGATCACGCCGAAGGTGACCGTCAGCGCGGCAAAGCCGAGGAGGATGCGCGCCGAGAGGGTCCGCATGGGGGCTGGGACCTACACCGTAACCTGGCGCATTCCCGAGAGCTACCTGGTGATCAGAGAGGCTCTGGGATGTGTATACTATTGGCTTCGAGGAGCCCCATGACGCGTGCACTTTCCTCCAGTTGGCGCCGGATCGCGGTTTTCGCGCTCCTGCTCACCTCGCTGGTCAGCTCGCCGGCCTTTGCCGGAAAGCCCACGGTGGCCGTCCTCGGCCTCGAGGTCGTTGACCCCACAGGTCAGATCGATCAGGCCACCACAGCGGTTGCCCGCGATCTGACGGACGCTCTTCGCTCGCGCGCGAAGATGCCGAGCAACCCTTATGCGTTTCAGCCGGGCAGCGAGAAAGAGCTGATCGACGAGAAGCTGATCAAGAACTGCGATAACGAGGCGATCTCGTGCATGGCGCAGATCGGCAAGGATCTCGGCGCCGACTTCCTCGTCTACGGCAAGTTCGAGAAGAAGCCGGATGGCTACGTCGTCACGATCAACCTTCTCAACGTGGGGAAGAAGAAGTTCGAGAAGTCGCGCAGCCCGATGATCATTCCGCATGGCGCGGCGAAGGACCCCACGGCGATCGGCACCGCAGCCACCAAGGCCTATAACGATCTCGTCGGCGTCGTCGCGAACGGCACGCTGGTCGTGCGCAGCAACGCGGACCGCGGCACGATCCTCCTCGATAATGATCCGAAGGGCTCGCTGGCCTCCGGCACGCTGACGCTCAGCCTGCCCGAGGGGCCGTACCGCCTCGTCGTCGAGGCCGATGGCTTCGAGCGCAGCACCGAAACCAAGGTCACGATCCGCAGCGGCGAGACCATCACCCAGCAGGTCACGATGGTCGAGTCGAAGGTCACCAAGCGGCCCGACGAGCTGATCCATACGACCACGGGCACCACGTCGTCGACGGGCACGAACATCTGGAAGCCGGTCTTCATCGCGTCGGTGATCGTGGGTATCGGCGCCGGAACCGCCTGGATCTATACGTGGAGGAAGGAGCAGACTGCCGCGGACGAATCGGGGCTGCCCGGGACCAAGGTCGGGATCGGGTTTTCCTGCCCTTCCGCGCCGCAGCTCGAAACGGCGTGCAAGTACAAGCGGTACAACGGCGTCGCTGTGATCGGCACCGGCGTCTCGGTCGCCTTGATTGCGATCAGCGGCTATCTGGCATTCGGCCGGAGCACCGAGACGCGCAATGCGCCGGCAACCAGCACCGTCGTCGGTCGCCGTACGCGCAAGCCCGCGTTCGCCGTGACTCCTGTGATCTCGACCGACGGCGGCGGCGCTGCGGTCCGCATCGATTGGTGAGCACCCTCTGATGAAGCACGCCGCGATCCTCGCACTGGCGCTGCTGTTCCTCGCCTTTGGTGCGCGCGCGGCAAGCGCGAAGCCGAGGGTCGCGGTGCTCGGCATCGAGGTGACGGGCGCGATCGACCAGGCCGCCACGGGAGCTGCGCACGATCTGACCGAGGGTCTGCGCACCAAGGCGAAGCAGGGCAACGGGCCGTTCCAGCTCGCGCCGAACTCGGACCGCGAGCTGATCGACGAGAAGGTCCTCAAGAACTGCGACAGCGAGGGTCCGCTGTGCATGTCGGATATCGGCAAGGACATGAACACGGATGTCTTGATCTACGGCCAGCTCGCGAAAGCGGGCGATGGCTACAGCGCGAAGCTCTTCGTCCTCGACGTGAAGAAGAAGTCGAAGGACAAGGAGCTGACGGTGCGCATTCCAGGCGGTGCGAGCAGCGATGCCGTGCACGTCCTTGCGAAGAAAGCGTACTCGGATCTCGTCGGCGGTGGCGCACCACCGGTCGAGCAGCCGGGAACCCTGATGATCGAGGCGAACGTCGACGCAGGTGCGGTGTTTGTCGATGACGAGAAGAAGGAGACGCTGCAGAGCGGGAAGGCCACGCTGCTGTTGCCCGAGGGGCGTTACCGCGTGGCGGTCGAGTCTCCGGGACGGCGGCGCAAGGAGATCGCGGTGACCATCGCCGGCGGTCAGGCCACGACCGAGTCGTTCCTGCTCACCGCGAAGGCCGACGACGGGGGCAAGGATGCGAGCTTCTGGAAGCCGGCGTTCGGCGTCACGGTCGGCCTCACCGTGGTGCTCGCCGGAATCTCGACGGTCGAGTATCTCCGGCAAGGTTCGGAGATCAAGAAGGTCGTCAACGCCACGACGAACCAGGGGACGATTCTGACCCAGGACGCCTGCCCGGACGACATCGTCGGAGGCACGGGCGACGACACCACCCACTTCGACAACGCGTGCAGGGCGCACTCGATCCACTTCTGGACCACCGTCGGCGCCATCGTGTTCGGCGTTGCCGCCGTCGGCTCGGGGTACATGGCGTTCGTCCGCAAGCCGGCGGAGAGTGCGACGCGGACCTCGGTGCGGCACTCGGTGCTCGATCGGATCGCGGTCACCCCGCTGCTGTCACCCCAGACGCAGGGCGCGGTCATCGACCTGGCCTGGTAGTCAGCGCTCGCGGATCCGGACGATGACCGACTTGGACGTCGGCGTGTTCGAGCGATCGGCGACGCTGTCGAGCGGTACCAGGCTGTTCGCCTCCGGGAAGTACGTCGCGCAGTTGCCGCGCGGAAGATCGTACGGGACCACGATGAATGCCTCGGCGACGCGCTCACCATCCGACCACTCGCTGACGAGGTCCACGAGCTGGCGCACGTCGAGGTGGCGCTCGGCCATGTCGGCCGGGTGAACCATCACCACGCGGCGCTCGCCGTGGATGCCGCGGTAGCGATCGTCGAGGCCGTAGATGGTCGTGTTGTATTGATCGTGGCTACGGATCGTCATCATGCGCAGGCGGCCGGGCGGCAGAGTCAGGTCCGGCGGCGAGGCCACGGTGAACTTCGCGCGGCCACCGATCGTGGAGAACGAGCGATCGCGCGCGGAGTTGGGGAGCTGGAACCCATCGGGCGTGCGCACGCGGCTGTTGAAGTCCGTGAAGCCGGGGACGATCAGCGCGATGAGATCGCGGATTCGATCGTAGTCGCCGGTGAGCTCGGCCCAGGGCACCTTCGTGCTGCCGATCAGCGCGGCGCCGAGGCCGCACACGATCGCGACCTCGCTCTTGAGCGCATCGCTCGCCGGTGCGAGCACGCCCTGAGACCGGTGCACCATCGACATCGAGTCCTCGACAGTGACGAACTGCGGCCCATCCGCCTGCGCGTCGATCTCGGAGCGGCCGAGGCACGGAAGGATCAGCGCCACCGCACCTGGATACAGATGCGTGCGGTTGACCTTCGTCGAGACGCTCACCGTGAGCCGCCTGCGCTCGAGCGCGCGCATGGTGCGCTCCGTATCGGGCACCGCGGAGACGAAGTTGCCACCGAGCGCCACGAACGCGTCGAGCTCGCCGTCCTCGAGGCCGTGGATGGCGCGAACCGTGTCGACGCCGGGTGTGCGCGGCGGTGAGAAATCGAACGCCTCGCCGAGCGCGTCGAGGAAGGCCGGGCGGGGTAGGTGGTAGATGCCCATCGTGCGGTCGCCCTGCACGTTCGAGTGACCGCGAACGGGGCACAAGCCCGCGCCCTCGCGGCCGATGTTTCCGCGCAGCAGCATCAGATTCACGATCTCCTGGATCGTGACCACCGCGTTCTTGTGCTGCGTGAGCCCCATCGCCCAGCACGCGATCACGTTCTTCGACGACACGTACAGATCGGCGAGCATGCGGATCGTCGCCTCCTCGACGCCCGAGCGTTCGAGGATCACGCTCCACGGCGTGGCCATCACGTGCGCCCGCCACGGGATGAACCCGTCGGTGTGGTCGCCGATGAACAGCGGGTCGAGCACGCCGCCGAGCTCGGCCACCGTCGAGGTGTCATCGCCACCGACCGACTTCGACGTCGCAAGATCTGTCTCGAGCACTGCCTTGCTGATGCCGAGGAACAGCGCCTGGTCGCCACCGATCTGGATCTGCACGAAGTGCTTCGCAAGCTCCACGCCGCTGATCAGGTCTAGCGGCTTCTGGGGATGCGCGAACCTCGTCAGTCCTACTTCGCGCAGCGGGTTGATCGCCACGATCGTCGCGCCGCGCTGCGCTGCCTCGCGCAGCGTCGTCAGCATGCGCGGATGATTCGTCCCCGGGTTCTGCCCGATGATCAGGATCAGATCCGCGTGGTCGAAGTCCGTGATCGACACGGTCCCCTTGCCCACGCCCACCACCTCCGACAAGGCAACGCCGCTGGAGTCGTGGCACATGTTCGAGCAGTCAGGAAAGTTGTTCGTGCCGAACATCCGCCCGACGAGCTGGTACAGGAACGCGGCCTCGTTGCTCGTCCGGCCCGACGTATAGAACATCGTGCGCTCCGGGCCGATCGCGCGCAGCTCCGCCGCGACGAGCGCGAACGCCGCATCCCACCCGATCTCTCGATACGTGCGGTCTTCCAGCACGAGTGGATGCGTGATCCGGCCGAGCTGCCCGAGCTCGAAGTCGCTGAGCAGTCGCAGCTCGTCCACCGTCGCCGCCGCGAACAGCTCCGGCGACGCGCGCGACGTGGTCGTCTCCTCGGCCATCGCCTTGGCGCCGTTCTCGCAGAACTCGAAGCGCGATCGATGCTTCGCCGTGGGCTCGGGCCACGCGCAGCCCGGGCAATCGAACCCCTCCGGCTGGTTCATCGCCAACAGCGCCTTGCTACCCCGCCGCACCGCGCCGTCACGCTGGAGGTGCCGCGCCGACGCCGCGAGCGCTGCGAGCCCGCCCGCCACCTTTGGCAGCTCGGTCAGCTCGACCTCGCCGCGCGGTACCTCATGCGGTTCGTCGTCTGCAGCCACGTCGGATGGTTAGCACGCCCCGGTGCCCGCCCGGAAACCCGCTACCATCCCGGCAGGCCCTCGCGGACCGTCGCGCCACAGGGTCGTCCGCGTTTGCCCTCGCGAGGACGGCGGCGGTCTTGAATTCTTCGATTCGGGAGGAGAGGAAGATCCACTCCGGCCGGCGGTGGAGAGCGCAGGAGGTCGCGGCGGACTTGTGGACGGCCGCCGCGAAGGCTCGGCGCGAGCTCGAGCGCTCGGGCGTGGCGCCCGCCCACAGGGTCCTCCGCGCTTGCCCTCGCGAGGAAGCCGGCGGTTTTGAATTCTTCGATTCGGGAGGAGAGGAAGAACCACGGTGAGCGGCAGTGGAGAGCGCAGGAGGTCGCGGCGGACTTGTGGACGGCCGCAGCGAGTGGTGGCGCGACCGCGAGAGGTTGGGCGCGGCGCCCGCCCACAGGGTCCTCCGCGCTTGCGCTCGCGAGGAGGGCGGCGGTTTTGAATTCTTCGATTCGGGAGGAGAGGAAGAACCACGGTGAGCGGCGGTGGAGAGCGCAGGAGGTCGCGGCGGACTTGTGGACGGCCGCTGCGAGTGGTGGAGCGATCGCGAGAGGTTGGGCGCGGCGCCCGCCCACAGGGTCCTCCGCGCTTGCCCTCGCGAGGAAGGCGGCGGTGTTTGAATTCTTCGATTCGTGCTCCGGCGGGACGACGAACTGCTGAACTGCAGTCGTCCGGGCGTTGTGTGGTCAACCTTTGATGGTCCTATGGGCAGTGTGCTAAAATATCGGCGAAATTAGTGGATCGGTGGTCGGGCCGGTGTTATGGATAGGACATGGCGAAGCAACGGAAGCTGCGACCACGGAAGCGGCACGAGCAGATGGAGCTCTTGAACAAGAGCGGCAGTGGCAAGGCGCGCCGACAGCGCAAGGCGCGCCGGGCGAAGCGGGGCGAGGCGCCGAAGCGGAAGCGGGGGCGGCCGCTCAAGGGCGAGCGGGCAGGGTCACTTCACAAGAAGCGCACGGCGTTCAAGGCGAGCGAGCCGATCCACGTCGTGCTGCGTGTGGAGAAGGCGATCGGCGGGTTGCGGCGGCGGGACATGTATCACGCGGTTCGCGGCGCAACGCTGGTCGTCGCATCGCGCGAAGACTTCCGGATCGTTCACATCTCGATCCAGGGCACGCACATCCACTTGCTCGTCGAGGCCGAAGGCAAGAAGGCACTCGGCCGCGGCATGCAGGCGTTCCAGATCTCGGCGGCGAAGCGGATGAACGCGGTCGTGAAGCGCGTTGACCCGGAGACACACGAAACAACGCGCCGTCGCGGCAAGGTGTTCAGCGACCGGTACCACGCCGAGGTGATCTCGAGCCGGCGGCAGGCGCGGCACGCGCTCGCGTACGTGCTCAACAACTGGCGCAAGCACCGCGAGGATCGCGACCTGAGCTTCAACGTGGATCCGTTCTCGTCGGGCTTCACGTTCCGCGGCTGGAAGGTCTTCGCCGATCCATCGTTCACGTGGACCGCGCCCGCGACGTACGAGCCGATGGTGGTGTGGGAGCCGAGGACGTGGCTGCTTCGCGAAGGCTGGATGATGTACGGACGGATCGATTTCCGCGAAGTGCCCAGCTCTCGGAGTGGTTCTCCGAAGCGGCGCACTGGAACCCCGATTGGCAGGCCGCCCACTCCGCAGTTTGCGGACGCCTAGCGGGCCAAATGCATGGCGTCGTCGCGCCTGCTGCTGCTCGGAGGTCACCGTCGATCTCGATCTCTCCTCCGCGAATCGAAGATTCAAAACCGGGGCGATTCTCGCGCGGGCAAGCGCGGAAGACCCTGTGGGCGGGCGCCACGTGCGAGCGCTCGCGTTCGCGCCGTCCTTCGCGGCGGCCGTCCACAAGTCCGCCGCGACCTCCTGCGGTCTGCACCGCCGGCCGGAGTGGATCTTCCTCTCCTCCCGAATCGAAGAATTCAAAACCGGCCATGCTCGCGCGGGCAAGCGCGGAGGACCCTGTGGGCGGGCGCCACATGGGAATGCTCGCGTTCGCGCCGTCCTTCGCGGCGGCCGTCCACAAGTCCGCCGCGACCTCCTGCGGTCTGCACCGCCGGCCGGAGTGGATCTTCCTCTCCTCCCGAATCGAAGAATTCAGAACCGCGGCGATGCTCGCGCGCGCAAGCGCGGAGGACCCGGTGGGCGGGCGCCTCATGCGAGCGTTCGCGTTCGCGCCGTCCTTCGGGCGGCCGTCCACAAGTCCGCCGCGACCTCCTGCGGTCTGCACCGCCGCTCAGCGTGGATCCTCGACTCCTCCTGGATCGACGAATTCAAAACTGCGGCGATGCTCGCGCGGCACGCGCGGAGGACCCTGTGGGCGGCAGCAGTAGTGGACAGCGTGCGTGGCGAGC
Source organism: Haliangiales bacterium (assembly GCA_038206055.1). Classification (GTDB taxonomy): domain Bacteria; phylum Myxococcota_A; class Polyangia; order Haliangiales; family Haliangiaceae; genus JABFXX01. Next base: position 27,150 of record JBBRBG010000027.1, read on the forward strand.
GCGCGAAGGCGCGCGTGGGCACTGGGTGAACGACGGCAGGAATCCGCGTTCGCGAAACGTCGCGACGAGACCCAATTTCTTCCTTGGCGATCTTCGCGGCTTGGCGGCCATGACCCGGCATGGCAGTGCCGGCATGCAAACCGCACCGCAGTGCGCCACGGCCGAGCGCTCGCATTCGCGCCCGACCTTCGCGGCGGCCGTGCACAAGTCCGCCGCGACCTCCTGCGCTGTGCACCGTCGGTCAGCACGGATCTTCCTCGCCGCCCGAAGCGGACGGTTCGAAGTCAGCTCGGCTCGCGGCAGACGAGCCATGCGCATCAAGTGCAACGGTACGAAACCGTGGGCCGAGTGGCTCGATTCGCGGCGCGAGGCGGGCGTAGATTCCGAACATGGTGCGAGCCGGATGGCAGTGCGTGATCGCGAGTGTTGTGCTGACGGCGGCGACGACGGCAACCTTTGCCGAACCGCCATCGGAGTGCGCCGCGCTCGAGGCCGCGTTTGTGAAGGCGCCGACCTCGATCCCCGCGATGCTCGAGCTCGGTGGGTGTAACGAGCGCGGTGGCAGGCTCGCCTCCGCAATTCATTGGTACCGCCGCGCGCAGGTGGCGGCGATGGAACAGAGCGATCGCGAGACCGAGAACCGCGCGAAGGAGCTCGCGTTGACGATCGTGGCGAAGGTGTCCACGGTCACGCTCGAGGTCACCGCGGGGGCCGCGATCGAGATCGATGGCTTTGCCGTGGAGCCGTTCCAGTATCAGCGGTACGAGCTCGATACCGGGGACCACGAGCTGGTCGGGAAGGCGCCCGGCAAGCGCACCGTCCGTTTGCGGGTGCGCGCCACCGAGGGCATGCACGACCTGGTGAAGGTTGCCATGACCGAGGACGTCCGGATCATCGATCGCGGACGCGACCACAAGCGCGCAGGGCTGATCCTTGGCGGCGCCGGCACCGTGGTGCTCGGTGCGAGCATCGCGTTCGGCTTGTACGAGCGAGCGCAGTACAACGATGTCGACACGACGAACGCCGAGCGCAACCGGATCGTGACGCGCATGCGCTACCCGGTGACGGCCACCTGCCTCCTCGGGGTGGGCGCGATCGCCGCGGGCATCGTGATGTACGTGGCCGCGCCGGGCAAGGAGCGCGAGCCCGAGGGCACGGCGTTCGCGCCGATCATCGGGGACGGGCAGCTCGGGTTCGCGGCGGCCGGCCGATTCTGACCAGCTAAGTTAGCTTCCGGTGACGAGGAGATCGAGCGCTGCGATCAGTGGCGCTCGCTGGGGAGCGAGCGATCCGATGAGTGCTCCCAGCTCTGTGCGCGGAATCGCCGAGAGCTGCGGCATGAGGACCACGTACTCGTCATCGCGGATGGTCACCTGTGGCGTCAGGCGGGTGACCGCTGCGCGTATCGAGTCCGGAGAACCATCGGGACCACGACGCGGGACCCGAGTCGCACGTGCACGTCGGCCTGAACGTCCACGACCAGCGGATAGATCGTGGAGCTACGTGTTCTATACACGTCGAACTGCGGCATCAGAACTTCCGAAAGGTGTCGGAGAACAATCCGTGGTTCTCGATGAACGAGTTGTAGTAGTCCATTGCAGCGTTATCTCGCTCTGCCAGCGAGTCTGCTCGGCCTCCACGATGACCCACTGACTCGACGACGTCCGAGACGTTGAGCTCCAACGCCCGCGCACGATCCACGAGGTCGGCACGAAGCGAGAGATTGATGGGGACCTTCCGGGCTTTGGCGAGCATGGTGCGCTTTGGGCGGGAACGCGGCGGTTTCCGGCGTGGTTGGCGCATGCGCATAGCTTATGCGCATGGATCGATACGAGCAATCGGGTCGTCAGCGCGGCCGGAACTTCTTGGCCGGTGCGCGCGAACGCGAGCGCTTCGTGACGGTGGGCATCTGGATGCCGAGGTCACGCGCGTCGACGCGTCCGATGCCGACCTGATCGCCGCGGCGCGTGGTGGAGATCGTGGGGTACTCACCGCGCGAGGCCTCGATCAGGCCGGCGCCTTCGAGCGCGCGCAGGAGGTCGAGAATCTGGCGTTCCGGCCATCCACGCAGGCAGCCGCGCTCGGGCATCTCTTCGAATCGCGGATCGTCGTCGGTGCCGAGCGCGAGCTTCGCGACGCGCGTGCGACCGTACCGACCATTGAGAGCGCCGACGAGGAGCAGGAGCTTCTGGATGGCCGTGACCTCTGAGTCCGCAAGGCCGGTGGTGGTGCCGTGCGCGATGGCCTCGCAGTTATCGCAGGCGCCGCAGGTGCGGTCGCGCGACGCCCAGTCCTGATCGCCGAAGTACTCGAGCACGAACTGGCGGCGGCACCGCGGGTAGTACGCGTACTCGACCATCGTGCGGAGCTTGCGGCGCTCGACCTCGGCGCGGCGGCGAAGGCTCTCGACATCGAGTGGCTGGAACATGCCGGGTGCCGGGCGCGTGGCTGCGATGCGCTCGTCGTCGCGACCGAGCATCCCGTGGCGCTCGAGCAGGCGAAGCGCGGCGCCGATGGTGGCGTTGGACAGCTGCTTTTCGTCGACACCCGTGAGCGCCCCGAGGTGCTTCTTGAGCCGCGCCTCGAGCTCGTCCTCGTACGGCGTGATCAGGCCGAGCTCCGGCTTGTCCCGGATCAGCTTCCACATGCCGCGGAGGATCTCGGCGGAGGGATACGACGCGTCGATCAGGAAGTCCTGGAGCCGGATGTCCCCGTGGTTGAAGAGGAGGACGCAGCGCGTGGGCTTGCCGTCGCGACCGCCGCGACCGGCCTCCTGGTAGTACGCCTCGGGGCTGCGCGGGATGTCCGCGTGGACGACGAGGCGGATGTCGCTCTTGTCGACGCCCATCCCGAACGCGTTCGTGGCGACGATGACATCGAGCTCGCCGGCCATGAACGTGTCCTGCGCGCGTTCGCGAACGCCGCCCTCCAGCCCCGCGTGATAGACACGCGCGCGCATGCCCGCGGTCTTGAGATCGGCGGCGTACTTCTCGGCGTTCTTGCGCGTGGCCGCATAGACGAGCGCTACGCCGCCATCTCGCGTGCGCACGAGCTCGATCATCTGCTCGACCTTGTTGTCGGGCCCGCCGGCCTTGGCGACCGAGTAGGTCAGGTTCGGGCGATCGAAGCCGCGGACGTGCAGGACCGGCGACGCGAAGCCGAGCTGGGTCGCGATGTCGGCGCGCACCTCCGGCGTGGCGGTGGCGGTGAACGCGGCGATCCGCGGCGCGCCGAGGTTCTTCACGAGCTCGCCCAGGCGGCGGTAGTCCGGGCGGAAGTCGTGGCCCCACTCGCTGATGCAGTGCGCCTCGTCGATCGCGATCAGCGCGATCTTCGGCGCGATCGCCTGCAGCACCTCGATGAACCGCGGGCTGCGGAACCTCTCGGGCGCGACGTACACGAGCGTGTACATCCCGGCGCGGATGCCGTCGAGGATCTGCCCCTTCTCGTCGGCGCCCGACGCAGAGGTCAGCGCGACCGCCGGGACGCCGCGCGCGTTGAGCACGTCGACCTGATCCTTCATCAGCGCGATCAGCGGCGACACCACGAGCGTGATCCCGCCGCGCTCGGCGAGCACGACCGCGGGGAGCTGATAGCAGAGAGATTTGCCCGCGCCCGTGGGCATCACGGCGATGACCTGGCGGCCTGCGAAGATGTCTGCGATCACCTCGGCCTGACCCGGTCGCATGGAGGTGTGGCCGAACGTGGCGAGGGCGCGCGTCAGCACGGCGTGCCCGTCTCCGTTCTCGCGCGCTCCGGTGGCCAGCATCGCGACGACCCTAGCAGAGGGGTACGACATCACGAAGCACTCGATTTCACGTCCGATTTTCGGACGGCGAGGTCGTCAGCCTGTGCGGCCGCAACGACTACCTACTGGCTACCCCAGCGGGCTTAGGAGATGTGGCTGCGACTCATCTATCATGGTGCATGCTTCGTCGATTTCGGGTCGCGATGATGGCCCTCGGTGCGTTCGCTGCTCCCGCTGCGGCCGCACCGTGCCCCACGGGTGCGAACCTGACCCTGACGAACACGACGTGTCAGATGTCGGGCGTGTTCACGTTCACCTCGATCACGCTGGTCAACAGCACGATCCAGGTCAACCCGTTCGACGGCATCAACCACATCACGACCGGCAACCTCGAGCTGCGTGCACATACCATCTCGATCGACGCGACGTCGAAGATCGTCGCGCGTGGCTCCGGCTATCAGACGAAGCTGTGCGGCAACGGCACGGGCCCCGACATCCAGCGCGGTGTTGGCGATTCGCTCGCGTTCGCGACCCCGGTCGTCACGCTGACCGACGCCGCCGGCGGCTTCACGGCGGCGCTGATCGGACGCACGCTCACGATCTCAGGCGCGACAACGCCAGCGAACAACGGTCGGTTCACGATCACCGCCGTCCCCTCCGCGACGACCTTGCAGTACCGCCACCCCGGCGGCGTGGCCGAGGTCTATCCCGGCACGTATGCGATCGCGAGCCTCGGCGGCCGCGGCGGTTGCTCGGTGCGCGACTCCGGCGGCGGCGGTGCGCACTTCGGCGGCGGCGGCCGCGGCACGAAGGACAACCCGGGGACGTTCCCCGCGGGATACGAGGAGGACTGCAGCTCGCCGGTCGCGCAGGGCGGCCTCGGAGTCACGGTCTCGTACAACGCCATCCAGACGATCGCACTCTGCTCGGTCGCCACGCCGACCTCGTGCACGACGAATGATGGACTGCCCACCGTCGCCGGCTCGCTGTTCTTCCACTCGATCTACCAGCCCGAGTTCGGCCAGTCGGGCGGCGACAAGGGCTGTCTCGACGGCGACGGCACCGATCCCGCCGCGGGCGGAACGTCGACCGGCCTGATGGTCGGCGGCGGCGGCGGTGGCCGCATCGTCCTCGCAGGCCTCAACGTCGGCGGTGGTCTCGTCACGATCAACGGCACGCTCGATGCGAACGGCAAGCGCGGCTGCGGTATCGGCAACGACTCCGGCGGCGGCGGCGCGGGTGGAACGATCCTCGTCGTCGGCGACAATGTCACCATCGGCCCGACCGCGCTCGTCACCGCGGCCGGCGGTCTCGGCGGTGATACGCAGGGCCTCGCGACAGATCCCACGGGCGAATGCGTGGCGCCGTTCCAGCAGAACACCACGGCCGACGACTGCGGCGGCGGCGGCGGCGGCGGCATCGTCTCGGTGCTCTCGGGCGTCAGCGCGAACATCAACGACGAGGCAGTGTTCAGCGTCAACGGCGCGGCCGGCGGCGTGTCGGCGCTGTGCCGAGGCGAGGCGGGCGGCGGTGTCGGCGAGCTCCAGATCTCCGGCGGCTACGTCGGCGAGTTCTGCGACGGGTTCGACAACGACTTCGACGATCTCGTCGACGAAGGCTTTCCAGTCCTCAGCTGCGGCGCCAGCTCGGTGCCGTCGTGCATGAACGGCGTCCCCCAGCAGTGCCCGCCACAGGTGCCGGCGTGCCAGGGCCCGGTCACCGATAGCCGCGCGCGGTTCACGCTGATCCTCGATACCTCGGGGTCGATGCTCGGCACGTTGCCCGGCGTGCCCACGTTCGGCGACGGCGGCATCGGCCACCTCGGTCGCGATCAGAACGCGGACGGCCTCGCCAACGATTCGCGCCTGTTCAAGGCGAAGACCGCGCTCACCGACGTGATCTCGGCGTACCCCGACATCGACTTCTCGCTCGCGCGCTACCACCAGGACCAGTCGCTCGATCGAAGCTGCCAGCTCGCGCACAACTTCGAGTGCAACAGCATCTGCTGCAGCTACGACAACCCCGGCAACAACACCGGTCCGGCGCCGACCCCGCCATGTACCGTGAACGGCGGCACCGGCGGCAACATCGGGGTGCTCAAGGACTCGCCGGGCGAGGAGTGCATCAACTACGCCGGTAACTGCGGCCCACCGCGCCGCGGCGCCGACGTGCTCGTCGGGTTCGGCAAGGACATCAACCAGTACTTGATGTGGATGGACGGCACCGAGGGGAACTTCAACAACACGCAGACGCAGGGCGACTACTGCAACTTCGCCGGCGGTGGCGACTGCGAGCTCCGCGGTACCGGACCGACGCCGCTCGCGAACTCGCTGCAGGCGGTCGAGGACTACCTGACGCCGATCAAGGGCTGCGATCTCGCGTCCACCGGCGGTTGCCGCAGCTACGGCGTGATCCTGTTGACCGACGGCGCCGAGAGCTGCCAGGGCGACCCGGTCGCGGCCGCGGTTGCGCTGCGCGCGAAGGGCATCAACACCTACGTGGTCGGATTCTCCACGCTCGCGTCGGAGACCGTGCAGCTCAACGCGATCGCGGCCTCGGGCGGCACCGGCTCGGCGTTCCTCGTTGGCGACGAGAACGCGCTCGCGAACGCACTCGCCACGATCGTCTCCGGCTCGATCGTGTTCGAGACCTGCAACGGTCTCGATGACGATTGCGATGGCCGGATCGACGAGGACTTCCCGGGTAAGGGCCTGCCCTGCAACAACAACGCGAATGGCGCGTGCCACCGCGACGGCGTGCTTGCCTGCTCGGCGAGCGGCCAGGGTCTCGTATGCACCGCGCCGAGCGTGACGTGCAACGCGATGAACCGCCTCGTCGACGGCAACGGCAACGACCTCGGACCGTGCACCGAGATCTGCAACATGCTCGACGACGACTGCGACGCGAAGATCGACGAAGGCCTGACCGGATGCGTGTGCGTGGTCCAGGGTGCCGAGCAATGCAACGGGCAGGACGACGACTGCGACGGATCCATCGACGAGAACACCGATGTGCCGTGCGGCACCGGCGTGTGCCAGGGCGTGCGGCACTGCTCGTTCACCGCGGGCTGCAATCCGAGCAGCACGTGCAGCGGCGCGAACTGTTGCTACGGCGCGTGCACCGCGACCACACCGACGGCCGAGGTGTGTGATGGCCTCGACAACGACTGCGATGGCAACCGCGACGGCTTCACGCGCGATTGCTCGAACCTGACCGCCGGGTTCCCGCCGCTCGATCCGCTGAACAACCCCGGCGCGGATCACGTGACGAACACGGGCTGCGAGAACCTCAACGCGGCGATGCCGGGCAAGTGCATCTGTCACCCGGGTACGCGCACCTGCCCGCTCAACGGCGCCGGCGTGTTCGGCTCGTGCAACGGCGAGGTCACGCCGCAGATCGAGATCTGCGATGGCCTCGATAACGACTGCGATGGCAGGATCGACGAGACCCCCCCGGTGACGTGCACCACCAACGCGCAGTGCGCGGCGAGCCCGATGACGCCGACCTGCGACAACCCGATGAACATGCCGAACATGGGCACCTGCGTGCCCGCCGATTGCTCGACGAACTGCGGCGTCGGCGCCCTCGTGTGCCAGAACGGCGTCCAGGTGTGCAACGCCACGCAGTCGCCCAACGACGACACCTGCGACGGTAACGACGACGACTGCGACGGCCTCATCGACGAGGACTGGAGGTGCGCGGATCCCGATGGCGCCGACAACATCCCCGGCAACGCGGATGACTGCCCGTGCGCCTCGGCCGGCCAGTGCAACGCGCACGAGTCCTGCCAGAACGGCGCGCGGATCTGCCAGGGCATGCCCACGGCGCAGGAGACGTGCAACTGCCAGGACGACAACTGCAACGGCCAGGTCGACGAAGGCGCGCTGTGTCCCGCCGGCGCCGCGTGCACGTCGTGTCAGTGCGCGTTCCACTGCAGTCCGGGTGAGTTTCCGTGCCCGCTCGGCAAGAAGTGCAAGGGCATGATGCCGAATGACTTCTGCGTCGCAGATCCGTGCTTCGGCGTGACCTGCCCCGCGGTTCCGGGCGTCAAGCAGGAATGCATCGAGGATCCGAACCAGGCGAACGCGCACGTGTGCGTGTCGACGTGCAGCCAGAAGACCTGCGGCGCGTCGCAGGTCTGTGTCGATGCGACCGGCGAGTGCAAGCCGAACGACTGCACCACGTTCCCCGAGCGCTGCACGGCGACGCAGAACTGCATCGTCGATCCCAACGGGGTCGGTCAGTGCGTCGATAACCCGTGCGCGGGGGTGACGTGCGGCCCGGATCAGTACTGCGTGAACAACCAGTGCTACGGCAGCTGCGGCGGTGTGGAGTGCCCGAGCGGTCAGCGCTGCCGCCTCGGGACGTGCCAGGCGGATCCGTGCGGCAAGCAGTGTGCGTTCGGTCAGGTCTGCCACGACGAGACCGGTCAGTGCGTCGACAACCCGTGCCAGTTCGTGACGTGTCAGGACGGTCAGTACTGCAACGCGAACAACAACGGCATGTGCGAGCCGGACCCGTGCAAGATCTTCGGCGTGGTGTGCCCGGATCCGGGCGACGTGTGCAAGGGCGGCACCTGCTACGACCCGGCGAGCTTCCTGCCCGACGCGGGCATGGAGGAGCACGTGACCACGGGTGGTGGTGGTGGCTGCAATGCGGGCGGTGATGCGGGCCTGTTGCTCGGGTTCGCGGCGCTGCTCATGCGCCGTCGTCGCAAAGGAGGTCGCTCGTGATTCGCGCTCTCTGGATCGCGGTGCTCGCCACCGGTGCGGCACTGACGATGTCATGCAACGTGAACAACTACTGCCTCAACTGCGCGACGAACGGCGATGGTGGGCCCGGCGGTGACGCGCTCGACGGTGGCGATGGGGATGCGATCGACGCGCCCGATGCGAGCCCGTGCGTGATGACCGGACCCGAGGTCTGCAACAACCTCGACGACGACTGCGACGGCATGATCGACGAGGGCACGCTGCCCGCGCCGGTCGGTCTGCCGTGCAGCGATCTGAGCGGCGTGCCGGGACCCGCGGTCGGCGAGTGCGCCGGCGGTATCAACATCTGCACCAACGGAGCGGTCGTGTGCAGCAAGCCGCCGATGCCGGAGCAGTGCGACGGCAAGGACAACGACTGCAACGGTCTGCAGGACGAAGGTGATCCGGGCGGTGGCGCGCGCTGCGGCACCGACGTCGGCGAGTGCGTCGCGGGCACGTTCCACTGCAACGTCGCCACGCATCTCGTCGAGTGCCAGGGTGCGGTCGGCACCGTCGGCGGCCAGGTCGAGGTGTGCAACAACCGCGACGACGACTGCGATGGTGTGTTCGACGAGAACCTGAGCCCGGGGCCGTGCGTCGCGGGTGTCGATGGTCCGTCGCAGGGCAACACCGGCGAGTGCAACCTCGGCACCCGCCAGTGCATCGGCGGCACGATCGTGTGCCAGGGCTCCGTGTTCCCCACGTTCGAGCAGTGCGACGCGGCGGACCTCGATCAGGACTGCGATGGTCAGCCGCACAACGGCTACAACACGATGAACGGCGATCCGCAGAACTGCGGCGGGTGCGGTATCGTGTGCAACCTCCCGCACGCGTTCGAAGGCTGCGCGAACAGCGCGTGCACGATCGTGGCGTGCGAACCAGGCTGGCACAACAACGATGGCATCACGTCGAACGGTTGCGAGGCCGGCTTCTGCATCATCACCGGCAACGAGATCTGTAACGGCCTCGACGACGACTGCAGCGGTGTGGCCGACGACAACCTCGGCCCGCCGCCGAACATCTGCAAGAGCGGTGGCGAGTGTGGCTCGCCGGGCCCGACCGCGACGTGCATGGGCGCGATGGGCTGGCGCTGCAACTACCCGGGCGCGGTGCAGACGGATCCCACGACCGGTGTGATCGTCAACGAGACCCGCTGCGACATGAAGGACAACGACTGCGATGGCAATGTCGACGAAGGCCAGCCGAACCTCGGCAACTTCTGCGCGGATAGCGGCATCGGCGAGTGTCAGGGCGCCGGCACCTTCAAGTGCGACATGACGAACCTCAACAATCCGGCCGTGTGCGTGATCACCACGCCAGGCGCCGTGCCGGGTCCCGAGCTGTGCGACGACAAGGACAACAACTGCGATGGCATCGTCGACAACACGATGGGGCCGAACCGCGTGATCGACGCGATGACCCACATCACGATCGGCGCGCTCGATTACTACATCGACACCTACGAGGCCTCGCGACCCGATTCGGCGACCACGAACTCCTCGAGCTCGCGCGCGTGCTCGACCGCGAACGTGAAGCCGTGGCGCAACGTCACGTGGTCGAGCGCGCAGGCGGCGTGTCAGGCGGCAGGTAAGGAGCTGTGCACGGCGCCGCGCTGGCAGACGGCGTGCGAGGGCGCGGCGAACACTGTCTATCCGTACGGTGATCCGTTCAACCCGACGGCGTGCAACACCGAGTCGTTCGACGGCATCCCGGGCGGCATGGACGACGACGTGATGATCAACACCGGTGCGCTCGCGAGCTGCTCGTCCGCACCGGGCGTGCGCGACCTGTCGGGCAATCTCAAGGAGTGGACCGACGACATCACGGGCATGACGAGCGGGAACATCCCGATCGCCGTGCTCCGCGGTGGCTCGTACGAGACGCCGAAGGTCGGCGCGACGTGCGACTTCCGGACCACCCGCGCGGCGATCAACACGCTCGAGGCAGCGAACGGATTTCGCTGCTGCCGCGCGACCGCACCGTAGGGCGCGGCATAGCGGCAACGGTCGAATGGCGACGACGACGGAGGCGCGGCCGATCGGTCGAAACTACTCCGCACGCCACGACGGAGCTCGCTGGTTCAGTTGCGCCCCAACGACCCGAAGCACTCAAAGAAGAGGCTTTCTCCTTTCAGGAAAAGAGTCTGCTTCGGGACCCTTCGGGACTCTGGGGCGCCCGAGCACATGAGCGCATGATCAGCCGCGGAGGTTCTCGATCATCGCGCCTACGCTGCGAGCTAAGGCACCCCAGGCGTCGTCGCCTGCGGACGGCCTAATCGAACACGACGGTCTTGTTGTCGTAGGCGACCACGCGATCCTCGAGGTGCCAGCGGACGGCCGCGGCGAGCACGTGCTTCTCGAGCTCCCGGCCCTTGCGGACGAGATCCTCGACACTATCCCGGTGCGCGCAGCGGACGGTGGCCTGCTCGATGATCGGTCCCTGGTCGAGTGCTGCGGTCACGTAGTGGCTGGTGGCGCCGATCATCTTGACGCCACGCTCGTGGGCCTGGCGATACGGGTTCGCGCCGACGAACGCCGGCAGGAACGAGTGGTGGACGTTGATGATCCGCTGCGGGTACCTCGCCACGAACTCCGGCGACAGGATCTGCATGTACCGGGCGAGGACGATCAGGTCGACGCCGGCACGATCGATGAGATCCCACGCCGCCGCTTCCTGCGTGCGTCGGTTCTCCGACGACACGGGCAGGAAGTGGAACGGGATGCCGAAGTGCCGCGCGATCGGCGAGACCTCCGGGTGGTTCGAGATGATCATCGCGACGTCGCAGTCGATCTCTCTCGCGCGATGGCGGATCAGCAGGTCGTACAGGCAGTGCTCCTGCTTCGACACGAAGATCGCGATCCGGCGCTTGCGGTCGGCGTACCATACGCGCCAGTTCATCGCGCACCGCTCGCCGACCTCGCGAAGCGAGCGCTCGAGCGTCACGCGATCGGAGACGCCGGCGAGATCGAACTGCAGTCGCTGGAAGTACGTGTGCGAGGCCGGATCTGAATAGTGCGCGGAGTCGAGCACGGTCGCGCCGTGGCGCGCCAGCAGCTGCGACACCGTCGAGACGATGCCCTTCTCGTGCGGCGCCTGGACCACGAGCGTGCCCACGCGAGGCGCGTTGCCACTCATCGTGGCGGAGCGCGTGCGCGACACCACCGGTGGTATCGCGCGAACAGGATAGGCGCCGCTCACAGATGGCCCATCACCGCGAACCCTGCGGCATCCGGCGTGAGCCACGGCGCCGCTACCACGTCGCTCTCCTTGTCGGTGTGCTTGCCCCCGACGTACCACGCCACGCCGCCCGCGATCGCCACCACGCCGACGGCGCTGACCACCCAGCCGATGTTCGAGATGCCGATCGCCGAGTTCGCATCGCTGAACGACTTGTCGCCCGGTGGTGCGGCGCACTGGTGCGTCGAGGTCGAGCAGTTACCGGGCACGCGCGTCAGGCCGTAGATGACGACCGCGCCGCCGCCGAGCACCATCGTGGCGCCGAGCCCGATCACTACCTTCGCTCCGGTCGGGTGCGTGACGCGCGGACCGCGATCGACCTGGCGTCGTGCGGCGCCTCCGAGGGCCGCCGGCACCACGGCCGCGCCGAACGTGGCCGAGACGGTGCGGCCCTTCTCGCCCGCACCGACCACGATGGTCTGCACCTGGTCGTTTCCGTCGTGGATGAACTTGATCGTGTGCGGGCCGGGATCCACGTCGTGCGCCTTGCCGTCGTCGAGACGGGTCACGGTGAGCACGCCGTCGATGTAGATCGTGGTGTCGGGCAGATCCGCGCCGCCACCATCGCGCGAGACGAAGCTCAGCGTTGGCTGCATGCGCGTCAGGTCATCTGCGAAGCGAGCGCAGTCACCCTGGACGAGTGCGGGGCAGGTGGACTGGGCGCACGACAGGAACAGCTTGCGCGCGAGAGAGATCTTGCCCAGCTCGCGGGCATCCTGACCTCGGCTGTGCGCGTCGACGCACGCTTCCTTCGACAGGTCGTCGGCGAACGCAGGCGCGCCGATGGCGGTGACGAGGATGAGTACTGGTAGATGGCGACTGACGATCATCAACGTGCTCCTTTCTGGCCAAGCCTCAGAGGCAGGCGGGCTTGAAGATCTTCTTCGAACCTTCGAAGTAGTAAGGCGGGGTGCAATCAGGTTTGTCGGTCTTGGCCTCGGCCGCAGGAGTCGTCACCGCCGGCGTGCCGGGCGGTGCGATCACCTCGGGTGGAACCGAGGCGGTGCGAGCCGCGGCGCGCGGTGCGAGGCGCTGCACGGGAGCGCGTTGCGGCGGTGGGGAAGGCGCCTTGCGCGTGATTGCGGGGCGCGGTTGCTCCACGGTCTTCGCCTGCGGCTCGGACTCGATGTCCTCTGACGCAGCGGGCGGCGGATCGTCGTGCGCGACCGTCGGTGCGAGCTTCACGCGGTGATGCTCGGGCTCGGTGGTCTCCACGGGTTCCGCGGGCGCGATCGGATCCGGCGTGCGCGAGTCGGCGCTCGGGTTCTTGAGCAGCATCACCACGCCGATCGCGGCTCCGGCGACGAGCGCACCGAGCAGCGCGACCATGGTCCGCGAGCGCTCCTGCTTCGGCGCCGGCGGGTGCGAGCGCGAGACGCTCTCGATGCTCGGCGAGGTGCGCATGCGGAGCGGGCGGACCTTGGTGCCACCGCCGGTGCGCCGCCAGCTCGCTTCCTCGGCTGCGATCAGCCGGTCGTGCTTGTCGAGGTACTCCCTGCCGACGTGCTTGAGCCAGGTCGCGACCGCGCTCGGCGAGGCGGGCGGCACCGCGCGGATCAGCGCCTCCTCCATCTCCACGGCGGTCTTCCAGCGGTGGTTGACGTCGATCGCGAGGCCACGCTTGACGACCACGTCGGCCGCCTCGAGCTGTTGCCACGAGTCGTCCCCGATCGCCTGCCACTCGCGCTCGGGGGCGAGCGCCTCGGCGATCGTCGGCAACTGGCCGTTCATGATCGTCGCCACGAGCTCGGTCTCCGACTGCGCGCCGTGCATGCGGTGGCCGACGATCAGCTCCCACAGCACGACCGCGAGCGCATACAGATCGCTCTGCTTCGTCGCCTTGCCGCGCAGCTGCTCGGGCGCCGAGTACGCGAGCTTGCCCTTGTACGTGCCCTCGCGCGTGGTGTGCGCTGCCATCGACGCCTTCGCGACCCCGAAGTCGAGCAAGCGTGCGGTGCCATCGGTCGCGATCATCACGTTCTGCGGCGAGACATCGCGATGCACCACGTTCAGCGCCATGCCCATCTCGTCGACCATCTCGTGCGCTGCGTGCAGACCCGCGAGCACCTGCGAAGCGATCGCGACGGCGATGTCGATGGGGATGCGCTCCTTGAGCTGGCGCGTCTTGTTGAGCAGCCAGTGCAGCGGCGCGCCGTGCACGAACTCCTGAACCAGCAGCACCTCGTCCTGCGTCGTGACGACGTCGAGCACGGGCACCACGTTGCGGTGATGGACCTTCGAGGCGATGCGCGCCTCGTCGAGGAACATCGCGACGAACTCGGAGTCCTCGGCGAACTCGGGATGCAGCCGCTTGGCCGCCACGATCCGCGAGAACCCCTCGTCGCCCATCAGGCGAGCGATGTGGATGGTCGCCATCCCGCCCCGCGCGATCTGGCGGTGCAGGATGTAGCGGCCGACCGTGTGGGTCTGCGCGAGCTGGTCCGCGAGTGCGGTGTAGTCGGGGTCACTGCTCATGGTGCGACCTCATTCGAAGAACTGGATCGCGTTGCCCGCGCTCCAGAAGTAGAGGTTCTTGAACGTGCCGTTCGGCTGGATGCTGGTGCCCCACACCGAGTTCGAGTACTGGTGGCTCGCCGCCGAGAAGCCCGACTTGGCGCCGAGGCCGAGGCTGAGATCCGGGAGCTCCTCGAACGTCTTGACCAGCGACTCCGGCGTGAACGGGCCCTTGTGCGCGTCGAGGCCCGCGATGAACACGCGCGCCGCGACGTAGCCCTCGAGCGACGTGAAGCCCGGCAGCGCGCCGCTCGTGGCGATCAGCCGGTTGTACGCGGTGACCACATCGCTCGAGTCGCTCTGGTAGTTCGGCACCACCTGCGACACGACGACGCCCTCCGTCATGAACATGTTGCCGGACGGCGTGGTGATCGCTCCGGCGGAGACGAGGCGATCAGAGAGCGCGTTCGGACCGACGAACGAGACGTTCGAGAAGTACATCTTCAGACGGTTCGCCTTGTTGAGCGACGTCTGCTGGGCATCGTTCGCGAACTGCCAGCGCCGCAGCTCCTCGATGAACTGTCCGCCGGCGCCGTACGTATCCGTCATGAACACGCCGATGGTGTGGTTCGCGCTGTCGGCGCCGAGCATCGTCGCGAGGTACTGCTCTGCGGCGGCGACCTGCGCGGGCACGCTCGCGTCGTCGTTGCGCACGTAGCGGAAGCGAACGATCGGGTTCGTCGGATCCGCCGAGCCGGGGAAGCTCCCCATCACGGCCTTGTAGGCCTCGACGAGCCCGTCGTAGCCGGCCTGCCCGTAGGAGTCGTTCTGGTCGAAGCTGAGGAAGTGCTTGTAGTCGGGAACGAGCTTCTTCTTGAAGTACTCGGTCGTCGCACGCGCTTCCTGCGCGTAGCTCGCACGTACGTTGAAGATATACGGCTTGCAGCCGGCGGCGAGGTTGTCGCGGAGGATCGTCGTGGCGCCGGTGAACGCGCCGAAGAACATCGTGCCGGTCTCGATCGCCACCGGAGCCGAGCGCACCATCGTCGGCGTGCCGACGTTGCCGAGGAACGCGAGCACGGCATTCGGGCCACGCGCGAGCGCGGTCGTCGAGATCGGTGTCTGGCCGGCGACCGCCGGTGTCGAGGTCGTGGGGCAGCGGGGCGCCGCCTCCATCGGCTGCACGTCGACCAGCGAGCGTGCGGCCGCCTCGGCGAGATCCGGCTGATACGCGTCGTCGCGGAACTCGAGCACGAGCTGGCGACCGCGAACGCCGCCGGCTTCGTTCTTCTCCTTGAACGCGAGCTCGATGCCGAGCTTCATGCCCGTGCCGAGGGCCTGGTTTGTTCCAGACACCGGTGCGCTCTGTCCGATGACGAGGGGCGCATCCTCCGCATGCACGCAGACAGGTGCCTGATCGCGGATCTCGCAGACGAGACCCGAGCCGCAATCTTTGTCGATCGCGCACGGCTGCGGATCGAACTCCGACGAGCAGCTCGCAGAAACTGCGAGGACAACTACGAAGGCTTTCCGTGAAACGTGACTCGCCATGACGTCACCGTCTCAAACGATCGCTGTACGTAACAAGGTCGCGCAGAGTTCACAAAGTCCGAGTCATCCTCCACGGACTGGATCTTCGTGGGCTCGCTGACAGCGCGTGATCACCGCGATCCCGCAACACCCGAACATCGCTTCCGCGGCGGGTGCGCGCTGCGGCACGGCGACGGTGTACTACCAATGATCCTCGACAGATCGGCGCGTTCAGCGGAGGTATCCCGCCTCACGCTATTCCCGCGGGTCGACCAAAACACGCGTTGTTCACGCGACTTCTCACGCGTGCACAACAGCTCCGCGATGTTCGCTTCACGTTGCGTTCGCGCACTGTCGAATTCATGAACACGACGACGACGACGACTCTCGCTGCAACGCTCCTCATCGCGCTGACGTCTGGCGCGGCACACGCCGAATCGGTGTCGACCACGAAGCCCGGTGCGCATCACCGGCGCATGGCGCTCGAGCTCGCTGCGGTGTTCGCCGTCGGCAATCGCTGGTACTGGCGCGACAACGGCAAGCCGAACGAGGTCGACTGGCAGCTCGCCGGTGATCAGGCGCTGCAGGCGAAACTCGGGGGAACGTCCGCGTGGCGCTTCGACGGCAACCCCTACGACATCAACGCGCTCGGCCACCCGGGCTTCGGCATGCTCACGCACTTCCTCGCGCGCGAGAACGGCTACGGCATCGGCGAGTCGTTCGCGATCTCGACGCTCGCCTCGGGCTCGTGGGAGGTGTTCCTCGAGCTGCGCGAGTACGGCAGCCTCAACGACATGGCGATCACGTCCACGGCGGGCGTGCCGCTCGGCGAAGCGGCGTACCAGATCATCGAGCACGCACGCGACGCGCGGTTCGAGCTGCGCGGTGGTCTCGGCAACGAGAACGGCGAGTCGTTCGGCGTGGTGGCGGCGAGTGGCGAGCTCGATCTCATCCCGTGGCGAGGCACCGGCACCTTCCGCGGCGGCCGCCACGTCAGCTTCGCGGCCGAGGTGCCGACCGACGAGCACGGCGTGCGCTCGTACACCGGTGGCGCGAAGTCGACGATCGCCGGTTACTACCGGAACACCGAGGACGACCGCGTGGTCGCGGCGGTGAGCGCCGAGTTCGACTATCGCAAGGACGACAAGCGCGAGGATCGCGACTGGGACCTGCTCACGGCGGTCCACGTCGGCCCCTCGATCGACTATCAGGTGCGCAGCCAGAGCGGCCTCGTGCTCGCGGTCGGTGCGGATGTGTATCTCGATTTCGGCATGCTCAAGTCGCAGGGCTTCTCGAAGTGGCGCGCAGAGCACCCGGACGATCGCATGCGCAACGTGATGGAGAACCGCGATCACCCGTACTACTTCGGCGTCGGCGCGACGGTCGACCCGCGGTTCAACCTCGCCTACAACGGTCTGTTCGCGGGTGCGCGGCTCGCGGGCTCGCGGTTCGGCTCGGTCGACCGCGCGGATCGAGATCAGGAGATGATCTCGAGGAAGGTCCACTTCATCGACCGCGACGCGAGCGCGGAGATCTCCGCGGGCTACGAGCGCAACGGCTGGTCCGTGATGGTCGACGGCCGGCTGCGGGGTCGCGACGGTTCCGCGAACGGCACCGACGACGCGATGACTCGCCACACGGCGATGCTGACGTTCGGCGTGCGTCGCTGAGCTAGTGGCGCTGGAGCAGAAGCGAGCCGAGCGAGTAGCCGGCACCGAACGACGCCATCACGCCATAGCTTCCCGCCGCGAGGTCTTCGTTATGGCGCGAGAACGCGAGCAACGACCCCGCCGACGCGGTGTTGCCGAACTCGTCCAGGATGATCGGCGCTTCCTCGCGGGTGGCCGCGCGACCGAGCACGCGCTTCGCGATCAGCTCGTTCATCGACTGGTTCGCCTGATGCAACCAGTAGCGCGAGATCTGCGACGGCTGCAGATCGTGCTGCGCGACGTGGTCCTTGATGAACTTCTCGGCGAGCGGCACGACGTCCTTGAACACGCGGCGCCCCTGCTGGTGGAACAGCTTGCTCGTCTCGTCATTCTCGGTCGAAGGATCGCAGCGATCGAGGTACCCGCGGTTGTTGCGGATCGTCGACGGCGACCACTTCGACAGCATCTGCGTCGACAGGATCTCCCATGCGCCCGGCCTCGCCTTCGCGGTGGGCTCGATCACGAGCGAGACCGATGCATCGCCGAAGATGAAGTGGCTGTCGCGCTCGCGCCAGTTCATGTGGCCGGTCGTGAGCTCCGGCACCACCACGAGCGCACACGTCGCCTGGCCGAGGCGCACCGCCTGGCTGGCGAGCTGAGCCGCACCGGTGGCCGCCGAGCAGCCGAGCGAGATATCGAAGGCGTAGCCGCGCGCGCCGATCGCGTTCTGCACCTCGATCGCGAGCGCCGGATACAGGCGCTGGAGGTTCGAGCAGCCGAGCACGACCAGATCGACGTCCTCGCCGGTCTTACCCGCGCGTGCGAGCGCGACCTTTGCCGCGTTGACCGCGTACTCCGCCTGAACGCTGAGCTGGTCCTCGGGACGATCCGGGATGTTCGGGCACATCCGCTCGGGATCGGTGAGTCCGGTCTTGTCCTCGACGTAGCGGCGGAGGATGCCCGACGCCTTGACCACGAACTCGGGGGTCGACTCCTTCAGCGATTCGCGTGTGCCCGCGGCGATCGCATCGGCGTTCTTCGCGTTGTCTCGGCGCACGAACTCGTTGAACGCCGCGCACAGCTCGTCATTGGTGAGGACCGTATCCGGGTGCCACAGGCCGTGGCCGGTGATCGAAGTGCCAGTCGTCTGCCGAGGCATGAGGGGTTCCTCCCACAGCCGGAGGACGCTGTCCAGGTCAC
This sequence comes from Haliangiales bacterium, assembly GCA_038206055.1. Taxonomy (GTDB): domain Bacteria; phylum Myxococcota_A; class Polyangia; order Haliangiales; family Haliangiaceae; genus JABFXX01. The sequence goes on from JBBRBG010000027.1 coordinate 45,719, forward strand.
GGCTTCTTGCTCAGCTCTTTCTCCATCTCACCGAGGGCGGTGCGGAGAAAGGTCGAACCAGGATCGCCCGCGATCGCCATCTTCATCTGCATCACGGCGTTGCGGAGATCGCCGCGCCTGAGGGCCGCTTCGGCCTTGCGATAGTAGATGAGGGCCCTGCTGTTCATCGAGTGTGCGGGGCCCCCGGAGCTCGACGTGGCGGGCGCCTCGCCCTGCGGCACGCCGGCGCTCGGCGTCTGCGCCTTGACCTGACCCGAGAGCCGCTGCGCGACGATCGACGGCGGCTCGTTCGTGCCGACCGTCTTGATCTTCGACGTCGTCTGCCGCGCCGAGCGCATCTCCTGATATGCACCAGCGACGCGCGAGTACGCCGAGGTCACCGTCTCGAGATCGGCCGCGTCGAGATTCGAGCGATGCAGATCGGGGTGGGCCATCCGCGCGATCTGCTGGAAGGCGTCGGACACCACGTCGGGCGGCGCGTCGGCGCGTACGTCGAGAAGCTGGTGCGCGGGCGCACCCGACTTGGCGAGCACCCGCTGTGCCCACAAGAGAACATCGGAGCGGACGCTCACCTGTGCGGATCCTCGTGCACCGGCGCACCGAGCACCTGGAGGTGCGCTTCCTGGCGCGCACCCGAGGTTTGATCGCTCGCGCGCACGTGCAGGATCCCGTCGGCGTCGACGCGGAACATCACCTCGATCTTGAGCTCGCCGCGCGGCTTCGGCGGCAGCTCCTCGAGGATCAGGGTTCCGAGCGGTTCGTTCTCGGTGTAGCGGCGCTCCTCGCCGCGACAGCAATCGATCTCGACGCGTGTCTGGTTATCGCGCGACGTGGTGAACACGCGCGTGCGTTCGATCGGGATCGGAGCGTTCTTGTCGAGCAGGCGCTCGGTGAAGCCACCCGCCGTGTGGATCGCCAGCGTCGCCGGATTGACGTCCATCAGGATCGGGCGCTTTGCCTGAACCTGAGGGAGGACGAGGTTGCCGGCACCGACGAGGTTCGAGTGGCCCGACGTCGCGACCGCATCGCGCGCGCCCATGCCGCTGCCCATGGTGAGGTTGCCGACGAGGCTACCGGCCTGGATCGCGGCCCCCTGCGAGACGACCTCGTCGGGGTTGATCGCGGTGTTCGGCGGGCGCTGGAACAGCTCCGCGAGGCGCTGGCGGACCAGAGGGATCCGCGTCGAACCACCGACGCACAGCACCTCGGAGACCGAGCGGGCGTCGAGGCCGGCGCTGGCGAGCACCTGCTTGGTGACCTCGATGGTGCGGCTGACGTAACCGGAGATCAGCGCCTCGAACTGCTTCCGCGTGATCTGGAACGGCAGGCGCTGCGCCGGCATACCCGGCATCTCGAGGCCGTCGATCTCGCCCTCGGCCGCATCATTATCGGAGAGGTGACACTTGATGGCCTCGGCACCCATCATCAGCTTCATCATCAAGGCCGCGTTTGGACGCGGATCGATGCGCAGCATCCGGTTGCACTCCGCGGCCAGGACCTCGCCGAGCGCGCGATCGAGATCATCGCCGCCGAGGAAGAAGTCGCCCTCCGAGGCAAGCACCTCGAACACCTCGCCGTTGAGGCGGAGCAGCGAGACATCGAACGTTCCGCCGCCGAAGTCGAACACACAGATGACCTGCTGGCGATCGCGCCCGAACCCGTAGGCGAGCGCAGCGGCGGTCGGTTCGTTGATCAGGCGCATGATCTCGAGGCCGGCAAGGCGACCGGCCTCCTTCGTGGCCTGGCGCTGACCGTCCGTGAAGTTCGCCGGCACCGTGACGACCGCGTCCTTGATCGGGGTGCCGAGCTGTCGCTCCGCACATCGTTTGAGGTGCAACAATACGTTCGAGGAGATCTCGGGCATCGTCATCCGGCGGTCTCGAACGACGACGATCGGCTGCTGGTTCGGGCCTTCCTCGACGCGGTAGCGAACGCCCGTCAGTGCGAGCTGGACGAGCGGAGCGCGGATGTTCTGGCCGATGAACCGCTTCGCGGAGTGAATGACGTGGTGCGGCTCGGTCAGCCTGTAGCGCTTGGCATCGGCGCCCACGACCACACCTCCGCTGGACGGAAACGCGACCACCGAGGGATGCACGCGCTCCCCGCGCGGTCCGAGGATGAACTCGACACCCGTCGGCGTGGCAATCGCCGCACACGAGTTCGTGGTGCCCAGATCGATCCCCAGAGCAACAGACATCCTTCCTTGATTTACGCTGGGATGCTGGCGGGTGTCGAGCGTTGGCGCGCCCCGAGCCATGGTGACGCCAGCCGGCTGGGTTAGGCGTCGGGTAGCGCCGCGCTGCCGGTACACAGGACCTCGATCCTGCCGCACAACGCCTCATCAACTCCGGCTTCACAACGCTGTGCCGGCTGCTGTGATCTACGCACTTCATGAAGTGATCTGGAGAGCACTCCCGGTATCGAGATCGCTGTTCCGAAAACCGTTTGAACACCGACGAGGATCATCGATCGAGCGTCAGGTCGATTCTGGTCTCTCTACATCACTCACAGGTTTCCCCCATCGCTACCCGAAACTTTCATGTCGCGGGGCTTCCCGTCACCCCGGAAGGTGTGGGACGCCTATGTCCATTCTGTGGACGCGGGAACGTCCATACAGACACATCGATTTCGGGTTTGAATTTTCTTGAGGAGGCTGCACGTGAGAAAGCTGGGATTTGGAAAGATTGGTCGCGTAGGAGCAGTCGCACTTGCGATCGCTTCTGCGATGGCGGGTTGCGGCGATAACGGCGTAACGCCACCACCGGATGCGCCGAATATCGACGCACCACCGCCGAAGCCGGCGGTTCTCAGCATGATGCCGTCGCAGAACGACTTCGGCTCGGTGCTCCTCAACACGACGAGCACCACCGCATCGTTCACGGTGACCAACACCGGTGAAGCGACCAGCGGCGCGATCACGCCCGTCACCACCGGCACGAACGCCACCGAGTTCGTCGCGACGAACGGCTGCACCACCCTCGCGGGCGGCGGCACGTGCGTCATCACCGTCGTCTTCCGCCCCACCGATGTCGGTGCGCGGACGGCCAGCCTCGTTGTCTCGGGTAGCCCGGGCGGCACCGTGATGGCAGCCCTCATTGGCACGGGCAACAAGCCCGGCACGATCGTGCTCAACGCGCCCCAGCAGCTGTCGTTCGGCAGCGTCACCGTTGGCTCGCTGGGCACCCAGCAGACCTTCACATTCCAGAACAACGGAACCGTCGCCACCTCCGCGATCACCACCACCGCAGCAGGCTCGGACCCGGGTGAGTTCACCAAGGTCTCCGATAACTGCAACGGGCAGACCCTCGCACCGAACGCGACCTGCACCATTGTCGTGAACTTCCGTCCGAACACGCCGGGACAGAAGAACGCGTCGTTCGTCGTCTCAGCGACCACTGGTGGCACCGCCAACGGTGCGGTGTCCGGAAATGGCGTGTCACAGGCTCAGCTTAGCCTCAACCCTTCGCTCCAGGACTTCGGCACGATCGCCGTCGGTTCGAGCTCGGCGAACGTCACGTTCACGGTGACCAACGTCGGTGGCGTGACCTCCAGCGCGCTCGGTCGCGCGGTCACCGGCGACTACTCGATCGTCAACGATAACTGCAACGGCATGACGCTCGCGCCGCTAGGTACGTGCAACGTGATCGTCCGCTTCACCCCGACCACGATCGGCGCGCGCTCGGGCGCGCTGAACATCACAGCGACCACGGGTGGCAATCCCACGGCGACCCTCACGGGCGTAGGCATCACCACAGGTACCCTGATCATCAGCGACAGTCCGTTCGTCTTCCCGAACACCACCACCGGCCAGACCAGCACCTCGAAGCTGTTCACGATTACCAACACTGGCGGTAGCGCGACGGGCGCGATCGGTACCGCGCTTGGCGGAACCGACCCGTCGCAGTTCACGATCGTTACCGGCTCCAACGGTTGCCAGGGCGTCGTCCTCGCGGCCTCCGCGACGTGCACCATCGCCGTCGTGTTCAATCCGGCGACGGGCGGCACGAAGTCGGCGAACCTCACCGTTACGGCCAGCCCTGGCGGCACGGCCGTCGCGAACATCAGCGGCAACGGCATCGCGCCCGCGCAGTTTGACTTCGACATCGACTCCCGCGACTACGGCTCCGTGGTCACAGGCCAGCTAAGCGCGATTCAGACATTCCGTATCACCAACGTTGGTGGGCAGACGTCCGGCACGCCGGCTGTTGCGCTCAACGGCACGAACGCCAGCGAGTTCACCATCACGTCGCAGAACTGCACCGCGGCTCTCACGGCGGCTCCGGCGGCGGGCTCGTTCTGTGACATCTCCGTCCAGTTCCGTCCGGTGACTGTTGGCACGAAGGCAGCGACCCTCGACGTCCTCGGCACGCCAGGCGGCCCGGTTCACGCGGACCTCTCCGGTGCGGGCGTCGCGCAGGCGGCGCTCTCGGTCAACCCGTCGATCCTCACGTTCCCGCTCACGCTGATCGGCGACACTTCGGCGCCGCCGCAGCTGTTCACCGTCACCAACCAGGGCTCGGTCACGACCGGCACTCTGGCGGTCACGATCATCGGAACGAACCCGGGCGACTTCAACCAGACCAACAACTGTGAAGACGGCGCGGGTCCTGGTGTCGACACGCTTATCGCCGGTGGCCAGTGCACGGTGTCGGTGACGTTCTCGCCGACCGCGCGCGGCTCTCGCACGGCGCAGGTGCAGGTCACCGGCACGCCGGGCGGCACCGTCACGACGGCGCTCAACGGCACGTCGCTACCGCGCCTCGAGATCCTGTCTCCGGCCACCAACCCGTTCGCGTTCCCGGGCACCAGCCCGGTGGACCCGGACGCTCCGTTGCAGGTTGTCGTGACGCTCCGCAACAACACGAATGCGGCCCACGCGATCGCCCCGGTGGATACGTTCACCGGCGGCCACTTCACCACGACGAATAACGCCTGCACTGGCTCCATCGGCGCGGGCGCGACGTGCACGTACACCGTCGACTTCACGCCGAAGCTCGTCGGCGCACAGAGTGGGAGCACATTGTTCACGCTCGCGGGTTTTGCCTCGCTCAACACGGCGACGCAGGGCTACACGGGCACCGGCTCGGTGCTCACCCTCGACATCTCGGATGATCTCGCGACGCCGACGATGCACGACTTCCTGAACCAGCCGGTCAACACGTCGTCGGCGACCCGTGTGTTCACGGTGAAGAACATCGGCATGATGACCACGGGCGTCCTGACCGTGGACCTCACCGGTAGCGGCTATCAGATCACCAGCAACACGTGCAGCGGTGTCACCCTGACCAACAACGCGACCTGCACCATCGGCGTGGTCTTCACGCCGACCATGACAGGTGCAGCACCGGGAACCATCACCGTCCGGGCCACACAGGCCGCGCCGGTACTGGGTGGCTCGGTCAGCGCCACGCTGGCGGGCAATGGTACGGCGGCGGTTCCGTTCATCACGCCGCCGTTCGTCAACTACGGCACGGTGTTCGCGGGTGAGCCGAACCCGGCGATCACGGTCGCGGACATCGCGGCCACGAACTACAACGACATCACCACCTCGGTCGGCGGCAGCCTCGCGGGTCCGATCTTCATCGTCCAGAACTGCAGCGGCACGCTCGCGCCGCTCAGCGCCTGCGCGGCCAAGATCGGCCTAAACACGACGCTCTCCCCCGGCCCGGGCCCGCGCACGGGTAACATCCACTGGACCTCGTCGGTGGGTAACGTGCAGCAGGACCAGCCGTTCTCGGCCGTCATCCGCTCGACGCTGTCGATCACGAACCCGCCGGGCGTGTTCTCGACGGTTGCGGGCACCGCGCCGGTCGATACGACCGTGGATATCCACAACGACACCACCAACCAGACGCTGTCGAATTTCAGCATCGGTGTTGGCGCTGCTCCGTGGTTCGTCCTGAACTCGGCGAACTGCACCACGCTGGCTCCAGGCGTGACCTGCACGATCACCGTGCGGTTCAACCCAGGTGTGGCGGGCTCGTTCCCGAGCGCGCTCACGGTGACGGCGGACCGCGCGGGCTTCGGCCCGACCGGCCAGGCCTCGGCGCCGCTCGTGGGTACGTCGATCACGGTGACGAACCTCACCGTGAACGAGGCATCGTTCGAGTTCGGCTCGGAGCTGCAGAACAACAACGGCCTCAGCCGCACGTTCACGTACACCAACATCGGTGGCCAGACCTCCGGCAACGTGACGCCCACGCTGGTGGGTGCGAACCCGACGTCGTGGTCGATCACTGCCAGCACTTGTGGCGTGGCTCTGGCGACGGGCGCGACCTGCAACGTTACCGTGCGGTTCAACCCGACCGGTACGAGTGTCCAGACCGCGACCCTCAGCACCACGTCGAGCCCGGGTAACACGGTTACTACGGCTCTCTCGGGCAATGGCATCGCGGTTGGCGGCGTCCTCGTGACACCAACGTTCAAGGTGTTCGGGGACACGCAGGTGAACAACAACTCGGCGTTCCAGGACTTCACGGTCCAGAACACGTCGGGTGCTGGCACGGCGAACCTCAACATCACCGTCACTCCCGAGTTTGGTCTGGGTGTCTCTGCGACCACGCCGTGCGGTGCGACGCTTGCCGCCGGCGCGAGCTGCATCGTGCGCGCGCGCTTCGAGCCGAACGGCACCGCGGGTGTCAAGACGGGCTTCCTGAACATCGTCTCGGGCGGCGCCTATGCGGCGCTCCAGGGCCGTGCGCTGTCCTCCTCGGCACTCGCTGCTTCGCCGGTTGGACCGCTGACGTTTACCCCGACGGCGCTCACCTTCACCAGCGCCTCGCAGGTCATCACGGTGACGAACAGCGGCGAGGTCGCCGCGACTGGCGCGCTCACCGTCACGCCGGGCGGTCCGGACCTGACGCACTTCATGGTGACCACCAGCACGTGCAGTGGCGCAACTCTCGCCGCGGGCGCGAGCTGCACCATCACGGTGGCGTTCAAGCCGACGACGACGGGCACCAAGAACGCGAACGTCACGATCACGGGAGCGGGTCTCGTTCCGTCCCCGACGGTCGTCTCGTTCAGCGGCACGGCCGTTGACCAGGCGGCCCTGGCGATCTCGCCGAGCGTGAACACCGATGACGGCTCGCGCGTCATTGGCGTCCTCGACACGGTGTCGACGACCTTCACGATCTCGAACAACGCGGGCTCGGCCACGACCGGACCGCTTTCGTTCAGCCTCAACAACACGCAGGACTTCGCCATCGCGGGCGGCAACTGCGTGAACGGAACGACGACCCTGACGGCCGGCTCGTCCTGCACGATCGACGTGCGGTTCAATCCGACCCGCCTTGGCGTCCGCAACGTCACCCTCCAGGTGATGGGCGCTCCGGGTGGCACGGTCGCGAGCACGATGACTGGCACGGGTCTGGATGCACTCGCGCGCGACGTTGGTCAGGCCGCGACGGAAGCCTTCGGTGCGTTCAATATCGGCACCGCAGGCACGTTCAGGGACATCGCCTTCGTGAACAACTCGTCTGTTCCGACGTCGTTCATCCAGACGGTCCTCACCAACTCGACGGGTTCGGACTTCTCGATCGTCTCCGACGATTGCGGCGGTCTGACGGTGGCCGCGGGCGACACTTGCAGCATCCGGGTCCGCTTCGTGCCCTCCGGTACGCCGGGGGCACGCACCGGCAACGTCCAGGTCTCCACGGTCGTGACCGGCACGACGACGACGGCGTCGGTGGCCTTCACCGCGACGGCGAACCCGGCTCCCTGATCTCGATGTGAGACATGACGGCTAAACGCCGTCGGGGCTAACGCCTCGACGGCGTGTTGTTTTTTCGGTCGCCCATTTCGCGTATCCTGGACGCGGTGAGCGAGGACCGGCGCCGCATCGGAGCCTACGGTGCGACCCTGGTCGGGCTCGGCGGGATCATCGGCGGAGGCCTCTTGATCCTCGCCGGCGTCGCGTTCGATAGCGCCGGGCCGGCGGCGATCCTCGCGCTCGCGCTCGATGGCGTCGTGGCGTGGCTGACGGCGATGAGCGTCACCGAGATCTCCACGGCGTTCCCGGAGTCGGGCGGCGCCTACACGTTCGCCAAGAAGGTGCTGAACGTGCGGGCGGCGTTCGTCGTCGGCTGGGTGCTGTGGTTCGCGTACATCGTGGCGGGCGTGCTGTACGCGCTCGGCTTCGCGTCGTTCACGGTGATCCTGTTGCGCGCGGCGTGCGAGGGCATGGGGCTGTCTACGGACTGGCTGGATAGCCGCACGATGGCGATGGTGCTCGCGACCGTTGCGACCGCGGGCTACTCGGTCGGGCTCGTGCGGACGAGCTCCGGCGGCGGCCAGTGGATCACGGTCGGCAAGGTGGTGCTGTTCCTGGTCCTGATCGGAGCGGGCGCCATCGCGCTCGTGCGCCAGCCGTTCTCGGATGTGCCGCGCGAGCTCGGTGGATTCTTCCGCGGCGGGCTCTCCGGCCTGATCGCGGCGATGGGGGTGATGTTCATCTCGCTCCAGGGCTTCGAGATGGTCTCGGCGATCGCGGGCGAGATCAAAGAGCCGCGGCGGACCATCCCGAAGGCGATCTTCGGCTCGCTGGCGATCTCGCTCGCGATCTACGTCCCGCTGCTGTTCCTCGTCGCCACGGCGGGCGTCGACGGCGGGCACGACGTGATGGACCTCGCGGCGGGGAACCCGGACACGCTGGTCGCCACGGCGGCACGGCAGTTTCTGGGTGGGCCGGGCTACTGGTTCGTGATCGTCGCGATCGCGCTGGCGACGCTGTCGGCGCTGCAGGCGAATCTGCTCACCGCCTCGCGGATCGCGTACGCGATGGCCCACGACCACGCGCTGCCGTCGGTGCTCGAGCAGACGCACCCGACGCGCGGTACGCCGGTGATGGCGATCTACGCGACGGCGCTCGCGACCGTGGCGATCATGTTCATGATCCCGGACCTGACGAGCGCGGGTGCGGCCGCGAGCTTGATCTTCCTGCTCGCGTTCGCGCTGACACATGTCACCGCGTACCTCGCGCGCAAGCGCGGCGGGCCGGTGCTGGAAGGTGGTTACCGCACGCCGTGGTTTCCGGTGGTGCCGATCGTCGGTGGGCTCGCGTGCGCGGGGCTCGCAGTGTTCCAGGCGATCGTGGTGCCCGAGGCCGGAAAGATCCTGGTGATCTGGCTCGGGCTCGGCGTGATGCTCTACATGGCGCTATTCAAGGGGCGCGCGGAGGCGGCGGATGCGTCGGCGGAGGGCATGGATCCGCGGCTCAACCAGCTCCGCGGGAAGAACCCGCTCGTGCTGCTGCCGATCGCGAATCCGAAGAGCGCGCGGTCGCTCGTGGAGATCGCGAACGCGCTCGCACCGTCGGAGTTCGCGCGCGTGCTGGTGCTGACGATCATCCGCGCGATGAAGGGAGGGCAGGGCGATCCGCTCGCACAGCTCGCCGATGCGCAGGAGGCGGTGCGCGAGGCGCTGTCGGCGTCGTACACGGCCGGCCACGCTCCGGAGGCGTTGATCACGGCGGCGGTCGAGCCGTGGCCCGAGATCAAGCGGATCGCCGAGGAGCACGCGTGCGAGAGCTTGCTGGTCGGCTTGCCGCAGAACGTGGAGCCGGCGCTCGACCGGCAGCTCGAGGATCTGATGAACGACGTCGATTGCGACATCACGATGATGCGCGCGCCTGACGACTGGAAGATAAGCGAAGCGAAGCGCGTGCTCGTGCCGATCGCCGGCAAGAGCGAGGAGGCCGAGCTGCGGGCGCGGACCCTGGCGTCGCTGTCGCGCGAGGCGCCGCGCGAGCTGGTGTTCCTCAGCGTGCTGCCCGCGGCTGCCACCGACGAGGAGCTCGCCACGGCGATGCGCACGCTGACGAAGCTCGCGGCGATGAAGCTGCCGGGCACCCGCGTGATCGAGGTCGTGCGCTCCGATGATCCCACCGCCGCGATCCTCGTCGAGGCCGCGCGCTGCGACCTCGTGGTGCTCGGCATGCGGCGCTCGCGCCAGGGCAAGAAGCAGCTCGGCTCGATCAATCGCGCGATCGTGTCGCAGGCCGCGTGCGCCGTGATGCTGCTCTCGACGCAGAGCCAGATGGAGCTGACGCGGCCGATCCGCGACGTCGCGCAGCTCGTGCCGTTCCTGCCGAAGCGCGCCGAGTAGTCCGCATCTCGGCCGCCTTGGCCGTCGCTCGGACCGGACCGGACGAGCGCGCCTCGCGATCTCGCGAGGTTGCCGTGGCACAGCGATCGCAGCGCGGAACGACGAGGCACAGAATGCTATGCTCGAGCCGATGCTGGATCTCGAGGACATCAAGCCCGATGGAATCCGCGGGCTCACGCGCGCCGAGTACGATCAACTCATCGAGCTGGGCGCATTCGACGGCGAGAAGATCGAGCTTCTGCGCGGGCAGCTCGTCACCGTGAGCCCGATCGGCTCGCGCCACACCCGGCTCACCGTGTGGATGAATCGATACCTGATCGAGCACCTCGATCACAGCTTCGAGGTCCATCCAGGACTGTCGTTCGCGGCGTCCCGCGACTCGGAGCCGGAGCCGGACATGATGGTCGTACGCAAAGATCCCGCGCGTGTCCATCACCCGGAGCAGGCGCTCCTGCTCATGGAGTTCTCCGACTCGTCGATCCGCAAGGATCAAAAGCTCAAGCTCTCGATCTATGCCGAGGCCGGAGTGCCCGAGTACTGGATCTTCGACCTGTCGAGAGAAGGCGAGCTGGTCGTCGAGGTCTATCGCGAACCCGCGGACGGTAGGTACGCGACGGCCACGAAGCATCACGATGGAGAGGTGCTCCGACCGTTGCACGTGCCGATCGAGATTCTGGTCGCGGACGTCCCGCGCTGACGCAGCTCTACGTCGGGTTCTGACCCGTCAGATGCTTCGCGATGATGCGCCGCTGGATCTGCCCCGTGCCCTCGAAGATGTCGTAGATCTTCGCGTCGCGATACCACTTCTCGACGGGGTGACCCGGCTCGAGCGCTTCCTCGCCGAGGAGGACCATCGCGCGCGTGGTCACGTACTGCGCCGTGCGCGCGCCGTGCGCCTTCGACGCCGATGACTCGAGCACGTTCTCGAGGTGGTGGTCGGCCATCCACGCGGCCTTGTGCGCCAGCAGGCGCGATGCCGCGATCTCCATGTTCATCTCGGCGAGCTCGAACATGATGTGCTGGTGGCTCGCCATCGGCGTGCCGTGGAGCGATCCGCCGCGTACGCGATCAAGCAGGAACTCGTAGGCGGCACGCGCGATGCCGACCGACTGCGAACCGACCACGGGGCGCGTCGAATCGAGCATCTTCTTCGTATCGGCGAGGCCACCGGCAGCGTCGCCGGGGGCCGGCGCGGAGCTCAGCATCATGTCCTTGTGGATCCGCACGTCTTCGAAGTGGACCTGCGCGGTCTCCGAGGCACGAATGCCGAGCTTCGTCTCCTTCTTCCCGGGAACCAGGCCCGGCGTCGCTCGCGGGACGATGAAGCCGCGGATGCCGGCGCGGCCCGCGCTGGCTTCGGTCTGCGCCCACACGACGTAGACGTTCGCGGACTGGCCATTCGTGATCCACTGCTTGCTGCCGCGGATCACCCAGTACTCGCCGTCGGGTCGAGCGAGCGTCTTCAGGCCGGAGATATCCGAGCCGGTCGCCGGCTCCGACAGCGCCATCGCCGCGACGTGGATATGACCCTTGTCGTCGGTGCCCTGGAGCAGCTTCTTGAACTCCGCCTTCTGCTCGTCCGTGCCCATGCGCGCGACCGGCGAGCAGGCGAGGCCCGAACCGCCGAGGGCGAGCGCGATGCCGGCGCAGCCCCAGGCGAGCTCCTCCGATGCCGCGACGGCGAGACGCGCCTGGCTCTTCGGCTTCTTCGGATCCGGATCTTCGTCGACGCCGGTCAGCTTCTTGCGGCCATCGAGGAGCGCGCTCTGCGTCAGGCCGAGCGCCTGTGCGGACTTCATCAGCCCCCACGGCATCGACTCCTCGGCGTCGTGCTTCATCGCGATCGGTCGCATCTGTTGTTTCGCGAACGCGCCGAGCATCTGGCGGATGCCGCTGAACAGGGGATTGTCGTGGAACAGGTCCATACGGTTACTCCTTGCCCTTGATCGCGAGGACGCGGCCGAGACGCTCGTCGCCGTACAGCGCCTCGAAGGCGCGTGCGTCGCGCATCAGCTTCTCGACGGGATAGTCATTGACGAAGCCGTAGCCGCCGAAGATCTGGACGGCGTCGATCGTCGCCTTCGCGACGCAATCGCCGGCGACCACCCGTGCGCGGCTCGCGAGGTCCGCCGCGGTCGGCAGGCCCTTGTCGAGTGCCCACGCCGCCTGCAGCACGAACAGGCGCGCGGCGGCAGCGGTGGTCTGCGCATCGTCGCGCAGCCGGATCAGCGACTCGAACATGCCGATCGGCTGGCCGAACTGGATGCGCTCGGTCGCGTAGTGATCGGCGTACTCCATCGCCGCCGTCGCCACACCCGCCGCACGCGCCGCGAGCGATACCCGCGCCCACGACAGCACCAGCGTGCTGGCTGCCTTCGCGGCCGCACCGCGTGCGAGCACGAAGTCCGCGGGAACCCGGTACGCTTCGAGCGTGGCCGTGCCCCACTTC
>JBBRBG010000028.1:0-57173 GCA_038206055.1 Haliangiales bacterium
AAGTGCTTCCGAGAGGCAGACGTCGAGGTCACTCACGATCGACGGAGAATGATCCTCCGGAACGACCGAAACCAGGGCCTCGAACATCTCCCCGAATTCCGGAGCAACGTCAGAGGCTTGCCGCTAAGTGATCGGCATTGGGCCTAGACCGCGGGCGGTGGGCGCTGCGGCGACTGCGGTGCGGGCGCGGGCAACATCGCGAAGAACCGGTCCATCTGCTCGCGCTGCTTCGGCGGCATGTACTCGAAGTTGCGTCCGCGGTCGATGATCTCCCAGAACTCCTTCGACTCGACCCGCCCGAGCTGCTCGCGGATCGACTTCAGGCGATCGCGATCCTCACCCGCCATGTCCTGCGCGATCTTGTGCGCGCGCTCTTCGGCGCCGGTCGAGAGGTAGTAGCAAGCCAGCTTGATCTGCGCCTTGCGGATGCCCTGGAGACCCGATTCCTGGCGCTTGAGGCGCAGCGGCTGATCGAGCTCGAGGAACATCGCGAGCATCTTGTCGTCGAGATCCTGCCCGTGCTTCTGCGAGTGCGCGAACTCGCAGAGCGCGGAAACGTCGTAGGCGACGGTCTCGGTGACGAAGCCGAGCTGCATGTCGTAGCTCGTGCGGCCGTAATAGATCATGTGCTTGACGCCCGCGATCGCGAGGTCATCGGCCTTGCCGCGGATCATGCTCTCGACGAGCAGCCGGTACTGGTTCATCACGTTGTACGCGGTGCGCACGGCGCGGGCGTTGAGCGCAGCGCGCAGGTACGAGTTCATGAACCGGAACGCCAGCTCCACGACGGCGCGGTCGCCCTTCGCGAGCGCCGCCTCGCCAACGTAGCGGGTATCGATCGCGATCAGGTAGTTGATATCGGGCATCTCGCCCTGCGCCTCGGCGTAGATGCCGAGGTACTGGCGCAGCGCCTTCCACTCGAGCCACGTGTGATCCGCCTCGAGCTCGCGCAGCGACTCGGGATCCATCGCGACGAAGTCCGGGTTGTCGCGGATGTGGTCGCCGATCTTGAACCAGCCCGGCTCGGCCTTGCTCTTGATCGCGAGGTAGTTGATGACGAAGTCCTTGATCGCGTCGACCGAGCGGCTCGCGATGATCTTGTCCTTGCCGGAGATCGAGTTCGAGGTGATGTCGGTCAGTTCCTCGAGCGCGACGAGCGCCGGCGCCTGGCCGACCGCGATGTCCTCGAGATGCTTCGACGTCGCGGAGCTCTGCATGTCATCGGCGGCTTCGCTCTGGATGCGCGCGATCAGGTTTACCGGCTCGAGAAACCGGAACACGTACATGAAGTACGGCAGCATGATCACGATGCCGAAGCACGTGGCCACCATCATCGCGAACACCGCGGCACGCGGCACGAACGCGGCGTGTAGCGAGAGCGAGAGGCAGACGCCGAACACAGCGGTGATGACGTAGTAGGCCATCACCGCGACGTTCGTGCGATCACGGAGGAACATGCGGGCGACGCCGGTGTAGCGATCGGACGTGAGCTGCACGAGGAGGGAGACGACGGTGATCACGATACCGAGCACCGCGGCGGTCATGCCCGCGAGCCCGGAGAGCGCGTCGGTGATGTACGCGGGCTCGAACCGCACGTAGCGGCCAAGCGCGTCGCTGTCGGGCGGAGGCGCCGATCCGCCGGTGGCGTAGTGATCCATCAGGTAGAACGCCGCGAACCCGACGATCGCGATGCCCCCGAGGATGACGATCGGCACGAGCCACAACCGCAGACCGCTGCGGTGCGACTGACGACGACGGCGTGCCTTCACGCCTTGGACATTACCTCACTGCAGCGCAGCGGGGACAACGCCAGGCGTCGGGTTACCGAATCCGGTCGAGTCCCAGGTGGCGGCCGTATCCTCGGAGGTTTCGTCGTCTCCGGTGATCCCGTTTCCGCCACCACTCTGGGTCTCGTGTCCAACCTCGGTAACGAGGCGCTTGGTCGATTTGCCCGACGCGGGCGTCGAGGCCTGCATCGGCAGGGTGCGAGAGTCAGCCGCGTACGCGGTGGTCGTGGTGCCCGTGTCGGGGCCATCGATCGCGACCCCGCTCTTGTCGACGAGGCCGTTCGCCGCCGTCGGCGCGCCCGCGAGCATCAGGTCGACATCCTTCACGAGGTCGCTCTGGCCGTCCCAGCGGAACAGCACGATCACCTCGCCGGCGTTGGTCAGGCTCGGCACACCGTTCGAGACGATGTTCGTCATCGTCCCGCTCGCGAGCGAGAACGTCGGCGCGATCGCGTAGGCGGTCATGAAGTTCGCGGTCGTATCGAGCGCCACGGTGATCACGCCATGCGCGGCGATCGAGGCGCCGGCCGGGAACTTCGCGAGGAAGTCGGTCGAGTCGATCGTGGTGAGGCTCGCCGGCAAGCGAAAGTAGTTGCCGTTGTCGGAGAGGTAGTAGGTCGAGAGGTCGACCGCGGTGTTGCTCGGGTTCGCGATCTCGATGAACTCGCCAGTCGACGGAGCGAGTACGACCTCGGTGAGCAGCAGGGATGACGTACCGCCACCACCGGTGGGCGCATCGGGCATCGGATTGACGGCGGCGTCGGTGCCTGGCTTGGCGTCGGGCGAGCCCGCCTGCGCATCCGCCTGCTGGCCCTGCTCGAGCATCGAGCCGCGAGCGCAACCACCAAGGGCTGCGACCGTCACGACCAACGCACTGAGCTTCACGGAGCGTGGGGTACCAAACCTCGGGCAGATCGGACAAGGGCAATCGCCTGGCTGCCTCTGGCCGACCGACGCTCACATCCCGATCCGTGCACACGGATCACCCCACCCGGCCGTAGTTTTTGTATCGTGGCCCCACCTTCAACCAAGGAGCCTGCTGTGGCCGAAGTAACCCTCGAAGAACGTGGAAAAGCCCTGGAAGATCAGTTCTTCGAAAAGGAGAACGCCCAGAAGCTCTCGCAGATGAAGGACAAGCTGGACGTCCAGCGGTCGCGCGACGACCTCCGCAAGGCCTCGGGCATGACGGACGACAACGTGCTCGACAAGCTGGTCGCGCTCGGCCTGACCTCCAACACGATCGCCGCGCTGTCGCTGGTCCCGCTGATCTCGGTCGCGTGGGCCGATGGCGCGATCCAGGACAACGAGCGCACCGCGATCCTTCAGGGCGCGCACGGTAAGGGTCTCGAACAGGGCACGGATGGCTATGAGCTGCTCCAGACCTGGCTCGCGAAGAAGCCCAGCGAGGATCTGTTCGTCGCGTGGGACGCGTACATCAAGACGCTGACCGCGCAGCTCAACGACGAGCAGAACCGCCTCCTCAAGAACCAGATCGTCGGGTTCGCGAAGATGGTCGCGGCGGCGGCGGGCGGCATCCTCGGGTTCGGCAAGGTGTCGGGCGACGAAGAGAAGGTGCTGAACCGGATCGAAGCGGCGTTCACGCGCGGATGAAGTTACTCGGCAGGACCGGCGTCAAGGTCTCGCGGGTCGCGCTCGGCACGATGTCGTTCGGCGGCGATGCCGACGAGGCGACCGCGCAGGCGATCTGGCGCGCCGCGCGCGATCACGACATCAACCTGATCGACACGGCCGACGTCTACAACGAGGGCCGCTCCGAGGAGATCCTCGGCCGCCTGATGAAGAGCGAGCGCGACCAGATCGTGCTCGCGACCAAGGCCTACTTCCCGATGGGAAAGGGCGAAAACGATCGCGGCTCGTCGCGCTATCACCTCGTGCGCGCCGTCGAGGCAAGCCTGCGCAGGCTGCAGACCGATCGCATCGACGTGTTCTACCTGCACCGGTTCGATGACGTCGCCGACCTCGGCGAGACGCTGCGGGCCGTCGAGGATCTCGTTCGCGCAGGCAAGATCCTCTATCCAGCGTGCTCGAACTTCTCGGCGTGGCAGGTCGCGCACGCGCTCGGCATCCAGCGCGCCGCGAGCTGGGCGCCGCTGGTGGCCGTGCAGCCGATGTACAACCTCGTGAAGCGCACGGCGGAGATCGAGCTGCTGCCGATGGCGCAGTCGCTCGGCGTCGGCGTCATCCCGTACAGCCCGACCGGCGGCGGCCTGCTCACTGGCAAGTACGGCGTCGGCAAGACGCCGCCGAACGGCCGCTTGCTCGACACGAAGATGTACACGACGCGCTACGCCGACCCCGCGTTCTACGAGGTCGCCGACAAGTTCTCCGCGTTCGCGCGCGAATACGGCGAAGCGCCTGCGGCCCTCGCCGTGGCGTGGGTCGCATCGCACCCTGGAGTCACGAGCGTGCTGGTCGGCGGGCGAAACGTGGAGCAGTTAGCTCCAACGCTCGCCGCCAACAGCATAGAGCTCGACCAGGAGACAAGAGCGCGAATCAGCGCCCTGTCTCCCGCGCCCCCTCCCGCCACCGACCGTAACGAGGAGACCACAGCGCACAACTACGGCGTGCGCTGAGGTCGCCGACTCAGCCGAACTTGACGATGCCGAGGATGATCAGCAGGAAGTAGAGGCCCGAGACGATGGCGACCAGACCGAAGATGGTCTGGAACGGAGCCAGCTTCTTGCCAAGCTCCTCACCCTTCGCCGCGCCGCTTGCCGAGAACCGCGCAATCATCGGCATTCCAAACAGGATGCCGAGGATGATCGCGGAGACCACGGCCGCGATGGCCATGATCGACAGGAGCGGGAGAACGCTGATCAGCTTGAGGAAGCGAATCGCATCCATCAACTTGAGCACGCCGAAGATCAGCAACGCGATGCCGATCACGGCCTGGAACGGCTGAAGCTTACCGAGGAGCTCCTTGGCGTCGGGCTTCTTGGCCACGATCAAACCAGAGATGCCCAGAATGCCACCCAAAATCAAAACAACAGGCCATGCGTATCCCATGTGAATCTCCCCGACGCGCGTGGGTGCGCGAGAACAAAGCGTAAGCCGGTCTAGCTTCGGACTTCAACCTCTTGCGACAAGAAGCTTCACCCAGGGCTGTTTCAATAAGCGTCGACCATCATGAGATTTGCATGTGGTTTCCCGCTGTGCCGCTCGGTCGAACGCGCCGAAAGCTCGTCGAGACCGACGCCGGAGAGGGTCCCAAGCTCGGACCTCCACCTACGTGCGAGCGCCTTGTTAATTTTCACAGCCGCACGAGATCCCCACAGCAGAAGCTGCCCGCGGCGATACGGCTCGGTCTCGTGGACGAGGCCCGCCTGCACGTGCGCGATGGCAGCCTCGGGCTCGCGCTGCTCGAGCGCGAGCCACGCGGCGATGATGCGCAGCGATGGATCCTCGGGAGCGCAGGCGACCGCTCGCTCGATCGCGGCGCGCGCGGCGGGGATGTCGTGCGAGCCCTCGTACGCCCGCGCGAGGTCGTGGATATGACGCGTGGCCTCGTCGTGCGCGGCGACGAACGCAGGGAGTGATGCGGCGGTGAACCCGGAGCCGTCGGAGGCGCCGAGCTCCCAGCCGCCGGCCGGTCCATCCCAGCTCCAGCCGAGCTCGGCCCACGTGCCTTCGCACGTCGGCGCGCGATCCACACCGACCCATGCGCGGCGCGACGACGGCGCGACCACGACCGCGTGAACATTGAGCGCCTGCGCGAGCGTGGAGCCGAAGTGGCGCGTGATCTGGGGCGCATCCGGATCCTTGCGATCCCCGAGGAAGCCGGCGAGATCCTGCGCGGTGAGCGGCGCACGGCGGTTCTCGATCAACGAGCGAAGCCGGCGCTCGCGGCGCATCGAGTGGTGGTCCCACGCCGCCGAGGCGGAGAGCTCGCCAGCCTTGAGGGTCGCCGTCTTGTAGTGGTTGGTGCAGACGATGTGATCGGCCCCCGGTGCGGGGCGCACGACATCGCAGTGCGGCCCTGCGAGCTCGATACACAGCCCTGCCCGCTGGCGCGCGCTGCCCACGGCGAGGCCCCAGCTCGAGGCGCTCGACCGCTCCCGCGCGATCCGGACCGCGTCCTCGAGGGTCTCGGCGCGGCGGGCGATGTCATGGACGATGTCGACGATCATCGCGCCGCTCCATGTCACGTCGCGGTGCCAGCGCGTGTGCGGAGCGATCACGATGCCGGCCTCGTTGACCACGGTGACAACCGGCGTATCGGCGCCGCGGGTGGCGAAGAAGCCGTAGCGCTGGCCTGCATCGGGGACGCACACGACGAACGCGGGCGCGCTGTCCCAGACGCCGACGCCGGGAAAATCGAAGTTGCGGGCGAACAGCAGCTCGCCGTCGACGGTGGCCGAGCCCCACGCGATCGCGGTGGAGCACGCGGGGACCGCGGCCACGGTAGCCCGGCGCAGCAGCGGCTTCGCGAACGGACCGAGGCCGCCGCGCGCGACGAGCGACACGCAGTTCTGCATCGCATCCATCGTGGCGAGCGTGCGCAGCGCGCCCCTGCGATCGTGACCGGGATACTGCGCGGCGACCGCGTCCACGAACGCGCGCGTGCGGGCGGCGAGCTCCGGTGGGCGCGTGCGTGTCAGGTTCTGCTGCCACGCGTTCGCGAGCGTGCGCACTGCGAGCTTGCCGGCGCCGCCCATGTCGCCGGCGAGCGTGCGCTCCGGCATCGTCTTGTAGAAGTCGAGGAGGCGGATCGCGTCGGCGGCGGTGAGCTGCCCGTGCTGGGCGCCCATCTGCTCCTGGGTTCCGACGAGGCGAGCGAGGAACAACGGCTTGGTCATGGCGTACGCTTCTTTCGCGGTTTCGATCTCGGTCGCAGAGGCTCGAGCACGCGCAGCGCGAGCTCGTCGGTGACGTCATCGGCCCGGGCGATCCCGAGCACGTGGTGGACCAGGACGCCGTCGCACGTGGCGAGGACGAGCTCGACGATGCGGTCGGGATCGCACGGCAGCACCTCGCCGCTGGCGATGCCGGCAGCCAGGTCGGCGACCAGTGCGTCGCGCGCGGCGACCACGATGCGACGCTCCCGATCGAGAATGTCGACGTGGCGGCCGCCGGTGGCCCATAGCTGGAGCAGGCCGTGGATCAACTGCGGCCGCTCGCGGTGGTAGTCGAGCGTGGCGGTCACCACGGCATGCAGGCGATCGAGCGGATGCGTCGCCGCCTGGACCTTCGCCATCACGGCCGTCGCCAGGCCCTGATACATCTGATCCAGGACGGTCTCGAACACGGCGCCGAGGTCGGGGAAGTAGAAGTACAGCGTCGGGCGCTTGACCCCGAGCGCGTCGGCCAGCTCGCGCATCGAGGTCTGCATGCCGCGGTTCTGCAGGACGTCGAACGCCGCACGAGCGAGCTCGGAGCGGCGGGCGAGATCGGGACGACGCGGCATAAACTGACACTCTGTCAGTAGTAGAAGGCTGACATAGTGTCAAGTCATTCCCGAGGAAGCAGCTCCTCCCGCGGCGCGTAACAGGTGGTGATGCAGGGAGTTGCGCACGCGTCTGCGCAGACAATTCGCGTGCCCCTCATGTACGCTGCGGCCATCTCGTGGTGATGAGCGTGAGTCGCGACGACGTTGTCCTGCAGAAGCCGGAGGAGATCCGGTTCCTCGTTCCCGTGTTTCACACGCCGAACGCGTGCGCAGGTGCGGCCACCGCATACCTCTTGCGCCGCATCGCGTATCGCGCGGGCGCATATGCGCCGGGCATCCAGGAGATCGTGTTCCACGAGCTCAACACCTCGCGCGAAGGCGGCAGCATCGAGAAGGTGCAGCGCTGGTTCGCGGGTCGCGTCAGCTCGCTCCACGAGCTTGGCTATCGCCTGCAGTGCCGCCGTGTCGCAACGCCGACCGCCGCGATCCTCGACTGGGTGAAGGCTGGCCGCGGCTATCGCGGCGCGATGCTGCCCACGAACTTCAAGAAGATCCATCCGCAGCCGGGCGCTGCGGGCGTCGACGACAGCGCCCATGACAGCGTCGCCCACGCGGTGGGCGTCACGGTCGATCGCCTCGATCCGAAGGACCGCGACGAGGACCTCGTGATGATCGATCCGTGGCCGGGCGTGATCGGCGACTCGACGGATCGGATGAAGATCTCGAGCGCGCTCGAGCCGGCGCACCGCGACCGGAACTTTCACGCCCTCGTATATTATTGGACCGGCTGGTCGTAGTACTCCCCCCCAGCAGTTCATGGGTGGTCAGCTCGAGGAATGGGTCGTCGGTGAGGCGATCGACGCGGCGATGTGCGAGCGCGTGCGCGGCCTCTTGCGCGGCACCCTGCCCGAGCACGTCAACGCCACCGTGACGCACGACGCGCCGCGGGTGCGCGTGGTGGTGCACGTCTCGCCCGACGAGATCGCCGCCCTCGCCACCGACCTCGACGATGTCGACGCGCCGGTGCTCGCATCGTGGGGCGACTGGGAGAACGACTTCGAGCCGCCGCGCGATGGCGACGACTACCAGCTCGTGGTCGAGCTGACGACGAAGGAGCCCGAGACCTTCGAGCCACCCGAGGAAGGCGAGCTCTCGATCCTCAGCGTGTACTCGAACGACGGCGACAACAACGAGGGCTGGCCAACGGCGTTCGTCCTCGCCGCACGGCTCGCACGCCTGCTCGGGGCGGTCGAGCCCGAAGATCTGAAGTTGGCCAACTGACTACTTGAACGTGCCGAGGTCGACGTACGCGTGGTCGTAAATGATCACGTAACGGACATCCTGGAACGTCAGCTTTCCCTTGCCGTCGTGCTTGAGGATCTGCAAGAGGCCCATGCCGTAGCCCATCGGGCCCTGCGAGTAGTAGTTGATCGAGAGCTTGTAGGGACCGGCCTTCGGCGTCCCCGGGATCGCGAACTCCTCGGGGCCGTAGCCCGTGGTGATGTCCGCATAGAGCTCGCCGCCCGAGGGCAGTTGCTTCGCGCCGTAGAACGCGTGGCCACCCTGCGCGTCCTGGATGTGAAAGTCGACGTCGTTGGCGTCGGTCTCCCAGTACAGGATGAAGCGCGTCGACGCCCCGGTCTGGAGCTTCGCGCCGTGCTTCGCGAGCGCGGCGGTGATCTCGGACTTCTTGTCGGGCGACGCGGCCAGGTACGCCGCGCCGATCAGGCCCGCGTCCTCGGTCAGCACGCGCTCGCCGCCGGCGAACCGGCCGTCGGGATACTCCACCTCGAGGCCCGCGATGATGGCGGCGAACGCCTCGGCGAGCTTGCCGTCGCGCACGAGCGCGTACGCGAGCAGGCGGTGGCCGGTCATGTGATCCGGACGCTCTTCGACCGCGCGGCGATACGTGTCGATCGTCAACGAGCGCGCGGCCGCGCCGATCCGCTCGAGCCGCTCGCCGGCGAACCGACGCAGGTCGGCGCGACCCGGGAACAGATCGATCAACGAGCCGTACATGCGCGCCGCGTTCGGCAGGTCCTGCTTCGCCTCGAGCGCCTCGCCCATGCCGATCAGCGCGAGCACGTCACCGGCGTCCTTCGCGTGCCACTTCTTCGCGATCTCGAGCGCCTGGTCGGCGTTGCCGCGCCGCACCGCACGATCGATCTCGGAGAGCGGTCCCCGCAGGGGCTCCGGCGAGCCCGGGGGCGGCCACTGCTCGCGCTGCTGGTAGTCGCCATTGGAGTTGATCGACTCACCACCGACGAGCTGATCCACGCTGTAGCGCGTGTCGCTCGTGTTGCTCGGGGGGCGGCGCGTGGGCGTCACGCTGCGCGGCGGCTCCGCGCGAGGGCTGTTCGATGCCGAGCCCGCGTTTGCCGCCACACCCGGTGGAGGAGGCGGGGCCGGCGTGGTCGGCATCGGCCCGGCAGCCATGGTCGGCTCGGCGGACGGATCGGCCTTCGCCTCGGTCTTCTTGAAGTCGGCCGCCTCGAAGTCCTCGTCGCCGCTCGAGTCCTTCTGCTTGCGCTTCTCGGCCACGCCATCATCAGCTTCGCCATCCCGATCCGCGGGGTCGAGCTTGGCCGGCTTCTTGGCCGGCGACATCTCCTTGTCGGCGATGGTCGTCGTCGTGGTGTCCTGCGTCTGTGCGAGCTCCTGGTTCTTGGTCGTCGGCTTCTTCGTCGGCGTGCTCGCGATCTGCGAGATCCGGCGGCGCTGCTCGAGGCCCGTCGGTCCGACCACCAGGATGTCGGTCAGCGACTTGCGGTCGATGCCGTAGCGCGCGTAGTCGCCATCGCTCTCGAGCACGAGCATCGCCGTCTGACTCGAGACCACGCGCGCCGCGACGGACTTCGTCGCGATCTTGTCGCGCAGCGCCTTCCGCTCCGCGCCTTGCGCATTATCGAGCTTGACCTCGAGCTCCGCGATCTCCGCGGTCGCCGACGCGCGTTCGACGAGCGCCGGGGTGCCACCGGCAACGCCGATCGCGCGCTTGCGGCCTGCGACGGTCACCTGGATGGTCTGCACCGGCGCGGCCATCTTCGCGTAGACCATGGTGCGGCTCGACGCGCGCGCGGTCTTGATGATCTTCGGATACACCCACTCGGCGCCCGCGATCTCCACCGGCACGTCGACCATGACCCGCTCGCCGAGACCCGCGACCACGTCGGCGAGACCCGTATCCATGTCGAGCACCGCACCGGCGCGCGCGAGGCCACTCGTCACGAGCGAGGTCGCGAGCGCCTCGTCGCGGATCCCGCCGGCGAGCACCACGTCGATACGCTCGACCTGGCTGTTCGCGAGCTTGCCGATCGCACCGCGCAGATCCGCGTTGCTCGCGCCGGCCGTCATCACACCATCGGTGATCACGACCAGCCGGTGCTTGGGCGCCACGAGCTTCGCGATCGCCTGGCCGAGGTCCGAGGCGCCGGCCGCACCGCGCGCGATCAGCGCACGCACCTGCGCTTCGCCGACATCCACCGCGCGGCCCGAGAACAGCGACTGCGAGTCCTGGTCAAACGCGATCAGCTCGAGCTGAAGTCCATCGCCGTACTTCGCCACCATCGCCGCGATCATCTCGCGCACGTTGCGCGCGTACTTCTCGAAGCCGAGCGCGCGCGACGCGCTGGTATCCACGAGCAGCGTCACGCCCGTCGGCTTGTCCGCGGCGACCTGCGCCTGATCGAACGCCGAGAGCTGGGCCACCACGTACTGTCCCGACGCGAGCGCCTCCGCCGAGCTCGGCGCCTCGGAGACAAAGTCGCGATCCGGAGTCCAGTTGCGCTGCGACAGCTTCTGCTCGGTGGTCTTGCCATCCGCGCCGGTCACCGAGAGGTGAACATCGAGCGCCTCGACCTTGGGCAACCCGCGCAGCGGCAGCGCATAGCGCGTGCCCGGCAGCTCCTGCGAGAACGAGATCACGAGGTGCTTGTCGGCCTTCGCGGGGATCGGGAACACGCGCGCGGTGAACTGATTGCCGGCGCCCTTCTCGAGCAGCGCTGGATCCTGGCGGCGATGCAGGTTGTCCTCGTACGCGCGGCGCGCGAGCTGCTTCTCGACAATCTCGGCCTCCATGAACTGGCCGTCGTTCTCCATCGCGAACCGCGACACCGCGGCGCCGCTCGGCAGGGTGATCGCAAACGTGCCCTCGCGGATCCGGTTCTCCGTGTTGTGGAAGTAGAGGTGCAGCTCGGTGAACGCGAGCGGCCCCTGCAGCACGGCCTTCGCCTCGACCCGCGTGACCATCAGGCCGGAGCCATCCGACGCCGTCAGCGTCCACGGCGCCTGCTGCTGCTCCTGCCCCACCGCGATCTCCGACGATGCCTGGAACAGGGGCAGCGGGACGGTCGCCACCTTGACCTGCTCCATCACCGGAAGGATGCCGCTCTGCGTCGAGGTGGGCGCCGTGGCCACGGGCTTCGCCGGCTCCCCCTTCCCGCTGCAAGCTGCCAACATTCCGAGGACGACGACCGACGGGCGGATGCGCATCCTCGGTCCAACGCACCAGAAGGCATCGCGATCTTCCGCAAATCGGCCCAAGGAAGTTCCCGGTCGGGTGTCGTGGCCAAACCGGGGGCAGCGCCGTGCTCCCCGCGGTAACGTTCCGCGCGATGAGGAAACTATCCGTCGTGATGGTCGTGGCGATCGCATGCCTGGCGCCGCGCGCCGCGCATGCGTTCTGCGGGTTCTATGTCGCACCGGGCGAGAGCCAGCTGGTCGCCGATGCAACGCAGGTGGTGCTGATGCGCAAGGGCACGCGCACCGTGCTGTCGATGCAGAACAACTACAAGGGACCACCGAGCGAGTTCGCGATGGTGATTCCCGTCCCCGTCGTGCTGAAGGAGGCCGACGTCAAGACGCTGCCCAAGGAGGTGTTCGCGAACGTCGAGCGCATGGGCGCGCCGCGCCTCGTCGAGTACTGGGAGCAGGATCCGTGCAGGATCGAGCGCGACTACGACGAGATGGCGAAGAGCTCCGGGGCGATGCGACCGCCCGCGAGCCCGAAGATGGCGAGGCGCGACGGTGACCTCGGCGTCACCGTCGAGGCGCAGTTCTCGGTCGGCGAGTACAAGATCGTGATCCTGTCGGCGAAGGAGGCCACCGGCCTCGACACATGGCTGCGCCGCGAGAAGTACAACATCCCGGCGGGCGCGGCGCCCCTGCTCCGCCCGTACGTCGAGAGCGGAATGAAGTTCTTCGTCGCGAAGGTCGATCCGAAGAAGGTCAAGTTCGTCGACGGCCGCGCGGATCTCTCGCCGCTGCGGTTCCACTACGACGCGGATAGCTTCGAGCTGCCGATCCGCCTCGGCCTCGCGAACTCGAGCGGTACGCAGGATCTCATCGTCTCGATCCTGTCGCCGGGCCAGCGCTACGAGGTCGCGAACTATCCGAACGTCACGATCCCGACGAACCTCGAGGTCGAGGACTCGATCAAGCCGCGGTTCGGCGCGTTCTACGCGTCGCTGTTCGATCGCACGGTGGAGAAGAACCCCGGCTCCGTGGTCACCGAGTACGCGTGGCAGGCCACGACCTGCGATCCGTGCCCGGGTCCCGCGCTCAACGGCAACGACTTCATGACGCTGGGCGCGGACGTGCTCGACGGTGCGCAGATCGCCGCGCCGAACCCGACCACGCAGCCGGTGAATCCCAGGCCGGGACAGAGCCGCCCCGCGCCGATGCCGCCGCCGCGCCGCCCGCCGCCGCGGTTCAGCAACGACTTCGTGCTGACGCGCCTGCACGCCCGCTACGGCAAGGACATCACGAACGACCTCGTGTTCAAGGCCGCGCCGCCGATCGTGGGTGGGCGCGAGTTCCTCACCGACGGCAAGAAGCTCGAGGAGGGCGCGAAGTCGTCGAGCGTCAACAACTTCCAGGGTCGCTACATCATCCGCCATCGCTGGACCGGTCCGGTCGCGTGCAAGGATCCGCGGCGCGGCATCTGGGGTGGCCCGCCGAACGGCGGCATGGCGCAGACACAGGCTGCGCTCGGCCTCGCGTTCGCGCCGCGTGGTCAGGTCCAGCTCGCGAAGTCGATCAAGCAAGACGTTCCTGAGATCGGGCTCGCGAAGGGCGTGCTCGCTCCGATCAAGACCCCCACTCCGAGGAAACCGTGATGACAAAGATCTCGATGCTGCTCGTCGCCGCGATCGCCTGCATGGCACCGCGCGCGGCCGAGGCGTTCTGCGGGTTCTATGTCGCGCCCGGCGAGAGCCAGCTCGTCGCCGATGCGACGCAGGTGGTGCTGATGCGCAAGGGCACGCGCACGGTGCTGTCGATGCAGAACAACTACAAGGGACCGGCGAGCGAGTTCGCGATGGTGATTCCCGTGCCGGTCGTGCTCAAAGAGGCCGACGTCAAGACACTGCCCAAGGAGGTGTTCGCGAACGTCGAGCGGATGGGCGCGCCGCGGCTCGTCGAGTACTGGGAGCAGGATCCGTGCGCGCCGGAGGTGGACTACAAGTACGCCTCGCGCGGCAACGGGGCGCCGATGACGACGGCGATGCCGAAGAAGGGGAAGGCCGAGGACCTCGGCGTGACCGTCGAGGCGCAGTTCTCGGTCGGCGAGTACAAGATCGTGATCCTGTCGGCGAAGGAGGCCACCGGCCTCGACACCTGGCTGCGCCGCGAGAAGTACAACATCCCGGCGGGCGCCGCGCCCCTGCTCCGCCCGTACGTCGAGAGCGGGATGAAGTTCTTCGTCGCGAAGGTCGATCCGAAGAAGGTCAAGTTCGTCGACGGGCGCGCGGAGCTCTCACCGCTGCGGTTCCACTACGACTCCGATCGCTTCGAGCTCCCGATCCGCCTCGGCCTCGCGAACTCGAGCGGTACGCAGGATCTGATCGTCAGCATCCTCGCGCCGGGTCAGCGCTACGAGGTCGCGAACTATCCAAACGTCACGATCCCGACGAACCTCGACGTCAACGACGACATCAAGGAGCGGTTCGGCGCGTTCTACGCGTCGCTGTTCGATCGCACGCTCGAGAAGAACCCCGGCTCGGTGGTCACCGAGTACGCGTGGCAGGCCACGACGTGCGATCCGTGCCCGGGCCCCGCGCTCAACGGCAATGACTTCATGACGCTCGGCGCCGACGTGCTCGATGGCGCGCAGATCGCCGCGCCGAACCCGACCACGCAGCCGGTGAATCCCAAGCCCGGCCAGAGCCGCCCCGGACCGATGCCGCCCGGCAAGCGGCCGATGCCGCGCAGCTTCGGCAACGACTTCGTGCTGACCCGGCTGCACGCGCGCTACGGCAAGGACATCACGAATGACCTCGTGTTCCGCGCGGCCTCGCCGATCGTCGGTGGGCGAGAATTCGTGGTCAGCGGGAGCAAGCTCGAGGAGGGCGCGAAGCCGTCGAGCGTCAACAACTTCCAGGGCCGCTACATCATCCGCCATGCCTGGACCGGACCCGTCGCGTGCAAGAACCCGCGCCGCGGCATCTGGGGCGGACCGAACGGTCGCGGCGCGCCGACGACGTCGCCGGCGCTCAACCTCGCGTTCGTGCCCCGCGGATCGATCCAGCTCCAGAAGTCGATCAAGGGCGACGTGCCCGAGATCGGGCTCAAGAAGGGAGCGCTCGAACCGATCAAGGCGCCCGCGCCGAAGAAGCCACCGCCGCCCGCACCTGGGCCGACGAAGGCCGGCTAGCGCAGCCGCAGGCCGGTCGGCGACTCGAGGTCGCCACCGAGCGCGACCTTGCCGGTCAGCCAGTCGATCAGCGGCTGACCGATCACGTCGCGGCGCCAGCCGCTGAGCGCGGGCAGCGACGCGGCGCCTTCAACCCCGCCCTCGTCCACGGCGCGCGCGAGCTCCTCGGTATCCGCGCGCGTGGCCAGCAGGCGCGGTGCCACGCCGATCCGTTCGGCGATGAGGTGCACGATCGAGATCATCAGCTCGGCCCAGCGCTGCGCGCGCTGACTCGACGGCCGGCCCGCCAGCTGGACCAGCGAGCGCGCCGCATCCGGATCGGCGGTGTCGATGATCTCCGAGAGCTCCTCGCCGCGGCTCTTCGCGAGCGGCGAGATACCCTTCACCGCGCGGACCGCTGGAGCGCCGCGCGGCCGCTGGCGCGAGAGATCGATCAGCACCTTCTCGTTGAGGACCTGCCCGAGCGGGCGGTCGAGCTCGAGCGCCACGCGGAACCGCCAGGCGGCGAGATCGATGAGCACCGCGAGGGCGCGCGCATCGAGGCCACGCACACCGCCGATCTGGCGCCACGCGGTCTCCGCGGTGACCGACGCTGCCGCGACCGCATCGGCGGCGATCCCGGCGGCCTCGGCCCGCACCCACGGGAGGCGCTCCCCGAGCCGCGTGCGCAGGCGAGCGAACAGGGCCGGCAGGTGGCGCACGTCGGCATCCGCGTAGGCGAGCTGCGCCTCTGACAGCGGCCGCTGGCTCCAGTTGGTCCACTGCTGCTCCTTGCCGAGCGTGAGCCCGAGCATCTCGAGAGCGAGCGTGGCGAGACCGACCTGGTCGCCGATGCCGGCGAACGCGGCCATCAGCTGAGTATCGACGACGTTTGGCATCGCGATCCCGAACCGCGTGTAGATCAGGCCGAGGTCCTGGCGCGGAGCATGGGCGATGACCAGCGGATGGGCCGCCAGCGCCTCGAACACGGGCCGCACATCCACGGCGAGTGGGTCGAGAAGTCGCACCTCCGGAACGGTCGCGACGATCGCCGCCTCCGGAACATCTAACCGGGTGTGCGACGGAAGCCATGACACCTGAGCCAGGCACAGGACCGGAATCAACCGATCCGCGGACAGAAATTCCAGGTCGAACGTGGCCAACGGCGCTCCGGCAATCGCGGCGGCGATGGCCGCGACCTCAACCGGGTCGGCGACGGGGCCAGACACGCCACACCATACCCCACTCCTGATAGATTTCGCGTCGAGGATCACCATGACGAACAGCTTCGGAAGCAAGGCGCAGATCGCGGTCGGATCGAACAAGGTCGAGCTCTACCGCCTCGATGCACTGGTCAAGGCCGGTATCGGCGATGTCGCCACCCTGCCCTACTCGCTGCGCATCCTGCTCGAGAACCTCCTCCGCTACGAGGATGGCAAGACCGTGCACCGCGCCGACATCCAGGCCGTCGCCGGATGGAACCCGAAGCAGCGCGTCGAGCACGAGGTCCAGCTCCGCCCCGCGCGCGTGCTGATGCAGGACTTCACCGGCGTCCCCGCCGTGTGCGACCTCGCGGCGATGCGCGACGCGTTCGTCAAGCTCGGCTTCCCCGGTCGATCGATCAACCCGCTCAAGCCGGCCGACCTCGTCATCGATCACTCGGTGCAGATCGATTCGTATGGCACGAATGCATCGTTCAAGCGCAACGTCGACCTCGAGTACCAGCGCAACCAGGAGCGCTACCTGTTCCTCCGCTGGGGCCAGCAGGCGCTCGCGAACATGAAGGTCGTGCCGCCGGGCACGGGCATCTGCCACCAGGTCAACCTCGAGTACCTCGCGAAGGTCGTGTTCACCGAGACCGTCGGCGGCGTCACCGTCGCGTATCCGGACTCGCTCGTCGGGACCGACTCGCACACCACGATGATCAACGGCCTCGGCGTGTTCGGCTGGGGCGTCGGCGGCATCGAGGCCGAGGCCGTCATGCTCGGCCAGCCGATGGCGATGCTGATCCCCGAGGTCGTCGGCTTCGAGCTCACCGGCAAGCTGCCGCCGGGCGCGACCGCCACGGATCTCGTCCTCACCGTCACGCAGATGCTGCGCAAGAAGGGCGTGGTCGACAAGTTCGTGGAGTTCTTCGGCGCGGGTATCGCCGCCCTGTCGCTCCCCGACCGCGCCACGATCGCGAACATGGCCCCGGAGTACGGCGCCACGATGGGTTTCTTCCCCGTCGACGCCGAGACCCTCGCGTACCTCCGCTTCACCGGCCGCAGCGAGGACCACGTGCAGCTGGTCGAGCGCTACACGAAGGAGAACATGCTGTGGCACGACCCGAGCGCGAAGCTGCGGTTCGTCGACTCGCTCTCGCTCGACCTGTCGACCGTCGAGCCGTCGCTCGCTGGACCGGCGCGCCCGCAGGATCGTGTCCCGCTCAAGGGCTCGCGACGCGCGTGGCGCCGCGCCGTCAGCGGCATTCTTGGTGACAAGTGCAGCGCAGACGCCACGTCGATCGACAACTGGTCGAACGAAGGCGGCCACGCTGCGCCCGGCAACCTCGCCGTCACGAAGGACGTCACGACCGACAAGGGCGCCTTCGCGCTCGGTCATGGCTCCGTCGTGATCGCGGCGATCACGAGCTGCACGAACACGTCGAACCCGTCGGTGCTGATGGCCGCCGGTCTGCTGGCACAGAAGGCCGTGGCGAAGGGTCTGACCTCGAAGCCGTGGGTCAAGACCTCGCTCGCGCCCGGCTCGCAGGTGGTCACCGACTACCTCACCACGGCCGGCCTGATGGCGCCGCTCGAGGCGCTCGGCTTCTACCTCGCGGGTTACGGCTGCACCACGTGCATCGGCAACTCGGGCCCCGTGCACGACAACATCGCCACCGCGGTGAAGGACGGCAACCTCGTCGTCACGTCGGTGCTCTCGGGCAACCGTAACTTCGAGGGTCGCGTGAACCCCGTCGTGCGCGCGAACTATCTCGCATCGCCGCCGCTGGTCGTCGCGTACGCACTCGCGGGCACGATGAACTTCGACATGGAGACCGATGCGCTCGGCACCGGCAGCGACGGCAAGCCCGTCTATCTGAAGGACGTGTGGCCCTCGCCCGCCGAGGTCGCCGAGGCGATGCGCACCGCGCTCAAGCGCGAGAACTACGTCGACCGTTACGCCCACGTCCTCGATGGCGACGCCGACTGGCGCGCGCTCAAGGTCCCCGAGGGAGAGACGTTCGCGTGGGACTCGAACAGCACGTACATCCGCAAGCCGACGTTCTTCGACGACCTCGGCCCCACGCCGAAGCCGCTGACCGACATCGCGGGCGCGCGCATCCTCGCGATCCTCGGCGACTCGGTGACCACGGATCACATCTCGCCGGCCGGCAACATCGCGAAGGGCTCGCCCGCGGCGCGCTATCTCGACTCGCACGGCGTCAAGGCCGCCGACTACAACCAGTACGGCG
This sequence comes from Haliangiales bacterium, assembly GCA_038206055.1. Taxonomy (GTDB): domain Bacteria; phylum Myxococcota_A; class Polyangia; order Haliangiales; family Haliangiaceae; genus JABFXX01. The sequence goes on from JBBRBG010000028.1 coordinate 18,282, forward strand.
CGCGCCGCGGCAACCACGAGGTCATGGTGCGCGGCACGTTCGCGAACATCCGCCTCAAGAACCTGATGCTCGATGGCGTCGAGGGCGGCTTCACGAAGTACTTCTCGTCGCTGCCGATCGAGCCCGAGCAGCTGCCCATCTACGACGCGGCCATGCGCTACGGCGCCGACCGGGTGCCGCTGGTGGTGCTCGTCGGCGAGCTCTACGGCTCCGGCAGCTCACGCGACTGGGCGGCGAAGGGCACCTTGCTCCTCGGCGTGCGCGCGGTGATCGCGAAATCCTTCGAGCGCATCCACCGCTCGAACCTGATCGGCATGGGCGTCCTCCCGCTGCAGTTCCAGGCGGGTCAGGACGCCGCGTCGCTCGGCATCAAGGGCGACGAGGTGATCTCGATCGAGGGTATCGAGAGCGGTCTCGCGCCGAAGAAGCAGATGACCGTGAAGGCCGGCGACAGGACGTTCACCGTCACGGCCCGCATCGACACGCCGCAGGAGGTCGAGTACATGCTCCACGGCGGCATCCTCCAGTACGTGCTGCGCCAGCGCGCCGCCGCCGGCGCCTGAGTCAGGGATCGAGCACGAGCGTGCCGAACGCATCCGGCACGTGAAAGTTCGGCTTTGGCGTGCGCGTCGGGAATCCCGCGAGATAGCGCTTCTTGCCGTCCATGCGGTAGAGCCCGATCGGCAGCCGCGCGTCAGCGGCAAGGGCCGCGACGAGCTCGGGCGCGGTGATCGCGATCTCGATGACCGCGTGGTGCTTCACGGCGTCCTGCGTGGTGCCGATGGTCAGGCCCGCGGACCAGGCGGCGTCGGAGCGGACCTTCTTCGTCGAGCGGTCGATCCACAGATCGAACCAGTGGCCGAACGGACCGACCTCGATCTCCGCGTAGCGCCGGCGGTTCGCGGCATCGGGCGCGAGGAACACCTCGATCGCGTCCTCCTCGTAGAGATCGACGCGCTCGGTGTCGATCGGGCGGCTGTGATCGGTGAGCAGCTCGGTGCCGTCGAGCTCCCACAGCATGTACAGCGCCTTCGCAGACCACAGCACGCGGACGCGGGTGGTGATCGGCGTCTTCTTCCCGGACCAGTCGGTCGCGAACTCGAACACGGGTGCGGCGGCCCATGCCGCGTCGATCGCGCCGTCGATGGTCGGTGCGTCGCCGGCGAGCTTCGGCGCGTGGACGTCCTTGGTCGCGCCGTCGGGAATCTCGGCGGTGCACGCACCCTCCGCGGTGACACCCGGGCAGCCGATCTGAAAGCCGGCCATGCCGTGAAGGTGCGCCTTCCCCGTGGCGATCATCTCGGCGCCGTCGCCCGTGATCTCCGGCGATGCGAGGTCGAGGCCGAACCGCGTCGCCGCTACCTCGAGCAGCGGCGACGTGCGATGGCCGCCGAGCTCCTTCGCGAGGTCCGCGTTGTCCCACAGGCCGAGGTATTGCGCGGCCACGCGATCGACGAGCACGGGGTTCGTGCCGCCGATGACGACGTTGGCCTCGCGCGGATAGAGCTCGTCGAAGCCGTCGCCGTCCATCGCGGGCGCGCCCTCGGCGAGCACGGCATCGGGCGCCTCCACCTCGAGCACGTCGACCATGCGCTCGGCGAACACCTCGAGCGCCTTGACGTAGAGGTCGCGGCCGTTCGCGTCGCCGCGCTTGATCGCCGCGAGCGCCTTGCCGAGCTCCCTGTGCGAGAGCCCCTTCTGGTGAAACGCGGGCGACGCGTTCGAGTACATCACCGTGCCCTGCATGCCCTTGATGGCGACGGAGAACACGCTGAACCGGTGCGTCTTGATCTTCGGCAGTGACAGGAACATTCCGCGCTCGAGGTGATGCGCGAGCAGCTTCGGCATCAGCAGCGTCGGCACGTGCGTCTTCTCCATGCCATGCATGGCGAGCGGCTTGCCGGGCATCTCGCCCTCGACGTCGAACACGCCGTCGTCGTCGAGCGCGACCAGATCCACGCCCTCCTCCTTCGCCATCTCCGCGTAGCCCGAGATCTTGACCAGTCGCGTCCAGTCTGCAGCCTTGCCCGTGAAGCCATCGGCGATCGTGATCGCGGTGTGCCCGCGCGCCTTGAGGCATTTGATGACGCCGCGCGTGAACTCGGGATCCGTGGTGCGGCCCTTCACGCCATCGTCGCCGTGGTGCGTCCTCGGATCGTGAAACCAGTTGAAGCCGCCGAGGTTCGGCTTGAGGAGGATCGGCGTCGCCGCAGGGCGCTTGGGCACCACCGCCTCGCACAGCCGCTGGCCGAGCTCGCCGGGGGTGCCGCCGGCGAGCACCGTGACCGGCGAGTGATCCGCCGCGATGCGCGCGCGATGTTTGGTGCGTAGCGCGGCGCCGTCGACGATCGGTGATTGCGCTTCGACCACCACGGCCGGACCATCGGGCTTTGCGGGCGATGCGGCGGTCACCGAGTCGGCGGTCTGGACCTTCGATGCCGCGGGCTCTGGTCGCGCGGTCGGCGCCGGCTTTGGGCTGGGGGATGGCGCGGGCGCCGGCGCGTCCGGCGCGGACTTCCCGCACGCCGCTACGAGCAGGAGCGTGAGCGCGCCGTATCGAGCCACCATGACCGCTCGTACCACGAGGTTGTCCGACAATGGGGTCCGACCCCATTACCGGACGTCGGCGCGGATCGCAGCAGCTGACGGCGGAACCTTGACCCACAGCCAGTGCGCGGTCGCGTCGTAGAACCAGCCGCGTTCCGCAGCGTCGAGGGCGGCGGCGTCCGGGACCATCGCGGCGGCGGTGCCGGCGATCGCAACGCCGGACGGCGCCGTGTCGCGGCGGATTCTCACGTACGTCGGGCGCAGCGTCCGCGTCAGCGCGATGCTCGCGACGCTCGCGGTGATCGTCGTCGGTGCGTCGTCCTCGTCGACCAGGTCGAACGTGCTCGTGGTCGCTGCGGGCCACGCGAGCACCGTGAGTGCGCCCGGGCGGGCCGTTCCAAGGCCGGTCACCGCCGAGCCCACGGTTGCGGGGATGATCGCGCCTTCGTGCACGAAGAGCGGGATCCGGTCGCGCTCGGGCATCGCGTATGCGGCGAGCGTGCGGTTGCCATCGAGCGGCGCCGCGCCGGGCTGCCACCAGTCGAACCAGCGGCCCGGGGGGAGAGCGATGTCGCGCACGCTGCTGGCGTCGAGGATCGGTGCGACGAGCAGGTCATCGCCGAGCGTGTAGCGATAGTCGCCGGCCCACGCGGCGAGCGCACCGATCGGCCGCATGATCGTCCCCTTCGGATCGCGCTGCGCCTTCTGCGCGAGGCTGTACCACCACGGCACGAGCTGGTCGTGGAGCGTGGCCCAGTAGCGGTACAACGCCACGGTCTCGTCGACATGATCGGGCACCGTCCACGGCGCCACGTTCGCGCGGCCATGGAGCTGCATCCACGGGTTGAGTGCACCGAGCGCCGTCCACCGCGCGAACACGAGTGTATCGAACGGGATCGCCGGGCCGGCAAGCGCCTCGTCGTCGTGATCGAGATAGCCGCCGATGTCGGAACCGAGCACGGCATACCCGGCGGCCGCCGAGCGGAACATCTCGTCGAGTGCATCGGTGAGGCCGATCCAGTCACGGCGCTGATCGCCAACCCAGCCGACCGGCGCGTGTTCGCGGCGCGCATAGAACCGCCCCGGGAAGCCATAGGACCGATCGTAGGGCCGCACCATCGTCACGAAGTCTTTGACGCCGCGGCGGCTCGCGCCATACGCGTAGAAGTCGGCGTAGTACGCCTCCGAGTACGCCTGGCGATCCATCACGCCGGCGGCCGTCTCGACGGTGTCACCGAGGTACTCCTCGCCGAAGTCGAGCTTCCAGCCATCGATCTTCGCATCGACGAGCAGGTTGTCCTGTTGCCGATGCCACCACGCGACCGCATCGGGGTTGAAGAAGTCGACACCGGCGCCGTTGCCCTTCCACCACAGCACGTCGCCGCCGTGATCCACGAAGAAGCCGCAGCGCTTGCCCTCCTCGAGGTTCGGCGACGGCCCGACGTACTTGTCACCACCCATCTCGAGATCAAAGCCCGTGCGGTTGACCATCTGCGTGGTCCACAGCACCACGCGAATGTCCTGCGCGTGCAGCTCCTCGACCATCGCCGGGAACGCCGGGTAGCGGGTGTCGTTGACGACGAACGTGTTGTAGTGCGTGGCCCACGGCGAATCGAGAACGACCACGCCGACTGGAATCTCGCGCTCCCGAAACCCGCCGACGAACGCGCGCGTATCGGCGCCATCGGAGATGTCCTTCGAGATCCACGGGCGGAACGCCCATCGCGGTGTCGACAGCGGGGGAGGCGTGACGTCGTCGGCCGCCGTGTGAAACGCGCACGGATCCGGATCGGAGTCGCCGCACGCCGCGAGGAACACGAGGACCGCGAGTAGCCGCATCGCGTGCACCGTAGAGCGGCGGCGGTTACGCCCGCAAGCGACATCTGATGCGCGCACGCGCACGACGCGCCACCCACGCGACAGAACGCGCCACCGCCTCGCTAGATGCGCGGAAGCTGGGGCAACCGATCGAAGTCGGTGTCGCGCGTGTACAACGTACCCCGGTGCTGAACGGTGAGCGCTGCGATCCAGACATCGTTGATCGGGATGGGCGTCCCCTGTCGCTTGAGCTGCAGCTTGAGCCGCGCGAACTCCGACGCGGTGCCCTCGTCACAGACGAGGACTTCCACCCGCGGCTGATCGAGAAACCGCGACAGCGTCGCCTCGTTGCGCTGTCCCTTGTTGCCGTTCATGAACCCATAGCGGAGCTCCGCGATCACGGGTACCGGAAGCATCACGACGTCCGCGATCCGGACATGCCCCGCTGCTTCGGGCGCTCCTTCCATCACGAGGCGATAGGTGTTGGTGTCGAGTACGAGCCGCACCTCACTCCTCCTCCCAGTCCCCCGGCTCGACGCGTCGGACATCGGCGAGGGCTCGCTCCACACGCGGGTCTGCGATCCAGGATCCGAAGAAGGCATCGAGGTCGTTGCGCTCGCGGGCGTGCGAGACACCTGCCTCCGCTTCGAGTGCGCGTAACAGCAGCGTGTTGAGACTGACCTTCGCTGCGGCAGCCCGGCGACGCAGCGCACGATCCACCGACGCTGGGACGTTCCGGATGGTGTATTGCGCTGCCTTCACCATGCTGCTTACATGATGGCACCTCCGTGCCTGCATCGCAATCACTTGCCGGTCTTGAGCTTCGCGCGCGGCGACAGCAGGCCCCAGGCCTTGGCGCGATCGGCGAACGTCGACTTGGCCATCCCGAGGTGACTCGCTGCCGCGCGAACGGTGCCGTGCGTGGCGAGCGCCTGCTCCATCGCGCTGCGCAGCATCTGCTGGTACGGCACGAGTGGCAGCCGCGCCTCCGCCGGCAGACCCGGCACGCTGCGGCCGAACCGCAGCTCCGGGAAGAAGTCGGTAGGCCCGAGCTCGCCGCTGCCAAGCGCCACGGCGCGCGCGACCGCGTGGCGTAGCTCGCGCACGTTGCCCGGCCACGCGTACGCGAGCAGCGCGCGCCACGCGTCGTCGCTGACGGTCTGCGGGCCGTGCTCCGGCGCCATCTCCGCGAGCATCGAGCCCACCAGCTCCGGCACGTCGGGCATGCGCTCGCGAAGCGGCGGCAACAGGAGCACCACCGTGGCGAGCCGGTGATAGAGGTCCGTACGGAGCTTCGATGACTCGGTGCCGAGACCGTCGGTGCGATTCGTCGCCGCGATGATGCGCGTATCGACCGAGCGTTCGTGCATACCGCCCACGCGCCGCACGCGCCGCGTCTCGAGCGCCCGCAACAGGTGCGGCTGCATCTCGATCGGCAGCTCGCCGATCTCGTCGAGGAACAGCGTGCCGCAGTGCGACTCGACGAAGTAGCCATCGCGTTCGGTCAGCGCGCCGGTGAACGCGCCCTTCTCGTGCCCGAACAGCTCCGAGCCGATCAGCTCGCGGGGAATGCCGCCGCAGTTCACCGCGACGAACTTCCCGGCCGCGCGACGCGATGCCTCGTGCACCGCGCGCGCGACCAGGTCCTTGCCGGTGCCGGTCTCGCCGACGATCAGCACGTTGCAGTCCGTCTGCGCCGCCTTGAGTGCCTGGTCGATCGTGGCGCGCAGGCCCGGATCCCGGCCGCGGAGGAGCGACAGCGCGCTCGCCTGCCCGCTACCGATCGCTGCCACCGCGACGAGCGTGGTGTGCCCGATCGCGAGGAACGAGCCCACGCGCAGCTCCGCGGCCTCGACCGCGTTACCATCGATCATCGTCCCGTTGCGCGATGGCCGATCGCGCACGAGCAGGACGCCCCCCGGTCGCCGCTCGAGGATGCAGTGGACCGCGGAGACGAACGGGTCTCCGACCACGAGATCGCAGCTCTCGGCGCTGCCGATCACCCATCGGCGGGCGTCGGTTCCGAGTGGGTACTCCGTGCCGTCGTCGGTCGATCGCAGGGCGACCACCATTCCGCTGCGGCGGCCGTCGGCGGGCATCGAGTGCGTGCTGGTGTCTCTTTCGTTGAAGTGCATCATTGGCGCGAGCTCCTCCCAGATTTGGAAAGCTGGGCTATCGGTTGGTCAGGCGTACGGTTGCGTCGCCTACGCGAGGTTCGTGCCGCGCCAACTGCGCAGAACCTCGTCGCCACTTGTCCGGAGTGTCCGGAGTACGGCCACAGCCCGGACGGACTTTCGTCCCCACCGAAAAACAAAAGGGCCGGCTTTGTAGCCGGCCCCTTCAAAAGCGAACGTTGTCGCTCTACCGGACCGAGATGTTCTTGTTCTGCTGGAACGCGGGCGACACGGCCGAGGGTGTCAGCGCGGGAATCACCCCGATCGGCGTGTACGTCTGGAAAAAACCGGTGGCACCGCCCCCACCACCAGGTGTGCCTCCGCTGGACGCGCCACCAGGTTGTGGCCCAGCACTCGACGCACCACCGGCTCCGCCGGCTCCCTCATTCGAGGCAGGCGTGCACGCTGGAGGCGCGGTGACGAAGAGTTGAGCATCGGCGCCATCAACACCCGTTGCTGCTGCCGACGGCTTTCCGCAGCCGCCACTACCGCCATTCGCGGATACGGCGCCGGACACGATGATGTTCAGGGCTTGGAGTACGACGTAGCCTCCAGAGCCACCACCTCCACCGCCGGCTGCAAACGGTGCCGACGCTGGTGGGACGAACGTATGGCCGCCGAGTCCGCCACCGCCGCCCGCTTGGATCGCGCCGTCGACCAAGACGCTGCGGCGACACGAGACCAAAGTCGCTGAGCCACCGCCGCCGCCGCCCCAGTAGATCTCGCCAAGTCCACTCACGCTCGCCCTGGCGCCACCCACCAAGAACGACACAGTCAGTGGCGAGTATGCGGCCCCGCCGTTCACTCCACCCCCGGTTTGAGTCGTCGAACCGCCAGCTGCCCCCGGGGTGGCAAAGCCCGCACCGCCTCCTCCTTTGGTTGAAGACGCCTGGCCACCACCGCCGCCGCCTGCCCCGGGGCCGGGAACAATGCCACGGGAGGAGACATCGAAGGTGCCGCTGATTCGGAGTGTGTCGTCCGCTACGATCGCGACGGCCCGATTCCCGACGAAGCGCGCCGTACCGCCCGAGCTTACGGTGAACGTGCCATAGCGCAGCACGCACAGATCCGGTCCACCCGACTGAGGCACGACGCCTCCGTTGCAAGCTGCAGCCTGGTTCGTGTCGATCGTCTCCGTCGTCGTGATGTCTCGCGATGCTTCGGTCGCGAGCGTGTCGCACACGTCAGGGAGGTATTGCGGCGAGACATAGGCACAGTGCGGCATCGGCGCCGCGATGCAGGACATGTCGCACGCGGTCGTATGGAGCACGCCGTTCGCGTCGCATTGCTCGACCACGCGGTCGCCGCAGGCGACGGTGTTGGGAACACAGCTCTTGACGATGCATCCCGACGACGGATCGCAGCCATGATCGCAGTGACTGAGGTCGAAGTCGTCACCGCTGTTGTTACACACGATTGCCTGGTCCAGGCGGCACCCTGCAACGGAGCCGGGTGTGCAGTCGACAGCGATGCAGGTCATGGGCGAACCCGCGAGCGCTCCATCCTCATCGCAAAACGGAAGTCCCGCGTCTTCGCAATAGCCGTCGACGCAGGAGACCGGGTTTTTCTGCAAACACCCCGCGATCGAAAGTGAAGCCCCCGCAACCAACACCACGAACGCGGCTCTGTACATCAAACCCATGGCTCGACCTCCGTCTCAAGGATCTGCGATTTGCAGTCAAAACAAAAGGGCCGGCTTGGTAGCCGGCCCTTTCAAAAGCGAACGTTGTCGCTCGCTACTACACTTGTTTCAGTTGAACTGGTGACGCGCCATCGGGACAGCGCTGGCGTCATCGAGCATCACGGTCGAGAGGTCCATGCCCTGCATGAGGCTGGACACGTTGATCTTCCCGTCCTTGCCAGCGGCCTTGAACGGAGGCGGAACCTTCTGACATCCAAAGTCCATCGCGTCATCGCCCGACAGGGTCGTGGCGGTCGTGCGCTTGGGCAGCACGTTGCACTCCGGTGCGTCGCTCTCGAACACGTCGGCAGCGTCGATCGCGCCGCTGTTATTCGAGTCGTACTTGTAGTGCGAGATGCCCTGGCAGATGCCCATCGTGTCGATCGTGTCGGTCACTGCGAGCATGCCCGTGGTCCGGTCGATGCGGAACGGCCAGAGGAACTTGCAACGCGAATCCGGGTCCTTGCCGCGCTTGCCAGCGTTACAGGTCGCCTCGCCAGCGGCCGGAGCTGCAGCCGTCGGGTACTTCGCGAGCACCAACGCGTCGCCCTTCAGGCGCGCGGGGTCCGGCTGGGTTGTATCGGACTCGAGCGCCGCGCAGAGGCCGTCGCAGACGCCGGTGGTGACGCCAGTCTCGGCGATCAGCACTGCCATGTATCCCGGAGCGCAGGCGTTCGAGTACGCGCCGGCCGGAACCTGGCGATCGGTGAGCATGAGGGCCTGCGCGTTGGGCAGCTTGTGGTTCGCCGCATCGAACGGAGCAACGCGCGAGCAGCTGAATTTCTCGACGCCGTAGCAGCCCTTGGTCGGGGCGGTCTGGCTCGTCGAGCCGCACGCGTCGGGGTTCGCGCCGATCTTCGCCTTCTGCGTCCACGGATCGCAGAGGACGTTGCAGACGCCGGCGACGGTCGCCGAGCCGCTGATGAACAGGCTCTGGTACTGCACGCAGGCGTGGTCGCCGTCGCACGTTCCAACGGTGGCGGTCGCCGCGGCCTGCTGGTCACAGATCTTGCGGCAGTAGCCGGACACGCACTCGTGGCCGAGACCGCAGTTCTCCGAGCCCACCGGCGGCGAGCCATCGGGATCGCTGCACTGCTGGTCGGTGCCGATCGGCGAGGCCGGGATGTCTTCGCAGCCGATGTGGCCGACGCGCATCAAGTCGGGCATCGCGTCGGTCTCGACCTGGTCGTAGATCCAGTCGCACTTCTGACCGGGGTTGCAGCCCGTCTGCATGATCGGGTTGCACACGCCCGTCTCCGGCGCAGCATCCACGAGGATGACCTTCTTCTTCTCGCCGTTACACGCGACAAGCCCAACCAACAGCGCTGCAAAAGCTAGCTTCTTCATCCCTCGGCTCCTTCGCTTCCTACGTAGGAAGTACGTTCAAAAATGCTGCGGGACCCTACTGAGGTTGCTCCAAGGGGTCAAGCCCCATTCCGAGCCTGGCCGTCCGCAATCCCGGGCTCGCCCAGTAGAGTCCGGGGGCGATTTCTCGACGATGACTCAGATCACGCGGGGGCAGCGTCCGCGCTGACAGCCGCTCTGACTGGTGAGGTGCTGGGTCGCCCTCGACGGGCGGAGTGTCTCAGGGGCTAACGGTGACCGATCCCGGCGGCAGGGAGCCGGCGTCGGGACCGCGGGTCGCTGCGACCGCGACACCTGTCACACCTGCGGCGACGACGGCGACGCCCGCGTAGACGTACCAGTGGTTGTACCAGGCCCGGTTTTGCGGGACCTCGGCGGTGCCGGCGGCGAGGGCGATCTCGAGCGGCGCGTCGGGGGCGGCGATCCGGGCGACAGCCGCCCCGCCCGCATCGCGCGCCTCGACGTAGTACTCGAGCACGTAGGGCTTCGTTGATGGCTCCGGGAGGATGCGCGCGCGCCAGCGTGCATCGCCGCGGGGAAGCGCCGTGACGATCTTGTAGCCGAGCTCGCCGCGGCGGCGTGTCGCGATCACGAGCTCGAACACGCGCTCGCCGCCGCGCGTTGCGCGCGCTTCGATCTCGATGGTCTTGCCTGCACTGCCGGCGGTGGGCGCGGCGTGCTCGAGGTCGGCGCCGGCGCTCGGGTCGAAGCCGGGGATGAGCTGCTTCTTCATCGCCTCGAAGAACGACCGGATCTTTGGCGAGCCGGAGGTGTCGCGGAGCTGATAGCCCGGATCGATGTCGAGGATGCGCTCGAACGTGGCGCGTGCGGCGCCCTCGTCGTTGCGGATGAAGTGAGCGAGCGCGATCAGCTCGAGGGCGCGCAGGCGCTGTGCGCGCGTGGCGCGGGCGTCACGGGTGACGGGAGACAGGGTCTGGATCGCGCCGGCGTACTCCTGCTCGTCGAACAGCTTCTGGCCGCGCGCGAGGTGGGTCTCGATCGCCTGAGGCCCGACGGGCTCGTCGGCGCGCGCGATCGACGCGAAGGCGAGCAGGAGGATGATCAGCGCGCGAGCCACGTGACTCCTTGCGCGCCCGCGATCAGCGCATCGAGATCGCCATCATCGTCGATGTCGGCGAGCACCGCATCGGTGCCGGGTGGTGCCGCCGCCTCGGAGACGAACGCACCGGTCGGGGTGCCGCGCAGCGACGGACCGCCGGCCGCGCTCGCGATGATCGCATCCGGTTCGCAGCCGTCGTCCCAGCCGCCGATCGCGATCGCGCTCGCCTGGGGCGGCGGCTGCGGGAGGCGCACGAACGATTGATCCTCGAGCCTTCCCTCGCGATCGATGTAGAGGCGCATCGCCGCGCCCTTCACCGCGACCGCGAGATCGGGATCGAAGTCACCGTCGGCATCGGCGAGCGAGAGGCGCACCACATCGAGCGGCACGGGCGGCACCGCGGCGTCGGCGGGGAGAAAGCTGCCGGTCCCACCGGGATCGCCGAGCCACGCGCGCAGCGGAGCGCCTGCCTGCCCCACCACCAGCTCGGGGTTGCCGTCTCCGTCGAGGTCGCCGAGCGCGATCGCGCTGACCGCAGTGACCCGACCGTTCGCGGCGAGCGCTGCCGCATCGGTGGCGAACGTGCCGCCGCCATCGTTGCGCCAGAGCGTGAGCGTGCCGCCGCCGCCGGTGACGAGATCGACATCACCATCGCGATCCACGTCGGCGGCCGCGACCGCGGCGATCGTGGTGTTGCCGAGCGAGCCGACCTCGGTGAACGTCACGCCATCGCGCCGCCACAGCGCGGGCGGAGCGCCATCGGTGGCAACGATCACGTCGTCATCGCAATCGCCGTCGAGATCCGCCGCGACGAGGGCGACGATCTTCCCGGCACGCGGTGCGGGTACGGCGAGCTCGATCAGCGCACCGCTCTTCGCATCGAGTGCGCTCGCGCCGGCGCCGACGGCGAGGACGAGCGTGCCGCCCGCGCCGTGCGAGACCGCGAGCCGCGCGTTCGTCGGCCCGATCGCGTTGCCGATCGTGGCCGGCGCGCCCGCCGGGCCGCGGAGGCACTTGTCGAGCGAGAGCGTGACATCTCCGCCGAAATCGATCGACGCCCCCACGGTGAGGGCGGTCAGCCCGCCGCGATCACCGCGCACCCAGGCGTATGCGCTGTCGGCCCCGCCCGCCTCCACGCGCAGGGTTTGGGGGAGCTTCGCGAGCGCACCCTCGAGGCGATACGCGCGACCGAAGTGCCCGCCGGTAAGCGATGCGTCGGCGACGCCGATGCAGATCGCATCGAGGCCCGTGGGCACGGGACGATCGCCGGCGATCTCGAGCGTGATCGCGTCGCTACATCCCGCGCACAGCGCGGCGGCGACGACGAGACAGAAGCGCACCGGGCGGCAGCATCGCACATGCGGTACCGCGCGATCACTCGTCGCGTGTGTCTGGTACGCCGACCGTGACCACGGGCCCGAGGATTCTCGCGGTCTTCAGCGAACGAGCGAGCTTGTACAGCGAAGCGACGATCCGCAGGCGGCGTGCGACCGCGGCTGGCGACATGTCCACCGAGGGGGCGCTCATTCGCCACCGCCTTCGAGCGTAGAGATATCGAGCAGATCCTTCGGACGGCCGGCCGCGCGCTTCATCGTCAGCAAGCCGTGTCGCGAGACGACGGGAACGCGCCGCCCGTCCCATTCGACGAGCACGCGATCGGCCCACACCGGCTCGAGGAACCCGGCCACGAGAATCAGGTCGAGCGTCAACAGCTCGCCATCGTCGAGCTTCGACACCCGATGGACGGTTCGCTCGGTAGGCGTTCCGGCACCGAACACCATCGGAAGCGCGGGCACATCGAACCCGACGGCGGCAGCGGCAAGCTTCGCAGCGGCGACCTCGTTCGCCGGGACGAGAAGGTCGAGGTCGTCGGTCAACCGCGGCGCACCGTGGATGGTGACCGCGATCCCACCGCAGATGGCGAACGACACTGACGCGTCGGTCAGCGCCCCGACGAGCAGCTCGAGCTGCTCCTTGAGATCGAGCGCCATCCGGATATCTTACGTCACGGCGTGGAGCGACGTCGACGACGCAGAAGGAGCGCCGCCGCGACGAGGAGGGCCGTACGGGCCGAACCACCCCCGGAAGCGGAGCAGCCGTTGCTCTCGCCCTTCGGCGCCACGGAGAACACGACGTGCATCTCCGGGCCAAACCACGTGGCGTCGCCCTGCACGAGCTGGAACGCCTCGTCCATGACCTGGGTCTCGTGGACGTCGGGGGCGACGATCTCGAACGTGAACGTGCCGGTCGCGCCGGGCACGACCCGGGTGTCGACGCCGGTGGCGCGGCTCGGCGACAGCCAGTCCCCGTCGAGGAACACGGCGGACTCGCGATCCTGCGGCGCCGTGGTGCCGACCCGGGTGAGATCGAGATCCCACGCGACGTTGCCGTTGTTCGTGATCGTGATCGTGACGGTGCCGGTCTCGCCGGAGACGAGCGCGGTCGGCGCATCGATCGTCGCATCGCCGGCGAGGAACGTGGGCAGACCGCCGGTCTTCACGAGATCGATGTAGTGCGCCCAGTTCCAGCCCGGGCCCGGATCCGTGTGGTCGGAGCAATCCGGCGCCTCGCCGTGACCGACGATGAAGCCGTGCTCCTTGGGGATGTTGTACTTGTTGCAGAGGTACGCGGTCAGCTTTGCCGACTCGATGTACATCGGCTCGGTGAACCACAGGTCGGGCTTCGCGGCGTAGCCCTCGTGCTCGATGCCGATGGTGGTCGCGTTGAAACACGCGTCGTGCCACGCGACGTCCTTCTCCTTGACCATCTGCGTGATCGCGCCGGTGCTCGACTTGATCACGAAGTGGGCGGAGACGTTCGCCGCGGGATCCTTGAACCAGCTGATCGAGCCGGCGTAGCTACCCTCGGTGTCATGAATGACGATGTGGTCGATCGCCGTACGATTGCCGACGGCGAAGTTGCCGGAGTACGCGGGCGACCACGTTGCCGGGCCGTAGTCGGCGCTGCCGAGGCCCTGCACCGTGGTGCCGAAGCCGGCGCTGCTATCGAGCTCGGGGTGCGCGGCGATCGTCAGCGTGTTGCCGCCGGCATCGCGGCCATCGATGCCGCGCACGAGGGCGGCGGTGAGCGCCTCGCGCTCGTCGTCGTCGAACAACGAGAGGAAGTCCTCGACCGTGCGCGCCGAGAGATCGCGGCTCTTGACCAGCGCCGCACCGGCGCGCATCGCGGCCTCCGGCTCCGTGGCCGCGGCGCGATCGGTGACACCTGCGATCGCCGCGCCGGCCGCGAGATCCTCGGGCGACATGCCCAGCAGGCCGAGCGTGGAGCGGCCGTGCTCGGTCGAAGCCACGATGCGCAGGCGCGTGCCGACATACGACATCGCGGCAAGCAACTCGGGCGGAACGCCGGTCTCGGTGCCGACCTTTGCGAACATCCTGACGAGCGCGGAGGACCCACCGACCGCGACCTTCGGTGGGTTCGAGTCCGAGAGCGGCGCCACGCACGCACTCGTCAACAACGAGGCCAGCGCGATGCCCGCCATGGACCCCGTTCGCATGATCCACATCGTAGATCATCCCGCTTCCCGCCCGCGACGAAAACCCGGAGAGATTCGGCCCATGGATCGGTGCAAACACGAGTGGGCAGCCGCCCGGGCCCCGACGCGGTGCACAACGAGGCTAAGATGACGGGGTGTCCGCGTCCGCCGACGGCGGCATCCGCTTCGGTCAGTACGTCCTGTTGCGGCGCATCGCGCGCGGCGGGATGGCAGAGGTGTTCCTTGCCCAGCAGAAGGGCCTCGAGGGCTTCGACCGCCGGGTAGCCGTCAAGCGAATCCTCCCGCACCTCGCGGACGCGCCTGACTTCGTGAAGATGTTCCTCGGCGAGGCGAAGCTCGCCGCGCAGCTCACCCATCCGAACGTCGTCCACATCTACGACTTCGGGAAGGTCGACACCGACTACTTCATCGCGATGGAGTTCGTCGACGGCGTGCACGCCGGTCACCTGTTCAAGCACAGCGTGGAGAAGGAACGGCTGCCGCCGACGATGGTGGCGCGCATCGGTGCCGACGCCGCGGCGGCGCTGCACTACGCGCACGAGCTGCGCGCGGCGAACGGCCAGCAGCTCGGCCTCGTGCACCGCGATGTCTCGCCCGCAAACATCATGGTGTCGTTCGACGGCATCGTGAAGCTGTGTGACTTCGGCATCGCGAAGGCCGCGATGCTCGGCGACCAGCTGACCAACCCGGGTCAGGTGAAGGGCAAGTACGCGTACATGTCGCCCGAGCAGACCATCGCGTCGCCGCTCGACGGGCGCAGCGATGTGTTCTCGCTCGGCATCGTGCTGTGGGAGCTGCTCGCGGGAAAGACCATCGTCGGCCGCGGCGATGCCGTCGAGGCGATGCGCGCGATTCGCGACGGCAAGCTACCGCCGATCATCTCGGTGGCCCCGCGCACCCCACCCGCCCTCGCGAAGGCGCTCACGTGGGCGCTCCAGACGCGCCGAGAGATGCGCGCGACCGCGCTCGACCTCGCGCAGGCGCTCGAGCAGTTCATCAAGTCATCCCCGGAGATCGCGGGGCCGATGCAGCTCGGCGGCTGGATCAAGCAGCGGTTCGTGCGCGAGGGAACCGGGCAGCTCCCCGCCCTCTCGATCAAGGGCTCGGGGCCACGCGCGATGCCGGGCACGCAGCTCGCTCCGAGTACGCCCGAGCCCGGCACGGCGGTCTCGATCGGCACGCAGGCCGGCACCGTGACACCGGCGTCGCCGTTGATCGCCGCATCGGTCGTGCTCGACGCCGATGACCTGCTCGAGTCCGCCGAAACGGTGGCCGTCACCGGCGAGGAGGTGGCCGACTCGACGAACAAGAAGCACGGTCTCGGCCGCAGCACGGTGAGCGATCCGGATGCGCGCGCCGCCGCGGAGTCCACGGATCGCACCACCACGGCCGTCGTGATTCCCGAGAGCGCCGTGCGCGCCGCGATGGAGAGCACCGATCGCTCCGCGCGCGCCGCGATCGAGTCCACCCAGCGCGACGGCGCGACGGTGATGGCAAACGACACGATCAACGAGACGAACATGCGGAGCGGCCACGGCAGGCCACTGGTCGCGGGCGGTCCCGCCGCGCTGCCGACGGTGATCGATCAGCGCCGGCTCGAGCCCAGCCGCGCAACCGGCCCGTTCGATCGTACCGCCGATCGCACCGCCGATCGCACCGCCGATCGCACCGGCGGTGTCCCGCGCCCGAGGAAGCGCCTGCTCGCGATCGCGGGCCTCGGCGCGCTCGCGCTCCTCAGCTTCGTGATCGCGATCGCCGCGCGGACCTGCTCCTCCGGCAGCGCCCCTCCGCCCGACGCAAGGACGGCGAGCCCGGTCGTGATCGTCGCCGATGCCGCGCCGCCGGTCGACGCACCGGTCGACGTTCCCGCCGACGTGTTCGAGCCGACGATCCGCCCCGACGCCACCGAGGAGCTGACCTACCTCGAGATCCGCACGAGCCCGAGCGGCGGCAACGTCACCATCAACGGCGAGACCCGCGCCGACCCCGCGCGGTTTGCACTCGCGCCGGGGCACTACATGGTCACGGCGGAGCTCGAGGGCTATCAGCCCGAGAAGCGCCAGGTGGACCTCGACAAGGGCGTCGACCGGGTCCAGGACATCGCCTTCAACAAGAAGATCAGCGGCGGCCGGCCCACCTCGGCCAACGGCAAGCTCACCGTGCGCACCACCCCGTACTCGATCGTCTACAACGGCGCGAGGAAGCTCGGCGAGACCCCGTTCGCGGAGCTCGAGATGCCCACCGGCACGTACACGCTGACGTTCAAGAACCCGACCCACGCGTCGATCACGCGCAAGGTCACGATCACCGCGGGCAAGACGACGAAGATCTCGGTCGTCATCCCCTGATCAGGGCTCGAGGCCGGTGGCCCACGAGTTCTTCGGCTTCGTGTTGAAGTGGTGCGTGGCGTTGATGACGCGCACGGTGCCGGTCTTCGAGCGCATCACGATCGACTCGGTCTTGGCGCTGTCGCCGAAGAACCGCACGCCGTCGAGGAGGTAGCCCTTGGTGACGCCGGTGGCGGCGAACATCACGTCGCCTTTCGCGAGCTCCTCGATGTTGTAGATCGTGTCCTCGGGCCCCACGCCCATCCGCTTCGCGCGGGCGCGCTCCTCGTCGTTGCGGAACCGCAGGCGGCCCTGCAGCGCGCCACCGACGCACTTGAGCGCGGCGGCGGCGATCACGCCCTCGGGCGCGCCGCCGGTGCCGAACAGGACGTCGACGCCGGACTCGGGGTTCGCCGTCATCACGGCGCCGGAGACGTCGCCGTCGCCGATCAGCCGGATGCGCGCGCCCGCCTGACGGACCTCGCCAATCAGATCGGCGTGACGATCACGATCGAGGATGACCGCGGTGCAATCGGCGACCTTCTTGCCCTTCGCCTTCGCGATGCGCTCGAGGTTCCAGGTCGGCGACTCGCGGAGATCGATCACGTGGCGAGCCTCGGGGCCGACCGCGATCTTCTGCATGTACGTATCGGGGGCGTTGAGGAACTGGCCGTCGTCGGCGATGGCGATGACGCTGATGGCATCGGGCGCACCGACGGCGCACAGGTTGGTGCCCTCGAGCGGATCGACCGCGATGTCGACCTTCGGCGAGCCCTCGCCGCTGTGCCAGCCGGCGCCGACGGTCTCGCCGATGAACAGCATCGGCGCCTCGTCGCGCTCGCCCTCGCCGATCACCACGGTGCCGCGGAAGTCGATCGCATCGAACGCCTTGCGCATCGCCTCGACGGCGACATGGTCGGCGAGCTTGCGGTCCCCGCGTCCCATCAGCCGTGCGGACGCGAGCGCGGCGGCCTCGGTGATGCGGACGACTTCGAGCGCGAGGTTGCGGTCTTGCATGGCGCAAGGTGTACCGCTGCCCTCCGGCTCGATCAATGATGCGGAGGTGAGGACACCGATCAAGGGGTCGTGCGCGGCGGTAACGCAGGGATCGCGTCGCGCAGCTGATCGGGTAGGCGGCGCGGGCGGCCATCGGTGCCGATGATCGCGTGGCGCGTGTGGCCGGCGGCGATCAGCTCCTCGCCGCGCAGCACCTTGTAGCCGAACCGCACCGAGGCCGCGCGAACCTCGATGACCTCGACGTCGACGATCAGGAGATCCTCGTAGAACGCGGGCCGCTTGTAGTCGCAGTGCGCCTCGACAACGGGCATCGCCACGCCCCACTCGACAAGATCCTTGTAACTCCGGCCCAGGGCGCGCCAGTAGGCGGCGCGCGCGCTCTCGAAGAACCGCAGGTAGTTCGCATAGTACACGACCCCCATCTGGTCGGTGTCGCCGAAGATGATCCGGACCTCGTGCTGCATCAATTAACCGGCAATTCGGATGACACGAGCGCGCTCGCGCACGATCGGCAACGCATCGATCTCGGAGAGCGCGGCGCGCATGTCGCCCTCGCGCGCGGAGTGGGTGAGCACCACGACCCACACCGGATCGTCCGTGTTACGCCGCCCGGGCGCGCCGTCCTGCACGACCTGCGCGATCGACACGGAGTGCGCGCCGAGGATGGTCATCAACTGACCGAGCACGCCGGGCTGATCGTGAACGCCGAACCGCAGGTAGTACGACGACGTCAGGTCCGCGACGGGCACCATCGGGCGGACCACCGCCGGCCGCGGCCGCGGTGTCTGCGAACCGGCGCGGGCGAACATGTTGCGGGCGATCTCGATCATGTCGGAGACCACGGACATCGCGGTCGGCAGCATTCCGGCACCGGCGCCGTAGTACATCGACGGGCCGAGCGCGTAGCTCTGGACGTACACGGCGTTCTTCGCGCCGGAGACATCGGCGAGCAGCCAGTTCGCGGGGATCAGCGCCGGGTGCACGCGGGCCTCGAGCTTCTCGCCGTGCTCGCGCGCGATCACGAGCGGCTTGATCACGTAGCCAAACTTCTCGGCGTACGCGAGGTCGATCGGATCGACGACATCGATGCCGTCCTTCGGAATCGCGGCGACATCGATCGTGGTGCCGAAGCAAAGGTTCACGAGGATCGCGAGCTTGTGCGCGGCGTCGCCGCCGCCGATATCGAGCGTGGGATCCGCCTCGGCATAACCGAGCTCCTGCGCCTCGCGGAGGATGTCGGCGAACGGTCGCCGCGTCTCGGTCATCGTCGACAGGATGTAGTTCGACGTGCCGTTCACGATGCCGATGATCGACTCGACGCGGTCGGACGCGAGGCCTTCGCGCAGCACGCGGATGATCGGCACGCCGCCGCACACCGCGGCCTCGTAGTAGACGTCGACGCCTGCCTTCTCCGCCGCGCCGAACACCTCGCCCCAGTGCTCGGCGAGCAACGCCTTGTTCGCCGTGACCACGTGGCGCTTCGCCGCGATCGCCGACAGCACCGCGGTCTTCGCGAGCGTGGTGCCGCCGATCAGCTCGCATACGATCTCCACGTCGTCGCGGTGGATCGCCGCATCCACATCGGTGGTCAGCAACGTGCGATCGACGTTGACCACGCGGTCGAGCTTGTCGGGATCACGCACCGCGATCGCGCGGACCTCGAGGCGCGCACCGAGCCGCGCTTCGATCGCCGCCGCATTGTCCTCGAGGAGCTTGACCACGCCGCTACCGACGTTCCCGAGCCCGAGGAGGGCCACTCCGATCGTGCGTGGTTCGCTCATCTCACGGCCGCTTGTACGAGTAGTGCTCGGAGCTGATCACCCAGCCGTCACCGGTGCGGCGGACGACGAGGGTCAACGTTCCGTTCTCGCTCACGGTGGTGGTGCCATCGGTGAGCTCGCGCGTCATCGTGGCGACCGCAGATGCGGCCTCGAGACCGAGCGAGGTGACCTGGACGTCCTTGAGCCGGATGTGGATCTGGCCGGCGCGCGCGATCCGATCCTTCAGGTACGCCTCTACCGAGCTCCAGCCGATCATCGTCAGGCCTTCCTGCACGACGACGACATCGAGATCGTGCGCGTACAGCTTCGCGAGCGTATCGACCGAGCGGACCTCGTAGCCCTGCCGCCACTGCTCGATCGTCGCCTTCACGGCGGTGACCACTTCCTTTGGCGTGACGGCGCTCGGCGCGACAGCATCCTTCGAGCCGCCCCCGCCACATCCGGCGACGCCCGCGCCGAGGATCGCGAGCGTGATCAGGAGGCTGCGCATGGGGCTGTGTAACACGGCCGCCCGAGGGTGAGAAAACGGCCCTGTTCGGTTAGTGTCCGCGCATGACCGAGATCGTCTGGCTGCACGCTCGCGAGGTCCTGGATTCCCGTGGCAACCCCACCGTCGAGGCCGAGGTCGGTCTCGATGGCGGCGCCCTCGGGCGAGCGATCGTGCCCTCGGGGGCCTCGACCGGTGAGCACGAGGCGCTGGAGCTCCGCGATGGCGATGTCACGCGGTACCTCGGCAAAGGCGTGCGCAAGGCCGTGGATCACGTGCGCGACGTGATCGCGCCGACCCTGATCGGCATGGACGCGACCGACCAGGCCGCGGTCGATGCGGCGCTGCTCGCGCTCGACGGCACGCCGACCAAGTCGCACCTCGGGGCCAACGCGATCCTCGCGGTCTCGATGGCGAACGCGCGCGCCGCCGCGCTCGGTCACGACCTGCCCCTCTATCGCTATCTCGGTGGCGTGGGCGCGGTGACGCTGCCCGTGCCGCTGATGAACGTCATCAACGGCGGCGCGCACGCCGACAACAACCTCGATATCCAGGAGTTCATGATCGTCCCCGCCGGGTTCGATCAGTTCGAGGATGCGCTGCGCGCCGGCGTGGAGGTGTTCCACAACCTGAAGAAGCTGCTGTCGAGCCGCGGCAAGGCAACCAACGTCGGCGACGAGGGCGGCTTCGCGCCGAGCCTCGATAACGCGGACGAGGCGCTGACGCTCTTGCTCGAGGCGATCGGCAAGGCCGGCTACAAGGCGGGCGAGCAGATCTTCCTCGCGCTCGACGTCGCCGCCTCCGAGTTCTGGGACGACGCAAAAAAGGCCTACGACTACGAGGGCAAGCACAAGACCGCGGCCGAGATGATCGAGATGTACGCAGGTTGGTGCGCGAAGTACCCGCTCATCTCGATCGAGGACGGCCTCGATCAGAACGACTGGGCGGGGTGGAAGGCGCTGACCGACAAGCTCGGCGCGAAGACGCAGATCGTCGGCGACGATCTGTTCGTCACGCAGACCGCGCGGCTCAAGAAGGGCATCGAGAGCGGCGTCGCGAACTCGATCCTCGTCAAGGTCAACCAGATCGGCTCGCTGAGCGAGACCCTCGACGCCGTGCGCACGGCGCAGCACGCGCGCTACACCGCCGTGATCTCGCACCGCTCGGGCGAGAGCGAGGACAGCTTCATCGCCGACCTCGCCGTGGCGACCAACGCGGGCCAGATCAAGACCGGTTCGGCGTCGCGCTCGGATCGCATCGCGAAGTACAACCAGCTCCTCCGGATCTCCGACCAGCTCGGCGACGAGGCGCGGTTCGCAGGCGCCGGCGTGTTCCGCCGATGAGGATCGTCCTCCTCTCGCTCGTGCTCGCTGCATGCGGCTCGTCGAAGCCCGCGCCCGGCCTGACCGCCACGAAGTTCGATCCAGATGCTCCCCTGCCCGTCTCGTGCAAGGCGAGCGACGAGTGCGCGCTCGTCGACGCGTGCTGCGGCTGCAACGCCGGCGGCAAGCAGATCGCGATCCGCGCCGACGCCGTCGCTGGCTTCCAGGGCTCGCGGGAGCAGCGCTGCGGCGGCCAGATGTGCGCGCAGATGATCAGCACCGATGCGAGCTGCGATGCGGAAGCGACGTGCGGTCAGAACGGCCGCTGCAACGTCACGCCCCACATGCAGAGCAAGTAGCGCGGCCTCGTCGAGCGCGCATGGATCCGTACCGCACGATGACGGTCGACGAGGTGCCCGAGGCACCGCGCGACGAGGGCATCGTTGGTGACGTCATCACCCAGTTCGCGGATCCGAACGCGTTCTACCGGGAGCTGGTGCAGAACGCGATCGACGCTGGGTCCCCGTCGGTAGACATCCGGATCGAGCACGATCCGGACGAGCAGAAGGTGCACGTCACGGTCCGCGATCGCGGCGAGGGCATGTCGCAGGACACGATCGAGAACCAGCTACTGGTGCTGTTCCGCTCGACCAAGGAGTCGGACCACTCGAAGATCGGAAAGTTCGGGATCGGCTTCGCCTCGGTACTCGCCCCGAACCCGGATGCCGTGATCGTGCAATCCGCGCGCGATGGGCGCCGCCTGACGCTCCATCTGTTCCGCGATCTCACGTACGAGCTGTTCGATGCCGGAACCGCAACACAGACCGGCACCTCCGTCGAGCTGGTGATCCCGATCGAGCCGCCTGCAGTCCAGCTGTTCGTCAAGGCGAGCGTGGATGCCCTCGTGCGCTGGTGCCGACACGCGACGGTGCCCATCGAGCTGACGTACGCGACGCCATCGGCGCCGCCGCAGGTCGAGCGGATCGATCGCCCACTCTCGATCGAGGACGCGGTCGTGCAGGTCACCGGGCGGTCCGAGGATGGTCAGACCTACGCGGCCGTCGGAGTCGCGGCGGATCTCGCTCCGTACACCGGGTTCTTCAACCACGGGCTCACGCTCTACGAGACCGCGGAACCACTCGCGGGCAACGTGGCCGCCAAGCTTCAGGATTCGCGGCTCGGCCACACCCTGAGTCGCGACAACGTGCAGCGCGATGGGGCGTTCGATCGCGCGCTGGTGTTCGCCCGCAAGCTCGCCACGGAACAGCTTCCGAAGGAAGTGGAGGCGGAGATGAAGCGCGCCGCGGAGTCCGGCGACCGCTCTCGGTATCGCGTGCTCGCCAACGCCGTGATCCGGAGCCGCCTGTCGATCGACTGGACGTTCCCGCTCGTCGAGCCGGTCCGAGGGACGCGCGCACTCGCCAGCGCGGATCTCGGGCGACGCATGTGGACCAGCGACGGTGCGTCGGCGTTGACGGCGATCGTGACGCAGCGGGGTGAGCCGGTGATCGATCTCGCCGTCGAGGAGGTCGCCGGGCTGACGGCTTGGATCGATGCGCAGTACCGATGCCAGCTGGTGCACGTCGACAGGGAGCTGACCCTGATCACGCCGATCGAGCCGACGGGCATCGACGTCTCGCTGGTCGCAATGCTCCGCGAGATGCTCGCCGCCGCGGGCAAGGTTCCGTCGTCGCTGGTGCTCGCGACGCTTGGCGGTGCGTGTCAAGGTGCGCTCGCGATCAGCGGCGGTACCACCGAGGATCGTCACGCCCCCTACGTCCTCGATCGCGCGACGGCGAGCCGCAACCCATTCCGGCTGCTGCACCGCCCTCCCCTCGTGGTCTCGGCCGGTCACCCGCTCGTGGTGGCGGCGCGGACCAAAGATCCGCGCCTGACGGGCTCGCATCTCGCGCGGGCGATCCTCCTCGAGTATCAGCTCCTCGATGTCGCGTGCTCGCTGCGCCTGCTCGATCACACGCTCGACCTCCTCGGAGGTGCCGGATGACCCGGCCCGCGGCACCGGGTCCCCGCGTCGGTGGAGGGCGCCTGCGCGTCGACGCGGCGCGTGCGATCGCGAAGCTGCGCGAGTTCCAGCTCGTCGAGCGCGCCGGCTGGATCCTCGAAGCCATTCGCGCCGCGGTCGCGTCACCCGCGACGGAGATCGTGCTCGCCGGCGATGCCAACGATATCTGGCTGTCGTGGCGGGGGGACCCGTGGCCTGCCGAGGACCTGACGCGGCTGTTCGACGTGCTGGTCAGCCCAGAGGCAGCGAGCGAGACCCAGCACCTTCGCTTGCTCGCCTCGGCGGTCAACAGCGGCCTCGGTCTCAAGCCGGCGTACATCGACGTGATCGCGATCGACGATCACACGGCGACCCGGGCCCGGTACACGCCCGACGTGCTGGTGGAGACCAGTGGCGACCTCGCGGACTCACCTCTGCGCAAGCTGAAGGCAGAGTCCATCCCGGTTCCCGAGGGCGCATCGCGCGGCATGCGCGTGCATCTGCGCCGGCGCGTCTCGCTCGAGGTGCTGTCCTATCTGGTGGGTGAGCCGCCGGAGCTCGGCATCGCACGCGCGGCCTGCGCCGACATCCCGGTCCCGCTCACCGTCGGCGCGAACCATTACCACCGCGTCGATCACTCGCGAGATGTCATCCGCGTGCCGCTCGGCGACGACCTCGACGGCTTCCTCGCGATCTCCGATCCCGAGACCTCGAGTGGCGCGGTCATGGAAGTGGCCGAGCGCGGCGTGATCCTCGCGCGCTATCCGCTCGAGCTGGGCGACGAGCGGATCGCAGCGGCGCTGCCGATCCGCATGTTGATCGATGCGCCGCGGATGCCGACCAACGCATCGCGCTCGCAGGTCCAGCGTCAAAGCCATCCGATCGCTACGGCCGAACACCGGGTGCCCGAGCTGGTCGGCAAGCTCGTGACCGCGCTGATCGCGCAGCTCGGCATGGAGCCGGTCGCCCCGCGGGTCCGAATCGCCGCACTGACGCTGCTCGCCGCGGTGGTCGAGCGCTCCGACTGGAGGACGGTGCGCGACTTCGTGTCGCCTTCGCTGCGCGAGCTCGCCCAGCTTCCGCTCCTTCGCGACGCGACCGGCGCACCACGGCCGCTGGTCGCGCGCTGGCGCGACCTCGTCTACCACGGGCGCGATCCGGTCGCGGCAGACCTCGCGCCCTGGGTCAGCGACATCCTGTGGGTGCCACCCGGAGATCCCGCCACGCGGCTGATCGCGGACGCCTTCCACGATCCGAGCGAGCTCAGCCGGCGGCTGCGCTGGGCGCGTCGTCAGCGCCGCGCGCACCATCGATTCTTCGCCCGCGCGGCTCGGCCGCCCACGGTGCTCGCGAACCGCATGCCGCTGCTCCGTGCGCGGCTCGGCGCGGCGGTCCCCGGTAGCTGCGTCCCGCAAGCGGTGTTCACCGGCCTCGAGGGCGAGATCTGTATCTTCGGTGACGGCGGCACGTCGGAGCTCGTGGTGCTGCACCACGGGCGCGAGATCGAGCGCATCGAATTCGACAGCCGGATCTGCTTCGCCGCGGTGATCGATGCTCCCGGGATCAAACCGGAGGACCGCTATCGCGGAGCGGTCCGCGACACGGAGTTCGCGCGCGTCGACCGGGCGATGCAGGCCGCTGTGCTGCGTGCGGTCGAGGCCATTGCGAGCGGCCAGACCGGCGCTGGCTTCGTGCCCGGCGAGCCGATCGCACCTGCCCGGTTCGTCGAGCTCGTCCAGTGCGGGCTCCTGCACGCGCGGTCGCTTGGTGCAACGCTCGCGCCTCCGCTCGCCAGCGCGCCGGCGTGGCGGACCGTCAGCGGCGAGTACCTCGGCCACACCGCGCTCGCGACGCTCTCCGCCATCGGTGTTGTCGCGCCGGCCGTCGACGTCCTGCCGATCGCCGGTCGCGTCATGCTGCGCCTCACCCACGCCGAGCGCTCGCTGCTCGCGAGCCTCCTACCCGACCTCGCACAGATCCCGTATTCCCTGCCCACGGCGCGGCCGGCGCCCGCGGAGTCCTTCGCGTCCAAGGTGCTGCACTCGTTCGCGCTCGCGGTGACCGAGGAGACCCGCTGCGGCGCGATCGTCCCGCTCGGACCGACCGAGATGTCGACAGTCACGCTCCATCATCGCGGCATCGAGCTCGCCACGCGTCCGTATGCGCACCAGCTCCTGCCGTGCAAGATCCTCGTCGATTCCGACACCATCCTGCCGAACCCCGCGTGGGACCGCATCGTCGATGCAGGGAGCGCCGCAGGTGATTACCGGCAGTGGGAGATCGGTCTCGCTCGCGCCGCGGCGTTCGCGTTGACCGGTGCCCGGCCGCTCGAGCTGTTCGGGCCGACCGAGATCGACCTGCATGGCAGCCTCGCTCTGGCGCTGTGGAGCGCGCTCACCCGGCTCGACGCGACCGAGCTCCTGGGAGCGGATCTCCTTGCTCACGTGCGCGCGCAGCGCATGTGGTCGGTGCTCGGCGACCCTGCCCCGACGAGCATCGATCTGCTGTGCAAGGCATACCCGGCGATGATCCCGTGCGTCGCGCGCGGCGCGGTGGCGATCGCCGGCTTCGCTCCGCTCGTCGCCGATGAGGTGGTCGCCGGCGCCGTGGCGACACTCGCGGGCCTGCCCGTGCAAGAAGCTTCACTCCAGCTCGAGGTGCACCGTCATGCCGCGGAGCGCGCCGTGAACCTCGCGGCGCACCGGGCGATGCCGGTCGCACCACTCGTGCTGCCTTCGCCGGGCGAAGCCGTGCCGATCAATGGCCCGATCGTGCGTGGGATCGTCGGAGTGTCAGCGAGCGCGATGGAGATCCAGATCTTCATCGAGGGTCGGCCGTTTCACGTGCTGCGTCGTGACGACCTGCTACCGCTGTGCGCCGCCGTGGAGATCGATGCGTCGCGCACGATGCCCGCGTTCGACGGGATTCCCGACGACATCGCCGCCGAGGTGATCGCGCGCGTGACCGCAGCGGCTCCCGCTCTACTCGTCGCGATCGCTGCGGCGCGGCCGGAGGCGCTCGGCGATCCGGGGCCAGCGCGTACGCTGTTCGCCTCCTGGGCACGCAAGGGCGACGTCCGCGGCTCCGCGGTCGCGTCGCTGATCGCCGCGCCGCTCTTCCCGACCGTGCAGGGACCGCGCATCTCCGTCCTCGACATGCACAGAGAGCGAATACCGACGACGACATGGACGGGCACATGGCTGGCCCGCGAGACCGATCCACCGCACGCCTGTGATGCGCCGATCATTCAACTCGCGACCGCCTCCGACGAGCTCCGCGCCATCTTGTGCTGCCTGCACGGGACAGCGACCGACGACGTGACCGACGCCGTCGCGAAGCTGCAGGCGGCCCGCCGGATGGCGCGCGGCCTGATGCCAAAGCCGACCCTTCACGGGATCGGACCCGGGTGCAAGCGTTCGCTGAGCGAGCTCGGCGACCTCGGCCGTCAGCTCGGCACGGGCGAGATCGCGCTGGTCGGCGACGAGGGCTCGTCTGCCCTGCTCCACGTCGGCGGTGAGCTGCGCAAGGTCGTGTCGCTCGACGTGCTTCCAGCGATCCAGATCGCGATCGAGGCGCCCGAGTTGATCGCGGAGCTCGAGCGCGACGCGCCACTGCGTGGGATCGTCGAGCAGCTGCGCGCGCTCCAGCTCGACACCGCGAGCGACGCGCGGATCCCACACGTGCAGGAGCTCGCGATCGAGCTGACGCGCAAGATCCTCGCCGAGGTTCCGATCGCCTCGATCGAACCGCTGATCCGGCGCAACCTGGTGCGTGCGATGTTCGGCGGGAGGCTCGCGCCGGCCGAGCTCGCCGGCGTCCCGCTGTTCGAGACCACGGTGCCGAGCTGGATCGATCCCGTGGCCGTGGACGGCCAGGTCAGCCTGTTCGGCAACGTGTGGTCGGTCCCGGTCGCGGGGGCCACGCCCCGCCCGCTCGACGAGCGGCGTCTGGTCCTGCGCCTCGATGCGATCACCGTCGCGTGCGCGGTCGCACGTGGCGTGCAGATCATCGACGCCACCCAGGAGCTCGCGCTCGATGCGCTCGCCCGGAAGAACCGCGACAAACCGCGCGCGAGCACGCTCACCCTCCCGTACACGGGCGAGATCCTCGCGCAGGTCGCGCTTCCCGGCGATGGGGTGACAGGTCCGCGTGGCGTCGTCGGCCTGCTGCATCCAGCATCGGCTCACCTGCGCGGCCTGTACGCACACCACGATATGCATCCGTTCCTTCCGCGTATCGACGAGCTCACGTGGCCGGTCGTCGTCACCATCGACGACGCCCGCCTCGTGGCCGACCGCACGTGGGAGAACCCCATGCTCGACGCCGTCTGGAGGTCGGATCTCGAGGCCATCCGCACCGCGAGTGCCCGCGCGTTCGTCGATCTGGTACGGCCACCGACGAACGCGCTCGCGACACACACGTTGCTCGGCCATGGCATGGGCACGCGCCGCTACCTGCGCGGTGCGCTGTGGATCGCGGGACCGCCGCTCGTCTCGCCACCGCTCCACGTGGTCGCGGCCTCGGGTACCGTCGATCTGGATCTGCCGCTCGGGGACATCGGGCTGACCGGCGTGGTCTACGTCGCCGCCGCCGACGAGGGGTCGATCCACCGGACCCTCGTGACGCTATGCGAGGAGGCCCACGGCATCCTGGTGCGCTCGATGCTCGAGCGCCCCGAGTGCGAACCGGCACTGATGAAGGCACATGCGGCACATGCGCTCGCGCTCGGCCGGATCACCGTCGCCGACGCCGGGACCGTAACCTTTGACTGCTTCCGCCCGGAGCCGCTCTCTGCCGCCCAGATCGCCGCGCTGTTCGCGGGCACCGGCCGCGTGAGCGTCGTGACACCGGGCGACGACAAGCCGGGCATCGTCGACGACGGCAGCCCGCTGTCGCGCGTGGTCCTCACCCACGTTCGCTCGCGGATCGGTTCCGACCGAGCGCCGCGCACAGCGGCGGCACCGATCACACACTCACCCGAGCCGCGCCACCCGATGCAGCCGCTGATCGATGCGATCCGCCAGCGCTTCGCGCAGCTCGGTCTCGACGCTCGCGACGCGACGATCGTCGATGGTGCGGCGCCGATGGTGTTCGCCGATGGCTGCTTGCAGATTTCCGGTACCCATCCGCGCCTCCGGCAGGTCGCCGCTGCCCTGGCCGCCGACAGCCCGTGGGCCACCGACGCCCTGGACGCCGTCGTCGCCCATGGCGTCACCGTCCTCAACGTCGCGCTCGCGCAGGTCACCGATGCGGCGGAAGCGCATGCGATCCGCGGGCTGCTCCGCGTCAGCGAGTCGGATCGAACGCCGGCTAGAAGCTGACCTTCGGCGTCACCATCACCTGGATGGCCTCCACGCGGAGCGACCGGTCGCGTGTTCCGCAGTACGCGCCGTTCGAACACAACGGCACCCAACCAACGTCTTGCACGTGCGCTGTGTAAAGGACGTCGTAGTCCCTGGACCTTGGGCCCACGAGCGAGATCGCGAAGCCCTCGACGCGACGGGACTGATTCCGAGTGCCGACGAAATCCCCTCCATGTGCGGGTGTGGTGTCCCCCGTACCCTCGAGATGGGCGTGGTACTCGAGCTCGAGTCCGGGCACCGCGGGGTGGAAGGCGATCTGGAAGCCTTGCATCGCGCGGGCCTGTCCGGTTGTTCCGACGGTCTCGCGATCATGACCCCAACGATCGCCCGACTCTGCAAGGTGGACCAGGATGGCGAGTGGCAGCGCCGGAGCGCGCGGCGACGGAAAGCGATTCGTCCACAGAACTCCCTCGAGGAAGTTCATCTGCGTGGCCCAGAAGTCCATCGACGTCGGGGACGTCACGTCGATGCCGAAGCCGAACCGAAAGTGCACACGAGCCGTCGCGAGGGCCGTGCCCCACATGGCGGGGTTGAGCGCGACTTCGGGGGAGAACAAGCTGGCGGGGGGCGCGTGATGCCTCGTCACCATGTGACGCTTTTCGATCATCGGCAGGCTCGGGATGTTCTTGGCTTCGACTCCCGCGTGAAGATCCGTCTCGGTGAACGGCCAAGGCACCGAGAACAACCGGGCCCAGTCTCGCGTATCGCCTTCGGCGCCCGCGGCGATCAGGAAGAGCGCGCCGCTGTCTTCGACGACGAGTTGAATCGAGTCCGGGCCCGTGCCCTTGCCGCCGTCATCGACCCGTGCGCGCCCCACGCAGGTCCACGCAAGCGACGAGCTGGTCAGCTGTTCGCCGTTCGATCGATAAAACTGAACCACGCCGCCGTCGTACGTTGCGATGAGGTGGACGGCACGCTGGTCAGCGCCGAACACGCGCGCGAAGCCTAGCCCCCCCGCCTTCCTCCCGTCCTCGCGGATTCCGAGCTGGATCGGCTGCGTATTCGTCCCCGAGACTGCCTCGAGATCGTAGATCGCCACCGCGGACCGATTGTGTCCGCTGATATTCTCGAGGGGCACAGCGAGGTAGTCCCCGCAGGCCTGGATCCCGCTGGGGTGGTTCAGGCCATCTGCCTGCTCTGGCGTGGAAAGAACCACCTCGACCTTTCCCGACGTGGCGTCGGCGAAGATCAAGAAGCCGCGCGAAGCGCCCTTGTTGCTGTGACTGAAGCACAGGAAGCGATGGTTCCGCGCGACACCTTGGACGTGCGATTCCAGGACGCCGAAGACCGTTGGACTCTTACCGTCGACCTCGAAGAGGTCGCCTCGTGGGGGCACGGCTTGAAATGCGGCACGCACGTCGCGCAGGGTTCGGTTCGCATCGATGTTCGGCATGGGGATGGGCTACTCGGCCGCGACTACCACTCGCACTGCGTGTACGTCTTCTTGGCGTCCTTCATCGCTGACGAGCACGAAGCCGGCAGCTCCTTCTTCATCGAATCGTCCTTGGCGTTGTCGGCCCAGATGCCACCGAACTGGGTGACGGTGCGATTGAGGCTGTCGCCGATGTTGCCGCCGATCTTGTCGCCGCAGGCCTTGAGCTTGGTCAGGAACTCGTCGCACTCCGCGACGCCGACGTTGGCGCTACCGCCCTTCTTGCTGCATGCGGCAGTCGAAAGAACGAGCGCGAGGGTGAGCATCGAAATCAACTTGGTCATTGGATATCTCCTTGATGCCGAATGCTGCACACGGAAGGCCAACGATGTGAGTCGCTGTTCTCGATAGTTACCTGGCCGCCAACGTGTCACGCGACCGTCACGTGTCGTCACGCGCGAGGCCGAGCTTGTCCATCAACCGGTAGAGCTGCGTTCGATGCAGTCCGAGCGAGCGCGCCGCCACGCTGACCACACCGCCGGCCTTCGCGAGCGCGGAGGCGATCGCATCCTTGTCGAGCTCGGGCGTCGAGGTCTTCGGGGAGTCGATGGGTGCTACGGGCCTGGCCACGCCGACGGGCTGGCCCGCGGTCGCTGCGAGATCTTCGACGCGAACGCTGTCGCGGCCGGCGGCGAGTGCCGAGCCCGCGGCCTCGCGGACCGCCGCGCGGAGCTCGCGCACGTTGCCCGGCCACGCGCGCAGACCGCACGTCTCGAGGAGCTTCGCGTGCGCGACCAGGCTGGCGCCGACGGCCGCGACCTCGTGCTGCGCGAGCCGGATGATGTCGACCTTGCGCGTACGCAGGGCGGGGAGGTGGACGGTGGCGCGAGCGAGCCGGTAGTAGAGGTCCTCGCGGAATCGCCGATCGGCCACGGCCGAGCGTAGATCGCGATGACTCGCGGCGACCACGCCGAGGTCGAGCGAGACGCCGTGGGTGGCGCCGACGGGCACGACCTCGCGCGTCTCGAGCACGCGCAAGAGCTTCGCTTGCACAGCCGGATCGAGATCGGCGATCTCGTCGAGGAACAGCGTTCCACCGGCGGCCACCTGGAAGTGGCCAGGCGCGTCGGTGGCGCCGGAGAACGCACCCCTCTTCGCCCCGAATAGCAGCCGCTCTGCGACGCCCTCCGGAATGGCCGCGCAGTTGACGGCGACGAACGGTCCGGACTTCCGGGGCCCGGCGTCGTGATAGAGGCGCGCGGCGAGCTCCTTGCCCGATCCGGACTCGCCGTGAACCAGCAGGGTGTCACTGCTGGCGTGGCGCCGGATCTGGTCGAACACGCGCGCGAGCTCGGGCCCGACCACGTGCTCGCCGTCGGCGGCAGGCTGGCCGCGGCCGTTCTCCAGCAACACGAACAGCGTGTGGCCGAGGCGGAGCACGACGTCACCACGCCTCCGGACCTCGCCGGCAATCCGTTCGCCGTCGACGAACGTCCCGTTGCGGCTCGCGCGGTCCTTGATCACCCACTGCCCGCGGTCCCAGCGCACCGTGGCGTGATCACGTGACATCCGTTCGTCGTCGATCTCGCGATCGATCGCGGGGGGCCCGGCAGCCGAGATCCGGCGACCGAGCTCGGCGGGCGGCCCGATCACGAGCGAGGCAACGTTCCTGCCGTTCGCGACCATGACGATCCGGGGCTCGGCCGGCGCGTCCTGCGCAACGCTCGACTCGTCGTCGATCGTCTTGGTCACGGGCCGACGTTACCACTGCTGGCGTGACGCCACGTGACGACACGAACGCTGCCGTGCGCACGTCGTCGCGCGGACTTGCACCGCGATCGCGGCGGCACGTCGCTTGCGAGAGGAGCTCCCCGAACCAACCACGGAGAGAATCATGAATGGAAAGTTTGGACCCAACGCAGTCTGGCTGTTTGCCCTCGGTACCCTTGGCGCCGTCCTCGGCATCACGGAGGTGATCCCGCATATCGTCGGCCCGATCTCGCCCAAGGCGATGGCGGCCGTTTACTTCGCGCTGTTCGGCGGGGGGGCCGCCGCCGCGACGTTCCTCAGCCGCGCCGGCGCGCTGCGGACGATCGGCGCCTTCACCGCAGCCGGCGTCGGGCTCGGCATCTTCTACTACGTGCTGGTGGCGCGCGCGTTCGCCTCGGTCGGCGCGGGCGCCGCATCGACCATGGGCCTCGTGTTCTCCATCGCCTTCGCCGCCGACGCCCTCGCCGCCGGCATCGCGGGCACGCTGTTCGGCATGAAGCTCCGTCGCGGGATCAACAGTCCCGTCGCCGCACGCTCCTAGATCACTGCTTCGCGATCCACTCGACGATCTGCTTCTGGAGCTCGGGTCCCGGCGGCGGTTGGCCAGCAAGCTGGTCGGCCGCCGCTTTCGCGATCGCGAGGCCCTTGGCCTTCTGCTTGCGCTTTACCAGCTGATCGGCCAGCTCCCATCGGTTCTGCGCGGCGAACGCGGTCATCCCGAGGCTGTCGAGCTGCTGGATGGCCGCGTTCAGGGCGAGCTCCGCCTCCGCCCACTGCTTCGTGCTGCCAAGGCACGCACCAATCGAGCCGAGCGTGGCCGCCTCCATCGCGGCGGCCTTGGAGTCCTGCGCGAGATGCGCGGCGCGACGGAACAGCGGCATCGCCTGATCGCAGCGACCGGCCGTCTTGAGCCGATCCGCTGCGTTGTACAGGGCGCGCGCGAGCCCGAGCGGATCGTCGAGCTTCTCGTACGCGGCGATCGCAGCGCGCCAGGCCGCGACGGACTCCTCACCATGCCCGAGCGCGCCCTCGACGTACGCGTGCGCCTCGTGGATCGCGGCCCGCAGTGGATTGTTCGGCGCGAGGATCTTCTCGGCGATCGCCACGGCGCGCGTCATCGCCAGGCCCGCCTCCGGCGTCGAGGACACGCCTCCGGGCGACTGCGAGGTCGCGAAGTCGCGCAACGTCTCCATCATCTCGATGCTCTCCGCGCCGTAGATCCGCTCCGTTCCGGCGAACACCCGGTCCCAGTACCTCTTCGCGGCGACCTGATCGCCGACGGTCGCGGTCGCGATCGCGACGCTGCGCGCGGCCTGCAGCGTGCTCGGGTGATCCTCGCCGAGGCGCTGCGCTCGCTCCTCGAGGATCGCGGTGCCGGTGGCGACCGCGCCGGCGGAGTCACCCAGGGTGAGCAGGGCATCGAGCATGCAGCCGCCAGCGTCCTCGGCGAACTGGTGGAGTCCACTGCGCTCCGCGCGGTCCCTGATCTCGCGGCAGGCCTTCAGCGCGCCGGCGTTGTCCCCGCGCTCGAGCGTGATCCGCGCCGCCGCCAGATCCACCCAGAATGGCGCATCGGGGTTCGCGCTCCGCACCGCCGCATCTCGCGCGCTGGCGAGAAGCTCGTCGATGCCCTTGAGCTCGCCCAGCGTAGCGAGCGAGCTCGCGAGCGCGGACTGCGCGTGCGCGACGAACGTGTCGTTGCCCGCGCGCAAGCCCGCCTCCGCCGCCTTGCGCAGCGGCTCGCGCGCACCATCGAGGTCACTGACGCCGATCCGCACGCTGCCCACCGTGTAGAACCAGTCGGCCGTCATCGTCGGATCGCCGGTGGCGACGACGCGCGCGGTGAGCGATGGCTCCATCGCCAGCACCTCGTTGTACCTGCCGGCGCCGTACATCGCGTGTGCCCGCGCGAGCTCCGCGTACAGCAGCTCGTTCGGCGCGATCGCGACTTGCGGCGCGTTGCCGGGCGCGCGAGTGCGATTGCAGTCCTCCGGATCGAGGCCACCTGCGGCGACCGTGATGGCCTGTGCGATCAAGGAGCGATCGAGCTTGGCCGTCAGCGTCGTGATCGCTGCACGCTCGTCGGTCAGGCTGCGATCGAGACACAGGTAGCGCTGCTGCAGCAGCGTCGGTGTCTGCTCCGACCGCACGTTGGTCGCCTGACACGCATCGCGACGTCCCGCCTTCCAGCGCGCGGTTCGATCGTCGAGGTAGCGAGTGACCGGGAGCGCGGCGCCGCCGAGCGCGGCGGTGACCGCGGCCTTCTGCGAGCCATTCCACACCGCGTCCGCTGGCAGCTCGATCCCGTTGCACGGATCCTCGTGCGTGCGGACCACGCCGAGGAGCGCGACTGTCGTCGCGAGCCCGACGAGCCCGACACCGCCCGCGATCCACAGCGTCCGCCGCCGCGGCTCGAGCTCCTGCAACAGCTCGGTCATCGACGCGAACCTCCGCGCTGGATCGGTCGACAGCCCGCGGAGCAGCGCCGCGCGAACCCGTCGCGAGACCTTCGCCGGAAGGTCCCGCCGGCTCTCGCCGAGCACGGCCTCCTTCAGCGTCGGGATGTCGTGGCCCGCATACGGACGCTCCCCGGCGAGCATCTCCCAGAGCGTCACGCAGAACGCGAACTGGTCGGTGGCGCTGGTCACCGGACCGGCGCGGAACTGCTCGGGGGCCATGTACGCCGGCGTGCCGACCAGCTCGCCGCGCGTCATCGAGGTCTCGGCTGTACCGCCCTCGACGGTCACCACCTCGTCGGATGCCTCCGATGCGCGCGCGAGCCCGAAGTCGGTGACCCGCACGTTGCCGTTGCCATCGACCAGGACGTTGGTCGGCTTGAAGTCGCGGTGAACGATGCCCGCGGCGTGCGCGGCCTCGAGCCCGCGTCCGGCATCGACGAGGAGCTCGACGATCTCGCGGTGCGACTTGCCGTGCACAGCGTGATCGAGGGTGGTGCCCGCAACCAACTGCATGACGATGTACAGCTCACCGTCGTCGATGCCGACGTCGTAGACCGCGACGACGTTGGGATGGTGTAGCTTTGCGAGCGCCTTGGCTTCGCGGCGCAATCGCTCCGCAAGCTTTCCACCACCGGCGCGCATCACCTTGATCGCAACACCCCGCGCGAGCTCCGGGTCGGTCGCTTCCCACACGACGCCCATCCCACCCGCGCCGAGCTTGTTCAGGATCGAGTAGCGGCCGATCCGAGCGCGCGGCCGACTCTCGCTCGGCGGTGCCTGGCCGTCGCCGGCGACGGTCTCCGCGAGCTCGATCGGATTGCCCGCCGACGTCGCCGCGCTGGTCGAATGCTCCCCACCCGTCGTCGCGATCGTCTGCGGTCCACTCTCGTCCTGCCCCACGCCGGGACCATCGCACGGCTCGCCTTGGCCCACGTTCCTGAGGGCTCGGAAATCAACGAGTCGGATCGAACGTAGCGACCCGGCGCAGGAACGAGGCGTCGAGGTACTCGCGCTTGATCACCTCGGCCATCTCCTCGGCCGTCTGGAACCGCTCGTAGTCGATCCGGATCACCGGAATGACCTTCGAGATGTTCTGCACGAACTCCTCGTACCCATCATGGAGCGCCTGCAGGTAACCGAGCTCGATCTTCGACTCCACGCCGCGGCTGCGCATGCGGATCCGTTCGGCGCTCGCCTCGGGCGAGACGTCGAGGTAAACGATCACGCTCGGCTTGCACATGAAGTTGCTCATGTTGCGGAACAGCTGCACGTACGTCCGGTAGTCACGCTCGTCCATGAGCCCCGTCTTCGCCAGCATCTTCGCGAAGATCGAGTCCTCGTAGATCGTACGGTCCTGCACCGCCGAGCGACCGCGCCAGATGATCTCCTGGTGCTGCTGGAATCGGCGGTTGAGCAGATACACCTGCATCGCGAACGAGTAGCGCGCGGTGTCCCGATAGAAGTCGGAGAGGTACTCGTTGTCCGCGACCGGCTCGTAGTACGTGGCGATGCCAAGGTGGTCACCGAGCGCCTTCGCGAGCGTGGACTTGCCGGCGCCGATCATCCCGGCGATGCCGATGAAGATGTTGCCGAAGACCTCCGGCGCCGCCCCGCGCTGGTTCGTCGGCCCGGAGCCATCCGCGAGCGGGTTCTTCCCCGTGGGACGATCGAGGATCGGTTCAGCGGAGGGAGCTTCGAGCAGATCGGGCAGCACGTCGGGCAGCCTGCCAGACCCCTATGACACGCGTCAGCGGCGGCCCTTGAAGCCCATCATCCCCTGCATCACGGTCTCGCTGGCCTCGGCGACCTCGCCTTCCTCGCGGGCGCGATCGACGCAGTCCTCGCAGAGCTTCTTCACCTTGCCGGCGACCTTCATCGATACGAGCTTGTCGACGTCGTCGTTGCAGCCCTTGCAGGTCGGCATCCGTCGATCCTACACCGCTACTTGCCGCCGAGCACGTTGCGCGCGATGACGACACGCTGGATCTGCGAGGTGCCCTCATAGATCTGGAGGAGCTTCGCGTCGCGCATCAGCTTCTCGACCGGGTACTCCTTGGTGTAGCCGTAACCGCCGAAGATCTGCACGGCGTCGGTCGAGGCGCGCATCGCGGCGTCGGCGCCATACGCCTTCGCGTACGCGCTCGTGATCGCGGACAGGTCGCCCTTGTCGACCTGCCACGCCGCCTTGTGCGTGAGCAGGCGCGTGGCCTCGTACGAGATCGCCATCTCCGCGAGCATGAACTGGATCGCCTGGTGCTGCGCGATCGGCACGCCGAACGTCTTGCGCTCGAGAGCGTACGCGCGACTCTCCTCGAGCGAGCGGCGAATCACACCCGCGGCCGTCGCCGCGATCCACGGCCGGCTGCGATCGAACGTCTTCATCGCGACCTTGAAGCCGCCGTCCTCGCTGCCGACCAGGGCGGTCTTCGGGATCTTGCAGTCCTCGAAGATCACGTCGGTGGTGTTCGAGGCGCGCTGCCCCATCTTGTGCTCCTTGCGACCCGGCTTCACGCCCGGCGTGTTCGCATCGACGACGAAGCACGCGATGCCCTTGTGCTTCATCGCGGGATCGAACGTGGCGAACACCGTGTAGAAGCCGGCCACGCCACCGTTCGTGATCCAGCGCTTCTGGCCGTTCAGCACGTAGTCGTCGCCGTGCTTCGTGACGCGCGTGCGCATGCCGGCGACGTCGCTGCCGGCATCCGGCTCGGAGCAGCAGTACGCGCAGAATGTGAACTCGCTGGTCAGGCGCGACAGGTACTGCTGCTTCTGCTCGTCTGTACCAGCGACGAGCAACGGCGTGGCGCCGAGCGAGTTCGCCGCCATCGAGGTGTTGATGCCCGAGCAGCCGAACGAGACCTCTTCCTGGACGAGGCAGTTGTCGAGGCACGACCCACCGAGCCCGCCGTAGGCATCGGGGATCTCGATGTTCATCAGGCCGGTCTCCCAGGCCTTTTTGAGGATCTCGGTCGGGAAGTCCCCGGTCTCGTCGAAGTGCGCGGCGCGCGGGATGATCTCCTTGCGCGTGAACTCGCGAGCCGTGGTGGCGAGGGCGTTCTGTTCTTCGCTATAGCTCAGGTCCATTGCGGCGGAGACTCTAGCATCCGAATCACGCTACCCTGAGAGGAATGGAGTCGTTCGGGGTGTGGCAACTCGACTCGCTGATCGCCGTCGGTGGTCTCGGCGAGATCTGGCGTGCGCACCGCCCCGGTTGGGACCTCGTCGCGCTGAAGCGGCTCCACACGCACCTCGCGCGCAACGACGAGGGGCTCGCGCAGTTCACGCTCGAGCAACAGCTCGCGACCACCCTGCCCCGCCACCCCAACGTCGTCCATGCATACGAGGCAGGCGACGTCGACGGCCGGCCCTACGTCGCCATGGAGCTCGCGCCCGGCGAGGATCTGCGCCGCATCATCGCGCCGCCTCCCACACGCGACGACACGTCACCGCCGCGCGCGATCCTGCCGCGGGCCCGCATCCTCTCGATCATCGTCGCCACCTGCCGCGCCGCCGCGCATCTGCACGCGCATGGATGGGTCCACGGCGACATCAATCCGTCGAACCTGATCGTGGACGACGCCGATCACGTGACGCTCGTCGACCTCGGCATCGCCCGCGCGGTCGGCGAGGCCGGTCCGGTGCGCGGCACCCACGCGTACATGGCGCCCGAACAAGTGCGCGGCGAGGCCTGGACCGCGCGCACCGACGTGTTCGCGCTCGGCGTGGTGCTGTGGGAGCTCGTCACCGGCGCGCGGCTGTTCCATCGTGGACCGACATGGTTGTCGATGGCCGCGGTCGTCGAGGCCCCCGCACCGCCGCTGCCGGATCCGGCGCTCGACGCGATCGTCCAGGCCGCGCTCCACAAGGACCCCGAGAAGCGTCTCGCGTCTCCCGCCGAGCTCGCTGCGCGGCTGCGCCCGTAGTTTCGGGATCGCCGCGAACGTGTCGTCGCGATCATCCGCGACGACGGCGGCGGCGCAGCACGAAACCGAGCACCGGCAAGAGGAGCCACTGGCTGCTCGGGCCAGACATCGAGCAGCCGCTGCTCGCCTTGTCAGCAATATGGACGATCGTCGGCGCGCTGATGTTGCCGTTCAGATCGATCGCGCGAACCTCGATGTCGAACGCGAAGTCGCTATCGTTGTAGTCGAAGCTGTAGCCGAACGAACCGCGCGGCTGGAAGTACGGCATGCCGTCCGCCGCCCGGCTATACAACCCCGTTGGCGTGTCACCACCCGAGATGGTGAGGATGTAGCCCATGCGATCAACGGGCGTCATGTCATCACCCGCCGTGATGTCGACGTAGATGTTGGCCGACTGGCCATCGCAGTCGGTCTTCGTGCAGCCACCGCCGGTATCGCGCCGCGCGATCTGGGTGTCGACCTGCGGCGCAGGCGGTGGCGTGGTGTCACCCGAGTATGCGGGGTCGACGGCGTGGTCGGTGATCTCGGGGTCGATCGGAACGCAGGCGTTCGCGTCGTGCGGAGCGGCCAGGATCGCAACGAGGACGGCACACAGGGCTGGGCGCATGGACCCAAGGCATGCAAAGGCATCGCCAGCGCAAGCCCCCGGACTTGTGTGGCCCGCGGCGTCGGTCGCGACCTGTTCGGGCGCAACCGCGACATTCGCGGCGTCGTGTTTCTCGGCGCCGGCGATTCCGGCGGTGGTAGCGTCGCGGCATGCGCCCGGCAGCCGTTTCGATCCTCGTGCTCCTGCTCGTTGCGCTCGGCGGCCCCGCGGCGGCCGATTCGTTGCTCGTGGGCAAGGTCACCGACCTGCTCGGGCGACCCGTCGCGAACGTACGCGTGCACGTCGTATCGAAGGGCGATC
>JBBRBG010000029.1:0-56967 GCA_038206055.1 Haliangiales bacterium
ACCTCCTATCAGATGCTGCCGAACGATGTGAAGGTCGGGCATCAGATCCTCCTCGATGACGGCTACCTCTCGCTCGCGGTGACTGGTGTCGATGGCCACGAGGTCAAGACCGTGGTCGTCGCGGGCGGCATCCTCAAGAACAACAAGGGCATCAACCTGCCCGGTGTGGATGTGTCAGCGCCCGCGCTGTCGGAGAAGGACCGCACCGATATCGGCTTCGCGCTGCGTCATGGCGTCGACTACGTCGCACTGTCGTTCGTGCGCCGCGCCGAGGACGTCGTGGAGGCAAAACGCCTGCTGACGGCCGACAACGTGTCGATCCCGGTGATCGCGAAGATCGAGAAGCCGCAGGCGCTCGAACGGCTCGGCGACATCATCGATGCCGCGGATGGCGTGATGGTCGCGCGCGGCGATCTCGGTGTGGAGCTCGGACCCGAGAAGGTCCCGCTCTGGCAGAAGCGCATCATCGAGGAGACGAACAAGCGCGGAAAGATCGTGATCACCGCGACGCAGATGCTCGAGTCGATGATCACGCAGCCGCGCCCGACGCGCGCGGAGGCCTCCGACGTCGCGAACGCAGTGCTCGATGCCACCGATGCGCTGATGCTCTCCGGCGAGACCGCGAGCGGCGTGCACCCGGTCGAGGCCGTGCGCACGATGGCGCGGATCATCGACGAGATCGAGAAGAGCGCCTACTACAAGGCCAACGTCGAGATTCCCGATATCCAGATCGCGCACTCCACGAACGCGATCGCGTATGCGGCGTACACGGCGGCCAAGGTGATGAAGCTGCGGACGATCGTCTCGGTCTCGGACTCGGGCGG
Source organism: Haliangiales bacterium (assembly GCA_038206055.1). Taxonomy (GTDB): domain Bacteria; phylum Myxococcota_A; class Polyangia; order Haliangiales; family Haliangiaceae; genus JABFXX01. The sequence goes on from JBBRBG010000029.1 coordinate 825, forward strand.
CGCGTCACGGCTGATCAGCGAGTATCGGCCCGAGGCAAACATCGTCGCGCTCACCACCGATGAGGTCGCGTACCGGCGCCTCGCCCTCGTGTGGGGCGTGACGCCCGTGTTGATCGGACCAGCCGCATCGACCGAGGAATTGATCGATCGCGTGGAGGCCACGTTGATCGAGCGAAACCTCGCGACGCCAGGCGAGAATGTCCTCATCACGATGGCCGTGCCGGTGGGATCCGGCGTGCAGACCAACGTCCTGAAGATCCACCAGATCCAGCACTGACGCAGCCGGTCGCAGTAGGCGAACTCTTACACCCCTGGCGAGGGCTGAGAGGTTGAGCCAGAGCGTTGGGCAGGCTACCATTTTTACTCCTTGTCCCAGACTCCCAAACCGGCGGACGCGGTTCGCATTGGCCAGGTATTCCTGGACAAGTACCGGATCGAATCGATCATCGGTCGCGGCGGTATGGGCGTGGTCGCGGAGGTCACTCACCTCCAGCTCAACCAGCGGCTCGCGATCAAGATGCTGCGCCAGGACGTGCTGCTCGATTCCGACGCGGTCGAGCGGTTCATGCGCGAGGCGCAGGCGGCCGCGAAGCTGAAGAGCGAGTACGTCGCGAAGGTCTCCGACGTCGGCACGCTCGAGAACGGCACGCCCTACATGGTGATGGAGTACCTCGAGGGCCACGACCTCGGTGCTCTGATCAGCCAGCGCGGCACGGTCGCCATGCCGTGGACCTGCGATCTGATGCTGCAGACCGCGGAGGCGCTCGCGGAAGCGCACTCGCTTGGCATCGTCCACCGCGACATCAAACCGACGAACCTGTTCGTCACCTGGCGCCCCGACGGCACGGCGCTGATCAAGGTGCTCGATTTCGGCATCTCGAAGACCACGCTCGGCACCGACATGCATCTGACGCAGACGCAGTCGCTACTCGGCACGCCGGCGTACATGAGCCCGGAGCAGATGCGGTCGGCGCGGCTCGTCGACGCGCGCACCGATATCTGGTCGCTCGGCAGTGTGATGTACGAGATGCTCGAGGGCCGAAAGCCGTTCGAGGCGGAGAGCTTCTCGGAGATGTGCGTCAAGGTCGCGGTCGATCCGCCATCGCCGATGTTCCAGACGCCGCCGGAGTTGCAGCACGTGGTGCTGCGCTGCCTCGCGAAGTCGCCGGAGCTGCGCTACGCGACCATGGCGGAGTTCGCGCGCGACCTCGTGCCGTTCGTCGCCGATCCGCATCAGGCGTCGCTGCTCGTCGAGCGTATGCAGCGCATGCTCCGCCGGAGCGAGGCGGGCGGCTGGGAGGTCCCCACCACCGGCGTCCGCAGCGTGCCGAACCACGTTCGCGATGGGCGCGGAAGTCAGCCCGTGCAGACGCCGTGGCACGGCGGCTCGGAGCCTTCAGGCGTCGCGATCCGGCCGCTGCAGACGGGCCAGGCTGCGGTGCCGCAGCGGTACACGGGCGTCGAGAGGTCCGCACCGGCAACGGCGCCGAGCGAGGTGTTCGGCGTCCCGCAGAAGAAGCGCGGCGGGTTCGCCTTCATCCTCCTCGTCGCAGCGGTGCTGACCGCAGCGGGCGTGGCGATCGTGATGTCCCTCGGTGGCGACAGCAAGCAGGCCCAGACCACGACCATCGACAAGCCGAAGCCCACCGAGATCAAGCCGCCCGACATCAAGCCGATCGAGGTCAAGCCGATCGAGGTCAAGCCGGCCGACACCAAGGCCGCAGCAACCACCACCGGTGAGACCCAACCCGCGGGCGCTGGGTCCGACGAGATCGAGATCGTTCCGACCGTGCCCGGCGACCCGTTCACGGATCCACGCCCGAAGAAAGCCGGCACGCAGAAGGTCACGCAGAAGGCCAACACACAGAAGGCCGGCACGCAGAAGGTCACGCAGCAGTCGACGGGCACGCAGAAGACCGTGGCCCCACCGCCGCCGAACGAGACTTCGAAGGAGCCTCCTCCCAAGACCGATCCGAACTGCGACATCTACGCGCATCCGCACGGCTGTCCGAAGTAGGATCTTCCGCATGATGCGAGGGCTCGCGATCGCGATGGTGCTCGTCGTTGCCGTACACCCCGTACGCGCCGACGACAACATCGCCAAGGCCGACAAGCTGTTCGACGAAGGACGTGCGCTGATGAAGAGCGATCTTCACGCCGCGTGCGAGAAGTTCGAGGAGTCGCTGAAGTTCAACTCGCAGGCGATCGGCACGTTGATGAACGTCGCCCTGTGCGACGAGAAGCTCGGCCGCACCGCCTCCGCCGCGGCCAAGTTTGCCGAGGCCCGCGACCGCGCAAAGGAGGGCAACATGGACGTGCACCTCAAGGCGGCCGAGGAGCGCCTCGCGGAGCTCCTCCCGCGGGTGCCGCACGTGAAGATCGTGTTCGCCGAGCCGCCGCTCGCCGAGACGAACATCGTGATCGGCGACAAGGTCATCGCGATGGCCGAGATCGGCGACATCACGATCGACCCTGGCGAGCACGCGCTCGTCGTCAGCGCGCCGAACCACCTGTCCTACAAGACCACCGTGCGGATCGCCGAAGGCGAGCACCGCGACGTCATGGTGCCCGCGCTCCAGGGCGCCGGCGGATCGCGCCGCACCGTGGGCAAGATCGTGACGATCTCGGGCGGCGTATTCATTGCCAGCGGCATCCTCATCGGCGTGCTCGCGAACAACCGCTACGACGATCAATTCGCCGGTGCGCCGCCGAACTGCGACAAGGCGACGAAGCAGTGCAACGGGGATGGCCAGACCGAGACCGAGCGCGCGCGCACGCTCGGCGTTGTCGGGACGGTGGTCGGAGGTGTCGGCGTCGCGGCCGCCGCGGTGGGTCTCTACCTGTGGATCCGCTCGCCCACGGAGTCCCGGGACAACCGGGTGAGCCTGGTCCCCCACCTCACCCCCGGTGAGGCCGGCGTCGTGGTGCTCGGTCGCTTCTGATCGTGCCCGCCGTCGGGTTATGATCAAGGTATGAGCATCCGGGGAGCCCTCCTGATCGCGTGTGCGCTGACCGCCGTGGCGAGCGCCGAGACGCCTCAGCAGCAGGCCGACAAGCTGTTCGCGGAGGGCCGCGAGCTGCTGATGGTCAAGAAGGACGCGAAGGCCGCGTGCGAGAAGTTCGAGGCCGCGATCTCGCTCGACGCGACCGCGACCGGCACGATGCTGAACCTCGGCCTCTGCTACGAGACCCTCGGCAAGTACGCCACCTCGATCGCGTGGTTCCGGAAGGCACAGTCGGCGGCCACCGAGGCCAAGCTCGACGAGTACGAGGCGGCCGCGAAGGAGCACACGCGGAACATCGCCGCCAAGGTCCCGTCGCTCCAGATCACCGTGTCGCCCCCCGAAGCCGAGGTCCGCATCGACGGCACGAAGATCGCCTCCACCGAGTACGGCAAGGTCGAGGTCGATCCGGGCTCGCACGAGATCGTGGGCACGACCAAGGGCAAGAAGAAGGTCGTGCAAGCGATCGACGTCCCCGAGGGCACGTCGAAGGCGATCGCGATCGCGTTCACCGAGGACGCGGTCCCGGTCTACGTCGACCGCGGCAAGGGCCGCCGCCGTGGCGCGATCATCCTCGGCGGCGTAGGCGTCGCGGCCCTCGCGTTCAGCGGCGTCTACAGCTACGCACAGAAGCAGAACTGGAAGGACGCCGGCAACGATATTGCTGGGGTGCCGAGCAAGCCTCAGCGCGACAAGAACCAGGACGACATCGCAACCAAGGTCCAGTACATCGGCACCGGCGCGTTCATCCTCGGTTGCGGCGCGATCGTCGCCGCCGGCGTTCTCTACTTCACGGCGCCCGAGAAGGAGAAGATCTCCGATGGCACCGCGTTCGCGCCCGTGATCACCGGCGACAGCTTCGGTCTCGCAGCGTCGGGCTCGTTCTAGCCACGAGCGCGACGGCGCGAACAGAGATCCGCTCGGACGCCTGCGAGCCAGAAGTTCGCTGGTTCAGGTGAGCCCCGAAGCCCCCGAAGGGCCCGAAGCAGAAGCTTCTCCTGGAGGAGAAAGCCTCTCCTTTGGGTCTTCGGGAACTTTGCGGCTCACGATTCTGGAGCACGGTCCGGTGGGACTGCGTCGCCGTGCGGCGCTGTCCGTCTACGCAACGGCGAGCGTCGACTCGACGGCCGCGCGCATCGCAGCGCTCGCACGGATGTCGTCGCGCACCTTCGCGAGGCGCGCGGTCGCTTCGTCGCGCTTGCCCTCGGCGGCCAGGACCCGACCCGCGGCGAGGTTCGCGGCGAGGTACGCATCGGAGTGGAGCACGTGGTTCGCGTCGGGCTGGAGGTCGCGCTCGAGAACGGTGCGGGCCTCGGCGAGCTTGTTGGTCGCGACCAGGGCGGCGATCCGCGAGCTCGCCGCGCGCAGCTTCCAGGTCGCGCGCAATTTGGCGGGGATGGCGTCGAGCTTCGCCTCGTCGAGGGAGGCGAGCACGGCAGGCCACTCACCGCGGAGCTCGTGCGCGAACGCGCGGGCGACGAGGTACGGCGCACGCGCCGCCGGCGCGTTGTGCTTGCTCAAGTAGCGCTCGGAGACAGCGAGGATACGCGCGGAGTCGCCGATCGCGAGAGCGCGAGACAGCGCGGCGTTCTGGGTGAGCATCCGGAACACGAACCAGATCACGAACACGAAGCCGAGACCGATCGCCATCCAGGCCTTGCCGGCGGTGTCGGTGTCTGCGGACCACATCAGAATGAGGTACGCGATCGTCATGCCGAACGGCGCGCCCCACACCTGAAGGACGCCGAGGACCTTGTCGCCGAAGGTACGCTCGTCGTCGGTCATGGGGGCGAACCGCGGAGGTGGCGCGCGATGCGCATCGCCATCTCCAGCGCCTGCTCGTAGTTCAGACGAGGATCGACGCGGCTCTTGTAAGCGCGCTCGAGATCGATCTCCGCGAGCCCGCGGGCGCCGCCGATGCACTCGGTGACGTCCTCGCCGGTGAGCTCGACGTGCACGCCACCGAGGCGCGAGCCGAGCTTGGTGTGGAGCGCGAAGCTCTGCTCGAGCTCGTCGACGATCTTGTCGAACCGGCGGGTCTTGATGCCCGTCGGCGTGGTCTCCGTGTTGCCGTGCATCGGATCGCAGATCCATAGCACCGTCCGACCGGTGCGCTGCACGGCCTCCACGAGGGGCGGCAATTTGTCCTGGACCCCCGCGGCGCCCATGCGGTGGATCAGCGTGATCTTGCCGGGCAGGCGGTCCGGATCGAGGACATCGAGCAGGCCGATCAGCCAGTCGGTGCTCATCGCAGGCCCGACCTTGATGCCGAGGGGGTTGTTGATGCCGCGGTGGAACTCGACGTGCGCGCCGTCGAGCTGCGCGGTGCGCATCCCGATCCAGGGAAAATGCGTGGACAGGTTGTAGTAGCCGTCGCGACGCGGGACGCGGCGGGTCTGCGCCTGCTCGTAGGGCAGCGCGAGCGCCTCGTGGCTGGTGTAGACATCGACGCGGCGGAGGACCTCGGACTCGACGCCGGTGATCGCCGACACGAAGTCGAGCGATTCGCGGATGGTCGAGACGATCTGTTCGTACTGCGCGCGCGCCGCGCCCTGCGCGAACGAGACGTCCCAGTACTCCGGGTGGTGAAGGTCGGCGAAGCCGCCGTCGGTCAGCGCGCGGATGAAGTTGAGCGTGAGACCGGCGCGCTCGTAGGCGCGGAGCATCAACGTGGGATCCGGCGCGCGGTCGGCAGCGGTGAACGCGTCGCGATTGATGATGTCGCCGCGGTACGCGGGGAGCGTGACGTCGCCGCGGGTCTCGTTGTCGGCGGACCGCGGCTTCGCGTACTGGCCGGCGATCCGGCCGATGCGGACGATCGGCTTGCGCGTGCCGTGGACCAGCACGAGACTCATCTGAAGCAGGATCTTCAGCTTCGCGGCGATCGGTTCGGAGCGGCAGTCATCGAAGCTCTCGGCGCAGTCACCGCCCTGTAGCACGAAGGCCTCGCCGCGCGCCGCACGCGCGAGCTCTCCTCGCAGCTGCTCGATCTCCCACGACGTGACGAGCGGCGGCAGCCGGCCCATCTCGTCGACAACGCGCGCGAGCGCCTCGGGATCACCGTAGACGACCTGCTGCGTCGCCGGCTTGCTCTTCCAGCTCGTCGGAGACCATGTCATTCGGGCGGCTCCTGGTCGGTCGGTCCGGTCTTCGTCTTCGTCGCGCACTCGACCGGACGCGTTCCCTCGTAGTCGAGCCGCTTCACCGTCGGCGAGAACAGCTTCGCGGGATCGACGCTGCCCTTCTTCTTCCGGAGGATGTCGGCGATCGCGTCGCGGATGATCACGTCGGTGATCTTGATCGCACCATCGGGGAGCTTGAGCCGGCCGACCAGACCATCGCCGCCGGAAGCGAGGAAGTCGCTGGTCGCCAGCTTGTAGGACTTCGCATCGTCGAGCGGCTTGCCGCCGACGGTGATCGTCGACTCGAGCTTGCCGGCCTTGCAGCGCGCTCTGACCGCGAGCCCCGACCACGACAGGATGCCGCCGCCGCGCTGGAGGTTCGTCGATGCAAGGCGGCGGAGGTGCGAGCCCTTGAGCTCGACAATCGCGAACCGATTGTCGAACGGCATCGCCTCGAACAGCTCGCCGTAGGTCAGATCGCCCGCCGGCATGTCGGCGCGCAGACCGCCGCCATTGGTCAGCGCGACCTGCGCCTCGGGCCGCGCCGCGATCATGAGATCGGTGAACCAGTTACCCTCGGCCGACTCCGATCCGTACTCCTTGGTCACCTTCGCGGTCAGCGTGACCCCGAGCTTCTCGCGCCGGCGCACATCGGCCTTGCCGAGTGCTTCGTCGACGATCGCCTGGACCGCGGGCGCCGGCACCACCGGCTTGCCCTCGTAGTCTCCGCCCTTGCAATCGGCGGTGGAGATCGGCTTCTCGACGCTGTCACCCACGCACACCGGGTGTGGCTGCTGGATCTTCACCGAGGTCACGCGGCCATCCGCGGAGATCCGCACATCGATGCGGCCGAATGCGCGGCCGGATGCGAACGATTCGATCACCGCGATGTCGTTGATCCGGTGTGCGATACCCGCGTGCGTGTGCCCCGCGACGATGACGTCGACCGCCCCCTTCGGCAGGTCGGAGATCATCTTGAACAGCTCCTCGTGCTCGTCGCACGTCTTCAGATCGTTCGGATGTTCGAAGTCGGTGCACTTGCTACCGATGTGCGCGGTGACGATCACCAGCGCCGCGCCCTGCTGGCGCAAGGTCGTTGCTTCCGCGGTGATCGCCTGCGCCGGCGCCGGCTTCATCACGAGCCCGACGAAGTTCGCCGGCATCGTCGTGAACGGCGTCGACTCCGTGCTCACGCCGATGATGCCGACCTTGATCCCCGCGACGTCGACGAGCGTCGACGCCGGCATGTTCGGCCACTTGATCCGCGCACCGGTGTCCTTGTCAGAGATGTTCGCGACCAGCAGCGGGAACTTCGCCTCGCGGGCGCGCGCCTTGAGCGCGCCGCGCGCGTCATCCTCGATCGATTGCGGGATGGTCGCCGGACCCTCGGGTCCGAAGTCGAACTCGTGGTTGCCGACGGCGCTCGCCGTGTATCCCATCGCGTTGTACGCGCGGATCACCTCGGCGCCCTCGTTGATGTTCGATTCGAGGGTGCCCTGGAACAGATCGCCCGCATCGACAAGCAGCACGCCGCCCCCATCCGCGGCCCGCGCGGCGCGGAGGTTCGCGACGTAGCCCGCGAGCATCGGCAACCTGTCGATCGCGCCGTGCAGATCGTTGGTGCCGATGATCGACAACGTCACCGTACCGGCCTTGAGCTGTGGCGGCGGGCGCGGCCCGTTGGTCTTCGCGGGCGGCGACGAGCACGCAGCGAACAGGCTCACCAGGCTCACCACGACCGGCCAGGGCGTCATGCCGCGCACTCTACCTCGTATCCCGTGCATCCGGCGGTGACGGCCCTTCGCGCGGCTCCTCGTCGTCGGCCTCGGTGTCCGCCATGTGCGCGAGTGCGCGCGATGTCGCCTCGAGATCTCGCTCGCGCTGGGGCGTCACGAGCTCGGAGCGCGCATTCGCGGCGGCGGCATCGAGCACCAGCTCCACCGCGGTCGTGCCATCTGCATGGACATCGACGAACGCCTTGCCGCCGCGCGCGAGCGAGCATTCGATCCGCTCGTTCGCGACGATCGCGCGGATCCGCGGCGCGCACCGCACGCCCTGCGCCGCGCCCAGATCCGCGACCTCGTCGTGCAGGTAGGCTTCGAGCTGATCGGTCGTGATCACGAGACCGTGCACGCGCCAGTCCCACCCGCCGCTGCGCCACGCGAGCTCGATCGGCAGCACGGTGCCATCGGGCAGCAGCGTCGTGCACGGTGGGATCATCCCCGTGCAAACCGTGACGACGGGCACGCCGAACCGCTCGTTGAGCCCGCGGTCGATCGCAGCCTCGAGCGGCGTCGGTGCCTCGGCCGCAGGTTTCCCTCCGCAGGCTGCGAGGCACAACGCCCCATGCACGAGCAAGTCCGGAGCACGCACTCACCTAGTCCTAACATGGCGTCGATGCGCGAGATCTTCGACGCCAGCGCGGAGGTTGGCGCTGAATAAACCGCGGTAGATTCCGTCGCAGGATCGGGATTCCTCAGGAGGATTTGATGCGCTCAACCTTGTTTCGTTTGCTGATGACCGGCGGGCTCGCCACGGCCACGCTCCTCGGCTGTATCGTTCCCACTGCCTCAGCTCAACCCGAACCGCGCCGTGAAGAACGTCGCGATGAACGTCGTGACCGCCGAGAAGATCGCCGAGACGATCGCCGCGATCGCCCGCGCGACGCACCGCCTGCCGCCCGCAACGAGGACCGCGAGCGCGGCTCCATGCGCGGTGGCTCCGTCTGGATCGACGGACGCTGGGATTGGCGTGGTGGCAAGTGGGAATGGCAAGCGGGACGCTGGGAGCGCGAACAGCGCGGCAAGCGCTGGCGCGCCGCGAAGTGGGAGCAGAAGGACGGCGCCTGGATCCTGGTCGACGGTCAGTGGATGATCTCGAACGGACCCAGCAGCGCACCTCCTGCCCTGCGCGACGAGCAGCGAGAGGTGGGCGCACCGCGCGCGAACTTCGTTTTCATCCGCGGCCGCTGGGATTGGAGGAACGCTAACTGGGACTGGGTCCCCGGTCACTGGGAGCGCGAGCGCGCGAACTCGCGATGGAACGATGGGCGCTGGGAGCTGCGCAACGGTCAGTGGGAGTGGATAGATGGCACGTGGGGCGCGTACACCGCGCCCGCGTATCCGCCGCTGAGCTCGCCGCCGCCCGCGTTCCGAAACGATCCGCAGCCACCACGCCCCGACAACACGTACGCCTGGGTCGCCGGTAAGTGGAAGTGGGTCGACGGACAGTGGTCGTGGCAGCCCGGAGCGTGGTCGGCGAACCAGCCGAACATGCGGTGGACGCCTGGCACGTGGGAGCGCCGCGGCGATCACTATGAATGGGTGGAGGGTCGGTGGGATAGAACCGCGCCGAGTTCGCCGACACCAAACACGCAGTATCCGGCGGGACCGCCCCCGGGGCCGAGGAACGAAGACATGGGCGCGCCGCGCGCGAGCTTCTTCTACATCCGTGGCCGCTGGGATTGGCGCGACGGTCAGTGGACGTGGGTCGCCGGTCACTGGGAGCGCGAGCGCGCGAACGCGCGGTGGAACGACGGCCGCTGGGAGCAGCAGAACGGTCGCTGGGTGTGGATCGAAGGCAGCTGGGGCACTGGTCCGTCGCAGCCTCCGGGCCCGCCACCGCGTCCGCAGCAGCCCGCTCCGCCGCCCCCGCGCGACGAGCAGATCCAGGCGAAGAGCGGCTTCATCTGGGCCCGCGGCCACTGGGGCTGGAGCAACAACGAGTACCAGTGGATCCCCGGTCACTGGGAGCGCGAGCGTGCTGCCAGGACGTGGGGCGAAGGTCGCTGGGAGCAGCAGAACAGCGGCTGGGTGTGGATCGAGGGTGGCTGGCGCTAGCGCCGGCTGAGCCTTCTGGCTCGTGATGTGAGGCAAGCGCCGCGAGTGATCGCGGCGCTGTTTTTGTTTCGGCGTTTCTGCCGCGACTAGAAGTAGCGGCGGTAGAGCGGCATGCGCAGCTGGATGCCGCGCTCGCCGTGATACTCGGTCGGCAGCATCTCGACCTCGGGGAGGTTGAGGTGGACCACGCGACCCGCGACGCCGACGCAGAGCCGAGCGTCGATCTTCGCGAGCCCGTCCTCGAAGTGGATCAGCGAGTCGAACGTGAACGTCGCGTACTCGGAATCGAACAGCCCGAACTTCACGCGCGCCTTGCGCTTGCGAGCATCGAACTTCATCTCGAGCGTGTCGTTCGAGAGCTGGTCGAGGTGGTAGCCGAGCTGGTTCCCGAGCTCGGTCAACGTATCGGTGAACTGCTGGCCAAGCGTGGCCTGGTGCGAGGTCGGCACGGTCGGCCACAGCCGCTCGTAGAGCGAGAAGTCATCGGCCTGCGCGGCTGATGTCAACGCGACCACGACCACCAGCGCACGACCTCCGCAACGCACGCACCTATCGTCCCTCCAAGCCCGTGCTAAAGCAACGCAGATGAAGCGCGCCCTGTTCGTCACCGTCGTGGGGATCCTCGGTCTTGTCGCCTGTAAGGACTCGACACCTACATCGGCGACAAGCAATCCCGCACCGCCGGCCCCGGTCGAGAAGGTAACTCCTGGCAAGGTCGTGGCGCCACCGGCCACGGGGTCGGCCGCGGCAGACCCGTGGACGAAAGCGCCGACCGCCAAGGATCCGCTCCCGCACCCATTATTCTGGTCGATCGAGAAAGATGGAATAACCACCTACGCGATCGGCACCATCCACGTTGGCGTCGACGCCGAGGCGCGGCTCCCGCAGATCGTGTGGGACAAGCTCGATGCGGCGAAGTCGTTCGCCATGGAGACAGATCTCAGCGATCCGTCTCTCATGAAGATCCTCGAGTGCAACAACTGCTCGCTGCACCGCGATCTCGGCGACGCTTACTGGAAGAAGCTCGAGACCATCGTGACCGCGCCGGTCGCCAAGCAGATCGAAGGCATGAAGCCGATGGTCGCAGCGACGATGATGTCGATGCGCGGTCTGCCGCAGACCACGCAGATGGACACGCTCTTGCTCGCTCGGGCGCAACGCGGCAAGAAGCAGGTCGTGTTTCTCGAGGAAGCCGCGTCCGAAGCGGCGATCCTCGAGAAGTGGATGGACGTCAAAGCGCTGAAGGCGATGCTCGACGATATCGACGCGAGCGAGCAGCACACGAAGGACATGCTGGCCGCGTACCTCGCCGGCGACGAGGCGAAGATGATCAAGCTCTCCGATGACGAGAAGATCGACGCGCTCAAGCACGGCTACACCGCGAAGGAGTTCGACGAGTCGATGCAGGACATGCTGTACAGCCGCAACGCCGCATGGATTCCAGGCATCGAGAAGATGCACGCGGCGGGCGGCGGCTTCATCGCCGTCGGTGCGATGCACCTCGTCGGTCCGAAGAACGTGCTCGAGCTGCTCGCGAAGAAGGGCTACAAGATCTCCCGCGTCGCGCCCTGACGCATGATGCCCCCCTAGCGCGTGCGGAGCAGCTCGCCCACGGCGGCGAGCACCGCGCTCGGAATCTCGTGGCCGCCGACGAACGGATGCCAGTCGACGACGGCGCCCGCGGCGATCAGCTTGTCGCGCAGCACCTCGGCGACGGCGAACGGCAGGAGGGCATCGTTGCGCCCGTGGGACATCACGATCGGCGTCCCCTTCAACTTCGGCATCCGCGGCGTCCACTCGGACTCCGCGATCAGCGTGCCCGACATGAGGACCAACGCGGATGGTGGTGTCTCGCGGTGGAGTGCCACATCGAGCGAGACCATCGCGCCCTGCGAGAACCCGCCGAGGATCAGATCCTCGTTCGAGATCGAGAACCGCGCCTGGAGCTGATCGAGGAGGCGAATCACGTGATCGCGGGCGGCGGGCAAGCCGTCGGGTAGCTCGCCCGAGCGATCACTCGGCTTGCCGTTGCGCAAGTCGGCCTCGAGTCGCGCGAGGTCGAGCAGCCACCAGGCGCGCGAGTCGCCATAGAGCCCCCCGAGCTCGAGCGGCGCCGCCGGAAACACGAACCGCGTCTGGGGTGCGCGCGCGCCCAGGAACTGCGCAAGGGCGACCAGGTCGTCACCGGGCGCACCGAACCCGTGCAGGAGAACGACGGTGGTCTTCGCGTCGGTCGGGCCGACGATCCTCGTGGTCAAACCGGCGAGGTCGAGCTTCTGCGTTGGCACACGCGGAGCCTACTTCATAATCCCGCCGGCCCGCCCGCGCCGCGATCGGCGACCGGGATGTCGTCATCGGTCGAGCTCAGATCGAGGGCCGAATGAGCGACGTCGACGTCATCGGTGATGGTCAGCGGCGTCTCTGGATCGGAGCCGTCCTCGATCGCTTCGGTCTCGAGCGCCTCGAGCCAGTTCTGGCCGCTCTCCATCGCCTCGTCCTCTCGCCTTCGGTGGCCATCGGCTCGAACGTGGCGGTGCCGCTCGACGAGCGCCGGGTGCTCGGGGCGATCTTGCGATACGCTGTCATCATGAATCGCCGCGAGTGGGTGCGGTTCATCGGCGCCAGCGCCGCGGGACTGGCGCTCCTCCCGGCGTGCGGCGACGATCTCGAGCCGCTGCAGGATGGCGGTGTCGTCGTGCTCGAGCCGTGGGCCGAGGGATTCCTCGTCGCGGTGTGGGCCGCGCGCGGCGAGCACGTGACGGTGGTGATCCGCCGGGACGACGCGATCATCGACACGATCGACCTGCGCCTCGTCGACGGCCTCGGCTCCGTTGACGTCGGCGGGCTGGCGGCCGATGCGGCGTACGAGGTGACGACCCTCTCCGCCGTGGGCCCCCTCGGCCCGAACCTCGTGCGTACGGCGCCGCGCGACGACGACCCGCGCACCGTGCGGATCGCGGTCTCGGGCGACTACGATCCGAGCCCGGAGTTCGAGAGCGGCCTGATCGATCGGGTGATCGACGCTGCTCCCGACGTATTCGTCTCTCTCGGAGACTTTCCCTACACCGACAACGGTCCGGTCGCGAAGACGGTCGCGGAGTACCGCGAGCGTCACGTCGCGCTGCGGATCGCGCCGACGGGCCGGCAGCTGATCGAGGGCATGGGGATCCGCGCGATCTACGACGACCACGAGTTCCACAACGACTGGAATCCGGCGTTCGTCGACGGCGAGCCGGAGCGCTACGCCGCGGCGATGCAGGTGTGGGACGAGATGTTTCCAATCCGTGATCCGGTTGGCGACATCCGCTACCGGAGCTGGCGGTGGGGCGCGAACGTCGAGTGCTTCATGATCGACTGCCGCCGGTTCCGCAGCGCGAACGCGGCGCCCGATGGCCCCGACAAGGTGATGCTTGGCGCGGCGCAACGCGCGTGGCTCATCGCGGGACTGCGCGCGAGCACGGCCGTGTTCAAGCTCGTATTCACGAGCGTACCGCTCGATTTCGGGCACGGCAATGACTCGTGGGTCGCCTTCACCTACGAACGCGACTTGATCTTCGATGCGCTGGTCGGGATCACCGGCCTGCTGTTCCTCACCGCCGACCAGCACTACTTCGCGGCGCACCGTCACGCGCATGGCATCCGCGAAGTCATGACGGGTCCGCTTCGGCGCGGGATCGGCGAGGTCGGTCCACTCGCCCCCGGCGTGCTGTTCCGTTACCAGGGCTACAACGTCGCGCTCCTCGAGATCCACGCCGACCGCATCGAGGTCACCGGCCTCGGGGCGGAGGGCCAGCGGTTCTACACCGAGACGTTGACGGTGGCCGACTTGACGCCGGGTTGACGCTGTACCATCGCCTCGTGGCGAGGGTTCGATCTGGTCAGGCGGGCTTCACCGAGGCGCCGCGCAATGCCTCGAGCCGGACCTACCTTGCGGCGTTCGCCGCGCTCCACACGATCGAGGATCCCGAGCAGCGCAAGCGGATCACGCGCCAGGGCCTCGCGATGCTCGCGCAGATCGCAGAGCGCGAGCCCGCGCCGCTCGAGGGCCTGGATCCCGAACAGCTCCTCCTGGCGGTGCGCACGGCGCTCGGCGACGGCATGCTCGCCGAGCTGGATTGGCTGTCGCCCGCGGCCGGCGCGATCGCGATCTTCGAGCTCGCGCAGGCGCTCCCTCCCGGTGGAGAGCGTCGCGAGCTCGGTCGCCGCGTGCTGACCCGACTCCGCGAGGCAGATCGCGAGACGTTCGTGCGCCTCGTGATCGCACTCGCCCGCTCGGCGCCGAAGCTACTCGCGAGCGATGGCCTGCGCGCGCGCACCGAGGTGGTGCTCACCGCGCCGCTTACCGCACCGGGTGCGATCGGCGAGCTCGCGCTCGGCCTCCTCGCCCAGCCGGTGCTCGCACACTCGTGGATCGAGGTGCCGGCGATGGGCGCCCTGCCCGGTCGCCGGCTCGCCGCGCGCATCCTCGCGCACGGCGCGCGGGAAGCGGTACGGCGTCACGACGCGGGCGACCGTGGAGGGGTGGCCGTGCTCGCGCGCCCTGGCATCCGCGCCACGCTCCAGCGCCTGCTCGGTGATCGCGAGCAACTGGTGTGGCGCTTCGCGTGCATCGCCCGCGGCCTGCTCGCGCACGTCGAATCGAGCTACGCGGTGGACATCGATCGCGAGCTGCGCCCCACCGCATCATCGACCGAGCTCCGGCGCGGTGCCGCCTCTGCGGCCGCGGCCCTCGAGCGCGGCGGTGCCGCGGCGCGATGGGAGCCGTTGCTGATCGAGCGCGCGGGCAAGGATCCCGGCGCCGCGCGCGGCGCGCTGCTGGGCCTCGCAGGGCTGGCGACGAGCGCGCCGCAGGACGGCGACTGGCTCGCCCACCGGCTGATCCTCCGTGCCCCGCTCGATGGTGCCGAGGCGCTCGCGGAGCTGCGCCGCGAGGAGGCAGCACCACTGCTCAAGAGCGCAACCGAGAGTGCGCTCCAGTGGGCGCGCGATCAGATGAAGGCCGAGGCCGCGACGGGCGACGACGGCCGGTTCGCGCTCATGCAGGCGCTCGAGCTCGAGCTCGGCGGCCGGCAGCGCGGCGATGGTGTCGGCGCGCAGCTCGCGAACGCGCGCACCGCGCTCGATGCCGGCGACGTGCCCGCGGCGCTGCGCCACGGGCGCGAGGCCGTGGAGGAGGTGGCCGCCGCCGCAGAGTGGCTCTCCGAGGCGACCGACGACGCGCCGGTGGATCGCCGCCACTCGATGCGCCTGCTCCGCGAGCTCGACCGCGAATTGCTCGCCGACAACACGCTGACCGCGGTGCTCGCGCTCGCGCCCGACACGGATCCCGCGCGCGCCACGCTGGCCGCGGCGCTCGCGACGATCGAGAGCGCCCTGCTCGCGCAGGAGTCACGCCCCGAGTCGGGCCCCGTCGCGCACGGTGGCCTGCGCATCGCTCGCCTGCGCGCGCTGGTGCGCCTGCTCGACGGCGTGCGGAAGACCGGTGACGGCGACCTCGGTCCGCGCCTCGCGGCGGTCCGCCTGCTGATGGCGCGTGCCGCCGCGGATCACTCGCAACTGCGCCGGGCCGTCTGGGCTGCGCTGACCCGCGCCGGCGATGCACTCCTACGCGATGACCACGCGGAGATCACGGATCTCCTGCTCGGGTGGACCACCGCGTTTCCCGACGACGACTTCGCGGTGGTCTGCGAGGCCTCGATGATCCCCGAGGTCGGCCACGCGTTCGGCGCGTACGCGCGGTTGCAGCAGGCAACCTGGGCCGCCGCCGATCCCGACGATAGCGATGCGGTGCGCGCGATGGTCGAGCGGCTCGCGGAGCTCGCCGATGCGCTGCCCCCCGAGCAATCGCCGCGCGTCGAGTCGGTGCGGCTCGCGCTCGCACGCCTCGGCAACATGATGTCGCGGATCACCGTGACCTCGAGCCTGTCCTCGCTGTCGGCCGGCACGTTCGAAGCGCTCGCGATCGAGCTTGCGGCGCTGTCGCGTCGCAGCTTCGGCGCACACCAGCGGCTCGGCATCACCGTGGAGGATCGCGCCGTCGAGCTCGAGACCGCGACGCGCGCGCTCGATGCCGCGCTGACCCGCGAGCCCGCCGCGCTCGACGAGGCAATGGCGATCGTGATCGAGGTCGCTCGCGCTGCGCTCCCTCCGGCCCTCGCCGCCGCGCTCGAGCGCGTGCTGCTCTGGCTCGGGCATCGCCCGCGGACCGAGGACGCCACCACCACCGCGCCGCTCGAGGTCATGCTGCCGAGCTGGGTGCCGCTGTCGCGCCTGATCGGCGGCTTTCACGTGGTGCGCCCGATCGGCCGTGGCGCGGGTGGCTCGGTGCTGCTCGCCGTGCGCGCCGAGGACAAGAACCAACCAGACCGCGAGCTCGTGGCCCTCAAGGCCCCCGACTACTCAGGCGGCGCCGCACGCAACCTCTCCGAGGCCGAGTTCGAGGCGCTGTTCCGTGAGGAGGCCGGCGCGTTGCTCGCGCTGCCCACGCAGCCAAATCTGTCGCGGTTCATCACGTTCGATGCGGCCTCGCAGCCAAAGCCCGTGCTCGTCATGGAGTACGTGCGCGGGACAAACCTCGAGCGCTCGCTCGAGCTCAAGACGATCGACATGCCGCGCGCCTGCAGGATCGTCGACGATCTGCTCGCCGGCCTCGAGGCGATGCACAAGGTCCAGATCGCGCACCTCGACGTCAAGCCGGCGAACATCGTGCTGCGCGAGCGCTCCGGCGAGGCCGTGCTGGTCGACTTCGGCCTCGCGGGTCGAAAGATCCGCACCGGTTGCGGCAGCGTTCACTACGGCGCGAACTAGGTGTGGGCCGAGGGCGGCGCCGAACGCGAGGAGCCGTTCCCCGCCGACGTCTACGCCGCCGCCTGCGTCGCGTTCGAGATCCTCACCGACAGCGTGCTGATCCGCGGCGACTCGCTGAACGAAGTGATCGCCGAGCACTTCGCCGACCATCCCGGCTCCGCAGTGCTCGCGCGTCTCGACAATCAACCGCACCTCGCTCCGCTCGGTCAGCTCCTGCGCGCCGCGGTCGCGCGCGATGCGAAGAAGCGACCAACGATCACGCGCCTCCGTGCAGGGTTCGCGGCGATCGCTCCCGACCTGAACAGTCTGTCCTGGCCGATCGACGTCTGATCACGCTCCACGCCTGCGCTGCCGTATGCTACCCAGGATCATGCGCTGGTTCGCGTCAGTCGTCGTGCTCTGCCTGCTGGCAGGGAGCGGCGTGCGCCCGCGGGTCGACGTCCGCGAGCGCACGAACAGCGCGCAGCTCACGGCTGCCGATGGGCTCGTGCCGCTCGTCTCGCCCCGCCGGGGTGGCGCCGTCGCGCCCGAGCAGCGCCTCACCGTCTTCGTCATCACGCCGGTCGCATCGGCGCTCGTTCCTCCCGCACGTCTGGCGCTCCCCGCGCCGCGCGTTTCGATCGCACGTCACGTTCCCGCGTCTCTGCG
This sequence comes from Haliangiales bacterium, assembly GCA_038206055.1. Classification (GTDB taxonomy): domain Bacteria; phylum Myxococcota_A; class Polyangia; order Haliangiales; family Haliangiaceae; genus JABFXX01. The sequence goes on from JBBRBG010000029.1 coordinate 18,243, forward strand.
TCCGCACTCCGCCCGTGGTCCTCCGAGCGGTGGGTTCTCCGTCGAATCCACCCGTTCGTAGTTCCCGTCGTTTGGAGTGTTCATGTCCAGCAATCCCGAGATCCGTCCGCCCCAGACCTGGGCGGGCCGTAACGCAGGTAATCTCATCGGTGCCGTGTGCTTCCTCTTGCTCGCCCTCGTGATCGCCGCACAGGTCGGGTGCTGATGGCAAACCCGTTTGTCATCGGCGCGGCGCTCGCGCGTGCGCAGGTCACGCTGACCTGTCCGCACTGCGGCTTCCAGAAGACCGTCCCGCGCAAGCCGACGGCCTTCCGGGTGTGTCCGCGCTGCAAGAAGCAGTTTCCGGACCCGCTGACAAAGCCGCGTCGAAAGTAGGGGTTCCGTGACCGGATGAGCGGCGGCGGCGCTGGTTTGGTGACTGCGGTACTGTCAGGTCATGGCGGCGAAGCGCGATGAGACCGACGGCGAGCTGATAAAGCCTGGCAAGGGCGGCAAGCCTCCGAAGCCGCCCCGCGGCTTTCCTTGGCGGTTGTGGATGTTCGCGATCGTGATGCTCGCGGGCTCGGTCGCGGGCGGCTACTTCACCTGGCAGTACCGCGGCCAGGCGCAGACCGCGAAGGAGGGCCACGACTCGTGCGTCGAGACCCTCGCGCAGACCGCGAAGACCGCGGGCGACAAGCAGAAGGTCTCCGACGATGCCGCGAAGCGCGCGACCGCCTGCGAGGGCGAGCGCGTCAAGGATGCGGCGAAGGAGAAGCAGCTCGAGAGCCAGCTCGGCCAGCTCTCGACGAACCTCGATGCATCGAAGGAAGAGCTCGCCACGCTTCGCGCGCAGCGGGCCGACGCGGAGAAGCGGATCGCGGCGATCGAAGACATCCAGAAGCAGTTCGCGAAGATGATCGATACCGGCCAGCTCAAGGTCACGGCGCGCCGCGGCAGCCTCGTGATCTCGCTGCCGTCGGAGGTGCTGTTCGCATCGGGCAGCGCCGATGTCTCGGAGAAAGGCGTGATCGCGATCATCGAGATCGGCGTGACGCTGAAGAAGCTCGTCGACCGGAGGTTCCTGGTGGTCGGCCACACCGACGACCAGCCGCTCAAGGGCAGCGCGTTCAAGGACAACTGGGAGCTCTCGACCGCGCGCGCGCTCAACGTGACCCGCACGCTGGTGAAGGCGGGAATGGATTCGAAGAACCTGATCCCCGCCGGCGCGGGCGAGCACGATCCACTGGGCAAGGATCGCGCGAAGAACCGCCGCATCGAGATCGCGCTCCTGCCGGCGATCAACGAGCTGCCGCCGCTGCCGTCGTCGCTCGAGACGGCCGAGCCGCCGAAGCCGTAGATCACCCGCGGTCCGCCTGTAAGAGTTGTCCCCACCGCTCGGCCCCGCGAACGGTCAGAACGCGCCGTCCGGGGAACGACGAAGCTGTTTCTCGATACCTCGATCGAGTGCACGTTCACTGCATCAGCGCGCCGACGAGCTGGAACACGTCGGACTCGGCGATCGAGCCCTTGACCTGTAGCTCGTCGGCGACCGAGGTCACGCTGATGCTCGAGAGGAATTTCTTCACGGCCACGCCGAGGTCGGGGTTCTGCGCCTTCGTGACGATGTCCTTCTGCGCCTTCTCGGCCGCGGCCTTCGCATCCGCCGCACTTCCGAGCTGGACGTGGAGGTCCGCCGACAGCGTGGCGCTCGCGAGCGCGACGGAGCCGTAGCCCGCCTTCATCTTCGTCTTGTCGTCGATGTCCTTGGGGACGGCGGACACGGCCCACAGCGCACTGCTCGTGTTGACCTTGCCCATGCCCTTCGCGACCTTGCTCTTCGCGAGGCCTTTCGCGGTCCACGCGGTGAGGTCCGCCTTGGCGGTGAAGTCGAGCGGGAGCGCGATCACGCTGGTGCCGATCCAGGTGATGTAGACCTTCTTGTCACCGACGGCGAGCTCGGTGATCTTGCCGTCGACGGTGACGCCGATCTTGGTGTCGTTGCCCTTTGCCTTCGCCACGGCCTCGAGGCAGCTCACGATCTTCGGCTGGTCGATGCCGGCGAGCGAGACGAACATCGCGCCGTGCTTCTGCGTGTCATCGGTGCCGACGACCACGCTGCCCACCACCTTGAGCGGATCGAGGTTGCAGGTCTTCTTGATCAGCTCGAGCCCCTCTTTGAGGTCGGGCTGCTGCGCGAGGATCATCGGAAACGCCATCGTGAACAGGCTCGATTTCGTGAGCTGCGTGAGATCGAGCCCGACGAGCACGGTGGTGTCCTTCGGGAGGTTCGCCTTCGCTGCGTTCCACGCGGCTCTGTCGCCGGCCTGAGCACGCAGCGGAACGGCGACGAGCAGTGCAGCGAGCGCGATCGAACGAGTGATTCCCATGCGCGAAGTCTAGCAGCGGCTAGCGCGCGGTCACGGGCAATGCGTTGCGTTCAGTGCGAACGAATCGAAGTAGAAGTTCGTGACGAAACTATCATCGTTGCTGGACGTCATCCGCACACGGATCGTCTGCCCAGAGAGGTTCTGAGGCACCGTGAAGTTGATCGCGGTCCAGGTGGCGGCAGGCGTCAGATTCGAGAATGAATTGACGGCGACGATCTGCGTCCCATTGGTCTGCGTGATCGCGAGCGATCCCGTATCGAACGCGGTCGTCGCGGTCGCGGACTCCTGCGTGGCGACCAGGTAGTAGCCCGTCAGTACGAGTTGCGTGGTGTTCGCCGGCACGACGATGTCCTGGTAGACGATGTCGGTCACCGTGCCGCCAGCGGTCGGTGCGACGAAGCCGCCGAGCCAGACCTTGTAGGGAGCGCTCTGCTCCACCGCACCGTCCTGATCGGTGATCGGCGGGAACGCCACGTCGATCGGGGTCTCCGTCCAGCCCGTGCCCTTCGGGGTCAGGTCGAAGAACGGGTTCGCGAGGAGCTGCGTGGTCATCGGAATGCAGACGAACGCATCCGGTGCCGCGTCGGGTATCGCATCGGGAACCGCGTCGGGCATCGCATCAACCATCGCGTCGATCGGCGGCGGGCTATCGATGGGCGTGGCGTCGACACCCTTTGGCGCATCGATCTGGCTCGAGTCTGCGGGGAGGTTCGCGTCGTCCTGACCGAGTGCGCTCGAGCCGGAGGCACAGCCAGCGGCAGCGAGGAGGAGGACGCAGAACTTCATGCGGCGCACTATCGAGCCGGGAGCCCCCCGAGATCAATGACGATTCTCGGGGGGCGACAAGACCAAGCGCCTCGCGCGGTTACACGCAGGTCCCGGAGATCTGGCGCCGGGCGGCGGCGGCGGCGGGGCGCCAACCTCCGCGCCAGACGCGCAACCAGAACAGCAGCGCACCGACGACGATCTCCACGGCAAGCCCGATCCAGCCACCGACCGCCCCGAGGCCGAGCACCACGCCGAACAGGTACGCGAGCGGTGGTGTGGTGAACCACGACGTGGCGATTCCGACCACCGCGGCATAGCGCACGTCGCTCGCCCCGCGGAGGACACCACGGGCGATCACGTTCGCTGCATCGGCGACCAGGAACGCGAGGCTGACGTGGACGAGCATCGTCGCGCGCGCGGCGAGTGCAGAGTCACCGGCCGCCATCGCGTTGGCGATCGAGCTGCCGAGGATCGCGTAGAGCACGCAGCACACCGCTGCGTACCCTGCGCCGATCGACAGCGCTCTGCGCGCGACGCCGGGGACGAGGTGATCCTTGTTGGCACCGACCGCCTGCCCGACCAGGACCGCCGCGGACTCCGCGAGCGCGTGCGCCGGCAAGAACGACACGTTCACCAGGTGGAGCACCATCTGATGAGCCGCGCCATCGAGCGCCGACATCCGCGCGACGAGGACCGTGAGGATCAGGAACGAGCCGACCTCCATGACGAACTGGAGTCCGTTCGGCACGCCCTGCGCCCACACGGCGCGCGCCGCCGCGGGCCGCCACACGACGCCGCGGAGCTGCTTGCGCATCGGCCACGCGAGCATCGCGGTCTCGGTGATGTTGCCGGCGATGGTCGCGACCGCGGCGCCCTGCACGCCCCAGTCGAGGCCGACGATCAGAACGACATCGAGCGCGATGTTGACCGCGTTGCCCGCGAGCGACGCGCGCATCGGAGCGCGGCTGTTTCCGACGCCGTAGCTCGCCTCGCGGAGCGCCGCATAGACGAGCACGAGCGGCGCACCGAGCGACCGGATCGCCAGGTACTGCGCCGCGAAGTGACCTGCGCGTGGTGAGGCGGAGAGCCTGACGAGCAGTGGCGCGACGAGATGACCGGTGATCGTGGCGAGCGCGCCGAGGATGACCGCGATGACGAGCGCCGCGCCGAGGAGCTCGGGGATGCGGTCCTTGCGATTGGCGCCCACGGCTTGCGAGACGAGGGTCTTCGCGCCGCGGAGAAGGCCAATGCCAAAGCAGACGAGTGCGAACCCGACAACCCCCGCGAGGCCAACGCCTGCGAGCTCGTCCGAGCCGACCTGCGCGACGAACGCCGTCGACGCCAGGGTCATCGTGGAGAACGAGACCATCGAGACGGTGATCGGCCATGCGAGGCGTAACAGCTCGCGGCCGGGTCTCTCGGTCCAGGTCAGTGATGGAGAACTAGTACTCGCTTCGAGAACAGACATACGACGGCCCTCACGAAGTCGTGCCGGGCACGATTCGCAGCAAACGACAGATGCTTCGAGGGAGCCGTCCGTGTGCCGAAATTACGAAGGGCTCCGAGATTTCTCTGGGAGCCCGCGGAAGGGAGTGAGTGATCTCGGATTCAGCAGTCCGAGCCTCGCCATCCGCGGGCTACGTCGTTCCCGACGAAGCTCGTCGGAAGCGACACGCACATGCAGATTGCGATGCTCATCTAATGACTCCTACCTGGAAATGACTCTACGCGTGCGTCTTCGACGAAGGCAAGCATCGTCTTCGCGTCGTGACAAAGAAAGACGATCGATGTCACGCGTGCGGGCGATAGGTGATCGTGGCGCGCTCGCAAGTCCGCACAGAGTCGGGACCTGGCAGCGCCGCGAACTGCCAGCTCATCGCATCCGCGATGACGGACTGATCGAAGACAGCCAGGTTCGAGCCGCGCAGGACCTCGACCGAGCTGACGCGGCCTTCGGGGGCGACGCACAGCTTGACCTCGATCGACGCGGAGTCGCCGAGCTCGGCGCGGATCTGATGTGCGACGCGGTCGGCGCTCGGCAAGCGCGGATCGATCGCCGCCGGGAACACGCGGGCCGCGTCGGCGCGCGGGACAAGATCGAGCTGGACGCGAGACCCGGTATGCGTCTCGCGATCCAGGGTGGGGGTACCGGTGGTGGCGCAGGCGGTGAACATGATCGCGGACAGCATGACGGACTTCATTGGGGCTCCTCGGTGGAACCTCCCCTTCGCGAGGATCCCCGAATACACGTCGCGTGCCACGGCTGCGCAGTCGCAACTCGCAGAAATCGCTTGGTCATCTCGCGGGGCGCGACGCCCCATGCGTCAGGTCGCATGATGTCGCGGTTGGCCGCCAAAATGGGAATGGAGGAGGGGCTCGATCGGTTGACAGGCCGCGCGCGGGACGGTTTGCTCCCCGCCTTTCCAAGAGCCTCCATATGTCCGATCGCCTCACCGAAGACGTCACCAAGCTCCAAGGTCGCTTCAACTCTCTCAAGGCCGAGGTCGGCAAGGTCCTGGTCGGCCAGGACGAGATGCTGCACCGCCTGCTGCTCGGCATGCTGGCCGGTGGCCACGTGTTGCTCGAAGGTGTGCCGGGTCTCGCGAAGACACTGGTCATCAAGACGCTGGCCGATGCGATCAGCGGCACGTTCTCGCGGATCCAGTTCACGCCCGACATGCTGCCCGGCGATGTCGTGGGCACGCAGATCTTCAACCCGCGCGAGGGTGTCTACACGGTCAAGAAGGGACCGGTGTTCGGCAACTTCATCCTCGCCGATGAGATCAACCGCGCGCCCGCCAAGGTGCAGAGCGCGCTGCTCGAGGCAATGCAGGAGCGCCAGGTCACGCTCGGTGATCAGACGTTCAAGCTCGCCGACCCGTTCCTCGTGCTCGCCACGCAGAATCCGATCGAGCAGGAGGGCACGTATCCCCTGCCCGAAGCGCAGCTCGATCGGTTCATGCTGAAGGTCAAGGTCGGCTATCCGACCAAGGACGACGAGGTGAAGATCATCGATCGCATGGCCGGCTCGGGCAGCGAGCCCACGGCGAGCAAGGTGATGGACACCGACGAGATCCTCGCGGCGCGCGACGTGGTGCGCCAGGTATTCGTCGACGACAAGGTGAAGCGTTACGCGGTCGACCTTGTCGCCGCCACCCGCGATCCCAAGGCAGCGAACCTGCCGAACCTGGCGCCGCTGATCGATAATGGCGCATCGCCGCGTGCCTCGATCGCGCTGATCAAGGTTGCGAAGGCCCAGGCCCTGCTGAGTGGTCGCAGCTACATCTCGCCGCACGACGTGAAGACGATCGCGCACGATGTGCTGCGCCACCGCGTCCTCGTCAGCTATGAAGCAGAGGCACAGGGCAAGACGACCGATCACGTGATCGGTCAGATCCTGGAGAACGTTCCGGTTCCGTGAGCTGAAGCAGATGTTGCCCGCGGAGATCGCGCAAGCAGTAAAGCGCATCCAGTTCGTGACCGGTCGTGACGTCTCCGACGTCATGGCCGGTGCGTACCTATCCGTGTTCAACGGCCGCGGCATGGAGTTCGACGAGGTGCGCCCGTACGTGCCCGGTGATGACGTGCGTGCGATCGACTGGAACGTCACCGCGCGCACCGGCGAGCCGCACATCAAGCGCTTCGTCGAGGAGCGCGAGCTGACCGTGATGCTGCTCGTCGATATCAGCGCATCGCAGGACTTCGGCTCGGGACGGCGCAGCAAGCTCGAAGCGGCGGTCGAGCTCTCGGCGCTGCTCGCGATGAGCGCGGTCGAGAACGGCGACAAGGTAGGTCTGCTGCTGTTCCACGGCGGCGCGGACCAGTACATCCCGCCGCGCAAGGGCGGCAAGCACGCGCTGCGTGTGGTGCGCGAGGTGCTCGGTGCCGGCCAGGAGAAGCCGACCGGCCTGACGTCGCGCAGCTCGGTGTTCGATCTGCCGCGCACGATCCGCCGGTGGTGGGCAAAGCTGCAGGACAAGACCCGCGGCGAGCCACGCCGGGCGACGAGCATCTCGGCGGCGCTGGAGTTCTGCCGCAAGGTGCTGCCGCGCCGCGCGGTGCTGTTCCTGGTGTCGGACTTCCTCGACGATGGATACCTCCAGGTGCTGCGCCACGCGAACCGCAAGCACGACGTGGTCGCGGCGTTGATCACCGATCCGCGCGAGGCCGACATGCCGCCGACCGGCCTGGTCACGCTCGAGGATGCGGAGAGCGGCAAGACGCGCCTCGTCGATACGCGCAGCACGGCGTTCCGCGACGAGCTGAAGACGCGCTCGCAGAAGCGACAGGACGACCTGCGCGCTCAGCTGCGCGCGACCGGCATGGATCTGATCGTGTTCGACGCATCGGAGTCGATGGTCGATCCGCTGCTCAAGTTCTTCCGCGAGCGGAAGCGGAGGCTGCGCAAGTGACCGGTACGCGAGGGACACGGCGAGGTGGTTCGTCGGGCGCAGGTTCCGACGGACGCCGCGAATCCGTTCCGCGCGAGGGCACGCCGCTCGAAGTCTTGATGGACGCATCGCCCCCAGGAGCGCCCCAAAGACCCCGAAGGCCCAATGAAGAGGCTTCCTCTCGAAGACCCCTCCAGCTCGTCCGCAGTCGCGTCGCACCGTGGCCCCGATCTGCTGCCAATGAACAGCCCCGTGGCGAGGCCTCTCCACGAAAGCCTCTCCTTCGGGCCTTCGGGATCTTCGGGGTGGTCTGGGATCATCGCCTCATGGTGCCGTCGATGCGGTGCTCGCGCCCACGGATTGCCGTTGCGGTGCTCGCGCTCACCCTCGCAGCCTGCGGCGGCGGCGAGTCCGAAACGTCGACGGAGACCACCGTCGTCGAGCCCACGAAGGACGCGATCGCGAAGACCACCGAGAACGGTCCGGTCAAGGCCACGGTGCGCGTGTGGCCGGCCAAGCCCACGCTCGGCGACGCGATCTACGTGCGCCTCGAGATCGAAGCGCCCGCCGGGGTCTCGATCGATGCACCGTTCCAGGAGGCCGGAGATCAGCGCCTCGGCCGGTTCCGCGTCGTCGGGTTCACACGCGATACGGATCGCCAGCCGAGCGGCGGCTCGAAGCAGATGCAGACGTACACCCTCGAGGCGCCGGCGAGCGGGCGCCAGCGCATCCCGCCTCTGCGCCTCGAGATGATCGATGCGCGCGCGAGTCACACCGGCAGCGCGGGCGCCGACGCGAAGAAACCGCAGGAGCTGCTCACCGACGAAGTGCCGCTCGAGATCGCTCCGGTGCCCGCGGAGCAGGCGACAGCCACGCTCAAGCCGGCACAGGGCGAGCTCGATGCGAATGTCGGCGGCACGAGCTGGTCGCTGATCGCCGGCCTCGGCGGCGGCATCCTCATGCTCGGCTCGGGCTCGATCCTCGCGTTCCGGGGCTATCGCGCGCGCCGGCGCATCCAGCAGCAGCGCTCGGCGTACGAGGATGCGGTGGCCGAGCTGCGCGCGCTCGAGGACAAAGGCGCGCCGGACTCCGAGGGCGCGGATGCCTGGTTCGTGCGGCTGTCTTCGATCGTGCGTGACTACCTCGAGCGGCGTTACGAGATCCGCGCCCCCGAGCTGACCACCGAGGAGTTCTTGCTCGTCGCCACTGCGCGGCCGGAGCTGACCGAGGAGCATCGCGGGATGCTCACCGAGTTCCTCGAGCGCTGCGACCGCGTGAAGTTCGCCGGCTACCGGCCCGATAGCGAGGAGTCGCTCGGCACGCTCGCGGCGGCGCGCGGCTTCGTCGAGGACACGCGTCTGCGGGAGGCCGCGGTATGAGCCGCCTGTTCCACGTCGATTTCGCACAGCCGTGGTTCCTGTTCGCGGCGCTGCTCGCGCTGCCCGCGGTATGGTGGTCGATCCGCAGCTCGGGGCGCGTCGTATTCTCGTCGCTGCGCGCACTACCCATGGGCGGCGAGACCTGGCGGACCCGGATCGCGTGGCTGCCGGATCTGTTGATCGGCCTCGGCATCGTCGCCCTCGCGATCGCGCTCTCCGGCCCACGCGCCGGTGACAAGACCGCGCGTGTTCGCCGCGATGGCATCGCGATCATGATGTCGGTCGATGTCTCCGGGTCGATGCGCGCGCTGGACCTGTCGGCGCGCAACAAGGAGCTGACGCGGCTCGATGCGGTCAAGCAGGTGTTCGAGCAGTTCGCGCTCGGTGGCTCCGGGCTCGACGGCCGACCCGACGACGCGATCGGCCTCGTCGCGTTCGCGCGCTACGCCGACACGCGCAGCCCGCTGACGCTCGACCACGGCAACCTCGCCACCGCGGCGCGCGGGCTCGACTTCGCCGTCGAGAGCGAGGACGGGACGGCGATCGGCGCGGGCCTCGAGCTCGCGGTGACGCGGCTCGCCGAGTTCAAACCGAAGGAGAAGGTCGGCCGCATCGTGATCCTGCTGACCGACGGCGAGTCCAACGTCCACGACATCGACGAGGAGACCGCGATCGACGATGCAGTGAAGGCCGGCGTCAAGGTCTACACGATCGGCGCCGGCACCAACGGCATCGCACCCGTCCGCGTGCAGCGCGGCGATGGATCGAGCGACCTGATGCAGATGCAGGTCTCGATCGACGAGACCACGCTGCGCAAGATCGCCGACAAGACGGGCGGCCAGTACTTCCGCGCGACCGACAATGCGAGCCTCGCGAAGATCTACGGAGAGATCGACCGCCTCGAGCGGACGTCGATCGAGGCGCAGCAGTTCACCGAGTACCACCAGTACTACGTGTCGTTCGTCGGCATCGCGATGGCGCTCGTCGTGCTCGCGTTCCTGATGCGCGCGACCGTGCTGCGGAGGTTGCCGTGATCTTCGACTGGAACTGGGTCGAGGTCGAGCGCATCCACCTGGTGTGGGTCGCGCTTGGCTTGACCGTGGCGCTGTTCGGCCTCGAGATGCGCTCGCGGAGTCTCATGAGCACGTTCCTTTCGCCGGTGATGCAGCGCCGGCTGACCGCGCAGGCGAGCATGGGCCGCGTCGTGCTGCGGCTCTCGCTGCTGCTGCTCGCGATGCTCGCGGCGATCGGCGCCGTGATGCGACCGCAGGCGCGCGGCGTCACGGAGACCGTGACCGCATCGACCGCATCCGCGGATGTGGTGTTCGTGCTCGACACCTCGCGCTCGATGCTCGCCGAGGACACGGCGCCGAACCGGCTCGCGCGCGCGAAGGCGGAGATCGGTCAGGTCGTCGCGCGGCTCGAGGGCCACCGGGTCGGCATGGTGGCCTTCGCCGGCCGCGCGGTGCAGGTCTGCCCGCTGACGCCGGACCACTCGTTCTTCACCACCGTGCTGTCGACGGTCGATACGACCAGCGCGGGCCGCGGCGGAACGAAGATCGGCGAGGCGATCAAGGTCGCCCTGCGCGGCTTCCCGACCGGCGCCGGCGCGAAGTTGATCGTGCTGATCACCGATGGCGATGACCAGGATCCCTACTCGGAGGAGGCGGCGAAGGCCGCGCGCGATGCGGGCGTGAAGATCATCGCAGTCGGTCTCGGCAGCGAGACGGGCAGCCAGATCACGTTGACCGATCCGCAGACGGGCGCGAAGACCACACTGATGCATGAGGGCACGCCGGTGATCAGCAAGCTCAACGGCGACCAGCTGCGCAAGATCGCGCTCGTCACCGAGGGCGCCTACGTGCCCGCCGGCACGTCGGCGATCGATCTCGACTCGATCATGGAGAGCCACGTGCAGCCTATCGTGCGGGCCGCCGCGGATGCGTCGATCCGGCGGATCCCGTCGGAGCGATTCCAGTGGCTCGTGCTGCTGTCGCTGGTGTTCCTCCTGAGCGCGCTGTGGGTCGGTGCCGGCGCGGGCGATCGGAGGGGCGCGTGAAACGGATCGTCATCATCCTGCTCTTGATCACCGCGTGCGGCGGCGAGCACCGCGACGCGCGCGACACCTATAACGAAGGCGTCACCGCGCTCGCCTCGGGTGACCTCGAGACAGCCGAGAAGAAGCTGCTCGATGCGCGCAGTGCGGCGGGCGTCGATCCCGAGCTCCGGTTCTCTGCAGCGTACGACCTGGGCGTCGCGTACGCGCTGCATGCCGACAAGCTGCGCAACGCGAAGGACACGGACCTGCCCAAGGCGCTCGAGCTCGCACAGCAATCCGTATCGTGGTTCAGCGATGCGGCGCGGCTGCGCAAGGACGACGCGAACACGCAGGCGAACCTCGCGATCGTGCGCGCGCGCGTGCAATCGATCAGCGACGAGCTCAACAAGGGCGCCGGCAAGCTCGAGGCACGGCTCGACGCGCTGATCGGCGACCAGCGCAGCGTGCTCGAGGATGCGCGCGGTGCGTGGCTCGCGGTCAAGACCGCGGGCGGTACCGATCCGCTCGCGCAGCAGGGCACGCTGACCCACCTCGCGGATCGCGAGCGCGGGATCGTCGCGGAGGCCGGCGTGATCACGGACCTCGCGTCCGACGAGATCGACGCGATCGGCAAGAAGTCCGAGGACAAGCGCACCGACGAGGAGAAGGTGCGCGTGCTGCAGCTCAAGAACGTCGACCTCTACCTGATCGATGGCCGTACGCGGATCGCCGATGCGCGGCGCAAGCTGCAGGAGCTCGCCGCCGAGGACGGGGTGACAAAGGCGGAGGCCGCGCTGGTCGCACTCAAGCGCGCGAGAGAGCAGCTGCTCGATCCGATCACCGTGCTGAAGGGCATCGCCCAGGACGAGCTCGAGGTGCTTCAAGACACCGCGCGCGCGAGCGCCGCCGCCGGCACCCTCGAGCTCGGACCGGAAACCAAGGCGCCACAGGGTCCTCCGGTCGCGTGGCTCCAGCCGTCCGTGATCGGCGATCGCCAGGGCGGGCTCCGTGATCGCCTCGAGGAGGTCCGCGCGCAACTCGCCGCCGCGGTCGAATCGCCGCCGGACCCGAAGAAGCCGCAGGATCCGAAGCAGGCGAAGCTGCTGGAGCGCGTGCGGGCTGCCCTGCCGTCCGTCGCCGAGGCGAGCGTTGCGATGGACCACGCGCGAGAGAATCTCGGGGCGAAGAAGCTGCCCGACGCGATCGAGCAGGAGCGCACGGCGCTGATCGCGCTATCGCGAGCGATCGAGCAGTTCTCTGATCTCAAGCAGACGATCGAGCTCGCGTATGGCGAGCAGCAGCGGATCGTCGGTCTGCTGTCTCCGGAGGGCGAGAAGCTACCGGTCGCCGAGCGGTCGAAGGAGACCCGCGACGGGCTCGCGCGCAACCTGGCGCGCATGACGCGCCTCAAGGACCTGATCGCCGACGAAGTCGCGCAGCTCGCCGCCAAGGAGCAGCAGCTCGCGCAGCAGGCGGCGGCACCACCGGCTGGCGCGGGCAGCGGCGCACCGCAGGCACCGGATCCGAAGCAGCTCGAGGCGGCGAAGCAGCAGCTCGCGCAGGCGAAGGAGCAGCTGACCCACGCGGAGGAGCTGCGCGCGCAGGCGCAGGCGAAGCTCGACGACCTCGAAAAGGCACTCACCGCTGCGAAGGATCCGCAGACGCCCGCGAAGGAAGCGGAGACGAAGCTCGAGGATCTTCGCAAGCTGTTCTTCTCGGTGATCGAGCACCTCCAGCAGCTGATCCGCGATCAGGGCGAAACGCGGGACCAGAGCTCCGCCGCGAACGCCGACGACCAGTTCACCCGCGACCCGAAGCTGCCCGCGCTGATCGGCCGCGAGGACGGTCACGGAAAGATGGCGAAGGCGATCACCGATGCCCTGGCCGCGCAGGCCGATGCCGCGAGCAAGAAGCAGGGCCCGTCGCAGCCCGGCGCGCCCGATCCGAAGTCCCTCGCCGCTGCGGCGGACGAGGTTCGCCAGGCACAGTCCGAGATGAGCGATGCTAGCCGGAACCTCGTGAAGGCACGCGACGCGAAACAATCGAGCGAATCGCTCAACCCCGGCATCAAGAGCCAGGGGAAGGCGATCGAGCACCTCGAGGAGGCGCTGAAGCTCCTGCAGCCGCCGCCGAAGGATCAGAAGCAGGACCAGCAGAAGCAGGATCAGCAGAAGCAGGACCAGCAGAAGAAGCAGGACCAGGAGAAGCAGGATCAGCAGCAGCAGAAGGGCGGCGCGAGTCAGCGCGCGCGCGACGAGGATGCGCGCCGGCAGAAGGAGCGCCGCAAGCAGGAAGCCGGGGCCGATCCGGTCGAGAAAGACTGGTGATGCGCCGCACCTGGATCGCGCTTCTCGTGCTCGTCGGGCTCGCGAGCTCCGCGGCCGCCGACGATGCGCGCGCGCAGTTCCGGCTCGGCGGCAACGGGCAGCCTCACGTGGGCGTGCCGTTCCAGCTCGAGCTCGTGGTCGACGGCTTCGACGAGTCGCCCGCGCCGGACGTGCCGAAGCTCGACATCCCCGACGCCACGGTGACACCGCAGGGCGCCACGCCGAACGTGTCGCGCTCGATCCAGATCGTCAACGGGCGCCGCATCGACTCGACGCGGGTGTCGTGGTCGCTGCGCTGGCGCGTCGAGGTGCGCAAGGCCGGCCAGCTGCGCGTGCCGCAGACCACGGTCGTGCAGGGCAGCAAGAAGGCGACCGCCGCCGCCGGCGAGGTCCCCGTCGAGAGCGTACCCACCACCGACGCGATGAAGATCACGCTCGACCTGCCGAACCGCGCCGTGTTCGTCGGCGAGACCGTGCCGGTCACGCTGATCTGGCTGTTCCAGAGCCAGCCGCAGGATCAGACCTTTTCGATCCCGCTGCTGTCGAGCGATGCGTTCACCGTCAGCTTTCCGCCGGTGACCAACCAGCGCCGCATGCTCCCGATCTCGGCGGGCGCGAAGGATCTCCAGCTCCCGTACACGATCGATCAGACCACGGTGAACGGCACCGAGTTCAACCGGCTCACGATCAACATGTTCGTCGCGCCGCGCTCGATCCCGCCGGGCGGCAAGGTCGAGATCGCGCCGGCGTCGGTCGTGGCGGCGCTGCCGGTCGGTCGCGCGGACTTCTTCGGCAACGCGCCGACGCAGAGCTTTCGCGCCACCGACGTGCCGCACACGCTCATCGTCAAACCGTTGCCCGAGACGGACCGCCCGCCCACGTTCGCAGGTGCGGTCGGTGACCAGTTCTCGATCGCGGTGAAGACCAGCCGTTCGGTCGTCTCGCTCGGCGAGCCCGTCGAGCTCGACGTCACGATCAAGAGCAACCAGCCGCTCGACACGCTCTCGCTCGGCAAGCTCGATATCGACGGCCGCCTGCCCAGGGACAAGTTCACGGTGCCCGCGGATCCGCCGACCGGCGAGCTGGCCGACGAGGGCAAGACGAAGACGTTCAAGATCACCGCCCAGGTCACCGGTCCTGCGACCGAGGTCCCTGCCCTCGCCTTCTCGTACTTCGATCCGGCGAAGGAGCAGTACCGAACGATCAAATCCGAGCCGATCGCGCTCTCGGTCAAGGGTGGAACGCTCGTCGGCGCCGGCGACGTCGTGTCCGCCGCGCCCACCAAGAAGTCACCCGCGACCGCCATCACCGATGACTCGTCGCTCGTCAACGCAGAGCTCGCGCTGTCGAGTGGAGGTTCCGTGCAGGACAAGCCGCTTGGCGGCACGGTGCTGTGGATCCTCGTGGGCCTGCTCTACGCCATCCCGATCGCGCTCCTCGCCGCTCGCAGCTGGCAGATCCGCACCCGCGGCTCGCGCGAGGAAGCCGCGGAGGTCCGCGGTGCCCGCAAGAAGGTCGAGCTACTCCTCGATCAGGGCGCCACCGCACCGGCCCGCGATATCGCCGGCCCGCTCGGCGCCGCGCTCCGCGATCTCGCGCGCGTGCTTGGCCGCGACATCGACGATCACGGCATGATCGCGAAGCTCGAGACCGAGGCGTTCGCGCCCTCCGGGGCGGGCATGCCGCTCTCGGCCGATCTGCGCTCCGATGCCGCCGGTCTGCTCCGGCGATGGCTCGGCGAGGCGCGCACATCACCGTCGCGCCATGGCAGCGCCGCCGCGGCCGCGCTGATCCTCCTCGCGCTCGGCGCTACGAACGCGCATGCCGCGCTCGACGATGGCCGCGCCGCGTACCAGGAAGCGATGGAGCTGACGACGAACGCCACCGCGCGCAAGGCGGCGTTCGCGCGTGCCGAGATCTCGCTCGGCGAGGCCGCGCGCGCCACGCCCGATCGCCCGGAGCTGCTCACCGACTGGGGCAACGCCGCACTCGGCGCCGGCGACGTCGCGACCGCCGTGCTCGCGTACCGCCGCGCACTCGCGCTCGACGCCACGAACCCGCGCGCCCGCCACAACCTCGCGTGGTTGCGCAGCCGCTCGTCAGATGCGTTCAAGCCCCCGACCTCGGGCGGTGCCACCGATACACTGCTGTTCTTCCACGCGTGGCCGCGTGCGCGAAAGCTGATCGTCGGCGCTGCCGCCTTCGCCTTCGCGATCCTCATGCTGGTGCCGTGGTCCGGCGTGCGCCGCCGCGGCCTCGCTGGGCTCGCGGTGCTCCCGTTCGCGGTGTGGGCCTCGATGATCGCATCCGTCATCCTCGAGGATCGCCACGAGGATGACGCCGTCGTGATGGACGACGTGGTGATGCGCGCGGCCGATAGCGCCGGTGCTCCGGCCGCGCTGCTCCAGCCGCTGCCGCGCGGGACCGAGGTCACGGTGCTCGAGCGGCGCGATACGTGGACACACGTCCGCGTCGCCAACGGCACGCCTGGCTGGGTTCCGACCGGCGCCGTCGAGCGCATTGCGCCGTGACGGCATCGTAATGGGGTCGGACCCCATTACCGGACAGTGATCGGACATACGATGGGTCCGTGGTGGCCCGAAGCTCGACCCTCGTCCTGTTGCTGGCGCTCGCCGCTTGCCCCGCGCATCGCCCGCCTCCCGTCACGCCACTGCCGCCCGGCGGCACCGACAAGCTCGGCTGGATCCACGCCTCCACCGCGGCGGAGGTGCCCCACACATCGCCCGCGCCCGGCACCTATCGCCTGCACCTGATCGATGTCGGCACGGGTCTCGCGATCCTGATCCAGGGCGCGGACTTCACGCTGCTGTACGACGCGGGCTCGAACGACAAGGACGAGAAGCCGCTGCGCGTGGCGAGCTACCTCGCGGCCGCGCTCGGCCCGTCGGGCGATGACCTGTGCGTGCCGCCCGGTAGCCCGGAACCGACCGAGCGACGCACGATCGATCACGTGGTGCTCTCGCACCCGCACTTCGATCACGCGTCGGCGCTCGACCTCGTCCTCCACTGCTACGACGTCCACCAGTTCTGGGACTCGGGCCGGATCAACGAGACCGTGTTCTATCGCGAGCTGCTCGCCGGTATCGGCAACGCGAAGGGCCTGACGTATCACACCGCTGCCGACGTGCCGGCGAGCCACGAGGTCAGCGTCAAGGGCACCACCGTTACCATCCCGGCCTGGGAGACGTTCCACGAAGGCGACGTGGTCCAGCTCGGTGAGGGCGCGAAGTTCACGATCCTCCACGCCGAGGCGAAGGCGCTGAAGGATCCGAACCAGAACTCCGTGGTGATCGCGGTCGAGCTCGGCACCACGCGCGTGCTGCTCGTCGGCGACGCCGAGTCAGGCGATCGCCGCGATCCGAGCTATCCGCCCGGCGACGTCGAAGAGTTCCTGCTCGACCATCACAAGGCCGAGATCCGCGCCGACATTCTCCAGGTCGGGCACCATGGATCGAAGACCTCGAGCCGGCGCGACTTCCTGGTCGCGGTTCACGCCCAGCTCGCGCTGGTCTCGAGCGGCCCGAAGCGTTACGGCAAGACCACGCTGCCCGACCACGAGGTGATCGAGGAGCTCAAGGCGGAGGGCATGACGATCCTCCGCACCGACGAGCACGACGACACCTGCCCGACCACGGGCAAGATCGGCGGCGACGACGGCCCGGGCGGCTGCGACTCGTGGGTCATCACGATCAAGCCGTGATAGACACGGGCCATGCCAACGCGCCGCCTCTACCACAATGACTCCGCGCTGCGCCGGTTCGACGCGACGGTGATCGCGCACGCACAGCACGCGGGCAAGCCGGCGGTGGTCCTCGACGCGACGGCGTTCTATCCCGAGGCCGGAGGGCAGCTCGGCGATCGCGGCACCCTCGGCGGCATCGAGGTGATCGACACGCAGGAGCAAGACGGCGGCGTGATCGTCCACGTGCTCTCCGCGCCCGCTCCGGAGATCGGCGCGGCGGTGACCGGCGAGCTCGACTGGATGCGCCGCCGCCAGCACATGGCGCAGCACACCGGGCAGCATCTGCTCTCCGGCGCGTTGCTCGATCGCGCGGCCGCGGCCACCGTCTCGGCGCGGCTCGGCGAGAGCGCGCTGACCATCGACGTTGCGCGCGACCGCATCCCCGAGGCCGAGCTCGCCGCGGCGGAGGATCTCGCGAACGACCTCGTCGACGACGATCTCGCGGTGCGTGCGTGGTTCCCCGATGCGGGCGAGCTCGCCGCGATCAAGCTGCGCCGCGATCCGAAGGTCGATGCCGACATCCGGGTCGTCGCGATTGGCGACTTCGATTTCTCACCGTGCGGTGGCACGCACTGCGCCCGGACCTCGCACCTCGGCGCGATCCGGATCACCGGCGCCGAGCGCTACAAGGGCATGACGCGCGTGACGTTCACCGCAGGGCGCCGCGGTCGCGCGAATCTGTTCGCGCACGACCACGTGCTGCGCGGCCTCGGCACGCAGTTCTCGTGCGCGCCGGCCGACGTGCCCGCCGCGCTCGACAAGCTCCGCAAGGACACCGAGGGCGTGAAGGCCGAGGTCACCGCGCTGCGTGGCCAGCTCGCGAGCGCGATCATCGCGACCCTGCCCGGCACCGGCATGGTGATCGCGGCGATCCCCGGAGACGCCGAGCTGTTGCGCTCGGTCGGTGCGAAGCTGGTCAGCGCTGGTCGCGACGCGCTGCTCTGTGCCTCCGATGAGAGCGGGGCGACGGTCGTGTTGTTCCGCGCGGCGGGATCCACGCTCGATTGCGGCGCCCTGTGGAAGCAGCTCGCGGCGAGGCTCGGTGGGCGCGGTGGCGGCCGCGGAGATCGCGCCGAGGGACGGATCACCACGCCGATCGCCGACTGGCCGGCTCTGGTCGCGCCGCTCCTCGAATCCGCTTAGCTCCGGGCGCGCATGCAGTTGGAGGCGAACCTACGTGGTCGGGTCATTCGCTCGTGTGCTCGTGCGCCCCGAAGCCCGTTGGGGCGCACGTGAACCAGCGAGCTCGGTGGTTCAGGCCGCACAGGATCCTACGTCGGGCCGGTCAGCGTCACCGCGACCTGCTTCTCGTCCTTCGAGCTCGGGAACGACGCCGCCGACAGCACGTTCTTGATGCACGTGCCGAGCGGCGTGTTGTTGAGGTTCGCGGGCTCGAGCGAGACGTTCTTCGTGCGGCCATCGGTCGACACCGTGATCACGACGCGCACGCCGGGAGGCGGTGGGCCGTGCTCGCTGGCGCACTGCTTCACGCCGCTGCCGTGGAGCTGGATCGCTTCCTTGTACGGATCGCCCTTCGGCTTCTTCTCGGGAAGCTTCTTCTCCGGCGACTTCTTCTCCGGCGTTGTCTTCGCATCGGAGCCCGTGTCGGCGACAACGGCCGAGCCCGGGCCATCATTCTTCGGAGGCCGCGTGTCATCCGGCGATGACGTGATGTTGACGACCGCCGGCGGCTGCTGGTTCTGCGTCTGCTTCCAGACCAGGAACAGCGCTCCGCCCGCGATGCCGACCATCGCGAGCGCGAGCAATGGCCACACGATGCTGCGCTTCTGGGCCTGCGCCTGGGGCATCGAGCCGATGGGCTGCAGGCTCAGGCCGCTGGTGCTCGACTCGTTGCTGAATGGGGGCGGCGTATGCTGGCCGGTGAAGTCCTTCGCGTCGCGCGCAGGACCGCCGAGCGAACGGATCTCGACGGGCGCCTCGGTGATCGTCGAGTCGACCGCCGGAAACTCGTCATCGTCCTCGTCGTCGTGGACGCCTGGCTGGGTCGCGTCCTCGTGCGCGATCAGCGGCATCGTCGAACGCGAGCCGTTGCTCGTCTTGTGGACAGCAAGGACCACCTGGTCGGTGCGCTTGCGCAGCTCGCCTTCGAACTCGAGACGGATGAAGTCGCCGATCTCACCCTGCGACCACGGCCGCAGGCCCTGGATCGAGTCGAGCACCGCGGTGCCGAACTGCCGCGCCGACTCCCACCGGTTCGCCGGATCGCGCTCGAGCGCGCGCGCCAGCGTCACGGCGAGAGCGTCGGGCACATCGGGCCGATAGCGCCGTACGTCGGGAATCGGTTGCTCCATCACCGCGCGGAACGTGAGGTAGTCCGTCTTGCGCTGGAACAGCCGGCGCAGCGCGAGCATCTCGTACACGCACACGCCCAGCGCGAACACGTCGACGCGACGATCGAGCCCGGCGCCGCGCAGCTGCTCGGGCGCCATGTACGCGTACTTACCCTTGACCGTGCCGGTCTGCGTGTTCGCCGATGCGTCCTTGACCTTCGCGATGCCGAAGTCGAGCACCTTCGCGACACCCGAGTCTGTGATGAAGATGTTGCCGGGTGTGACGTCGCGGTGGACGATGCCGATCGATTCGCCGCCGCGATCACGCAGCTCGTGCGCGTAGTGAAGTGCGTCGGAGACCTGTTGCACCACGCCGGCCACGAACCCGAACTCGAGCTGCCCCATCTCCTTGCTCTGCTTGCGCAGGAGCGGCAGGAGCGTGACGCCTTCCAGGTACTCCATGACGATGTACAGCTGGCCATCGGTCTCGCCGAGCTCGTAGACCTGGCAGATGTTCGCGTGCGAGAGCTTCGAGGCGAGCCGTGCCTCGGCGATCAGCATCTGGCGGAACCGCAAGTCGTCGGCGAGATGCGGCAGGATCCGTTTGATGACGAACAGCTTTTCGAAGCCCGCCGCACCCTCCAGGCGCGCGAGAAAGATCTCGCCCATGCCGCCGGTCGCGAGCCGCGCGAGCAGCTCGTAGCGTCCCAGGCGTTGAGGTGCCTGGACCCCCGGAATGCCCATGCAATCTAAATTCTAGCAGGTCCGTATGGACCTCGTGGGCGCTTACATCGGCCTACTGAGCGGCCGGCGCGGGATCGGCCTTCCATCAGGACGTTGTATACAGCCGGGATGCGCTTCGAGCTGCACTGCCATTCGACATGTTCCGACGGCACCGAGCCGCCCGAGCGCGTCGCCGAGCGTGCCGCCGAGCGCTCGGTCGAGGTGTTCGCGCTGACCGACCACGACACGTGTGCTGGCTCCGCCCTGGAGGTCCGCGGCGCGCGTGTGCTGCGCGGTGTGGAGATGTCGTGCGACCACGAGGGCAAGACGATCCACGTGCTCGCCTACGATCGCGGCGGCGCCTGGGATGCGCTCGAGGCGCGGCTCGCCGGGGTCCGCACCGCGCGGATCAACCGGCTGCGCGTGATGGCCGCGAAGCTCGAGCAGCGCGGCGTGAAGCTCGATATCGAGCGGCTGCTCGCCGCCGCCGGCAGCCGCGCGGTCGGTCGTCCGGATCTCGCGCGCGCGATGGTCGCTGCAGGCGCGGCCTCGTCGATGAAGGATGCGTTCTCGCGCCACCTCTACGACAACGGCCCCGTCGATGTCCCGCACCACGCGCTGCCGATCACCGAGGCCCTCGCGCTCGGCCGGGCTGCGAACGCAGCGATGGCGCTCGCGCATCCGCACCTCTACGACGACCTGTCGAATCATCTCGTTCGCACATATCGCGACGCCGGTCTTGCCGGCATCGAAGCGTTCGCCGGCGGTTACGATGCGCGCGAACGAGCGCGGTGGACGAAGCTCGCCGACTCGCTCGGCCTGGTATGCACCGCCGGTTCCGACTGGCACGGCCCTGAGGACGCGATGGCGAAGCCCGGCGTGGATCTCACGCCCGAGCGTAGCGGCGCGCTCCTGTCCTGGCTCACGGCTTGAGCGCCGGGCCCAGCAGCTCCTGCTGGTACCCGGTCAGCGCGCGATCGTAGCCGTCCCACATCGTCGGCGGCACGGCATCGAGTGCGCAGCCGAGCATCGCGGCGAGCGCCGCACGCGGATGACCGCCCGACATCAACGCGAGCGCGAGGAATGCGCTGTAGGCCGGATAGCCGGGATCCGCTGCGGCCGCCTCGGCGAGCAGCACGATCGCCTCCTCGCTGCGACCCACGTTGCGCAGGGTCGAGCCGTAGCCTACGAGGAAGCGCCGTCGCAGCACTGCAGGCACACCGAGCTGATACGCGCGGTCGTAGTGCTTGATCGCTTCGCGCTCGCGCCCCTCGGTATCGTGCGCGTAGGCCGCGGCGATCTCGTCCTCGACGGTCATCGCTTCTTCGACTTCGCCTTCTTGGCCGGTGCTTTGGCCTTGGCCTTCGGCTTGGCCTTGGGTTTCTTCGGCGCCGCCTTCACCTTCGGGGCCGGTGGCGGTGGTGCCGTCTGCCCGAGCTCCACGACGCGCAGGTACTCGTGCTCGGCGCACGGCTGCACGCTGAGCCGGCCGATCCGCAGCACCGGCATGTCGGCGAGCATGGGCTCGGCGCGCATCCGCTCGAGGGTCACCTGGTGCGGGAACGTCGAAACGTACTCGACGTCGACGCAGTCCCAGATCGGCTTCTCGGTGGTCGCCTTCGGATCGTAGTACTGACTGTTCGGATCGAACTGCGTCTGATCCACGACCTTCGCGCGCACGATCTTCGCCACGCCGACGGCGCCGGGCGGGAGGACGCTCGAGTGATAGAACAGCGCGAGGTCGCCGACCTCCATCTTGCGCATGTGGAAGCGCGCGAACGTGCTGCGCACGCCGCTCCACGGCTCGGTCTTCACGCGCTGAAGATCCGCGATCGAGAACGTGTCGGGCTCCGTCTTCATCAACCAATACTTCACGCCTCGCGAGCTCGGCGCACCACTCACGAGCTCGCTCCCACGGGCACGCCAACTTCGAGTGTGGACATCGGCACCTCCGATGTCGCGGCGCGAACCTCGTCGGCGAAGCCGGTCAGATTGACGTTGAACGAGAACTTGCTGGGGTCACCGAGCGGGACGAAGAAGTTGTCGTAGTGCGTGGGCACGATCAGCTTCGGCTTCACCGCGGCGATGATCCGCTGGAAGTAGCCCTTCGTGAACCGACGCCCGGAGATGCCGGCAAGCAGCACGTCGACGTTCTTGTCGTGGATCTCGTCCTCGAGCAAATCGCACGAGCCCTGGTGATAGAACCGCACGCCCGCAACCTCGATGAATACGCCCCAGACCTGGCCGCACTTGTACGCCTGCGGCGTCAGGTGATCGACGTGATCGCACGTCAGCTCGCCGGAGTACGGGATGCCGAGGCCAAGCTGCAGCTTCGAATGCAGGCTCGGGACGAAGTGAAACCGGAATGGCCCGACGTGGTGATCGAGGTGCGGCGTGACGATCACGCTCTGCTCGCCGAGCCCATGCAGGCCCATCAGGTGGTGCAGCGATCCCGAGCCGTAGACGTTACAACCGAACTTCCTCGCGATCGCCGGGACGTCGAGAGCGTGATCGAAGTGGGTGTGGCCGACCAGAACGGCATCGGCGGCATCGATCCAGCGATCGACCGCGGCCTCCGACGCCGGGACGACCTTGCGGCGCACCAGCTCGCCGAGCGTCAGGCGGGTGACGTACGGGTCGATCCAGATCACCGTCCCCTGGTACGCGAGGCGAAACCCCGCCGTCCCGAACCAGGTCAGCGTGAGCCCCGGTGGCAAGGGCGACCGGTCGGGCGCCCAAGCGAGCTGCCGAGCCGTTAGCTGATCGCTCGTGTGTTGGCGGCGCGCGGTCGCCAGGTACGCGAGACCTGAGCCGATGTGACCGAGAGGGCCGAGCACGGCATCACTTTACTCCGCTCCCGACTCCCGCACGCCATCCCCCGGCGCTACAACCGCGCCATGGCCTTTTCCCTTCCCGAGCTCCCCTGGGCACCCGATGCGCTCCACCCCACGATGTCGAAGGAGACGATCGAGTACCACTACGGCAAGCACCACAAGACGTACGTCGACAACCTGAACAAGTTCGCGCCGGGTACGAAGTACGAGACCCTGTCGCTCGACGACGTGATCAAGCAGTCGCGCGCCGACGGCGACAAGAAGATCTTCAACAACTCGGCGCAGATCTGGAACCACACGTTCTTCTGGCACTGCCTCGCGCCCAAGGCCGGCGGCAACCCGACCGGAAACGTCGCCGCTGCGATCGACAAGGCGTTCGGCAGCTTCGATGCCTTCAAGACGAAGTTCACCGAGGCTGCCCTCGGCCAGTTCGGCTCTGGCTGGGCCTGGCTCGTCAAGAACGCGGATGGCTCGGTCGCGATCGAGACCACCTCGAACGCCGAGACCCCGTTCGGTCAGGCCGGCAAGACGCCCGTGCTCACCCTCGATGTGTGGGAGCACGCGTACTACATCGATCATCGCAACGCGCGCGCGAAGTTCATCGAGGCGTGGTGGACGCTGGTGAACTGGGACTTCGCGAACAAGAACCTCGCGTAGCCTGCACGGCTCCGATGACCGCGGCGGCAATGCCGAGCGCGGTCACGACGATCAGATAGCGCCCGGCGCACGGACCGAGCTCGACGAGCTCGTGGCGGAGCGACACCAGCACGAAGCCGACGCACGCGATGGCGATCGCGGCATCCCAGATGCCGAGGAGAGCGTGAGCGGACCCGATCGATAGTTTCTGCCCGGGGTATCGTGCGGGGATGGACGGTGACGAGACCGAGCTCGCGACCATCGATGGCCGCCCGACTGCCGCGGGTGGCGATCCAACGGCACGGGAGTCGGTGAAGCGGGTCTCGACCGACCGCTACCGGGTGATCAACCGCCTCGGGAAGGGCGGCATGGGCGAGGTCATGCTCGTGCGCGACGGCAACATCGGCCGCGAGGTCGCGCTCAAGCGGATCCGTAAGGCCGATCCGAGCGAGCGCGTGATCGATCGGTTCATGCGCGAGGCTTCGATCCAGGGTCGCCTCGAGCACCCGGCGATCGTGCCGCTCTACGATCTCGGCCGCGATCAATCAGGCCAGCCGTTCTTCACGATGAAGAAGCTGACGGGCACGACGCTGTCGAAGCTGCTCGGCAAGTCGCCCGGCGTGGACGTCACCGTGCAGCGCCTGCTCCGCGCGTTCGTGGAGGTCTGCCTCGCGGTCGAGTTCGCGCACGTGCGCGGCATCGTCCACCGCGACCTCAAGCCCGACAACATCGTGCTCGGCGACTTCGGCGAGGTCTACGTGCTCGACTGGGGCGTCGCGAAGGTGATCGGCGAGGCCGACGAGTTCGCCGATGTCGCGAGCGGATCCTCAGAGGACAACGAGGCGCTGGCGACCTTGCCCGGCATGCAGGTGGGCACGCCCGGCTACATGGCGCCCGAGCAGGTGCGCGGTGATGCCGATCTCGATGCGCGTGCCGATGTCTACGCGCTCGGCTGCATGTTGTTCGAGATCCTGACGCGGACCATGCTCCATCCCAGCGGCAAGCTCGGGCTCGCGAGCGCGCTCCACGGCGTGGATGCGAAGCCCTCGGAGCGCGCGCCGAACCGCAGCATCCCGCCCGAGCTCGACGAGCTGTGCGTGCAGGCGACGCAGATCGATCGCGAGCAGCGCATGCAGACCGCGCGCGAGCTCGGTGATCGCGTGCAGCAGTACCTCGATGGCGATCGTGATCTCGTGGCGCGCCAGAAGCTCGCGCGCGAGCACCTCGCAACCGCGCAGACCGCGTTCTCCGGCGAGCAGCGCAGCCTCGCGATGCGCGAAGCCGGGAGCGCACTCGCGCTCGATCCCACGCTGACCGCCGCCGCCGAGCTGGTGGGTCGGCTCATGCTCGAGCCTCCGAAGACCACGCCTCCCGAGGTCGACGCAGCGATCCTCGACGACGATGTGAAGACCATGCAAGGCAACGCGCGCGTCGGCATCTACGCGTACGTCTCGTTCTTCGCGTTCATGCCGATGGTGTGGTGGATCGCGCCGCAGGGCTCGCCCTGGGTCCTCGCGATCTCGATGTTGATCCTCCTCAACATGGCCATCTGCGTCTGGGGCTCGCGCGTCAACCCGCTCGGCAAGGAGGGCATCATCGGCATCTCGAACGCGATCCTCCTCGCGGTGACCGCACGCATGTACACGCCGTTCCTGATCGCGCCTGGGCTCGCCGCGATGTCGGCGATGGCGATCATGTTCACACCCACCCGTTCGCGGCTGACCTCGATGGCCGGCATGGTCGGGCTACCGGCGCTCGCGGTGCTCGGCCCGTTTCTGCTCGAGCGCTTCGGCGTGCTACCGCTCACCACCACGGTGGATCACAACGGCATCCTTCTCGACGCGGTGGCCGTCGCGGGCAACGAGACCGCCACGCTCACCGTCGCGGCGCTCTACGTGCTCGGCCTGATCGCCGCCGCGGCGGGCATGGCGCGCGGGATGCGGTCACGCGAACGCGCGGCGAAGAAGATCCTGCACCTGCAGGCGTGGCAGCTCCGGCAGCTCGTGCGGCAATAGGCTTGCGCGTTGGTCCATTCGAACGACTGCGCGACGCCGTCCCGGCGTGCCGACTAGCGGAAGACCGCCCCGAAGCTCCCGAAGGCTCGAAGGAGAGGCTTGCTTCGCCGACCCGCGAGATCTCGTCCACATCGCGAGGCGATGCTCGAGAGAGCCTCTCCTTGGGCCTTCGGGTTCTTCGGGGCAGTCCGGATCTGAGGACGCACCGGGAATGGGGTCGGACCCCATTTTCGGACGAGCCTCAGTTGCGGGCGAGGAGCGCGCGAGCGGCCTGCACCCGCGGCAGCACGTGGGTCTCGGCCCACACGCGCGGGCGCGGCAGGCGCGTCAATAACGCGATCACCACGCCGGTGAGCAGGGCCTTGTGCGCGTTACCGGTCACGACGTGGGGCGACACGGGCGGCGGCGCGAGCGCGGCGCGCACGGCGCGGATGATCGAGGACGCGGCGGCGGGGAGCAACGAGGGCGCGGGGAGGGGCTTGCGAGCGTCGCGCATCGCGAGCTCGGCCTGCGCGGCGGCGAGCTGGACCGGGGTAGCCCGGGCGACCGCGCGGGCGAGCTGCTCGGCGGCGGCGATCACGTCCTCGGTGGGATCGGTCGGCGCACCGGCCCGAGCGCCGCAGGTCGGGCACGCGGCCTGTTTCGCGACGTTGTACGCGCACTGGCAGGTCGGGCAGTGGAGATAGGTCATGGCCTGGGTTCGACCTTCGGCCCGTGGGCCTCGGGGGGCAACTTTTGTAGCCGCCAACGCCCGGTTGCACCTCGCCTAGTGCGGGCGACGGCGATCCCACGGTCCCATGATGACCCGCGCTGAGGAGTCGCGGACTTGGCGCGCAACCGCGGCTGGAGCGGCGCTTGCTCTGGCTATGGGCGTGCGCTGCCTCTTGCTCCTGACCGCCCTCGCGGCCTGCCACTCCGGTGGCACGCCGCGGCGGTCGGTGGCGCTGAGCTGCGCGCCGGATCGGATCGGCGCCGTGGTGGTGACGGGCGCGTCCCGGGGGGAGCTGGCACCGCTGACGGTGCTCGAAGGCACGCTCGATGACCCCGAGCGCACCGACCGGATCACGGGCGTGGCACTCGAAGGTCTGCGCGCGCAGGGCCACGCCAAGGCGACCCTCACCGTGACGCGGCAGGTCGGCTGCGGCATCGAGCTGCACGCGACCGTGGTGCGCGGGCCGAAGTTCCGGATCGCGCGCATCGCGTTCGAGACCGATGACGAGTTCCCGGCGGCGCAACGCCTCGCGGTGCTCGAGGACGGGCTCGGCAGCGTCAACACGGTGGGCGGCACGTACATCGCCTATCGCATGCAGCGCGCACTGAAGGAGCTGAAGCGCCGCTACGCGGATGCCGGCTGGGTCGGCGTCACGATCGCGACGCCGCACGCCGCGTACACGAAGGACACGGTCACGCTGACCATCCCGGTGACGAGCGGGCCGCGATTCACCATCGGCACGATCCGCGCGATCGGTGCCGGCAAGGAGGCACGCGCGACCGTGCTCGATGCACTCGGGCTGCGCGAAGGCGCGTATTTCGATCGCGGCGAGGTACGCGCGGGCATCGAGCGCGCCCAGCGCATGCTCGATCGCAAGATCCAGCTGCGCGTACAGGTCGCGCCAGATCGCACCGAGATCGACGTCGACGCCATCGTGGAGGCGCCGTGATCCGCGCAGCCGCGCTCGCATTGCTGCTCGCCGGTGCGTGCGCGCGGCCTCAATATCTCGGTGCAGCGATGCCGGAGCCGTGCCGCGCGAAGGACATGGATGCGTGCCTCGGCTGGATGGTCGAGCGCGATCTCACGGCCGCCGAGCTCGGCGGCTACGACGACGCAGCGCTCCGCACGTACGTGCAGCACGTGGTCGATCGCCTGGCGCGCGGTTCGTCGCTCGCGGCGGTGCCGCGCGTGCTGCTCGCCGATCGCGATGGCACGTATGCAACGGTCGGCGGGCGGATCGTGGTCGCGCGCCCGACCCTGGAGAAGCTCGGATCAGAGGCCGAGCTCGCCGGGATCCTCGCGCACGAGATGGCGCACATCGAGGGCAAGCACACGGTCGCTTCGCTGTTCGGACCGCACCCGGATGACGACTGGTTGGTGATGCGGCGCGACGCCGAGGCGATCGCCGACGAACGCGCCGTGCTGCTGCTCGAGCGCGCCGGCTATGCACCGGTCGCGATGGCGCGCGCGCTTGCCAACGTGCTCACGGTCGAGGACGAGGAGCATCCGGAGAAGCAGCAGCGGATCGCGCGCGTCGAGGCGCTCGCCCAGGGCCGCACCGGCTTCGAGGGCCGCGACGAGCTGTACGCGCACGTCGCCGGCATGGTGGTCGGCCGCGATCCGCGTGCGGGTGTGCGGATCGGCGACGCGTGGGTGATCTCGTCCCTCGGCATCGCGCTCGATCTCGACGAGGACGACCTCGTGCGAGCCGCCGATGACCTGCTCGTGATTCGCCGCGGCCAGGCCACGCTCACCGGCTACGTGCTCGGCGGACCGTGGGCGCGGGAGCTGGTCAAGACGCTCGACGATCGCGACGCGCGCACGACCGCGCTCGGTCGCGTCACGGCCGGCACGATCGCGCGGCGCGCCGCCACCGACGACAGCCCGCTCGGCAAGCTCCAGCGCGCGATCCGCGCCACCCTGCCCCAGCCCGCGCCGGGTGCACGCGTGGCGATCCTCGAGCGCGAGCACGGCGCATTGATCCTCGAGGTCGCGGGCCGTCGCCAGCCGAAGCTCGGCCTCCGCTCCGCCACCGAAGACGAGATCGATGCCTCGGAGCCTGCGCGTGTCGAGATCGAGCGCGCCGCGAAAAGCGGACCGATCGCGTCGCTGCACGTGTGCCGCGGCGCTCTACTCGATGATCCGGATCGCGTGGTCGCGGTGGGCGACTCGATCAAGTGCGCGGATCGCCGGCCGCTCGAGCGCCCGACGGAAGCGTCCGACGCTGCGGCAGCGGAAACTCGACGCGATGAATAGTGCCGAGCTCGGGGCACACGAGCAGCACGCCCTCGGCGCCGTACGCCACCGAGAACGCCACGTGGTACTCGAGCAACTGCCGGCGCGTGGCGGCCGTGGATAGCCGCGGTGCCTCCTCGCCGGTCTTGACCTCTGCGACGAGCAGCTCGCCATCGACCTCGACGAGATAGTCCGCCCGTAGCTCGAGCTCCTGCGGCTCGCCATCGACCAGCGGCGACCACCAGATCCGCGCCTGCTTCGCGACGATCGTGTACCCCGCCGCACGCAGCATGTGCGCCGCGCCATCCTCGCCTGCGCCGGCGCGCGCCGCCCGCGCCTTCGCCCGGTACGTACCTCGCCATCCGCGCACCCAGCGCGCGAGCACCAGCGCGACCAGCGCGCCCACGAGCACCGCGATCGCGAGCACGAGGGGATCACGCGTCATCGCGGGATCATCACGGATCCGTCTGACGTCGCGATCACTGCATGGTGCGCGTCATGATGAACAGCTCGTTGTTGAGCCCGCCTCCGAGCCGCGTCGAGTCGAACACCAGCGTGAGGTCGTTGTTCGAGAGATCCGGGTCGCCGTCGTCGACCGCGGGGTAGTCGACAGGGCTCGGCGCGCCGAATGGCAGACCCGGCGCCGTGCGTGTCGCCTGGTGGATCACGCCGTTGCCGGTCGCCACCGTCCGCTCGAAGTAGAGGATGTTCTGCGACGAGTCGAGCGTGGGCCAGCCCTCGTTGCCGACCGCGCGCTGCAGCAGCGCGATGTCGCCGTCGCTG
Organism: Haliangiales bacterium; assembly: GCA_038206055.1. Lineage (GTDB taxonomy): Bacteria > Myxococcota_A > Polyangia > Haliangiales > Haliangiaceae > JABFXX01. The sequence continues at coordinate 47,507 of JBBRBG010000029.1, forward strand.
ACGGTGAACGGCCCCGTGGTTCCGCTGCGCGTCGCGTGGTGGAGGTCGTACTCGAGGTTGGCCGGACTGGTCGTGTAGAACACTTCGTTGCCGTCGGTCGTGAAAACCCACGAGAAGCTATTCGGCGGTAGCTCGTCCGCGAGCGTGCTGGTCGCCGAGAACCCGCCGCCTTGATACGTCAGGTAGCGCGCCATCCCCGATCCGGCCTCGGTGCGATAGTAGAGCCGCGTCCCATCGGGTGACCACGCGGGGCCATACTCGGCGTCGGCAGCCACGCTCGCCGCCGGGATGAACGCGGGCGTCCCGAACTCCGAGGTCATGCTCGGGCGCGTCGAGACCATCAGGTTGTAGCCAGCGGCATCATCGCGGGTGAACACGAGCACGAGGCCTGTGGGATCGAGGGTCGCCTCCCAATCGTTGCCCGCGCTCTGGAGGTTCGTCAGGTGTTGCGGCTGGCTCCACGCGCTGAACGAGGTAGCGCCATCACTGCCGCCGTCGATCGAACGCGCGGTCGCGGCATCGAATCCGATCCGGCCACAGCCGGCGCAGATCGCGAGCGCGAGACCCAGCGCGCGGACGAACATTCTCACCAGTCTACCGGTGGGAGCCGCGGAACGCGAGAACCTCGTCAGACGGGGCGGCGGCGACGGCGGCGGAGTGCGACGAGGACCACGAGCACGAGGCCCGAGCCCGTGGCGCCACCGGCCACGCGACATCCGCCGTTGTCGCCGGGTGCTGGCTCGGGCTGGCCGTCGAGGGACGTGATGCGCACGGCGTCGAACACGAGCTTCTGCATCGCGGTCCCGGTGTTGTCGTCGAGCTCGACGTGCTCGTCGCCGGTGCCGGCCAGGTCGTACTCGCCGAGCAGCGCCCAGCCGTCGGTGGCCGTCTGATCGATCGTCACCGTATCGGTGACGCCGGCATGCGCGACCTTGTAGGCGGCCTTCGTGGCGGCGCCGCCGGTGACGTAGACCTCGATGCGGTAGCGCCCGGGCACGGCGTTGACGAACAGCCACTGGGCGTAGTTCTTCGCCGCGGCGGCCGCGGTGCTGTTCGTCCACTCCGAGGTATCCGCGTAGCCCGTGGCGTCCGCGCGCCAGTAGCGCGGATCGCCGGCAGCCATGTAGCAGGCGCTGCGCTGATCGATCACCCCGTCGACGGGAAGCGCGGCGCAGCGATCCGCGGTGCGCCAGAACTCGCCGCCGAATTCGTTGTAGATGGCGATCGCGTTGTCGCGATAGGCGTTCCCGCGCGACGTGCAGGTGGCGCTCGTCGAGCAGCAGCCGTTGTACCGGCACGCAAGGAACTTCGCCCACTCCTCGGTCTTCGGATCGCCCACGACGAGCGGCACGTTGTTCATGTAGCTCATCGCGGTGCCCCAGCTCGAGACGCTCGCGATGTCCATATCGAGGCGCGTCTCGACGAAGTTCACCGCCTGGGCCGTGTTGCCCTCGACCGTGAGGATCGTCGGGCCGTAAGTCGCCACCGTCTGTGCATACGTGCCCGCGTCGAACTGGAACATGCCGAGGCCGCCCTGCATGTCGACGCACGGACCATCGGCACCGCCCGCGATGATCGGCCCGCCGCCGCACGAGGGCGAGTCCGGCCCGGGGCAACCAAACGACACCTCGGAGAAGCAATGCGCGAGACCGGTCTCGCTGATCGCGATGCCGCCGAGCAGTGCCGCGTTGAACATGCCCATCTCGGCGGCGGCGTCGCGGATCAAGGTCGCGCGCTCGCGGCGCACCGCGGCCGATAGCTCCGAGTCGGTGGTGCTCTCGGCCGTGGGCTCCGCGCACGCGCCGAGGACGAGGCATGCGGCAACGGCTACGCGAAGGACGACCACGGACCGTTACTGTAACCCAGCCGAAACGGCCAACGCCACCGGGGAAGCGAGGGGCTGCCCGATGGCGGTGTACGGCGACGCACGGGGCGACGCGACGCTCTTACCGACGGCGCAGTTGCCGCTGCAATGTCGGGAGCTGGTTGGTCGTGGTATCGGCCGGCGCCTCGCCCAGCTTTGCCTTGATCACGGTGCGGCCGGTCGCCTTGCGGGCGACTTCGAGATCGACCGTGGTGCCCGGCTTGTAGGTCGCGATCAGGTTGTGGAGCACCTCACTCGAGCGCACCTCGGTGCCGTTGATGGCGGTGACCACGTCGCCTTCGACGAGGCCGGCCTTGAACGCGGGGCTATCGTCCTGCACTCCCGCGATCAGCGCGCCGCGATTCGTGCCGAGCTTCTGCTGCGTGGCGAGCTGCGGGGTCACCGTGGCGATGTTCACGCCGAGGTAGCCGCGCGAGACCTTCCCGTCCTTGACGAGCATGTCCATGATCGGGCTCGCCATGTTGCTCGGGATCGCGTATCCGATCCCCGCGTACCCGCCTGTCGGCGACGCGATCGCCGTGTTGATGCCGACGAGCTCGCCCCGGAGGTTGACGAGCGCGCCGCCCGAGTTGCCGGGGTTGATCGCCGCGTCCGTCTGGATGAAGTCCTCGTACTCCTCGATGCCCATCGCGCTGCGGCCCTTCGCCGAGACGATGCCCATCGTGACGCTCTTACCGACGCCGAAAGGATCGCCGACTGCGAGCACCACCTCGCCGAGGCGGAGCTTGCTCGAGTCGCCGAACGCGAGCGGCTTGAGCGTCGGGACCTTGCCCTCGAGCTGGATCACCGCGAGGTCCGCCTTCGGATCGGTGCCGATCACCTTCGCGGTGTAGTCGTTGCCGTCGTGCAGCGTGACCGTGATCTCCTTGGCGCCGCGCACCACGTGCGCGTTCGTCAGGATGCGGCCGCCCGGCGTGATCACCACGCCCGAACCCTTGCTCTCCTGCTGGCGCTGCGACGCCTGGCCCCACTCGGGCGAATCGGGATCGGTGAAGAACGGATCGTAGTTGGCGGGCCCGGCCGCCACGCTCTTCGACGAGATGTTAACGACCGAGTCGACAACGCGCTCGGCGACATCCGGGATCGAGCTATCGGTGAGCTGGGTCGGCGTGGGGTTGGCAGACGCCGTGGACGGGCCCGAGCTGAGCGCGGCGCCTGCGCCCACAAGGCCGACAATCGCGGTAGCGGCGAGAAAGTTCCGGAACGGGGTCATCGATATCTCCTGCTGGGTACGAACCTTGGACCGATGAACGGGTTGCCTGTATTCCTGCCGCGAAACCATCTGATCGGTCAGGGCTGGCAAAACGTAGTAGGTTGAATTCGTGTCACAGGTCACCTGCATCGGCTGTTCCGCACAGATCGATGTCAGCAAGGCCGACGTCACGGGCCGCGGCTACCGCTGCTCGCAGTGCTCTCTGAAGGCCAGTCTCGCGGCCGACGGCGGCCACAACGACATCACCGATCACCTCACCGTCGACGAGCGCACCGCGCGCGCAAAGACCGCGCTGTCCGAGATGATCGCAGGCGCCGCCATCGCCGCGTTCGGCCCGATCGTGTTCCTCGGCTTCAACGGCACCGTCGGCGTGATCGTCCTGTGCAGCGGCCTCGGCATGATGTCGCACGGCTTTCTGACCCGCCGCGAGATGCGCGGCCAGCGCACGTCGTAGACGTCCGGCAATGGGGACGGTTTCAACTTACGCAACTTGCGATCTGGAACCTCGCGATTCCTCGTTCCGCGCGTTGTCCGGCAATGGGGACGGTTTCAACTTACGCAACTTGCGATCTGGAACCTCGCGATTCCTCGTTCCACGAAGACCTTGCGACGACGATTCGCGGTCTTGGCGATCGCAAGTTGCGTAAGTTGAAACCGTCCCCATTCGCGCGACGGGGATTCGCGGCCTTGGCGATCGTAAGTTGCGTAAGTTGAAACCGTCCCCAGTGCCGAAACGACTGACCCGCCGCGGTTCAGGCGGCGGGTCAGGAGCGGACGCTCGCGCGATCAGGGCGTCGTCGGCGTCGGTGCCGGCGTCGGTGGCGGCGCGGGCGGTGGCGCGGCGGCCGGAGCAGCGCCGGACTTCTCTGCAGGCGGCGGCGCCGGTTTGGGCGTTGCCGGTTTCGGAGTCGGCGGCGTTGCGGGCTTTGTGGCCGGCGGCGTCATCGGAGCTGCGCTACCGGCGCCGGGCGGCGGCACCGGGGCTGCGCTACCGCCACCGGGTGCCAGCGACGGGCCCGGAGGTCCGGGAGGGCCCGGAGGATTTCCGTGCGGGTTGAGCGCGCCGGGCGGCACCTTGCCGAACGGATTGCCCTTCGGATCGACCGACTGCGGCTTGTCGCTGAACACGGTCGGCACGTCCTGCTCGGTGCGCTCCGCCGTGTCCTTGCGGACGATCGCAGGGACGCGCGTGAGCGGCGTCATGATGAAGTACTCGGTCTCCGGCGTGAGCGGATTCGTCATGTCGGGCGGCTGCCCCTCGGCCATCGGGGTCGGCGCTTTCTGGTGCTTGTAGAGCGAGAGGGTGCCGAGGATCGCGCCGCGCTCGTCCTTGTAGGTCAGCGTGACGACGGGCTCGAGGCCCACAGTCTTGACGTCGGCCGAGTACTCGGTCGGGCGCAGGTTGTTGGCGTTGTCGATGAAGTTCGCGATGGTCTGGTTAGGCTTCTTGGTGGCCTCGTCGCCCCACGTCTTGACCTGCTTGCCTTCTTCGCCCGCCTGCACACGCACGGCGGTCTTTGTCTTGCCACCACCCTCGATCGTCACGCTCTCGATCTTCGCGGCGTCGAAGCCACGCGGATCGGTGAGGTGGAGGCTCGACTCGCCGACCTCGAGGCCTGAGATCAGATCCTTCGAGAGTACGAACGCCTTGCCGGAGGCCGGATCGAGCGCGTAGCGATCGCTACCGCCGTAGACGGGGCCGCCGATCAAGAAGCTGCGCGAACCGTCCTTGAAGGTGACGGTGAGTGTGGTCTTCGCGTCATCGAGCTTGTAGTCCTTCTTCGCTTCCGCGGTCGGCGTGCCGAGATCCCGGATCGCGCGCGCAGCGGTCAGGCTCTTCACGAGCTTGTCGCCGGTTTCGCCGAGCGGGAACTCGCGCGTCTTCTTGGTCTCCACCATCTCGGGCGGAGCCGGCGCTGCAGCAGAGCCCGAGCCCGCGCCCGAGCCTGCAGCGGAACCCGCAGAGCCCGAGCCCGCGCCGCTACCCTGATCGGGCGGCACCGCTGGTGGCGCCACCGGCTTGGGCGTCTTCGTGATCGTGGTGTCGCTGCCCCACCAGTACGTCTCCGTACCGGTGCGCCGCTCGAGCTTCACGACCTTCAGGTCGCTCTTCCACTCGATCGAGACGAGGTCCGCATCGGCCTTGTCCCACAGCACGACGGATCCGAGATCCGGACCGACGGTCTTGTCGCGGGTCCAAGTGCGGTACCCGTAGACGAGCATCACCGCGAGCAGAACGCCGTGGATGATCGCTCCCTTCATGACTTCACCTCGCTGGGCTTGATACGCCTGCGTCGAGCCCATGTCCCGACGAGGCCGAGCACGAGCACCAGGATGGGTCCACCGAGGATGGTCAGCATGAACCACTTCGAGTCCTGGGTCTTCGTGTGCTGGATTGGCTTGTCGTCCTCGGAGACGGACTCGCCGACGAACTGCTCCTCACCACCGAGCCAGCGGATCGAGTCGTCGAGCAGCGGGCCCGAGACCAGGATCACCGCCGACCGGCCCATCTGGCCGACCATCACATCGATGAACAGGTCGACGTCGGAGAAGACCAGGGCGCGGAAGCCGTCCTTCTCCTTGCCGTCCTTGTCCTTGAGCTTCGGGCCTTCGACCGCCGCCGCGAGGTTCCAGCGCTGGCGCTTCTCGGTCCCGGCGTTGAACGTGAAGTCGTTGTTGTAGTCGAGGAAGCTCGACTCCATCGAACGGATGGTCACGGTCTTCGTCGGCGCGGCCGCTGGGTTCGAGAACGGTACGTCCTCGAGGGCGCCGGCATCGATCAGCACGAGGCCCTTGTCGACGGAGCGGGACAGCGACGTCGTCGATGCGTGCGCCGAGAACTGCGTGGTGATCGCGAACCGGCGATCCGAGGGCCCACCGCGCTGCGGCAGGAACACCTGGTCGTCGGTGAGATCACCGGGGTTGAACCGGAGCCCGAACTTGCCCTCGAGCTTGCCCATCGACGGCTTCGACTTCGGATCGAGCGCGATCAGCACGCGCCCGCCCTTGGTCAGGTAGCGATCGAGCGCGTCCCACTCCGCGGCCTGCAGATCCACCGTGGGTGCGAGCAGGATCACGATCGTCGCGTCATCCGGAACGTCCTTCGAGAGGTCGATGAGACCGAGGTCCTTGACCTCGTAGTTGAGCTCGCCGAGCCGCTTCTTGAACACCGTCGTGCGGCGCTCCGGGATGGTGCCCTTGACGTCCGGCGGAATCGAATCGGGATCGTTGATCTCGCCGTGCCCGGTCATCACGTAGGCCTTCCGCTTGTCGCGGATCAGCTTCATCAAGACCGTGTTGACCTCGCGATCGAGGTTGCGCAGCTTGCCGGAGACCTTCCGCGCCTTCTCCATGTCGGTGTCGATCTCGAGCGTCTGGGACTTCTCCTTGTCCTTGTCGCCCATCGCGCGCACGAGGACGATCACGCCGTCCTTCGTGACTTTGTACTTGCCTGCGAGCTCCGCATCCATGAACCGGTCGTGGCGCTCGACCGTCATCTTGCCGCCCGAGCCGGCCGCGAGCGCCTCGAAGTAATCCTGCACCTGATTGCGGACCTCGTTCGGATCCGGGAAGAACAGCAGGACCTTGATCACGTCGCCGCTCCTGGCGACGATCTGCTTGGACGAGTCACCCGGCGACGACGTCTTGAAGTAGCTGACGTCGCGCTGGACGTTGCGCTGCGAGGCGACCTGGCAGGTCACCATGAGGAACGCGGCCGCGAGCGCGACCGTGAGCCCCGACCAGCCGATCTCGCGCACGCGGTAGTACTCGACGCCGGCTTCGTCGCCGGTCGTGGTGCCGATCTCGAAGTTCGTGCGCAGCGCGACGCCGAGCGACAGCTCGATCATCAGCACGGGCACGAGCGAGGCGATGAGCACCACGGCGTAGAGCACCGTGAGCGCCCCGAGCCAGTGAGCCGTGCCGGTCTCGCTCATCGCCAGCTTCTGCGTGGCGAAGGTCGTGGTCAGCACGTAGAGGAACAGCGCGAAGATGGTGCCGAGGTGGCACAGCAGCAGGGTGCGCTCGACGCGGCGCCGTGCTCCGTTGCTGCCGACCATGCCCCACGCGCGAATGCCGGTGACACCGATGATCGTGACGATGCCGATCATCGTCATGATGCCGCGGATCGAGCCCTCGTGACCGAACAGGCGCTCGCCGACGAAGACGAAGATGAGACCGACGCCCAGGACGAGCGACAGCCACCAGGGGGTTGCAGTTCTCATTGCCATCGCTTTGCCTCCAGCGTCTTCACCGCGAGGAGCAAGAAGAAGTAGATCGCCGCTATGTAGTAGATGACGTCCTTCAGGTTCAGGACGCCGCGCATGAAGCCGTTCTGGAAGTGCACCCACCACAGGTCGAGCTCCTGGAGCACCTCGCGCACCGGCGAATCGAGCTTCTTCGCGAACAGGTAGAGCAGGCACATGAGGAACAGCATCGCGACGGCGGCAACACCGGCGACCAGCTGGTTCTTCGCCATCGCACTCGCGAAGATTCCGATCGCGAGCGACGCGGCGCCGATCAGCAACAAGCCGAGGTAGCCGACCATCACCTGCGCCATCGTGATCTTGCCGTTCACCTTGATCAGCATCGGCATGTACAAGGACATCAGCAGGAGCACGAACAGGAAGGTCAGCGCGGCGAGGAACTTGCCGAGCACGATCTCCGAGTCACGGACTGGTGATGTGTTGAGCAGCACCATCGAGTGGGTCTGCCGCTCCTCCGAGATCAAGCGGAACGACAGCAGCAGGCCTGCCGCGATCGAGACGCCGCTCGAGAAGTAGAAGAACCGCTCGAGCACCATCGCGGAGAGCTGCTCGCCCCCGAGCGCGTAGCCCCAGAACAGAATGCCGTCGACGAACAGCAGCACGGCTGCGATCACCCATGCGAAGGGCGACCGCAGATACGCGCCGAGCTCGCGGCGGTAGATGATGCTAGTTGCTCGCATCGGCGCCTCCAACGAGTCGAATGAACGTGTTCTCGAGCTCGCTGCGCGAGTAATCGAGCTTGATCAGATCGAGCTTTCCGTCGACGACCGCGCGGCTGACCTCGGCTCGACAATCGGACGTGGTCGACAGCGCGAACGAAAGACCGCCGCCCTGCTCGTACGGATCGGCGACGCTCTTCACGCCGGCAACGGTCTCGAGCACCTTGCGAATGCGGCCCTTCGGATCATCGCCGCTCGGCGCGCGCACGGTCACCGTGACCTGGCGGATCTCGCTCTCGCTCGCAGCGAGCTCGCCTTCGCTGCCCGAGCCGAGCAGCTTGCCCTTGCCGAGGATGAGCAGCCGATCGCAGGTCTGGCTGATCTCGGTCAGGATGTGACTCGAGATCATCACGGTGTGGTTCTGCTTGAGATCGTGGATCAGGTTGCGCATCTCGACGATCTGCACCGGGTCGAGGCCGCGGGTCGGCTCGTCGAGGATGAGAAACTTCGGCTGATGGATGATCGCCTGCGCCACACCGACGCGCTGGCGATAGCCGTGCGACAGCGTGCCGATCACGTCCTGGCTGACGTCGGTGAGATCCGTGATCTCGAGGACCTCGGGCATCCGCCGCTTGACCGCCGCGCGCGTCATGCCGCGCAGCTCGCCCGCGAACGACAGATAGTCGATCACGTTCATGTCCGCGTAGAGCGGCGGATTCTCGGGCAAGAACCCGATGCGCTTCCGCACCTCGTGCGGATCGGCGACGGCGTCGACACCGCCGACTTCGATCGATCCGCCGCTCGGGCGTAGATCGCACGCCAGGATGCGCAGCGCGGTCGTCTTGCCAGCGCCATTCAGTCCGAGAAAGCCGACGGTCTCGCCGTCGTTGATCTCGAACGACACCGGACCGAGTGCGCGTTTACCGCCGTAGAACTTGGAGAGATTCGCTGCTCGAATCATTCGACCTCGCGTGAGCGCCATAGGCGCGGAATCGCTGGGCTTTGTTAAAACGTAGACGAAGAACTGTCAAGCCGCCGCGGCCCCACAAACCACCGGATCCCCCGCCGATGTTCCCCGCGGCGGACGATTTGTGTCGTTGTGCAAACTGCCGGGACATCTCGGCATGGGCACTGCACAATCCAGCCATATGACCGGGATCCGCTTTGCGTCCCTCGTGGTGATCGTCGCCGCGGGCGGCTGTGCCGTGGGCAGCGCGCCACCGCCGGCCTACCCCCAGCAGATGGCGTGGACCGGACCTCCGGGCGGCGCCATCGACGAGGGGTACGGCTACCAGAATACCGAAGGTGACGGATCTTACGAGGGTTCCTACCCGCCGGGCGGCGACGATCCGGCCGCAGCCTCCGAGCCGTCGGCCGATCCGGCCAATCCGAACTACGCGTTCGGCGATGTCTCCGACGTCGAGATCGACGCCACCCTC